>CAZNKB010000004.1:0-148653 GCA_964573695.1 uncultured Gammaproteobacteria bacterium | reverse complement strand
CGAATATCGCTGCCAACTACGTCCTTCTTCGGCACAACAGCCCAAGGCATCCATTGTCGACTTGTAGCGTTGCGGAGAACAAAAGATATCAGGCGAAGCCTGATTCCTGTTCCCTCTACAAAATGGCCACGATAAGTGGGAACATTCCCCCTTACGCGGCAACTACCTGTACCCCGATTTGATCGGGGCACTCACATACTATTTCTGTACAACAGGAGTTTCACCTGCACTGTACAGAAGTCATTTGGCAAATTTGTTAAAGAGCAACTCGCGCTCTTGTCGCGAAGCCGTATACATATATATGTATGTATCAGCTCCGATACACGAGCCTGTTAACTGGTGGACCCGGGCGCCTGCCTGCGCAGGCAGGGAGTCGAACCTGGTCCGTATTTTGGTGGACCCGGGCGGAGTCGAACCGCCTACCTCTTCATTGCAAATGAAGCGTTCAACCAGGTAAACTTCGGGCCCGATTCTTTCCGAGTTCGTCTATGGTAAAAGAGCAAAAAAATCCCCGCCTTTTTGTGCGGGGTTAGGACTCTCTCCTTGTAAGAAGCTTTACATCACACGCAAACGTCGCCGGTTTCGGTTGGTTTTGTATGAAGTGGTGATTCTCATGAAAAAGAAAAGTCTTGCCTCCGCATTCCGATTCGCCGGTAATTGGCGAACAAAGGCAAAAGGTATTTTAACCGAAGGATTACCGAACTGTCAACACGGGAATTAAATTTACCGTTTACGATGAATATGAGCCTTTACCGCAGCGAGCAGTTCGCGATGCCCTTTCAAGGTTTCAGTCGTTCCCAGTTCTGTTGCAAACCCGAATGAAGGCTTAAACACTAGTATCCCATCTTCATTCAGCTCCAAAGAAAACAATCTAACTCTCTTAGTGTCGTAGCTTTGGTAGAGCTCACTCGGCAAATCATAAAACATTCCGCTCAGAACCTCTACTCCATGAGATGCATAATACGGTTCACGCCAAACCCAGATACCTCTCGTTAAACCACCACTAGAAACTTCGTAGGATATGTCGTATGGACCACCAGCGTAACCACGCACACTTGGTGTCGGACGCAACTTTAAAACATCCAATGCCTGTTGAGCCACATCGGGAATTCGATATCTTTCAGCCAAAGCATTTACTGCATCTACCCTTTGAGGAAATGGGGTGTTTATTCGCTTGCGTAATACTTCTTTTCGCGCGTCCCAGTCAGACATAGTTTGCGAGATTAGTAAGAGCAGATATTAACTGACCAAAATATATAACTTATAGTAATGCTTGTCAAGCTAATTAACTTATTTGGCTTGGCACAACAATCTATCTAATACAAATATTATTTTTTCCTCTGCGCCTTCTTCTGCCTCAGCAATTCAGGCACGTTTCGCTTCGTAAACATGTACATGCCGACTGCCATGTAGATCATTTTACCAGTCGCTGTATGTAACGCTGATCGTTCCTGTAGCAGAGAAAGTCTTGTTAATCCCTGTTCAAGTAGTGCTCCGGCAATCGGAACCTGAAAAAGAATCCTTTGGGCTGCTTCGAGATTAGGCCCATTAATCCAATCCTCAAAGTTATCCTTTAACCCAACCGTCAGTGTATCAGCTCCTTTGTCCGAAACTTCATGAACAAACCCTCTCTTGCCGCTCAACCGTTCAGCCAGCATGTTACCAAGAGCGGTCGCATATTTATCATTCATAACCTCGGCTAGCTTCGCAAAAGCTTCTACTTTTGCATCATGCACCAAATCTCCCGTTTTTCTGGGTATTTTTCCGAAGAACAATGATTCATCGTCCATCCAAAAACTCGTTGCGCGATCAAATGCAGTAAACGCAGCGATCACGCCCAATAATGCACCCACGCGCTCCAGTCGCTCCTTCGCTCCCCCAGCGTCTTTTCCACCCCGGAAGTCTGTATCGATGTTATGAATGTGGGTTCCGAAATTCTTGATAAATGCAGCGGGATTGGTTATCCACTCATAACTCGCATCACGGAATGCATCCCACTGCACCGGCTTCCGGTTGCGGTCATAGAGGTTATAGTCGCCATTTTGGAAAATCGTTTGCCAGTATTGCTGGTCGTGGAGAACGGAATCCTTCTTCCATTCCGCTATCGGGTCATGGCCAATTTGTTGTGGTGCTTCTTTGGTCATAATACAAAAAAATGCCTATGTGGCAGTATGTGAAGTATACCACAGGAATTAGCCTATAACAACTAGGGAGTAAGCCAAAAAACGCCCTACGCGCTGACTATTAAAGAGGTTTAACGTTTTTTCCGATGTGGTAGCCCAGGATACCCGTGGCTGCTGCTGTATTCGTGATTCTTGCGAGCGTTCCTCCGAGCATTTTATCCGTCTTCTCATGAACCCATGCTACCCCGTCACCAACTACAGGAATTTCTTCCAAAACACGAAATGCAGCCTCAACGTTGACTGAATTTATGAAATCCATGGACTGGTAGGCAAGCTTGATACCGTGCCAGCGATCCGGAACAAGCTTCGTTCCTTGCATCGTTGTCCGTCCAAACAGCCTATCGTTACCAAACACCTGAGAAATCTTGTTTGCCCATTCGGATATAAACGCAGACGTTTCGGAGACATATTTAGCCTCGTCTACACCAGTCATTAACCGTACCCATGAGTTAGCCAGTCCCGCATAGACACTGTCAGATGCCCATTCTTCCACAAATTCGGCCGCCAAATGCGTTCCCTGCTTCGTGGCTGCCGCATCAACGAGTTTCTTTCTAGCTTCAGCAAACGCTTCATCGAGAGACTCTCCTACATATTTCTCTGCGAACGCTTCCTTGGTAAATCCTTGTGCCTTTTCGCGTGCGGCTCCTACAGAAGCTTCAAGGGGTTTGCGCAAAAACTTATCGACAAGGTGGCTTTCTCCTAAATCAGCTACCGTTGCTCCGACGAGAATTGAGAGGTTGAGTCCAGCGCGTTTGAGCCCGTCTCCAGGCCGGGATTGATCTTTTTGCTCCCGGATCAGGAGACGCTGGAATCCTTGCTCTGCTGGCGAAAACTGTTTCGTTTCTGCGTTCATAAATACAAAAACTGAGCCTAACGCTCAAGTTAAGTGAGGAGTGTATCACAGAAGTAGTCCTATAGCAAGTAGCAACAATACAAACGGGGGCTTACCTCAAGAAGCAGGCTGAAGCAGGGCCAACCCCATACTCAACTCATCAACGGCATCCTGATACTTTTCCTTTTCCTTATGAGACATATGTTTAAACATGTCAGTTAATAGCTTCGATATTTCTTGTGTATGTGTTTTGATCGTGCGCGCATACTCCCGGTCAAACGCGTCAATCCCCTCCTCAAGCTTGGCTATATCCAGCTTGCTAGCCTCCGGCAACATAGCGAGTAGCTCCACCTTGTGAGCGTCAGAAAACAACTTCGTATGTTGAATTTTTCGGCTAATTCCCTTTAAGTTCATATTCCTCCAATTTCTTTTCTTCGCTCTTGGATTGACCGTAATAGACTTTGTTTTTTCCCAAGTCAGGACGTTCATCACGAGGTTTGTAATCAGACTGCTGCCGTCGATCCTGCCACGATCGGTCTTTCTGCCAAGACTTATCCCCTCCACCCTTCCACCGACGCTCGTCTTTTTTGGGCATGGCCACGTTCTTTCCCAATAACCCGCCCTTCTCTTTCCGCACTTTCCGCACTTCCTTTATATTCCGGATAAATGTCGTGACCCCACTGGCCATCCATTCAATGCCTAAGTGTGTCACCGGATTGGAAGCGTCCAATACGCCCTGAATAAGTTTTTCTACATTTGGTGTTGTATCTGGATTATACTGCGGCTCGTAATCATTAAGTACCTCACGCTGTCTTTTCAACTCACGAATCTTTCCCTGTAGCTCACGTCGCTGGTCTTCAAATTCATATTTTGTGACCGTTTGTGTTTTTAATATCTTTTTTTTGAAATCTTCCGCAAGTGTTCCGCTTGGTGCATTGGGATCCAATTCAAATTCCTTAACGGTCGTCGTCTCTCGCAACCGTGATGCATCAGAAAGGTCTCTGCGTGCACTCCGTAACTTAGCTTCATTCACCGCAAGATCGCTTGCGTTAGCTGCATCGTATATTTGCGCCGGAATACTCGGCATGGTCAATGCTTCTAGAGCATCGATCCCCAATGAACGAACAAGATGCTCAGGTCCTGCTTTCGGCAAGATTGGCTGAGATCGAAATGCCATGAAATTATAAAACAGTGCGATAGACAAATCCTGTGTTCCGGATTTAATAAATTGTGTAAGCCTTGCCGTCTTGTCGTTTTGGTTCGCAAACCTATTCATGGCCTCTGCCATACCGGAGCCGAATTTCGACTTGTCATAGAACGGGATATCCCCTGTCCACACCTTGTCCCACACGAAATCCATTGCCTTTTCCAATCCAACTCCAACTCCTGTCGTTACAGCTCCGCGCGCGACATGCATGATTGCGCTGTCTCCGTCAAATTTATCTCTCGCCATCTCATTTGCGGTACCTATATCTCTCGCCACATCCCCCAAAGCGGTCCATAGCTTTTTGGCCGTCACTTTTTCATTTGCCCTTAGATCCTCGTATTTAGGGAGATTTGCGGGCCAAGTCTCTTTTGGGGATAAAGACGGCTGTTCTTTGGGTTGCATGATAGTACCAGCGTACTCTGTTTGGGTTGTGACGGTCAAGACGGTTGCGTCTTTTACCGAATGGATGCGACGTGTTTTTGGAACTTTTCGAGAAGCGATTTTTTCACGTCATCGGAAATCTTTTCTGTTTCCAGATCCTGGATAAAACGTTTACTCACTTCCTGAACCTGCATCTTCACCCTATCTTCCCGTTCTTTTGCTCGCGCATCAAAAGCGATGAGAATTGCCGCAATCTCTGACCGATATGCTTGAGGCAAAAGCTCAGGATTATTGAGCAATTCACGCTTTTGCTCGATGTTAAGCACCTTGCTTTCTTCTACTGCGGTGATAAACGCGGTCATGGTAGATGTCATAGTGCTTTGTTACGACGATGCTTTTTTTATCAAATCCACTGTTTTTTTCTGGGTTTCCTTCGCAGCAAGCATGGTAATCGCCATGTCAAACCCGTATGGTAATAGCCCTTCCCCTCGTAATAACTGTTTATTGAGCGCAATATATGCGTTTTCTACTTTGGTGCCAAATACCGGAATGGCAGACAGCGCGCGGAATCCCGCTTCTATCGAGCCCGGGTTAATGAGTGAATTGATAAATCGGTGATACCATTCTTGTTTGCTGGGAGTCGCGATAGAAGAAACGATATTTCCAACCGATGCTAACGCATCAGAAATCGGCGATACGAACGCTACGTCGCTTCGGTTCGTTGTCTCCTTGACCGATTTATCGGAAAACATACTGATAAGCTTATCCGTAAGCATCTCCCAGCCAGCCTTGAGCGCCTTGCGGTTTCCTTGGGAATCAAACTCGTCAAACGTGATAATCGGAAACTTCTCGGTCCCCAGGTGCTTCCGGCTCTCCTCAAGAAATGTTTTGTCTGCTATGAGATCGGTGGCAAAATCCAAACCGGTATAAAAGCTACCCATGACGCCAAACAGCATGAACCGCTCCAGCTTATGCGGTAATTCTCTCCCCCGCCACTCGGTATCCAGCTCGGAAATAAACCGCTTCAAATTCTTGTGTTCTTTATATCGCTGCCAGGCTGTTGATTTTTCCTTGAGCATTTCTGCAGTCGCTGTCGCCAGTTCTCCCTGCGTATTTACCGCATCGATTCGTTCCGATATGGCCTCCGGGGCTATGACGTCAAACAGCTCCTGCATGTGTTTGTTGTAGAGCGTATCGGCTTTTTTGGCTTCTGGCTTCGGAGGCTCTGCCTTACCCTCACCAAGATACACATGAATCACTTTCCCGCGGTATTGCTGACTATAGTTCTCTGCCATGGTGGTATGAAGTATTACGGCTTTCCTGTCCCGACAAATATCTGTTTTGTCTGTGCCTTCTCAAGGCGAAGCTCTTCATATAACTTCTTCATATTGTCGAGTATCTCTTCCTTGTGATCGGCGATAAACTGCTGTTCCAAAGCAAGAAACGAGCCCAATGCATTTACCTGCTTCTCCGTAAACGACGGCAACTCATCAAGTACAACGAGCTTTTGTTCGGCGGTTAATAAGACGCTTGCCTCGATAAGATCGACCAGTGCAATTTTGTTGTTCATCCGGGTTGTAGATTTTTAGGCAAAACGCCGCGAGAAAAGATAATCTTTTATCCGGCTCCTTAACAATCTCCCTCCTTGACTGGATTTAAAATAGTATTCTCGCCGTTTTGCATCTTGCTGATTAATACTAGCCTCATAATAGATCAACTTCCATGGTTTATACGCTTTCGTAGCCTGATTCAGGCCAAGATTATGTTCTTTTACCCTACGCACTAAATTTCTGGTCGATCCAATATATAACTGTTTATATCGTAAACTTTCTAATACATAAACATAAAAGAACATAATCTTCTAAAAATTCACTACCCGGTCATACCCTCATGCTCCTTGCAAACCTGGGCTCGCCGAATACGACGAAAACAATTGTGCTGCCTTTGCTACTCCTTTACCCCTGCCGGTCACCCGGTCTATCGCAAGATTTAGCACATCACTCGTCAGCTTACCGTACGTCACGGCGGTATCAATCGTGTTTTTGCCCATTTGTAACGCAGCGGGTATCACGTCTATACCGTGTATGCCCACCATTTCGCCCACTGCAGTCGTAAGCGATAGCCAGCCCGGAACGTCCGGCGTAAGGTCCAAAAACGCACCGATCGCCGCACGCTTTTCCGGGTTTGCCAAAATTTTGATTGTCGGTATTTTCCGCTTTTCGATTTCCTTAAACGCCCACCTTGCTACACCTGTTTTTCCTGCTGCATCCGCAGCTTCATCCAGGCCTGCTTTGAGCGCCTGCTTCGTGACTTCTTTGTTATACTTTAGTCCGGCCTTGAGCGCCTTACTCGCTTCCCTACTGCTCTCGTAGGTTCCGTGCGCGATATTGGCAGCTATATGTTCAGCCCTGAGTGCCGCTTCAGCTTCAACTTTCCCAACGACATTGCCGGCGCGTACTTTTTCAAAAAACGACCCGGCTTTGGCGGCAGTCGGCGCATTTTCCGCCATGGCGCGGCCAAATCCGGCCCCTATCGCTTTGACTTTCCGCCACCCCTTTTCTGCTTTGTAGACGCTTGTCGCTTTCTCGTATCCCTTCACTACTCCCACCGTGCTCAAAAACGCCTTCCCTTCTCCGATGATAGGAATAAGACTAAGGACTGCGGCACCCTGCGCTTTAAATTGTTTGAAGTTAATTTCCCGTAACCTTTTCGCATGCGGTTTAATGGTTTCCCCTAGCGCCTTCAAGAAACTCATCTCTGCGATATTACGTCCGGCAACGGCTTCCGGGTTTTTCCCTTGAGCCAATATCTCTGTCTGAGCTTGTCTAATTCGGTCGTCAAGTTCAGGAGAACTTACGATCTGTTCTTTTTGTGGAATTTCCGGTGTCTCGTCCATACCAGGTAGTGAAATTTCGACCATTGCGTTTTACGCTGACGGAATTTCAATCTCCTTTGTTTATTAAAAACTAATTCATATCTCCAGAGAGCCTAGTCGACGCGCAATGAAACGAAAGCGTATCGAAATTCTACTACCTGGCATATCTCCAGTATGAGGATTTTTCTCATATTTGACAAGCCTTAGGGCTTCGCGATCGCTTCTAATACCTGGCCGTCACCGAGAGCGACAGATTCGGATTTTTTGTTGATATCGGCAAAATCTACCACGTGTTCAGCAATCCGCTCGAATACCGGGTCATGGGTAATGGCAACCACGGTCATATCCGGTCGTGATTTACGGAGTTCCTGAATAATCTTCATCACCTGCAGCGTGGAGGCAGCATCCAGGTTTGCCGTAGGCTCATCAAGATACAGCACCTTGGGATCCTTGAGTAACGCCCGGGCGATGCCGATGCGGCGCATTTCGCCTCCGGAAAAATGTTTGGTTTTCGTATCCAGCCGATCAACGATAGCATCCAATTTCAAATCCTTTAACACCGACTCGATGCGCTCATTGGGAATATCTTTTGACGTCCACAAGAGGAGGTTTTCCCGGAGCGTCATATCCTCAAAGTACTGGGGATTTTGGTTGGCATACGCGATTTTGGTGAATATGGACTGCTCACCGTATTTTTTGATGCCGTCGATATCGACATCACCATATTTTACCGACCCGGAATCTCCCGGGTAGAGCCCCACAAGATGCCGAAATAGCGTACTCTTCCCTATTCCTGACGGACCCTTAATCGTGACGAACGATCCCTGGGGGATATCCAAATTTACCCCATGAAGGATATGTTTAAACCGCAAATTTTCCACCTTGATGTCAAACCTGCTGATATCCGACACCGGCTTTCTGGCTGTCTCCCGAAGTCCAAGCGGATGATCAAGAAGATCGTACGGACCCAGTAGATCTTCCATGCGCTTGATATCCTGAATATCAGGGATGATACGATTCACATATAAATGTGTTTTCTGAAGTGTCATCTGACGCAAATCCTGCTGCTCCCCCTTGGAACCGGTTACCCGAAAATACGCGTCAGCCAAACTATTAAACATATCGTCAGCCATATACGGCTTCCCTGTTTCGCTCACTCCCCCCCTGATCTCTTGCCACAACTTCAACCCCTCGGTCGTCAACGGCACACTTATGTCCAAAAGATCAAATAGCTTATTCATCGTCCGATCCTGCTGACGCTTCTCCCGCATGCCGCCCGATTCCACGAAATCCCTATCCGCCAACGCCTGATAGAGGACATCCGATCCGGCTTCTGCATTACCTGTTGTCCGTACCGTTTCTAAACCCTGTAAAGTCGTCAGGAGCTTGGTATTGACGGTATCCCAGTGTTTGAGGGCCTCATCATTCTGCTTTTGTATACGTTGCGCATTTGGCTTCACGCGGGTTTCCAGCATCATTTTTTTGAACAACGCTGCTCCGGCATCTACCGGATTAATCAGCCACTGCTTCCCGATTGATCCCGCCGTCGCGTATTTGAGCGGGATAAGCTCCTCATGCACCGCACTCATGAGATCCAGAGTGGCATCTTTACCGCGATTAATAATCTCCAACATTTCTCCCGACGGCGTGTTATTGAGGAATTCGAAATTCCGCATAAATAGCGAATCCGCTATCCGATTGTTCACCTGTTCTTGCAGATTGGTGCGCTCAGCCATAAACATCTTCCCCGCAATTTTCCCTGCCTGTCGCTCTAACAACCAATACACGGGACTGGCGAGGAACGGCCATGAACTTTCCAGTAACCACTTGCCCATTTTTGCCGCTTTTTCTTTTTTCATAACCGGCAAACTCTGGAAAAATTCTTTCGGCGTGAATTTCTTGAGCCCCAATTCATGCCCGATTGCACCGAACCGGCGATAAACATATTTCCGGCCCTCTTTCGTAGCAAACATTTTCCGCTGCATGCCTCCCAGGAAATCCCCGACCAGTGTGGTAATGCCGATGATATGGCTGATCTTGCCCCACGCCTGCTTATCTACGCCGTAGTTCCGGACCAAATCGTCTACTACCGTTTTATACT
This sequence comes from uncultured Gammaproteobacteria bacterium, assembly GCA_964573695.1. Lineage (GTDB taxonomy): Bacteria > Patescibacteriota > Microgenomatia > UBA10105 > UBA927 > UBA927. The sequence goes on along the minus strand of CAZNKB010000004.1, from coordinate 139,074 downwards.
CATTGAGATCGATTTCCGGTAGCGGTCCTGTTTCAACAGGCTTTTTTTGTCCTGGTTTTGGGGACTCCGAAGAAGATGCCGGGTATGACCCCCGCTCTACTAACTTTTGGACAGCGCGTATATCATCCGAGGAAACCGGTATGCCCTGCTCACGCAAGTCCTTGGCAACCTGTTCTACCATAGCGGTCAAATCTTTGGATTCGGGCGGCTTACCCTCTGCGACACGCTCTATAACTGGTGTGGTACTCTCAACTGCCTTTGGGGTAACTATAGAGCTCACGTCTGTTGTAACGTGTGGCTCCTTCGGAACGGGTGGTTTGAGCGGTCGTTCAGCCGTCATATCCCCTTATTGTACAGTATTATCCTATGACTTCACCCTCGACAACATCCGCAGGGTCCGGCTTGGAGTAGATTGGCCCTTCATGATGTGGGTTTGCCTGATTAGCCGCATCCTGCGCCTTCATTTGCGCCACACGAAGTTGTGCCGATAATTCGGAAACTTTTCGGTTAGCGATAACGACTTGCTGGCGAAGTGACGCGATCAAGGCAGCACTTGTCGCTGCTTCAGTTTTGAGCACCCGATTAGTCTCTTCAAGCTCTGAAATCTTGTGATCCACGTGCTTATACTTAAGACCCAAGTCAACCTGCGCCTCGGAAAGTGTATTTACTTTAGCCTCGACAACCGTCTCTCCTACCGGGCGCTTCTGCTCAAGCGTGTGAAGGATCGGCACCTCTTTACCACCAGCCACTTCCATGACCACTTGCGCCGGGATATTCACTTCTTTGGAAAACGTCTGCTTCACGCGCTCAAGGATATTGAGCTTTTTCCACGTTCCGGTTTTGCGGTCAAATTGCACGGGCTGATCCGTCCAAGCTCCCAATAAATTCACTTCTTTGGAATACGTCTTGCGGGTGGCAAACTGCACCTTACTCATGTTACTTTTTTCCGGGAATGAGTAGTCGCTGATCACTTTATTACCCTCCATGACCCGATAGACCTCTCGATTCTGCTGCCATTCCCCGGTAATTTTATAGTGGAATTGATTCTCCGGTTTGGGGATAATGTCACTTATCTCTTTGGCCTTATCAGGCGGCAAGAGAATATCTTTTGGTTTGGGGCGCATATCGCCCATTGGTGGTTTCTCGCTCATATACCTATAGTATACCACTCAATACGCGCTATGTATTCTTTCCTGTGGGCGGTGGCCCATAAAATACGCTCCGATTCCCGAGTGTCTCCGCGCTCATGTCGTTTGGCTTATTCACCTCGGCAAAATCCACAATCTTTTCCGCGATCGCTTCAAAATGCGGATCATGGGTTATCGCAATAACCGTCATATCCGGCCTGTTTTTACGCATGTCTTTTATGATCTGCAACACCTGCTGTAATGATCCTTCATCTAAATTTGCGGTCGGCTCATCCAAAAAAAGCACCTGCGGATTCTTGAGGAGCGCCCGGGCAATTCCAATTCTCCGGAGTTCCCCACCGGAAAAATGCTTTACCTTGCTATCAAGTCGACCTGCGATATGATCGAGTTTCAAATCGTGCAACACCTGGAATAAAGTTTCGTCGGACACGTGATTCGTCGTCCACAACTGAAGGTTATCCCGAAGTGACATATTTTCAAAATACAACGGCGCCTGATTCGCATATGCTAACTTGGAATAGATAGAATGCTCACCGTATTTTTTTATACTCCCCAAATCTTGATCTCCGTAAGTTACGACCCCATGCGCCGCCCCAAACAATCCCAACATATGACGAAGAAGTGTTGTTTTTCCGATACCCGAAGGCCCTCGAATGGTCACGAACGACCCCTCAGGTATATGAAGGGATACGTTGTGGAGTATATTTTTGTATTGTAAATTCCGCACCTGAATATCAAAGTTACGGAGTTGGGAAACAGGATTTCTTGCTTGTTCCAACAACCCGTCCGGCTTATCCAGCATATCATACGGACCAAGCAACTCATCCATTCTTTTGATATCTTGAATCGCCGGCTGGATCCTCTCTGAGAGAGATGACATTAACGCGGATGCATGCCAGCCTATGCTGCGCTGTTCACCCGCTATTGTTCTGTAGTGCTGAAGGGCTACGGTCGCGGAAGCGAAAGGGTTATGGTCGGATTGTACCAAGTCATTATATTCCGCGTACCCGAGCGCCATAGGCAATATATCTTCAAACAATGTATCAAGGTACGCCTCCTGCTGACTTCTGGCAACGCGTTTTTGCTTGGATTTGATAATCATGGCATCCTGTTCATGCATCGTGTTGCCCAATTCGCCGATTGCATGCTCCATAGTATCGGAGGACTTCACCAACTCTACGCTCTGAAGCGATGACATCACACGCGCGTCTATCGCGTCCTTTTGCGCCAGCTCTTTCTTTCTGTCCACAAGCATCTGCTCTATCACCTTCTTATTCGTGGCATACAGAAACGGCAGACGGAGGAGCCCCAACCCTCCCACTTTCTTGTCCACCGTAAATCCGGCGGCACTTGCGGCCACGATTGCCGTCAAGTGAGGTACGACTTCCGTAATAGTCTCATCAATGACAGTCATTATCCCCCGCTTCCCTTTATCTATGATGTTGAGTATCTCTGCGGGAGTCTTATTCTGCACGAACTCAAGGTCACGCATGAATATGGACTGCGCGATACGGTCATTTATCGCTTTTCGGAAAAACAACGACTCTTCCTCGTATGCTTTCCTGGCCACCCCGTCCAATAACTTTACCGACAAATTCCCGGCCATAGCGCCACCTACAATGAATGCTAGTTTTTTTGCAGCGGCAAGGAACGCTTGTTTATCATTTGGCCGCGCTAAACCCTCGCTCAACTCACCTGTAGGTGACGACCCGACGAATATAGTGCGGAACTGCTTGTTAATAAATGGCCCCATGAGCTGTCCCATAACGGAACGCGTCATCATGGTCCCTTCTAGCAATCCGAGTTTTGCGGCATGTTTATCTAATCCATAGAGCGTGTAGAGGGACAAAAACGTATCCTGATATTCCTTGAGGGATATTGCAGGAAGTTTTTCATCCGATCCTCTTGTAGAAAGCTCTGGAGCAAAAGAAATTGGCGCTTTTTGACGCTCTACGTTAACCATGCACGGTATTGTAACCCAAACGTACTAATTCTTCGAGGGAGAAGCACTCGACGCATAAAACACCTGCCGGTTCCCGAGTGACTCGGCTTTCGTATCGTTAGGCTTATTCACCTCGGCAAAATCAACGATCTTTTCCGCGATCGCTTCGAAATTCGGATCATGGGTCACGGCAACCACAGTCATATCCGGTCTCGTCTTTCGCATCTGTTTAATGATATCGAGCACCTGTTTTGCCGAAGCTTCGTCTAAATTTGCGGTTGGCTCGTCAAGGAAGAGCACCTTCGGATCTTTAAGGAGCGCCCGGGCAATCCCGATTCTGCGGAGTTCCCCACCGGAAAAATGCTTCACATTGCTGTCCATACGGTCTGCGATATGATCCAGGTGGAGATCGTGTAGTACCGTTGTTAATTTTTCCGTGTCAACCTGCTTTTTGGTCCAAAGCAATAGGTTTTCCCTAAGGCTCATGTTTTCGAAATATTGAGGGTTCTGATTGGCATACGCAAGCTGAGAATAAATCGAGTGTTCTCCGTACTTTTTGATACTCCCGAGATCCGTTCCGCCGTATGACACCTTGCCCTCTTCTGCACCAAACAACCCAAGCATATGACGTAAAAAGGTCGTCTTCCCTATTCCCGACTGCCCCTTGATAGTCACAAACGACCCTTGGGGTATATCCATGGACACGTTATGTAAAATATTTTTGAAATTCAAATTTTTTATGGAAATATCAAAGTTACCCAACGCTTCGGCCGGCATCCGCGCCTGTTCCCGTGGGCCCTCCGGCGTATCGACCTGATCATACGGCCCCAACAGCTCATTCATGCGACGGATATCCTGAAGTGCGGGCTGCACTTTATCCGTGTATTCATGTACAAGCTCTTCCATCATCGCACCGTTAATACCCTCCAAAGCTAACGTACTGGTTCCTGCGAGCATAACATTGAGCGACGCTTGGCCGGCATCAAACGACGTATCTTTTCCTTTCAGTGCATTTAAATTCATCAACGCTTCCCACCCGGCGGCTACAATGGGTATGCCATAGGTATACCCCAAACCATAGTAGGATTCCTTTATGTCGCGTTCACTTCTTGAGGAATCCGCCGCAATATCCACTTCGTCGCTTTTGGACATATTACTTTGCAGCTCTTCCATGGCATTCACCATGCTATCTGTCGTCCGAACCACCTCGAGACTCTGAAGCGACGACATCACACGAGCATCTATCAAATCCTTCCTCTTTAAATTCTCTGCGCGCTCAGAAAGAATTTTTCTGGCAGTTTGTTCCCCGTGTTTAGCCAAGAACGGTATCCGAATAAGTCCCAAGATACCCGCGGGAGGAGCAATAAGAAATTCCGTAGTCGTAATTGCACCAAGAGCTGCAATCTTTGGCAACATTTGCTTGTACGTGAGTCTCATAAGATCAACGGTACCCTGTTTGCCTTTATCGACGATATTCATGATTTCTGAGGCTGGCTTGTCATGGATAAACTCAAAATCCCTCATAAAAACGGACTGTGCTACCCGGGTGTTAATAGCTGATCGCAATTTCATGGTGCTTTCTTCAAATTGTTTACTGATGTTCTTACTGTTAATGAGCGGCGGTATAAGCCCAAGTATGTAGACATACGGCAGTGCTTCCCTTCCGATAGACATGGCGTGTTTGAGCTTTGCCCCTACGCCCTTTGCTTCACTAAATCTGGCCACCTCTATCGCTGCACGCTCGACATGTCCCGGGTTAGATGCGTGCTGAATACCAAAAATACTTAATGTTTCCAACACTGTGTTTGTACGTATTTTATCTGCCGCCTTATAGAATTCAGGGGCTATTGAGGAAAATTTATACGTTTTCTCTATATCTGTTACGATACTCCTATACTCTGCCAAGTCCTTCTGCATCTCTTTAGAAAACACCATTTCAGATGTCCGCTTTCCGGCGTTATTCAAAGAGTCTTTCACTTTTTTTCCCAGAGATGATGTTTCGCTTGGAGTAAGTGGTACGTTCTGACGGGCAAAATCCTTTCTTACTTCATCCACCAATGCGCTTGAGTGCTGCTCGATTCCCTGCTTATCTTTCGCATCTATAGCCCCTACTAACTTTGCGGATTCTTGAAGCGGGCTCGGGTCTACGCGGGGAATTTCCTTTGTGGGCGCCTCTATAGTACGCTTGGGCTTCGGAGGGTACTCGGTCATATTCCGATTATAGCAAACACAACTGAAGGAGGAAAAACTTTATTGTAGAAGTGCGTCTAAACCGCTCCGGACATCAGCTGCAGCATTTTGGAAGCGTTTTTTGTCTGACGGGTTCGCTTTTGCAACGATCGTATCGAGTACTCCGTACACGGATTTTTTGTACTCGGAAATAGCCTCCTGGTGCTTCTCATCAAACTCATCGATGATGCCCTCCAGCGCCTTTACATCTTCCGCAGTGTACGTATCGACTGCAGCAAGGATAGCGATCTTATCGTCATCAGAAAATAGAGTTGTATGCTGTATTTTGTGTTTCAGTGCCTGCATATTATCCCTTTCTCATCTGCCACATGCCGGTCGCCACATTGCGGAGTCCCCCGATTGTTATCGGATTTGTAACCTCATTTACCACAAGCTGACCTACAAAGCCGAAACGCCCTTTAAGAAGCGTCCGTATCCCGACATTTGCAGCATTACCAACTACCCAGTCAACAAATTTCGTGGACGGTAAGTTTTCCTTGACCGCAATTTTCTTGTTATATTTGAGCCCAGCGGTTTCGTATCCCAACAACACACCTACATCCTTACCAATAGTTCCCCCTATGGTTGCACCAAGACCTGTCGCGAATTGCTGTGCAGAACGTGCTTCCTCCGCAGACATAAGCGGTACTGGCTCATCCGAGAGACTGGATAAACTATTTGCTAGAGACTGGCGCCCTTCTTCTGTGCGTAATCCTCTTACACCTGCATATCCTGCTGTCGCTCCACCAACCGTGCCTAATATGTACATTGGTATCCCCCATTTGAGTTCCGACTTGAATGTTTCCCAGGCTCCTCTTCCCATTTGCTTCAATCCCGCATCAACGAGTTCTTTACCACGCAACGACTGAAGTTTACCGGCTGCCCGTGCCCGCGCCTCAATGACGGAGTCAGCAAGCTTATCACCACTCTCTTTCATAACGTCGGCTACCTTTTGCTGTTCCGGGGAAATAGTAAATTCGGCTTTTATGGGAGCTTCGGCCTGCAATTTACTCGCATCTGCTTGGCCCACAAATTGAGGATTACCCTTGGGTATTTCTGACATAGACATTCTACTATTAGTAGAACATATACAAACGTGAATTGCAACACAAAAATACCTATGCCCTAGCCATATGAGATCGCTAAAAGAGGGATAACGTTTGCTTTATTTCTTTACTGCGCTAGCCACAGTAGCCCCTGCATCAAACGCGCCGGTAAGCGCAGAATCAGGAAGTATTTTTTTATACACCCACTGCTTTGGCCCATCAATTACCTTGTCCAGCCATTTTTTTGCATCACCCAAATGACCAGCCCCTTTCTCCCCTAGTGTTGCAAGTCCTTTTCCAAACTCCCAATTAAACAATTTGCCTTTTGCTACAAAATTTCGGAACCGCTCACTCCCCACAAGTCCTCCACCAAATCCCAGAACTGCAGTTGTGAGAACGGCTGCACCCACATGCTTCCCAACGGCGATCTTTGCCGACTTAGTCGCGTCGTTTTCTATCTGCTGCATCACCTGTGCACGCTGTTCGTCGTTCAGGCCATTATGCACATCTGTGTATTTAAGCACCAGATCTTTGTGATCCTGATACCACTTCTCTTTCGCTCCCCCAACCGTGAATGCACGACGAAGCCCTTCGACAAATCCTTTTTTCGGTGGTTCCATTGACATTCCTATTTCTGCCATAGTCATATCCTTTCTTCTTTGGGCAAGAAAACTTAATTTATTTTACTGTATCGATCCCCTCTTCAGAAAGTGCTTTATCGACCTCATCAAGCACCTGATTCATCAGGTCATCAATTTCCTTGAGTGCCACACCGTCTTTGATCGTATCGGTAATGAGTTGCGCATAACTTTCGACAGTCACTCTCCCCTTAGGATCGGCAGCAAGATAATCAAGTTGCTCTTTGGGCATGTATTTAAGTAACACCGGCCACACGGTCACCTGCAGTCCCTCAGAGATAGTTGTATAAAGCTCTGCCTTTTCTGCTTCGGATAATTTACTTTGTTCGATTCTCGTCACAATTGCTTTCAGTTTATCTTCCATAAGACTCCTTTTCTTAATTAATACTATGGCATCAGGACACCGTCAAGTCAATATCCCCTCACCTATTTAATCCCGAATTTCGGCCAGGGAATCTCTATCTTTGGCGGATTAAACGGTGGTAAATCGGGGAATGGCGGGATCTTCGGCGCCCCGTCTTTGATTTGGGTCCATGGGATATCAACCGCAAACGGTTTGATATCAAACATATAGTCAACATAGTTATACACCGTAGTCCAGGCCTTGTGTATCCCTGTCTTGACCGCTTCTCCCACTGCAATTATTGGCGCTGCCGCTTTTGCAAGCGCCGGAGCGGCTGTCACCGTCCACCATTCAGCTACTTTTCCTGCAGCCAACACGACTGCCGCAGCAGCTTTGTCGGGTCCGGCTATTACTACTGCTCCGCCAAGGGCAATACCAGCACCAGTCGCAACCCAATTACGGATCACTTTCCATTTTGCATTCTTCTCCGCCTTAGCCTCAAAATGTGCCCGCATCTCCATTTGCTGTTCCGGGGTAAAGCTCCCTACCACCGCATCAAGCGCTCTCAGTTCCCGCGCCTTGGCACCCTTCAATGTGTAGTTTTCCGACAAAAACTTGCCGGCCTTCTCGGCAATCCGTTTTACCACACCGCTCTCCCGTTCGACTGGGGCTGCCAATTCTCCTGTTTGCTCGGTCATATCTTTTCCTCCGTAAGGGCCGCATCTATTTCATTTACCAAATTCATAAGCACTTCATTCACGTCATCCAGCACCTTTTCGTCTTTGGTCGCTTCTTCGATCAGATGAAGGTATGATTCAGCAGTTGCTTTCCCGGGGTTTTTCACAAGCATTTCCAGCTCGTTTTTCGGCATTTTGGCAAGAAGTGTAGGCCAAATCGCCGCCTTGAGAGACTCGGAGATGACGGCATAGAGCTTTACCTTATCCTGCTCTTCGAGGTTTGAGGCTTCTATGCGGGCAAGGATCGCTTTAAGTTTCTCTTCCATGATAGTTAGGCCGCCATGGGTTTAGGTACGGCGGGCGTTTTCGGAACGCGTTCTCCGCCTTGCAGAATTTTGTTGACAACGGGCGCCACTGTTTCCGTTGTGGCAACGGATCCGCCTATCTTTGTCGCCGTAGCTGCGGCCCATTCAAGAGGACGGAATCTCATCATGGCCCACGTTGCGGCTGCTTTAAGCGGTAATCCTCGAATAACCCGTCTCGTTGGTCCCAACCAGATAGCTGCGGTCAACAAAAAGTCCGCGGCTCTCGCTCCCCATTGCACACCGCGCATCGCGTCATAGGCCTGCGGACGAAGATTTTCCAATGCTTGCTGTGACCCGACAAACCCCTTCTGTCCCATGCGGTCAATCACCTGCTCATAGGCAGTCACCGCATCTACAAGCGGCTCGGTACGACGTACTTTGTCGGGAATCAATCCTGTCTTGACGTTTTTCTCCGCTCCGCCTTTGTATGTTCCGTGCTGCCGGAGTTCCAGATAGGCAATGGCACGATCTCTCGGTGTCCCTAGTTCTGCACCCATGGATTGTTCACTCATGTTATCCCTCCTTTGGATAAGGCAGTTTCGACATCATCAAGCACACTGTGGACCGTCGCATCAAGCTCTTGAGCCATTTTTGGATCGCTTAATGGTTTTTTCATAACCTCAACGAACGCGTCAACGGTATCTTTTGCGGGGTTATTTGCAAGGTCCTTTAATTCATCGACTGGGGTAAACTTAAGTAGCACCGGCAATACGACGCTGTGGAGATACTCGCTGATTTTGGCATACAGCGCGTTTTTATCCTCGTCAGTCCACCCGGACTTCTCTATCTGAACAACAATGTCGGTAAGACGGTCTTCAAACTTGGCTTGTTTTGTATTCATACTAAGCTTCACTGTAGCGGACTTTCCGTCTGGTTGTCAACAAGCTTGGGGCAGCGCGTGCTGATATACCTTATAGTAAACAGCCGCTCACTCGCCTGTCAAGGCGGTAAACCAAACACACTTACTTCATCGCCGTCAAAATCCGTTCAAGTGCGACAACGAATGCTGCCGTACGCAAGTTTGTTTTGTAGAGAACCGATGCATCCCAAACGGCACCGGCTGCTGACGCCATTTTTTTGGCTAACTTCGCATTCACTTGAGCCTTTGTCCAATGTTGTCCTTTGAGATTTTGCTCCCACTCAAAGGCAGAAACGCTGACCCCTCCGCTGTTACTCAGGATATCGGGAATGACCGGGATTCCTTTTTTGTAAAGTATTGCGTCTGCCTCCGGCGTGGTCGGTCCATTGGCCATTTCAAGCACAACTTTCGCTTTTACCCTCTGCGCATTTTCCCGAGTCAATGCATTTTCCAGCGCTGCGGGCACCAGAATATCGACCGGCAATTCAAGTAGCGCCTCGTTCGTCACCTGTTTACCCTTTTTCAGATCACAGACGGAACCGGAACAATAGCATCCCGCTAAATATCCGTTTTTCTTTTTGCATTCTAGCGTTAACGCTGGATTAATACCTTCGGGCACATATATTCCCCCCTTACTGTCAGACACTGCAACGACAGTGATCCCAGCCTCATCAAGAAATTTTGCTACGTTATAACCGACATTGCCAAACCCCTGAACCGCGGCAGTCAATTTCCCTGTAAGCTTTAGTTTTTTGAGAATGGCCTGAAGGACGAACAGCCCGCCAAGCCCGGTCGCTTCTTCCCGCCCTTCACTGCCGCCGTCTTTGATCGCCTTTCCGGTAAATGTGCTCTTCAGCTTCATTTCGTCGGTTTTTGATAACGTTTTGCCGAAAGCTTTCGCCTTATGACGTTGTACCTTCAGAAACTCATCAACCATCCACCCCATAATGACACCGTTTGTATTTACATCAGGAGCAGGAACGTCGAGATCCGGACCTATAACGTCCGCAATGGCTTTCCCGTATCCCCGGCTCAACCGCTCCAACTCTCCCGGCGACAACGTTTTGGGGTCAACAATAATCCCGCCCTTTCCACCACCGAGCGGCAAATCGGCAACCGCGCATTTCATGGCCATCCAAAACGATAATGCCTTGACCTCATCAAGCGACACATTGTGGTGATATCGAATTCCGCCTTTGTAGGGGCCTCTCGCGTCGTTATACTGAATACGGAAACCCTGAAATATTTGTTGTTCTCCGCTATCCATAACTACCGGAACAGTGACGTTGAGTTGTCGTTTAGGTTGCCTCAGGACAGCGACTTTTTGATCTAAATTTTTGAGTGATTTTTTGGATTTTTTCAAAACCGCGTGTGCGGCATCCAACTGCTTCATTGCTGACTCAAACGGATTTATGGCAACCATACGACCTCCTTAGGTAAAACGCACTCAGTTTATATAATGTTTAGTAAAACAACTCTGTTTTGATGTATTCGCTCGGTACGTGTCGGGCAAGCAATGATTGCCGAACGTCTTCAATCATCGCTTTGTTTCCGCACAGATAAAATTCCGAAGTGTGCATCTCGTGTTCCGATTCCAGCACGTGCTCAGTTACATGCCCGCGATCTCCCTGCCATGCTGCAGTTGGTTTCGAGAGTATCAGTCTCCAGGTTAACATCGGATTAAGAGCGGCTATCCGGTCAAACTCTTCTTTCCAATATATATCACTCTCGAAGCGTAATCCCCAATATAACACCAAAGGTACATGCGACAAAACAGTTCCTTTACTCATGTAGTCCAAAATCATTGCATGGAACGGAGCAATCCCTGTACCGGTCGCAACCATGACTTTTTTTCGTGGGGATTCGATAAACGACAAGGCGCCCCCCGTAGGAGCCACGATCGTCGCCTTGTCCCCGACCTTTAACCCAATAGTCCATAGGCTCCCCGGCCCCATAGGACTCACATCATGAATCATCAGGAGTTCGTTGTTCTGGCCTGCCTGTACTGCCAAACTCGGAGGAGAAGCGATCGACATCGTACGATTGACGCCCGGGGAGATCATGAGCATCATGTTTTGTCCCGCTCGAAAATCGATCGAAGGAGGGCTAAGAAGCCGAAACGTGACAAAGAAAATATTCTCTGTTACTTGTTCTTTTTTACTGACTTCAAGGGTGATCTTTTGTGCCATAGCAGGCGAGCGTGTTTAAAAAAATGATGACGCAATCAATGTGATTCTAAATATTTTTCTGCGTCCATGGCTGCCATACATCCTTGTCCTGCAGCCACGATCGCCTGCCGATATCGGGGATCAACACAGTCTCCTGCGGCAAACACGCCAGGAACGCTCGTTTCCGTTTGTGGTAATAATGCACGATTCGAACTGTTACCTGTTAACTGTTTGCTACTCATTAACACATACCCTTTAGGGTCTAACTCGACAAATCCTTTGAGAAAATCCGTACTGGGCTTGTGTCCGATTGCCAAAAATACGCCCTGTGTCGGATAGTCCATAGTCTCTCCTGTTTTCGCATCCTTAAGCCGGATACCGGTAACCTCCTTATCCCCGAGTATTTCCTCCACAATCTTATTTGTGAGAAAACTGATCCGTTCATCTTTTTTTGCCCGGTCAAGCATAATCGCCGACGCCCGAAATTCGTCCCTTCTATGAATCACCGTTACCTTGGGTGCAAACTTTGTCAAAAATGTCGCCTCTTCCATGGCGGTATCCCCACCCCCGATGACACTGACCACTTTACCACGGAAAAAAAATCCGTCGCAGGTGGCACACGCCGAAACACCTTTCCCCCGCAGCTTTTCTTCCGACGGCAACCCGAGGTACATAGCGGACGCTCCTGTGGCGACGATTACTGTTTTTGTGGAAATGTCACCCGTGTCCGTAACCAGTGTAAATGTTTTTCCGTCCGGGGATTTGGCGATACGCGAAACGACTGCTACCCGTATTTCTGCGCCAAAACGCTCAACTTGAGTTTTCATATCTGTCACAAGCTGAGGCCCGAGTATCCCTTTGGGAAATCCGGGGAAATTATCAACCTCGGTCGTCGTCGTAAGCTGCCCACCCGGCTCACGACCGGACAGGACAAGCGTCTTAAGGAACGCGCGTGACGCATACAGCGCTGCTGTATACCCCGCCGGCCCGCTCCCGATAATCACGACATCATAAGTCATGCGTGTGTAAGTGGATGTTACGAAATGAGCTTGTTCAACTCCCCGACCAGCGATTCTTTACTGGTGACACCGACAAATTGCTTCACGACAGAACCGTTATTGAAAATCATGAGCGTCGGGATGCTCATAATCCCAAATTTCTGTGCGTACATGGGATTTTCATCAACATTGAGCTTAAGTACTTTTGCCTTATCCCCCAGCGCTGTCGCCACCTCCTCAACGATAGGCCCCTGCACCTGACACGGTCCGCACCAAACAGCCCAAAAATCCACGAGCACGGGAGTAGCCGATTTTAGCACGTCTGTCTCGAACGTCTGATCTGTTACATCTGCCATAATGCCTCCTTCGCACAAAAACAGTTTTTAAGGATTTTTAGTATACCACCCGCTACTTACCTGTAAACCCCAATGTTTTTGTGCTGTTATTACGCTCCAAATTATATAGGTACCCGAAATTTATGTCCCGCTCACGTGATATCCCGCCGCTTCAACGGCTTCCTTTACTACCGCATCGATTTTCCCCGTATCCGCGGCTTCCACCTCAACGACTTGCTTGATATAACTACACCGCCCGGTGATACCCCTGTCCTCCAACTCCCCTTCAATAAGCATGGCACAACTTGAACAATGCATGCCTACTATTTTATATGTCTTTTTTGTTTTCATATCAAAATAGTGTTAACGCACAATAAATTTTCCTCCGTACATACCCATACTACAACTAAACGCTAACTCTCCGCTCCTGTCTGGGGCGGTAAAGGTGAGCGTCTTGGTTATCCCGACAGGCACTACCTCCTGAATATCGAGTGCCGGAATGGTAAACGCCTGAACGCACCCTTGCCCTGCCGTGTTTGTGAGCGTTAGAGTAATCGATTCCCCTTTAGGAATAACAGGGTTATCAATTTTATATCCATTGAGCCAAAAGGTGATCGTTGGCGTCGTCGTCGCATCCAGATTACCCTCTAGCGGGGTACAAAATGTCACCGCACAAAACAAAGCACGCGGCAACGACCACAAATTTACTCGTGATCCGTAGAGCGTAAGCGCGGCATTTAGGTTAATAAGCGCAAGCGACATAACGAGTACAGATGCTACCACACCGAATTTTTCTTTCAGCGTTGCTTTGATCACATCAATAGAAATTCCCAAAAGAAAGAAAAGCGGGGCCGTTCCCAAAACGAAAACTCCCAGTACCGCCATTCCCCATAAAGGACTCCCCGTGCTTGCGGCCAACACCATCATCGCCTGCGTCGTCCCGCAGGGAATAAAGATAGAAAGCAATCCGATGAGTACCGGTGCGTACCAACTACCCCCCTTCGCGGTTCCGCGAATATAACGCGTGAGCATTCGTGGAGGCTGTATGACGAAGTATCGGAAAATAGGGTGGATATCGAGAAATGACAGTGCGGTTCCGATCATAAACAGGGAGACAAGCCCGATTCCGATTGCCTGAGTTCTGGGTGAGAGCGCGATGAATGACCCCAACCACCCCAGAAGAGCCCCAAGGATCGCATGAGAAAGGAGTTTGGCCATAAGAAACGCCGTCACGCCTACCACCCGAGAACCCTTCGGATCCGCCTCTTCCTCTCGTGTAAGTGCAGTGGTCAGTATTCCTCCCTGCACGGCCATACAGGTCAGTCCCCCGGCGATCAGTCCCGTTGTAAATATGATCCAAAGATTTGGCATAAAGTTAAGTAAGTGTACCAAAAGAATTGACAATCCGCAAAAACATGATAGGATGATTCTATCCCCATAGGGGGGATATAAGTCAACCCCGACTTTATCGGGGTCAAGGAGGATTTATATGCCAAAAGGAATACCGCGACATCAATCAATTCAGAATAAAATCCTTCACCGCATGAAGATAGCACGCGGTCATTTAGACAAAGTTATCCGAATGATGGAACAAGGCAACTACTGTGTTGATGTCATTCACCAATCATTAGCAGTACAGGCGGCACTACGCAGCACTGACCAGGAAATCTTACGAAACCACATGGAAACGTGCGTCGCCGAAGAAATCCGCAAAGGCAACACCGAGGAAGTCATAGCAGAAGTCATGAAGGTCATGGAGAAACAACATGGATAAATTTCTTGTCACGCTTCTTGGGATATTGGGTATCGGCGGAATTTACTGGTTTTTTTTCGGAAACAGATCTGCTGAATCCGGATATGGCTCCGCCAAGGAAAAATGGGATATCCTCGTAGACGGTGGCTACAAACCAAACACCATTGTTGTGCCCGCCAACAAAAAATCCACAATCACGCTCACCCGGACGGATCCCAATAGTTGCCTAGAAGAAATTCTCGTTAGCGATTTCAAAATAAAAAGATTTCTTCCTCTCAATACACCCGTCACCATAACACTCTCCCCTGTCAAAGCAGGAACTTACGATATGCATTGTGGTATGAGCATGTTTCACGGAAAAATTATTGTCATATGAAAACCTCATTTCCTGTTATTGGCATGCATTGCGCTAGCTGTGCCCGGCTTATTGAGCGACAGCTCAAAAAAACGCCGGGTGTTACCGATGCGTCCGTCAATTATGGAAGTGAATCAGCCGCCATAGAATTTGATCCCACCTCCTGCACGTTAGAATCTATAGCGGCCTCAGTAGAATCAGCCGGATACAAGGCAGCAATATCGACAACTAACCAGGAAAAACCCGAAGACATAAAAGAGGCTGCAAAAAAAGCAGAGCTAGCAGACCTCAAAACAAAGGTGATCGTATCAGGAGTGCTAAGCGTACTCATACTGCTGGGAAGCTTCCCCGAATGGTTTACCGGCGTTTTTTCAGCCATAGCGCCATTCTATAAACTCTTGAGTAACCCCATGGTACTGCTTGCATTATCAACACCGGTACAATTTTGGGCAGGCAAAAGTTTCTATCAGGCAACCTGGTCGGGGCTCCGAAACAGAGCCGCGAGCATGGACACGTTGATTGCCGTCGGCACGACTGCGGCATATGGCTTTTCTCTCATGACAACGGTATTTGGTACACAACTGAACACTCTCGGTTTCCCCATGGTTATGTACTATGACACGGCCGCGGTCATTATCACACTTATACTATTAGGAAGACTCTTTGAGGCCCAAGCCAAAGCCCATACCAGCGACGCGATCAAAAAACTTCTTCACTTGCAAGCCAAAACTGCCCGAGTCATAAGAAACGGCAAAGAAATCGATATTCCCATAAATGAGGTAAAGGTGGGCGACAATATTCGTGTCCGTCCGGGAGAAAAAATTCCCGTCGACGGGAAAATAACCAGCGGCACGAGCTCGATAGACGAATCCATGGTCACGGGCGAATCTATCCCGGTCGATAAAAACGCGGGTGATTTGGTTATCGGCTCTACTATAAATAAAACAGGCACGTTTCTTTTTGTCGCCATGAAGGTGGGCTCCGACACTATGCTCTCTCAAATCGTGAAGTTGGTTTCAGAAGCGCAAAGCACAAGGGCTCCTATCCAACGGCTTGCCGATGTGGTGAGCGGATACTTTGTTCCCGTCGTCCTTATGCTTGCTGTCGCGACGTTTGTCGTTTGGTACGACTTTGGTCTTCCCGTTGCCGGATTCGTCAATATGATTGCCGTTCTTATTATCGCCTGCCCCTGTGCGCTGGGGCTCGCAACGCCCACGGCAATCATGGTCGGCACGGGCAAGGGAGCAGAACGCGGTATACTCATAAAAGACGCGTCCAGCCTGGAAACAGCGCACAAGATCAACACTATTGTTTTTGATAAAACCGGCACGCTTACTATCGGGAAACCAGTAGTCACCGACATTATTCCGTTAGGCAAAAACCAGAAGAACGACATTCTCCGCATCGCGTCGTCTCTTGAAAAAGGCTCTGAACATTCCTTGGGAGAAGCAATTATTGCATACGCCAAAGACCATGCAATCACCGCAAGCAGCGTGATAAAATTTCGCGCTATTGCCGGCCGCGGCATTACCGGCAGTATCAATCAAACACCCTACTACCTCGGAAACAGAACGCTTATGGAGTCTCAGGGTATTTCCGTGGGCTCAGCCGAGAAAAAAATGAGCTCTCTCGAAAAAGAAGGAAAGACGGTCATGCTGCTGTCTGCAGGGAAAAATTTATTAGGGCTTATCGCCGTTGCCGATACGCTCAAACCCAGCGCCAAACATACCGTCAATGCGCTTATCCGTCTTGGAATTACCGTCTGGATGATCACCGGGGACAACGAACGCACAGCAAGAGCTGTCGCAAAAACAGCGGGAATTACCAACGTGCTAGCCGGCGTGCTTCCGCAACAAAAAGCGGAAAAAATTACGCAACTCAAGAGTCTAAAACACGCCGCTGTCGCATTTGCCGGCGATGGCATCAATGACGCACCTGCGCTTGCCGGAGCTGATGTCGGAATTGCCATGGGAACCGGAACTGATGTCGCGATAGAATCAGCCGGAATCACATTACTGAACAAAGACTTGGGAAGCGTCGTTTCCGCAATAAAACTATCAAAAACGACTCTTACTATTATCAAACAAAACCTCTTCTGGGCATTCGCATACAACGTCATCCTTATTCCGGTTTCCTCCGGCATTCTCTACCCGTTTACCGGCTGGTTATTAAACCCTGCCATTGCCGCGTTTGCCATGGCAGCAAGCAGCATTTCCGTTGTGGGTAATTCTCTCCGGCTTAAAGGGGCAAAAATATGAATTCTGATTCTAAATTTATTTTCGGGGCGATTATCGTAAGCGTTCTTATCATCGTTGGGGCGGCGGTAACATTAAGCCGTGATAATGCTCCCAATCGGGAAAATATGGGAATTGCCTCTATGACTATCGACAAAAAAGAGGAAGACTTCGGCTCTATGAAGGTAAGCGAAGACAAAACAGCTACGTTTACGATAACAAATACCAGTGATACAACATTACGGATTTGGGGAGTTTCCACATCATGCAACTGCACGTACGCAACTGTCACGATTGGAGGATCTGAAACGGGAGAATTCAATATGCCGACACACATGAATAGCGCCATGAAAAATTGGATTGGTGAAGTACCTGCCAGTCAAACCGCGACACTCAAGGCAATATACCGCCCGAAAATTATGCCTGTATTGGGCGTAGTATCCCGGCAAATTCGATTCTCCACAAATGACCCCAAAAATCCTGAAGTTGAACTATCAATAAACGCAAACGTGTTATGACCCTCGTAACTGGTGTTTCTCTTATTACTGCATTCTTTGGCGGCATGGTGGCGCTGTTTGCGCCATGCTGTATTACGTTTCTGCTGCCCTCTTACTTGGCGAATATTTTTCGCGAAAAAGGCCGGGTCGTATGGATGACGCTCATTTTCGGACTCGGTATCTCCACTGTATTAGTTCCCGTAGCTCTGGGAATACGCGCCGTCGGCGATCTTTTTTTGGGCTATCACACACAAACGTATGTCGTCGGCGGACTGTTTATGATGTTGCTGGGCGTTATGGAAATTACCGGGCGGAAAATAACGCTCCCTATGATTCATCTGACCATTGATCTTAACAAACGTCACGATCCGTGGTCTGTATATGTACTCGGGATCTTTTCAGGTATCACGACCTCATGCTGTACGCCGGTTCTGGCAGGCGTACTCACCATAAGCTTCCTCTCTATAAATATGCTCTGGGCCGGCCTTGCCGGACTCTCATATGTCTTCGGCATGGTGACCCCCCTTGTCGTATTAGCACTTATGTTAGAAAAAGTAAATTGGACGACACTTCCCCTAATTCGCACTAAAACGATCAAAGCACTTGGAAAATCAATTCTGTTAACCGATTATATCGCCGGCATTCTTTATATACTCGTTGGTATTCTGTTTAGCGTTCTGGCGCTGACGGGGCGCATTACCATGGGCATGGCGCAACCGCTGGAAACCAGTTTGGGGGTATTCTGGGGCGTCGCGCGCTATATACGCTCACTCCCCTATGGTGAATATTTCTTTGGCGCGCTGCTCGTTATAACGATAGCAATCCTGATTCAAAAAGAAAGGAAACATTCATGAAAAAACTTCTTTTCCGGCTACCCAAAACACCTCCCGCTTCATTGGGAAAAATATATGTGTTTCTTTTTGTCACAGGTGTCTTACTGCTGGGATTCTTATTGGGACGCAATCAAACGGAGCTCCTCTCCGCTGGAGATACGGTGTCAGTTCGTCAGTTGAAAAACATGATAGCAAAGGGAAATACGACGCTGATAAACGTTCATACCCCGTATGAAGGAGAAATCGAACGGACAAACGCAATCATTGCGTTCGACAAAATCGTTGAACAAAGCAGTGCGCTGCCGAAAGATAAGAATGCCCCTATTGTCCTCTACTGCAAATCCGGCAGAATGAGCGAAGAAGCGCTGCTGACAATCCGAAAGCTTGGCTACACGAACGTAAAACATCTTTCCGGCGGTATGGAACAATGGGAAAAATCCGGCGGAAAAATTCTGAACCTTTCCACGCTTGAAGCATCAGTTCTGCCGAAAGACGGAATTACACTTCCTGTCGCCTGGAAAGATATTGGACAAAAGCTCACGCGGGCCGGTGTTATCAATTATCCTGAATTTAAAAAAGTTGTATCCATGACGCCCGAGCAGATCAAAATATTGACGGAGGGTTCAGAGGACAACATAAACATTAATGCTGCTAATAGTCAGTTCGTAGTTGACGTATTATGGGCGCTCGGATTAGCACAAAAAAGCATCGTCTATACGGACGGACCATTAGGGAAAGAATATGCGAATCAACAAGGAGACTTCGCATCCACAGGTGGCTGGAGCTTATCCGAAGGAAACGCTGTTAATTATCTGAATAAATTTGACTTTATCTCGTTGACAGCCGACCAGCAGATGAAGGTTGGTGAAATCGCCAAAAACGTGTACCGTCCGTGCTGCGGAAACTCTACATGGTTTCCGGATTGTAATCACGGCATGGCAGCACTTGCAGTCATAGAACTTCTGGTGTCTGCCAACATTCCGGAAACCGATATATACCGGTACGTGCTGGGCTTTAATAGCTTCTGGTTCCCGGACAGTTATCTTACGGTTGCCACATATTTTGCCCGATCGGGCACTTCATGGAACAACGTTAACGCCAAAGAAGTGCTAGGAGAAAAATTCTCCAGCGGAAAGGGCGCGGGTGAAATCTCGAAAAAAGTCGGCCCTCTTCCCAACCGCCCGACAACCGGAGGCAGTTGCGGAGCATAAAGACAAAATCAATTCCGGTTTATCTCTTTCTGAAGCTGTGTACAATCACGAACGATAAGCAGCCTGCCGCGGGTAAAAAGTAATCCTTTTTTTACCAGTGTTTCCACCTGTAAGCTTGCTGTTTCCCGGGTGGTACCGATCCATGATGCAATTTCCCGATGCGTGAGGGGAATGTTAAGCGCAATCCCCTCCTTGGTTTTCTCTCCGAAGTTGTCGGCGTAATAGAGAATAAGAAGAATGGTTTTTGTATATGCGTCATCAAGCACCAACTGAGCAACGCGACTTACAAATCCGGCAAGCCCCAATGCCAATCGCTGAGTTGCGTAAAACAATACCTCAGGATGAGCCTTCAAAAACTCCACGAACGCATCTTTTGGCGCCCGCACGACGCTCACCGGCGTCATTGCTTCAAAATGATAGACATTAGGAGTATCGTTTAATATCCACGTAAGCGGGAAAAACGATCCGGGCTTATAAATATGAACGATAAACGTCTCACCCGAAGGTGAAAGTAAATACTGCCGGACGTACCCGCTCTGGAGGTAGTAAACGCCAAACGGCGCGTCTTCAGCTCGCAAGATGAGCTCTCCTTTTTTGTAGGTCATCGACTGGTGGCGCACAAAAAACGCCTCGATATTTTTGACCGCTTCAGGATCCGCTTTTGCCATACCTTACAATGAGTATACATCTTCATGTCACAATTCGTGTGTATGATACCTCACATAAATATTTTGGAATTTATGTATACTATTTGTATGTCGAAATCAGCCACAGAAGACAAATCACGCAATCTCAACCGAATCATCTTCATACTCTCGTTAATCGGTATCGCCATGGCGATTTACGTCCTCCAGAGTTTCATCCGAAAAACGGGAATCGTATGTGTCACAAGCGGCTGCGAATTGGTACGCAAAAATCCGGCGAGCTATCTTTTTGGCGTCATCCCCGTCCCTGCTGTAGGGCTAGTGGGATACACAATCCTTGCCACTCTTGCATTTTTACGCACATCGCACCATAAGTCCTGGATGCTCAAGGGAATGCTCGGCATGGCGACATTCGGGGTGGTATTCGTATCGTGGTTTACGTATACGGAAATTTTTGTCATCAAGGGTATCTGCACCTGGTGTGCGCTCTCCGCGGTCAATATGGTCGTTATCTTCCTATTGCTCCTCAAAAGTCATACACTACAAAAGTAAGCAGCTTATAAGGAGGGCTATATGTTTGATTTGTCCGGAAAAGTGGCACTCGTGACTGGAGCATCCAGCGGAATGGGTCGGTCAACCGCTATAGCATTAGCCAACCAGGGAGCAAAAGTCGTCCTTGCTGCGCGCCGCATGGAAAAACTCGTGGCGCTTGCTGCAGAAATTAAATCCCGAGGCAAGGAGGCTCTCCCGGTACAAATGGATATCACGAAACGCAGTGAAGTGGACTCTGCGGTTGCCTCTGCCGTATCAGCGTTTGGGCGTTTGGATATTTTGGTAAATAACGCCGGGGTACTCGAATACTCCCCGTTCCTAGACATGAAGGAGGAGGCGTGGGACAAAGTAATAGACACGAACTTAAAAGGCTACTTTTACGCTGCTCAAGCAGCTGGCCGAGAAATGGCCAAAAATAAATTTGGCCGTATCATAAACATCGCTTCTATCGCCTCAGGAGGTGTCGGCATAGGATACCCCATGATCTCCCACTACGTAGCAAGCAAAGGAGGCATTGTCGGGCTTACAGAGGCTTTAGCGGGAGAATTAGGCCCAATGGGAATTACTGTCAACGCCATAGGGCCCGGAGCGATTGAAACCGAAATGACACAAGGGATTACCGAGCAGCAAAAACAAGGCATGTTTGCGCGCCTCCCTATTAAACGCATAGGAACACCGGAAGAAATCGCGGCAGCCGTCGTTTACTTCGCATCGGATGAAGCAGCGTATACAACGGGGGCTACTCTCTATGTCGATGGTGGCTGGCTCGCCACATAAGCGCCTCTCGAGACAAAACCTCGACCCTCTTCCCGTATTTTTAGTGCGGAAAAAGTGCAGTGCCGGTATTCAGCCAGCTTGGCTGGCGCGGCACGTCGAGAGGAAACCGAAGGTGTCCTCTCGAGTCAGAGATACAACGCCACGGTCATATTCCAAAATATATGGATAAGGATCGGCGCCACCAGAGATCCCGTGTTATAAAGAAGCAGCGCATTGGCAAACGCCAGAACAAAATCCGTCACAAAAAACAGCAATAATGCAGACCCCTGTAATTTGAGTGAAAACGCCAATATCGGAATATGTAGTACGACAAACATGAGAGCGGACATGGTTGCCGAATACATTAGCCCCTTTTTCCCCTCCATAAATCTCGAAAAAACAAATCCCCTGCTCAACACCTCCTCAGAAAACGCGGTGGCTGCGGAAAGCAAAATCAACATTCCCATGCCATATTGCTCAAACGCGGCAATCGGCATAATCTCAATCTTGCCGTATTTAATTGCATTTGCCGCCAAGCCTTCGATAGCAAACACAAAACCAAATCCTAGCCCGATATATATGCTGGTAAACAAATTTTTGGTGGTAAGTCCGATTGTTTGCAGCGACTTCTTTTCGCGTTTTCTGACGTACCAAAGCACGGGAAGGACGAATACCAAAGGTTTAAAAATAAATTCGTCGGCCCATTCGGGGAGTTGGAAAAAATATCGATAAAGCGCCCACACGAGCACAATCCAACCCCACACACGCGACATGGATTCCACAACACTCACGGGAGGAACGACGGATATTTTTTTCACTCTATTAGTACGATACTAGCTGATTCTCTTCGTTGCAAGCACGACTTTTGCCGGACGCTTCCGCGGACGCATCTCCTCCACCGCTTGGGCCATAGAGACAAGGATCATGTCAATGATCCGTTTGGCATCTTCTATCGTTAATTTCCTGAAATTGTGCGGGAAGTAATGAAATACAAGGTTACGCCCTTGCTTCCATGTATTCCACAAGGTATCTGCCAACTGCAAGCTATACCGCTTTGAAACGATATTGTACGCACTTCGGCTTCCCAACCTGCGGATGAGATTGGGACTCAACACTTTTCCCAGCCGGAAATGAGTACTCATATACTCCCGCTCGGAAATAATATCCAGATCCCGAAACAACTCTTTGAGAAATCCCTCGTAGAGCTTGGCAAACGGGAATACCAGATAGGAATAGTCACTCAAATGTTCGCTTGGATGCCGCTCCCTGTCTTCAATAAGCAGCTGACCGTCCAACGCAAGCTGCTGCTGCGTAGGACTCATGTATTGCCACAAAAGCGAACCGACTTTGATCATATTAGCGGACAAAAATAGCCGACTCCATAACAAAAACAGCCACGGATACGATAAGGATGATTTGCTGCGTTGACTGGGAAACCGGCCCGGCTACCATACGATACCAACTATTGAGGTTATGGTTAATTCTCCATTCCCCTATCTGCCAGAGAAGCATTTGGAGATAAAGAGACAACACGAGGCCACTTCCTATGGTTCCCGTAGAGCTTGTCACCACAAAAAACGCGACTCCGGAAAACAATCCTCCAAACACAACCGACCGAAATGGAGAAGGATTCAGGGCAAAAAAAATTTCTGCCGCATCCAAAAAATATACGCCGATTACTCCCCCGACAAAAAACCAAAGCGCGTCGAGCGAAGGGTGAATAACCCATTTTGCCAGAATCACGACAAGCAGATACACCAGGGAAATATAGACAAATATTCGTGGTTTTTGGGCAATTAACGCCTTCACGCTATCCATGTATTTCTATTGTAATCTAAGCGCCTCTTATTGCGTAGGGTTTGATCGTAGCTCTTTCATTTTCCACATAAATAATCTCGCCTTACTGTTGGCATTGGCGTCTTTGACAAACGTGAGGGCTTTCTCGAGAATCGCCCGGGGTACGGTTTTTGCTAGGCGAATATAGAGCGATTTATGAGCGTAATCTCCCAACGTCTCAGCAAGGTATATGCCGTATGATTGGAATTCACGGGAAATATATTTATCTTCCAATGGATTAAATTTCTTAAGAATTGCACTGACTTTCTGCATGGTTAGTTAAAGCGGTTCATTGCCCTGTCGATTCCTTTAAATAATGCAACGCGCACTGCCTCCACCCCGTGCTGCACCAAATGCTTCATATCTCCGGCTTCGCTTCTACCAAATCGGGACAAGACAAATTGCACCACGGAAGACTGGTGTAACTTTCTATCGGCAACGACGGAGCTCCCGCTTTTTCCTCTGCCTATCCCTAACCTGATGCGGACAAATTTATCACTACCCAACTCGCGTATGAGCGAATCGATGCCGTGATGTCCGGCCGATGCTCCTCCAACTCTGATTCTGATCTTCCCGAGGGGCAAATCTAAATCATCTTGCACGACCCAAATATCCTCCGGTTTTACTTTATAAAAATCGGCGATACTTTTGGCTGCCACCCCGCTTGCATTCATATATGTTTCCGGTTTCACGAGTATAACTTCGCCGGTTTTTGCAATCCAGGCCTTATGCTTTTGGATACGTTCCCAACGGATATCTGCCCCTCCTAATTCATGGGCAAGCTTTTCCACTACCATAAATCCCACGTTGTGACGGGTATCCCTGTATTTATCCCCCGGATTTCCAAGTCCAATGATTATTTTCATAGCAACCACTAGTGTAGCAATTCTATCACTTCTTTGTCCGTTACCTGTTCAAATACTTCATAGCACTGACTCACTGCCCCAAAGGAAGCGATCCTTTTATAAGCGATGAGCTCATCCACCTCGGGAGAGATGCGGCTTGCCGCATAGTCAGAAATTATCGGGGTGGCCACAATAATCTTTTTTGCCCTTTTCATATTCACCCAGCGTACAGCTGCTTCCATAGTCGCCCCAGTAGCTATTCCGTCGTCCACCAAAACAACAAGACGTCCTTCAACCGATAACAACCTTTTCCCTTTGCGATATATCTTGCACTGTCGCCGTATGTCTTGAGTCAACCGAGACACTTGTTCATTTACGTAGTGTTGGTCAGCACCTGCGCGTAGCGCCTCTTTCCAGTTAATAAACGATATATTGTCCTGGGTAACGGCGCCGATTGCTAGCTCAGAATTATGGGGGCTGGAAATCTTTTTAACGACCAGCGTGTCAAAAGGCGCATGAAAGCGTTTTGCGATCACCGAGGCGACCTCTACTCCGCCACGCGCTAGCCCAAGAAAAAAAGGTGACGCATCCCTAAAGGCTACCAACGCGTCAGAAAGAAGAATTGCAGCGTGTTTTCTATCTTTGAATAACACGTGATTAGCACCCTCTTAGTCCATATACAATCAGGTGCCAATCATGTGTTGATCAACACATAACCGGTTACTTGCCCATTTTTGCCAATTGCTTTTCTGCAAGCTCACCGACGTACGGAACTTTGTACATTTCTCCTTGGAACGCTTTCCACATACACACGATCCAGAGGATAAACGACGTAAAGCTCAGCAACAACCCAAGAAGCCATCCGATTATCGGAAGGAATCCGAGCGCTATGTTTGCAACGAATACTCCACCAAACAGGATCGTTGATTGCATTGCATGAAAGCGCACGAATTTACTCTGCTTTTCCAAAAGCAGCATGATAATACCGGTGACAAATCCGAGCAGGTAGCTTACAGCCCCCATCATGTTTTCATTTCCTTTATCTGCCATTGTTTCTCACCTCCTCGCTTCCTGCCCGCCATCCCTGCGCTCAGGCGCTGGCAGGCGGGTCTATTTCCACCATACCATGTTTTTTTTCAATGCGTCAATCGCTATTTGGGTCATGACAACAAGGTGAGTTGTTCTTTGTCACCCTGAGCAATACTTTTTCCTTCAGCATTCCAGATTTTTACGACACCGAATACGCCGTCGTAACCCGGGTCTATCGTCAGTTTCCCCTTTCGAACCATGTCTACTCCAAGGGCAACGCGCTCACCGGCTACAGCAGCTATGGCGCGCGTATCCGCCTCAAGTAATATGAAAAATTCACTCCCTACTTCGTCGGTCAACCGAAAGTACGGCGTTTGCACTTTAGGACTCGACACGGGAGATCCAATCGCCTCTGCGATAATTTCGACAAGCGGCACCATCATAAGAAACGGCGGCCTATCCGAAAATGCATTGCTTTTTGTCATTTGCACGGCTGAGGATTCACTCATCGCGTGCTCGTACACTGAAAGCTGTACATCGGTCTCGGATCGCCCGGACAACTCACTCACCCGCTGTTCTACCCCCTGGGTTAATTGTTTTCCGCATACAGGACAAGTAGAGCCGTTCTTTCGGGTTTCCTCAGGCCCCCAACGAATAGAACATGCCCGATGTCCCGACCAGTGATATTTCCCTTCTTCCGGATAAAATTCTATCGTGTAGGCGATTGTCGCCCGTAACTTTTTTTCATCACTATTGAGACTCCGCGCAGAAATCGCTTCATAAATATGCTGATAGCTTATCGTGTCTCTATCATCCTTAAGCTTAAATACTGTCGCCTCTCTCCCGAGTTTCGGACCCGAATGCGCATCTGAAAACGACACGATCGCCCGGGAATCCAACTCAGCGATTTGCCAGTTCATAGAAGGGTTACTCGACAAACCAGTCTCAACCGCATAAATATGTTTGGCGTATGACCCAAATGCTTCATCCAGACTGGTAAACCCGCTCATCGAGCCAAATACAGAAAACCAAGGCGTCCACGCGTGGGCCGGGATGACAAGCGCCTTCGGTTCTATCGTGAGGACTAACTCTGCCACATCTATTGACGTGAGTCCGATAATCGGCCGCCCGTCACTTAATAAATTGCATCCTCGTTTTGTCATCTCCTGGCTAATTTTCCTCGCCGATTCAATAGACGGCACCCAGATGAGCGTGTGTACCCTTCTCCCCTTACCGTTTTGGGAGTATATGCAGGAAACCTCTGTAGCAAGAAGAAATAACGGGTCGTTAGTTGTAAAACCACCGTTTGCAGCAAAACGCTCACCGCTTACCGTTGACGACGGGCTTTGAACCTGCGGTTTAAGCCGTAATAACCCGTTTCCCGTCTCTTCCAAATCACGCTCAATTTCTCGAAACCACATAGGATGCGTCCAATCCCCGGTCGCGACCAATCCGATTCCCTTGCGCCTCGCCCACATAGCAATATTTGGTATGGTCATCTGCGGCGAAACAGCTCTGGAAAATCTTGAGTGAATCTGTAAATCTGCAATGATGTCTGTCATATGCGTTTTTTTGCCACCTGTACGT
Source organism: uncultured Gammaproteobacteria bacterium (assembly GCA_964573695.1). Lineage (GTDB taxonomy): Bacteria > Patescibacteriota > Microgenomatia > UBA10105 > UBA927 > UBA927. Next base: position 112,194 of record CAZNKB010000004.1, on the reverse strand, counting down.
AAAGCGTTTCCAGTTGTTTTAGCACAGTCGGCTTATGATGTCGAAGACTTATTTCTCTGCTACGGCCCCCCATGGATTTACGAAGTATACCGTCTTGTGACAATCGATCCAATACCGCGGCAAGTGATAGAACATCAAACGTATCAACCAACACTCCGTTACTTCCGTCTACCAATTCCGGCAGCGCGCCCGCCCGCGCGGCAATAAGCGGCAAGCCGCAGGAAATCGCTTGAAGCGCGACAATGCTCTGCGTTTCAACCGGAGACATAATAACGAAAGCATCTGATAATTGGTAAAGGTCAATAATCATCTGCTTTTGTACTTCTCCTATCCAGGTAATATTCGTTAGTTTAAGCGAGGTTGCAAGGCTCTGAAGTTGCTCCTTTTGCCTACCTACGCCAGCTATAATCATATGAACTGGCCTGGTGACACGCGACAAGGCGCGAAGCATGGTTTCAATATTTTTGTCAGCATCCAGGCGTCCGATATAAAGATACACCTGCTTATCCGCAGGCAGATGATATTTATTACGAAGAGCCGTTACCGGCCCAACCCGCGGGGTGTATACGGTCGTATCAACGCCATTTGAAACCGCGTGGATTAACGGCGCGCGTCCGATAAGCTTGATAAGATCGCGTGCCGCAGTCTCAGTCGGAACCATAATCGCGTCATAGGTAGCATAAATTACACGAACGTAGAGCTTCATAAACGGAACGCTAATCCAACGGATCAGCGGAGGCGCCACTCGCTCAATTTGCGGCCAGGAAAAATGCTGGGCGCCGACTATGGGCACATGAAAAAACTTACCGATAAAAAGGGCCGTGATACCTAGTGAGCCGGGTTCCTGAATATGTATCACATCAAACCTGCACTGTCTAAACACACGCCACAACACGGGAAACCCGAGGGGAAATACCGTCATGGATTTATTCACAAATAACGCATCACTTGCTCCCGGCGTATAAACAACTTCCAGACCGGGCACCTTAGAAGGGGCATATGCATGAAGCGGCTTAGGACATACAAGGGTGACACTGTGACCCTCGGATGCCATAAATCTGGCAATCGAGTCAGTGGAAGAAGCAACGCCGCTTACCGTCGGAAGATATACATCGGAGACGAGGAGAATATTCATGACGTGATGCTAGTATAGCATCTCAAATTTATGAGAATAATTCTTTCATGAGCGTTTTGAGCTTCCGCTCATATTCGTTCAGTACCGACCGCTTGAGGGTTTGTTTTTTTCCGTACAGATGCCCACCCATAATATAGCCGGGAATATTATTAGGTGCACGCTTGGTGATCAAGGCGATGAGGGAATTTTTTGCGTAAAATTGCATCATTTTGAGTGTCCCCTGTTTTCGAAACCGACGAAGAGAGTAGACATAAAGGGTCTCCCGTAAAAACTCCAACTCAACGCCCTGTTCGTATAATCGCATCGAAAATTCCTGATCTTCGCCGTATCCCCGATGTTCGTCATATCCTCCTGACGCAATGAATACAGTTCGACGGACCGCTGCAAACGGTCCGGGGGCGATTTGCCGCTTCACAATCTTTCCTGACTCGATAAATAAGTTTGAAATGAGAATAAGGACTGCATCACCCGAAATCTCACTATCCGGCATAAACCATGTGGTAAAAAACTTGACGTGCGCATGCTCCCTTACGTAATTACGGCACCGCTCAAGTGCATACGGCAGCATAACGTTATCACTATCGAGGAAAACTACCCATTCCCCTTTTGCCGATTCTGCTCCCATATTGCGTTGCCGGGAGAGGTTAGCCTGTTTACTTATTTGTACCGACAGCAAGGGTAACCGCTTCGCAAACCGACGCGCGGCAACGACAGTTCTGTCTTTGGATGAGCCGTCCACCACGATCACTTCAAAATCACGCGTGGTTTGCGTGGCGAGAGATTCGAGTAATTTCGGCAAATAATTTTCTTCGTTGAGTGTCGGAATGACTATAGAAAACAGCGGCCTCTTCATAATGGAATAATATCGTTCATATTATACGAAGAATAGGGATTCGGAGCAAATACTCGGGCTAGATAAGGCACGACTACGTTTTCGCGTGGCGCTTCTGATTTTCAAACATTTGGGTAAGCTCTGACACGGTTGTCGCGGCAGTAGGGTGCTTGTCGCTTCGTATATGAACAAGTCGTGGAAACCGCACCGCAAAACCAGCCCCGTGGGTCGGCGACTTGGTAAGATCATCTCCTGCTATTTCGATGACGATGTGAGGGCGCACCCATACGTCGGGCACGAGTGTTTTGTGGACGTGCGGATATTCAATAGGCACCCGACGACTTTCAAGCACATGGAGCTGTTTTCGTAAATTCTTCCACAGATCATCGCTTACCCCTGTCCCAATCTTTGTCACTGTCTCAAAACAGTCTCCCGAACGCACCCCGACAAGAAGTGCCCCTATGCCGAACCCGGTACGTTTCCCCTCTCCTAAATAATATCCCATGACCACGGCGTCTATCGTATCGGTCAGCTTACCGTCCTTTCCCTCTTCTTCTTTAAATTTCACCCAGCTATATCCTCTCCTCCCTGGCTCGTAGAAGCTGTTCCACTTTTTCACCACGACTCCTTCAAGTCCAAGCCGAAGCTGATCATCGTGATATGTACGCAGCACCGATGCGTCATCGGTCACAATCTGTGGCGATATAGCAAGCAATCGTCCGGGTTTTACGACGCGCAGAAGCATTTCCCGGCGTTCTGAAAGGACAGTCCCCAACAAATCCCGGCCGTCTTTATACAGGATGTCAAAAACAAAAAACTTAAGGGGAACGTTTTTCTGTGCCTCATCAATACCGTGCTTTCTCTTTCTCGTCGATGTCTCCTGAAACGATATGGTTTTACCGGTCTTCGGATCCAATCCGACAGCTTCGCAATCCAAGATGACATCGTTGGCATCTATCTCTTTCCTGATTTCGGTAAGCTCAGGAAACATATCGGTAGTACGCTCTAAATTCCTCGAGTAGGTAGTCACCGAAACCGTACCGTTTTTATGGCGCATCATATGAATTTGTACTCTCACCCCGTCGTACTTTGGCTCTACCGCAACCGTACCCATTTTTTTTATCATTTCCTGAGCGTCTGGCAGTCGCTGACAAAGCTCGGCCAACACTGGTGATCCGACGTGCGCCTTCACATGAGACAAACCAGATATACCCTCTTTTTTCACGGTCTCCGATATATACCCTATATCAGGCCGGACATTATAGGCATCTTCAAGCGTCGGACGCAGCGTTTTGTCACCAACCAGCATCCACGAAAGACTATCTAATATAGTTGTTTCTGAAAATCCAAGGCGCAACTTGTCTAGTGGTATGCGCACGACATAGCACGCAGCGGTAGCATCGACGCGCGCGAGCAACGACGCGAGCAGTTGGATCTTTTTCTCTTGGGACCCGGGTCCACCGGACTCGGCAATCACACGGAACTGGTCATATGCTTCACATACTTCCAGTTTTTGTGTTTTCCCATTGTGGAGCGCTGTTGCGACTTTACCTAAATCTCCAAGCTCCTTAAATTTTTTCAGGACGTCTTCTTGTGAAGTGCGATACGCGGATGCAATCGCCCTAATCATAAACTTATCGGCCATCCCAAACTCCGTATCTTCATAAAGTGGCGCCACTCTTCCCTGCAGGAGATAACACATTTTTCCGATCTCCTGATCATTTGCACGCCGTAATACATCCGCCAAAATTTCGGTGATGGTGTTTCGAGAACGTGTCTCCTCAAGTTTCTTGAGGTATGAAGCAAGCGTCGAAAATAGCATGGAGATATTTTAACGGATAAAAAACCAATAGGCTAACCCAATAAGGACAAGCAGAAACATTCCCAGCCCTACGGCAATCGGCCCATCTTTTTCCTCCTTGATGATCTTACCAACCCCTTGTCCGACGACGGTTAATGCAAAAAAAGTCGGAATAATAAGCAGTGAATAGGTGATTGCGGGGCTTGTTAAGTCCATACCGTCTAGCACGATTTACGTCCGTAGGACGTATTTCGCTCCCTTTGTAGATCCTTCTTTTTTGACTATACCTTTTTTTAACAAGTCCTTCAATTCTCGTAGTACTGTATCTTCGGACACCTGGGGGAATAACTCAAAAAAAGCCTTATTCTGAAGAAATCCCTGCTCCTGAATAAACTCCATGATTTTAATCTGACGCTCCGTAAGAGCCAATTGTTGACCACCCAAAGACTTTTTAATCTTGAGATCGGTAGATAAAGCTTTTACTTTATCTTTGATCCGGGTTAACTCAATAGCTAGTCCTTCCGTAAAATACTCCAGCCACGCGTTAAGGTTCCCTTCTTGTCTTCCCACACTTTGCAGCGCGTCATAATAGTGTATAGGTTCACGATCATAATATTCCTCAAGGGAAAAAAATCGTTTTATGTCGTACCCCTCGCTAAAAAGAATAAGCGTGGCCACTGCGCGGGCCACTCTTCCGTTCCCGTCCAAAAAAGGGTGAATTCTGACGAGTTCGTAATGGACCATGCCCGCCTTCAACGCAGGGTGTATATCGTCACTTCCCACACTGTTGACCCAATCAACAAAATCCGCTACAAGAAATGACACTTCCACCGCCGGCGGAGGACGGAACGTCACTTCGCCCGTCTGTGCATTCTTCACGACGACTTGGGTCTTCCGATACTCCCCCACCTGCTCATCCGGCAACATACGGTGCGCGATCAGGGCGTGCAGGTGCTTAATCACTTCTTCAGAAATTTGCTTACCCTTAAAATCACCGATAAATTTAAGCACGTTACGATAATTTAATACTTCCTGAATATCGCGTTCTCTGCCGACAATCGTATGACCTGCCAAAACTTTTTCTGCTTCTGTCTTGGATAAATCGTTACCCTCAATATGCGTTCCATGATGCACGGTGCGCACCAACGCGTCCTCTCGAAACTTTGCCTCCCATGCAGGCACAAGCGGACTATTCTCAATAACCTCCTTGGCAGCTTCTATAATACCTATGGTCTTGAGAATCTTATTGGTGATAGTAAATTGAGGCTGGTACATAACGAATTACCTACATACGGAATTCCCGCACTATTCCTGTATAATACCCGCATTCACATAGCTTTACAATAGCAACTTAATTAGGGGTAAAAAATCCTTTTTAATGTTTTTGGCACCTGTTTGGCTAAATCAGACGCGTTAAAAAACTGCCCGACAGTCGAAAAAAGTTCATCCCCCGCCGCTTTGTTTATAAAACTTCCGGCCATTGCAGCCAAAACCGGATCATTTTTGCAGGCAATTGCAGCTACCAGACCTGCAAGTACGTCCCCCGTCCCCCCTTTTGTCATCCCTTCATTGCCACCGTGTACAAAAAACGTCTCCCCAGGAACACATACATTTGTGTCACAATCCCCTCCAGAACACACAATATCGGTTTGTCCTTTGAGCAAAATGGTGCAATGATACTGTTTGGCAAGCACCTTCACCCTATCTTCATCCAGAACAGCCTGCGAAAACTGCGGGTGAGCGGCTTTCGCCTTTTCCCATAGGGAAATAAACTCGTGATGATGTGGCGTAAGTATGGCATTATGAGGTATATCGTTTAAATCAAGCATCTGGAGCGCACCCGCATCTATTACCCACTTTTTGTCGGGGTAGGCTTGCAGCAACGTATGGGTAATATCGGCCGTTTCCTTGTCCCGCGTCATACCTGGACCGATGAGGATGCAGTCATCTTCCAAGATATACGCTTCAATATCTGATCGAGGCACGACAATACCGTCCCTAAATTGCTCTTTGACGGACATGACCAATGCATTGTTTTCAGGGACAGAAGAATAATGTACAAGATCAACAATGCGGGAAGCGACTTCCAGCGCCCAAATGCTTGCCGCATGAAACAGGTGGCTACCACCAATGATAAGCAGTCTTCCGTTTTGTCCTTTGTGTGTCCCTGGATACGCGATTTTCACCTTCTGTACATCCGCTATGGTGACGTCTTTCATATAGGTATTATAACCGAATGATATATGCCTTCTTCTGTATATCCTCGGGCAACGACTCAAAATCAGCGCTGGTGATAATTGTCTGTTGTTTGTGTATGACCTCCCCTACCAATGCGCGGTGCGCTTCATCTAACTCAGAAAATATATCGTCAAGTAATAATATCGGCCTACTCCCGGTTTCTTTTTCAATATAAACCAGTTCTGCCAATTTGAGCCACAAAACAGCGAGCCGTTGCTCTCCCCGGGAACCGAACGTGCTGATGTTGCGAAGCCCCGTATCGGTCGCCGCCGCATGTTCCCGACTAAAAAGAGTAAAATCATCACGATGCGGCCCGACAAGGGTGGATTTTGCAGCTATCTCCTCGTTTTTGTATTGTGTAAGTCGCGCTTCGGATATGACGCTTTTGTCATACGATATATGGAAACGATGGTTTTTGAGAGTCGTTCCGTTGACGAATTCGATATATGTTGCCCTCCGCTGTGTTATAAACCCTCCTGCACGGATAAGCAACTGATCCCAGAAGATCAATTGGGATCGGGAAGCCTTCCCTTCGCTTATAAGATCCAGCAGCTTATTCCTCTGACGTACGCCACGCTCAAAAGACACCAGATTTCTCCGGTATTCGCGGTCTGTTTGCGTGAGTACCGTATCAAGATATTTTCTACGGATACTCGGACTATCGGTCACTATTTCCATGTCTTCCGGCCAAAACAATACTGCCCGTAATACACCGACAAAATCTATGGCTCGGCGGGCCACCCCATTCACAAGAAGTTTTTTTAGCGAGGCAGGCTGCCCGGCGACTGCGCCAGTCGTAAGGACAATCTCTAATTTTTCTTCATCGCATGTGCCCCTCACCCTGGCTACATCGGCTCCCCACTCGATCATCTCCCGGTCAAGCCCAGCGCGAAACCCTTTGGCGGTAGCAAGCAGCATAATCGCTTCCAATATATTGGTTTTGCCTGCTGCATTTGGCCCGACAATGCAGGTAATTCCCGGAGTAAACGACCAGGTTTTATCGGGATAACTGCGGAAGTGCTGTAACACGAGTGACAAAAACGTCATGTGGATTTACTTTATGGTCGTTCCGACAAACTCTTTTCCGTCTAGGGCCAGGTCGAGATTGGATAAATTTTTCCCGTTGACGATTTTTACGGTCACCCCGAGGTCCTGTGCCAATTTACTTGCGATCGGGTCAAACGGCGCGTTCATACCGGGTTTCCATACATCCCCGACCATATCCCGATATTCATCCCATGAAATATTCGTAATCGCTTTGGCATCCTTGAATTTATTTGGGTCCTTATCATATACCTGATCGACGTTGGTCATATTCACCACTTGCGTGAGTCCGTAATCCTGACAAACCGTGACCGCACAGTAATCCGTGCTCCATCCTGGTTTCCAGCCGGCAGCAATTGCTACGGGTGACTGAATCTTAAGAATTATTTCATAATGTTTGATAACCCTGGGATCGGCCAAATCCTGAAATATTGCCCGCATAAGCTGCGCGTTGAGACGCGTGGCGTGAACTCCCAACCAATCCGCATCCGTATCGCTCAAATCATGATTTCTCACTTCTCGAGCTGCCTGCTGATAATGTCTGGTAATAGACCCGCCGCCGACAGTTATAAAAAATCTCCTGTTTTTTGAGGAGATTTGATTGCGGATAAATTCATGGAATTCCTTAAGGAACGCAGTATCAATTCCCTCGTTCGGAACGATTAATGATCCCCCTAAGGAAAGTACAAAAACTTCTGGGTCTTGTGCCATTTCAGCATGCTCCTTCTATACATCTGGTTACTGTGATGCTTTTTATCCTACCACACAGTAATGAATTCTTAAAGTAATATACAAAACGTCATATGAGACGTTTTGTCATATGTTTATTGACAAAATCCACGATCTCCCGTTGAAAACGTGCCTTCGAAAATCTGGCGGCTTGTCTTTGACATGCCGCTGACCAGTCCGTGTGCTTTCGCTCAAACTTTCCGATTGCACTGACAAGCGACGGCACATCCCCGACATTGAATAAGATACCCGTTTCAGAGTCAATCACGGTCTCTCTAACTCCTCCTTGAGAAAGGGCGATGACCGGAGTCCCATGTGCCATAGATTCTATAGGTACCATACCGAAATCCTCGTCCTGTGCACAAAATATCGTTGCTTTCGCCCCCCGATATAACGCGTTGAGCTCTTCGTCGGAAACCGATCCCAAAAACTCGACAGTGGGACCCGAAAGGGCGCGGAGATGTTCGTCTTCTGGACCCGTTCCAACAATTTTTAGCGTAAACTTTCTCATATTTGCGGCCTTTACGATAAGGTCAATCTGTTTTGCCCATACCAACCTTCCCACGCTTAAGTAGTATGTTCTTTGAACGGGAACTGCTTTTTCGTTTAGGGGCGGCATATCAACAGGAGGATAAATCACTGTTGATTCCCGTCGGTAAAACTTCTTGACCCTTCGTTGGGTTTCCAAAGAGTTTGCGACAAAATAATCCACCAGTTGCGCTGTTTTGTAGTCGTATTGCCGCATAAAAAAATTGATAAACGTCGCATATGCCCTTACGGCTGCGTATTTTTGGAATGTCCGGCCGGTGGCATACCCGTAAAGATTTCTTGGCGGGTGATGAATATAACAAATATGTTTTGTCGGAGGAATAACTTTCACCCCACGACAGATAAACCAGCCGCTGCTCGAAAGCACAACATCGTATCCGGAAAGATCAAAGCTCTCCCACACTTTCGGAGCCAAAAATCTAAGGGGCGAATGCCATGCTTTGACAATAGGGTTTGTTTGCACCCAACTTGTCCGTATATCCCAATCCTTGAACCTTGTTGCATGACTGCCGAGGGATTGCCAATCTACAAACGAGGTATATAAGGGCGCTAGAGGCCATATGTCGTGCATTGCTTCGACAACCCGCTCAGCACCGCCATATTCACGCAAATAATCATGGATAAGAGCAATTTTCATATGTTTATACCCGTCGCCACTGAAGCAAGTTTACACCTTTACGCGGTGCCATATACCGCAACCGAGCCAGAGTACGCCCATCACGAGAGAAATCGTGATACAAATGACCTATGGCGGCAAAAAACGACTCTTTCCACTTAATCCGGTCGCCGGTCTTACGCCTGTGCACAACGGTGATCGGATGCATAAAGTCAAACGGTACCACGTGGCAAACAACGCCATTAACTACGCCCACCACGAGATTCGCTTGCGAAAGCGGCACGTCTTCAAGATATGCGTCAACGAATGCCGGATCATAAAATCCGTCCGGGGCTAATCCCCTTGCCGACAGTGCACATCCTATACAATTTGCCTTTGACTCCAATCTGCTCATGCTTCAAAACATCACCTGCTGATCGTCGCTTACCGTTTTTTGTTTTTTAAGCTCCTTCGTTTGCTTGGTTTTCTTTTCAACCGGCATCTGCCCGCTTAAACGCTTAAGAAGCGACGGAAAATGTAACGTCTCCAGCATTGCCCTCGCTTTCGGGGTGTCTAGGGTCGTAAGTCGAGCTGCTACCGGTTCAAATGTCACAGGAGCATCTGTTCGTATGGTTGCAAGATATTTGCCCAAAAATGCACTCTCACGGCCATGTTGCAACTTGGTTTTCGTCATATCACCGTTGACCCTGTCCAATGCTTTGTATATCTTTTCAACGGATCCGAACTGATCAAGGAGAGAAACGGCGGTCTTGGGCCCAACCCCAGCCACACCGGGGTAATTATCTGACGCATCTCCCATTAGCGCTTTTAAATCCGCTATGCGTGCGGGTATAACCCCCATACGCTCAACGACTTCCTTTTCTCCGTATAATTTCCCTTCAGAAAGTCCTTTTGTTGGCATGAATATGAGCACTTTTTCATCCGACACAAGCTGCAATATATCCCGATCGCCCGTGATAATAACCACCTGATCAATGCGTTGGGTATTACCCGTTACCTGTTTGCCACTGACTTGTCTGCATATAGTCCCGATTACATCATCTGCTTCAAATCCGTCGCTTTCATACGCAGGAATCCCTAAGGCTGACACCATATCGTGGACAAGTGGTATCTGGCTAACAAAGTCATCTTCCATTTTTGGTCGTTGTGATTGATATGCCGGAAATAATTTTTCACGGAATGTGGGTCCGGGTCGGTCAAATGCAACAGCCACGTGGGTCGGTTTGAGATCATGAAAAATCTTAATCATCATCGAAACGAAGCCGTAAACGATATGCACCGGTCTGCCAGACGGTGAAGTCAAAGGCGGAAGCGCATGATACGCCCGATGCATAATAGCGTTGCCGTCTATCAGTACCAATCGGTTCATGGAGTAAGTTAGATGCTTCTCTTTTTTTCACTCCCTAACAATGCGGAAAAATCATCACCCTCGAGAGTCTCTTTTTTAATAAGGGCCTCGGCCACGACGTCGAGATCTTTACGATATTTCTTGATAAGAGCAAGCGCCTGAGCGTGAGCGACATCAATCAATTTTTTCACCTCGCGGTCTATAGCGGACTGCATCTCCTGCGACACGCTTTGCTGTTCATAAAATCCTTTTCCCCACTCGGTGACATCCGTAACCGGTCCGAAGTTAATCGGTCCCAAATCACTCATCCCCCACTCTGTCACCATAAATCGGGCTATCCGGGTGGCCTGATCAATATCATTTGCTGCTCCGCTCGTTACCTCTTTAAACACCACCTGTTCTGCAGCTCTGCCCCCCATGGTCATAGCCATTTCTTCTAATAAGCGGGATTTCGTTTCGTGAAGCCGATCCTTTTCAGGAGGCGCCATGGTAAATCCGAGTGCCATACCGCGAGATACTATACTGATGCGATGCACCGGATCCAAGTGCGGGCTATAGTAATTGACAATCGCGTGCCCTGCTTCGTGATACGCAGTCATTTTGCGGTCCAAATCACTTTGTAAGCGTTTCTTTTCCGGACCCAATTTCACTTTGGTAGCTGCCTCTTCAATATCGGGCATATCGATTTCCTTTTTTGCTGCCCGAGCTGCATGAATAGCTGCTTCATTTAACATATTTTCCAAATCCGCTCCGGAAAATCCAACGGTGCGCTTGGCAACCTTATCCCAATTTACGTTCGTACCGAACGGCTTACCCTTTGCATGAATAGAAAGAATTGCTTTCCGTCCTTCCAAATCAGGCAAATCCAAAACGACACGCCGGTCAAACCGTCCGGGACGGGTCAAGGCCGGATCCAGCAAATCACCGCGGTTAGTTGCAGCAACGATCAATACTGCAGTATTTGGTTCAAACCCGTCCATTTCCACTAAAATCTGGTTGAGCGTCTGCTCACGTTCGTCATGTCCACCCATAACACCCACACTTCGCATGCGTCCTATCGCATCAACCTCATCGATAAAAATAATAGCCGGAGCGTTTTTCTTGGCTTGTGCAAAAAGGTCCCGTACGCGCGCAGCTCCCACGCCAACCAGCATCTCCATAAACTCGCTCCCGGCTATGGAGTAAAAAGCGGTTCGTGCCTCACCCGCCATAGCTTTGGCAAGAAGCGTTTTTCCCGTTCCTGACGGCCCAACGAGAATCACACCTTTAGGTGTACGCGCTCCAAGTGTCGTATACTTAGCGGGATTTTTCAGAAAGTCGACCACCTCTTCAAGCTCTTTTTTTGCCTCATCAACCCCCGCCACATCCTTGAATGTTACTTTGGGTAAATCTTTATTCCAAATTCTCGCCTTGCTTTGCCCGAATTGGAAAATATTATCCTGCGCTCCCCGTGCTTGCCGGAAAAGAAACAGAAAAAATACAACCGTGAGAACCAACGGGAGTACATTGGAAATAAGTCCCAGCCAGATAGCGCCCATACTCAAATCTTTGATGTTTATTTCAACGGTTTTGGGATCTACTCCGGATCGCTCCAAAACCGTAATCAGTGAATCCTGGGATTCCTTGATCGACACGTATTTGCTTCCGTCTTTGTTAATCACCGTGAGCTTAGAATCCTCCACGTCTATTGCTTTTACCTTTCCTTCTTTTACGTCTGCCACAACAGTCGAAAGCGGCTTTGCATTTGCTGAACCGGCCTGACTCCCCATACTCCCCAACACGGAAAAAAGGAAAAAAAGAGCAAAAAGCCCGATGACCACATTCTTAAAGTTAAGTTGCAGTTGAAGTTGGAAGATTTTTTTGGATTTCTTACCGTTGCCGTTTTTCTTCCCTGTTTGATTTCGTTTTTCTGCCATACGAGCCACAAGTATACCACGTTCGATAGAGAGAATCACCCGCGGATACTTAGCGAATTTTGGATCCAACCGGCATACCTTCGGCGGAAATAAATTGTGGCTTCTTATCTACCCCGCCCGCTTCGCCGGAGCTTAAGCGAGGCGAGTCCACAGCAAGGATCATCCCCTGACTTTCCTCGTCCATCATCTTCCGAAACATGAGGTTGGTGATAAAAAGAAATTGTTTACCTTCAAAATCTTTTGGCGTGTACCCAAATCCTCGAACCCCTGTAAATACAATGCGGGGCACTTTCTCTCCTATGTCTACCACCAAACGGATAAGTTTCTCACTCCCCTCTTTGTTGGTAGCTTTCACAACGCGCCCCACACGAACCTCCACCCGGGCAAAATCCTCTATGGAAATAGAACTTCCCGCTCTAGGCTTCGCGTACTCGAAAAACGAATAACCCGTTGTGATTCCTGTGGCTTCACGGACGCCTTTCATGGTTTCTACGGCGACAGCTAGTGCCCTAGCCTGGCCGTACTTAAGAATATCCTTCACCACTTCCGGATTGCTCTTTAATTCTTCATAAGCCTTCCGTGCTGGACCAAAAAATGTCATGAGACTATCAAATAAATATTCTTTCACCTCCACGTCGGATACGTTGCCGGCTTTATAGGATTCTTTAAGCGAATCGATGCGGGCCGGCTCTCCAAAAAATTCAAGGTACGTAAACACCATATTCCCTTCGATATGACCCGGATCAGTTACGTGTTTTCTAGTGGGGTCGGTATACGTCCCCATAACCTGTTTACGTATCACATCTTCAGACTCAAATATGGCGATAACATTACCCAGGCTTTTACTCATTTTCCGTTTTCCGTCCGTACCCATGATCACCGCGACTTCATCCGGAATATAGGGCTCAAGGAGCTTAAACACGTTCTTTTTGTAAATTTTGTTAAATCTCTCAGCGATATCCCGGGTTATTTCGATATGCTGTTTCTGATCTTTACCAACCGGGACCAAATCCGGTTTGTACAACAAAATATCCGCCGCCATGAGCATCGGATAGCTAAATAAACCGACATTTATATCATCTTCCATGACATCTTTTTGCAATTTATCTTTATACGCGTGGGCCCGCTTAAGAAGTCCCAAGGGCGTCACGTTGTTAAGAATCGACTGGCACTCCGTATGCATGGTCACATCGGATTGACGGAAAAATATGATTTTACTGAACTGTTCTTCCGTCAAAAATCCCCGGAGCAAGGCAAGTTCATTTAACACAAGCGTTTCGATGTTATGCTGCAATCGGGTTTTATCCTGAATAGTCGTAAGCCCGTGGAGATCAGCCACCATCAGGTATGTTTCGTGGGTTTTTGCAAGCTCAATAAACTGCCGCACGGCCCCCAAATAATTACCGATATGTAAGCTTCCGTCCCCGCTTGGTGTAATTCCTGATAATAATCGTTTCATAGATTTCCTCCTTTGCATTGTATCACGTGATTCCTGCCCGAAAACCGGGCAGGAATCACGTACCGTTATTTATGTGTACAGTCCTCCCTGCAAAAATTCCTCGTATGCCCCGAGGTCCAGCAGCCCGTGCCCGGAAAGATTAAACAGTATAACGGTCCTCTTACCTTCCTTTTTCGCGCGCGCCGCCTCATAGATTACCTGTGCTATGGCATGCGACGATTCCGGCGCCGGAATAATCCCCTCTGTTTGCGCAAATAGTTCTGCTGCCCTGAACACATCCTGCTGACTGAAGGCCGCTGCTTCAATAAGCTTCTTATGATACAGAAAACTTATGAGCGGCGAATCCCCATGATACCGCAGGCCGCCGGCATGAATCGCAGGCGGAACGAAATCACTTCCGACCGTATACATCTTCATAAGAGGCGTCATGCCTGCAGAATCACCGGAGTCGTACCGGTATTCTCCGCGGGTGAGTGACGGGCACGCCTCGGGCTCTACCGCCACCACGCGGAGCGCCTTCCTTTTTCCGGACAGCTTATCCGCTAGGAACGGAAAACTGATACCCGCCAGGTTGCTCCCTCCCCCGCAACAGCCGATCACAACGTCAGGGGCAATATCCTGTTTCATAAGCTGCAGTTTTGCCTCCTGCCCGATAATGGTCTGGTGAAGCAACACGTGATTTAACACGCTTCCTAAGGCATAATGCGCGCCTTCGGTCGTTGCTGCCACCTCTATTGCTTCGGATATCGCCATTCCGAGACTCCCTGTCGTATCAGGGTCGCGGGAAAGAAATTCGGCTCCTGAGTGTGTTTCCCGTGACGGACTCGCCGTCACCTCTGCCCCATAAAGATGCATGACGGTTTTACGGTACGGCTTTTGGGCATACGAACTCTTGACCATAAACACCTTGCACTTCATGTCAAAAAGCCTGCAGGCAAGTGCAAGTGCCGATCCCCACTGACCTGCCCCTGTTTCCGTCGTAAGCATTCGGACACCCTCTTTTTTGTTGTAGTATGCCTGCGCGAGTGCCGTATTGAGTTTATGGCTCCCCACCGGGGAAACTCCTTCGTATTTAAAATATATCCTTGCCGGAGTACCCAACGCCTTTTCCAACCTTGTCGCCCGTAATAACGGCGTAGGCCGGTACATTCGGTACAATTCCTGCACCTCTTCCGGAATCGGCACGAATTCTGCAAGTGTTACCTCCTGCCTAATCAATTCCTGCGGAAACAACCGTGCAAGCGCTTCGGGACCTATCGGCCGCTTGGTTTTAGGATCCAACGGCGGCTCCGGCAATTCATGCAGGTATTTGTTTAAGTAATAGGAGATATTCAGATACGAATCCGGCATCTCCTGTTTATATGTTGTTTGTATGTTCATAAATATAGTTCCTTTCTTGCTTTTTATATTCACCGACACCACGGACGAAGCGTATACCGCCAATATTCCCTCCCCCTGCTTTTCCAAAACATATATGTATGCATAGTGTTACTCCAGCAATTCTTTTATGCGTATTGCCCGCATTGCCCTTCTGCCGGGAAGGATATGCCGCGTCGTTTTTGACGGAAAAAGCTTTCCATTTACGGCCATATCCAGTACATAGCGCTTCAATATAGCCGACAACATATCTTTTCTGCGAAGCTGCACACAGATTTTGGCATCCTTGTACCGGACGTATAAAACCGGCACCCGTTTTGCTCCCATCTCCCAAAGCACACGGACACGGTGATGACCGTCCAGGATCACATGCGAGGCTCTGTCAACTATCACAGGCCTGCGGATTACCTGTTTTGCACGTATATTCGCACGCACCGAACGCAGGCGCGCTGCATCAACCCGCTCATGTGCTATAAGCTTTCGAATATTGACCAACGTAATATGTGTTTTCATAAAATTTTCCTATTTGTTTTCCGCATCAAAAAAGCCCCTGCAAATTCCTCAGGAATATCCTGAAAAACTTGCAGGGGCCTTCTTACGGCGGTGCCACCCTGCTTGTATTATCCTCTCCCTACAAATAACCCCGATCAGATCGGGGCGTCAGTTGAGGATAACCTCATTCTTGACGAGCTCCGTTTGTTTACGACACTCGTTCCTGTCTTTTGACGGTTTCGGCTCCGGACAATACATTCTGCCTTATCGGCGGATAGCCTTGTCAGCGCTTAGCTTGAGGCTAAAAAGAGAAAATCCCAATCAATTTCCTCATGCGCTTTTATTTACCCCGATCTCATCGGGGTTTACTTGTGACCCACAGTATAACATAAACGTCAAATAGGACAAAATTTTGGTATCATAAAAATGATGACGCCTATTATCCTAATATGCATAACCTGCCATGTCTTCATCCAGTTTTTGTGGACAGTGACAAGCAAGGGCAGAAACATCGAAAGCTTCTTCGGAACATGGAAGAACGTTCGCTCTATTCCGATCGTACTATTTGAAATCCTGGGATTTATACAGCTTCTCATGATTCCCCGTCTTACGTTTCCTTATGACCTCGGGATTCCTCATGTAGAAGAATTAGGGCTCCTTATTGCCGTTTTTGGTACGATACTCGCTTCCTGGGCAAAAGTCGTCATGGGAACAAGCTGGGGAAGGCCCGCACAACATGACAAAAACATACAATCGCGACTTATCATGACCGGACCTTTTTCGTTTACCCGTAATCCTATTTATGTCGGATTAATGATGCTTTTTTTTGGTCAACAAGTCGCCTTACAAAGCTATGGAATCGTGCTTATACTATTGTTTGGTCTCGCCGTGAGGCGCGCAGTGCAAACGGAAGAAAAGCTCTTGAGAGCATATTTCGGACAGCGGTACGCTTCATACATGAAACGAGTTCCGAGGTTCCTCTAACCTGATACAATACGCATAATATGGACATAGGAAAGATCACCTATTACGCCCGCAGGGTACACAGATTTGTGTTACTGCTTGTTGTGATTTTGGGGCTCGTACAGATGATTACAGGGCTCACCTTGAGATACCCGCTCGCTTTACCGATGATTGATCAGGAGCAGGCGCGTTTGCTTCATTTTCAAACAGCCTTATACTTCAGTGTGGTATTTGGTCTGCAGATGATTACTGGAGTGATAATGTACGTTGCGCCGTGGGTCGTGAAGCGTTTAAATCGGCCAAAAAACCAGATATTGCACTGATCCTGTGTGTCATGTCTTTCGTGACCTCGGCATGTCGTATTGCTTCCCCGGATGCTCCATGTAGCCTCGCGGTCCACTCAAGATTCATAGAAAGCTTCGTGCGCAAAGGGGGTTTTCCCGTGCATAATGCATACTCTTCCTCACGTTTTTTGTTTCGATGAAGAGCCTGCAAATCGGCAATGATCTGATGTGATCTCAATACGCTTTCGTAATCAGCTGAATTCATAAGGTCATATTATATCCTATAACTATTATTATTACAACCTAAACTTTGACCTAGGCTCGATAGTCGGCTATACTATACAAGCAGCATATGCCGCGGGGTAGTGTAAAGTTGCACAGGAGGCTCATAATCTCCTAGGCTGGGTGCGATTCCCAGCCCCGCAACCAGAGTAGAAATGGGTGCAGAATTTGCGTCCATTTTTTATGAGGTCACTCTATTTTGAGACCTCTCCTCTTGCCACGCCTCGATGTTTTTCACAGTAGTCAGGAGAATCTCCTGCAATGCCTCCTGGCTATTGAAGGCATTGTGCGGAGTAATAATAACGTTTTCTTTCGTAATCAAAACATGGTTAAGAAGCTGCGTTTTGAGGTCACACGTTGCCAAAAACTCGTGCGTCAGAAGTGCCCGCTCTTCTTTGAGCACGCATTCTTCTTCCAACACATCAAGCCCTACACCGGAAAGAACACCTTGCTCCAGTGCCCACAAGATTGCTTCTGTCTCCACAATTGCTCCGCGGGCGGTGTTGATAAGGATGCTGCCTTTTTTCATGAGCGGGATATTCTTCTTATTGAGCATGTGCTTTGTTTCAGCGATTAGAGGCACATGGAGGCTCACGATATCTGACGTACCCAAAAGTGTCGGCAGGTCGACAAACTGGACGTGTTCGTCTGGGGATGATGCCTCTGGATGTCTTGTATAGACAACCACGTTCATCCGGAACGCCTTTGCTAGCTCCATGACGCGTTTCCCGATGTGTCCAAAGCCAACGATGCCCAATGTTTTTCCAGCCAGCTCAACTCCTCTGAGACCGTCAAGAGCAAAGTTTCCCCGGCGCGTGCGGTCCACAGAGGGAATAAGGCGTCGGGTCAGTGCAAGCATCAGGGCGAATGTATGTTCGGCAATGGTGTTTATCCCGTAGGTGGGCACATTACAAACAGCGACATTTTTGTTCTTGCAGTATTCCAAATCAATATGGTCATAGCCGGTTGAGCGTGTTACTATGAGCTTGAGATTGGAAAAACGAGCGAGGAGGTCGCCTTTGAGAGGAGAGTAGATGAAAGTCGAGAGAACATCGCAGTCGATCACGTCGTTGGCAGTATCCACTGTAAGGGGCTCACTATTGAACACGAGCTGGTGATCGGAAAGCGCTTTTTCGAGATATTCCTTTTCCCACTCTTCTGTTTCAAAAAACCCGATCTTCATGGTATTATCGTAGCATAGCAAGAGCGGGTGAAGAAATAGGTGCGGATTTCACGTAACCCCCGCAACCAAGGCTTATTTAATCTGTAATCTAAACCGTTCAAGGAACTCTTTCACCATTCTGGTAGTGGCTAACCCGTTTGGGTGTACTCCGTCAACCAGGTATTCATTGCCGTAATCCACAACTATTGCCGATGCGCTGGAGGTATTGGGGTCAATCTGATAGTCGCGTATAGCCAGCTGATAATTTATCTCAAAAAGCTTTGCTCCACGACTCGCAACGTACCGCCGCATTTCCTCGTATATTTTCTGGGACAGCGCCGTCTTACCACTACTTCTCTGGTTCAGCACCTCTCCCACTCTCCGAAGCACCAAACGTAACCGCGGACTATCATAAGACTCAAACCGCTCCGGTGCGTGGGTTTGCACAAGCGCTCCGTTTTTGAGTGAAAAGACAGGCTTGGTACCCGTAAGCCTGCTGCATGGGAAAAAAGCCCTACGATCGCGATTGATATTTCGATAATCCTGATCCTCATGGATATCAACGATTACATATAGCGGCGCATATACGTCCATAAGCCGCCGGAGATGAAGATATGTCTGATCCAACCCATATCCCTGAACGGCAAAATTGAGCACGTTGTACGAGTGGCTCAGTGCCTCCTCAAGTTTATACCCGAATGTTTCCTCAAAATCCAGACCATGCCCGAACATAAACGAATCCCCAACGATGAGAATCGTGGGTTTAGCGGAGTCGCTGTGATCCTCTGTGGATAACGCCCGATATCCTTCAACGCTAAATGAATAGGTTTTGTTATCCCAATGGCGAACGGAATAAGAAGGTTTATAACTCCAGCCCAATACTGGGTCGAACTGACCAATCTGGTACTCAGCAACTTCATCAAGCTCTTTGCACCCGATATACGGGTAATTCAACAGCCTCAGCCCCTCTTCAAACACTGCGAGGGAAAGGACAACGGAAGAGACGATAACAAAGAGCTGTCTTACCCGCATATACTGAAGCCAAACTTGCTTTTTTCAAGCATATCATAGATACATAAAACCATGTGGTTTGTTTATATCCTGCTGTGCCAAGATCGATCTTTATATACTGGATCGACCAATAATGTAGAGAAACGATTTAGAACTCATCTAGCTGGTAATGGTGGTGCTTATACCCGCTCCCATACGCCGGTCAAAATTCTCTATATTGAGCGCCGATCCACCAAATCAGGTGCGCTCAGGCGGGAAGCAGAAATTAAAAAGTGGCCAAGGAAAAAGAAGATAAGGATGCTTGCCTCTCACAACAAAAATCACCCCGGTCTCCCGGGGTGATTTTCTTTTTGAATTCAAAAATAGTTACCAATCTCTTCCTCCGCGGTCGTCTCCACCCCCTCGCCTATCGTAACCGCCCCGACCTCCACGATCGTCGCGTCTCCCTCCTCCGAATCCACCTCTCCCTCCTCCGCCTCCTCTATTACCACCAAATCCTCCGCCGCCTCGATACCCACCACCTCCGCCTCCGCGATTTTCGCGGGGAGCCATAGGTTTGGCTTCGTTAACGACAATCGACCGTCCGTCGAGTTGCGTGCCGTTGAGATCCTGGATTGCTTTTTGTGCGTCGTCGGGATTACTCATCTCGACAAATCCAAATCCTCGAGACTTACCGGTAAACTTGTCAGTGATAACCTGTGCGCTCGCCACCGGCCCAACTTGGGCAAAGTGATTTTTGAGCGTGTCTTCTGTCGTATCCCAGGATAGTCCCCCAACAAATAATTTAGCTGCCATGAATTATACTCACCTCCCACTTACACCAATCTATCACGTACCTGTTAAGCACAAGAGCAAAGCATACGATCAGAGTGGTTGAATAGCTCTATTGTATCATGTAAACAGGATATTGTACGGGTTGCCTTATCAGGCCAATTTGATAAAATGTGCATATACAGGCCGGTGTATCAGTGGTAGTCGCCTCATCGGCGACCCGCCGAAGAGGCGGGAGCAGTGTTAATAAACTAAATAGTTCGTATAGCCAGCGTAGCTCAGTGGTAGAGCAGTGTCTTCATAAGGCATTTGTCGCAGGTTCGATCCCTGCCGCTGGCACCAGCACAATTACTCGACACCTAAAAAAACAAGTTCCACCACTTTTTCCAATTGGGTAGATTTGCAGTGTTATCCCCATTCCCTGGGTCGTCACGTGGGTTGGGCAAAAGCACTATCGACTCTCCCTCCCGCACCATTCCGAGCTTGTCCCGCGCTATCCGCTCGACGTATGCCTCCCCACGGATATCCTGAAGCTCGCCCTCAAGGCTTCGATTCTCCTGTTGTAAGTTGCGAAGTTCCTGCTCGCGCTCCCGAACTATGCCGCGACGAGCCCAGAGGTTTATAATGGTACCGCCGGCACTTACGCACAAAATGAGGCTAATTCCCCATATGATAATCGTGCGTAAATGAGGCTGTATATGTCTCATGCTGTTGCGCTTTGGGCTAGTATATGATATTATAGGCTTTAAGAAAACGGAGCGATACTCTGTCCCTCAATTCTAAACGAAAATTGAGTCATGCTTCTGTTTCCTGATTTCACACTATGACACTTGACCTAAAAGCCGCCCACAAACAGTTCGTCGAACACCTTGAATCCCGACGTCGGGCTCACGCTACCATAGTAGCATACAGCAAAGATATTGAGCAGCTTGTCGCCTTTTTGACCAATGCCGGCAAAAAAGACATATCGACAGTCTCCCGCGAAGAGCTTGAGGCATTCCTAAAAAAACTCGCGGCAGACAGTTACACCCCAAAATCTATTTCACGCAAAATCAATTCGATGAAAACATTTTACCGGTTCCTCAAAACGACCGGTGTCATAGCTGTTGATCCGGCCGGAGATATAGAACATCCCAAATACGACGTCAAACCGCCAAGAATTCTTTCAAAACTTGAATACCGCGCACTTCGTGATGCCTGTCGAGGAGATCTTCGAACCTACGCGATTGTCGAACTCTTTTTGCAAACGGGCTTGCGTATCGGAGAGCTTGCCAATCTCACCGTTGGCGACGTACGGGAAAACGAGCTTCATGTTGCGGCTCAGGAAGGCCATATTGAACGTATGGTCCCCCTAAATCGGGCAGGCCGGGAAGCGCTCGACAACTGGATCAAAATCAAAAGCACAACCGCCAAATCACAAGCGCTGTTTATTACAAAAACAGGACGGCCACTGCTTATTCGCAATATACGAACAGCCATAGACCGGTATTTTAAAGTCGCGGGGATCGAGGACGCAAAAGTAAACGATCTGCGACACACCTTTATCGCTCATCACCTTATGAGCGGCACACCAATTACGACCATAAGCAAACTCGTGGGTCACAAACGTCTCTCCACAACGGAAAAATATCTTGAGTTTATCAAGGACAAACCCGCTGATCACGTCAAACTCGAAGAGCTCTAAACTTTTTTCACCTCAGGTAACCGGCCCAAAAAGCGCTTATGCCTTCACTTGCTCACGAAATTCACCGGGATATCGTACGTGCGCGCAGAGAGAGCCGCCTCCATGAAAACATATTACGCCTGCAGCGTGATCCGGAATTTCTGGCAATGGTTGGAGCTCGCACTATGATGTCAGCGGAACAAGTACAAATAGCAGCGAGACGGTACTATGAAGGGCGGCTTGCCGAAATTCGGATCAAATGGGACCCACAACTCACCGAGCTTGGCTCAATCAAAAAAAAACAGATATGGGAAAAGGCGACAAAACGAAATATCTTTTTGGACTGGCTTCTTTGACAGGCTCAATACGCATCAACTATAATCAGATATGTTAGTCTGAAAAGCGTCCGAGTCTGATTAGTCACCAGACGAGCTTCCCGATCAACATTTTTTGTAAAATAAGTAATCGGGACGGTATTGCCCGTAATAGCAAAAAATGAGAAGCAACTAAGGTGGTACCACCCAGCCTTTCAAGAAAAGTTGGGTCCTTATAGAAAAACGGTACTTTTTTTGTGGTGTAAACTATATCTATGGACAAAAACTTCGATCCGAAAACAGTTGAGGAAGCAATCTACCGCATGTGGGAAAACGGCGGCTACTTCACGCCGAAAATCGACAAAAAGAAAAAGCCGTTCACTATCCTACTCCCCCTCCCTAACGCAAACGACCCAATGCATATGGGACACGCCATGTTTACCGTGCAAGACATCCTTATCCGCTACCACCGCATGAAGGGTGACCCCACCCTGTGGCTCCCCGGCGGTGATCATGCCGGCATAGAAACCCAATATGTATTTGAAAAACGACTTGCCAAAGAAGGAAAAAGCCGGTTTGATTTTGACAGGGAGACGCTTTATGGAATGATCTCCGACTTCGTCGAGCAGAACAAGAACCTCAATCGCGACCAGATGAAACGCCTGGGGTTTTCCCTGGACTGGACCAGATATAAATATTCACTGGATCCAAACATCGTCCATATTGTCTTTGATACCTTCTACAAACTTCACAAAGACGGCCTTCTATATCGTGACGACCGACTCGTCAACTACTGCACTAAGTGCGGTACAAGCTACTCCGATCTCGAGGTCAAACGCGTGGAGCAAACCGACCCACTCTACTACATGAAATACGGACCGTTTATCCTTGCCACCGTCCGGCCGGAAACTAAATTCGGCGATACCGCCGTCGCGGTCAACCCCAAGGATAAGCGGTATAAGCCGTGGATTGGTAAGGAAATTGAGGTGGAAGGCTTGCTCGGACCGTTTACGGTCAAGGTCGTTAGCGACGATGCCATAGATCCAAAATTCGGCACAGGCGCGGCAAAGGTCACGCCGGCACATGATTTTACCGATTTTGAAATTGCCAAACGCCACAACCTGCCGCTTAAGCAAATAATCGGATTCGACGGACGGTTAACTCAAGAAACCGGCCCGTATGCAGGTCTTAAGGTCAAGGCAGCGAGGGAAAAGGTGGTCGCCGATTTAACAGCAAAGGGGCTCATGGATCATGTGGACGAAAACTACGTGCATTCTGTGGCGACATGCTACAAATGCGGCACGGTTATCGAACCCCTCCCCCTCCCCCAGTGGTACGTAAAAACTCAAAATCTTGCTAAACCGGCGATAGAAGCGGTCAAAAAAGGGAAAACCAAAATCGTTCCGCTTAAACGGTTTGAAAAAATGTACTTCGACTGGATGAAAAATATCCTCGACTGGAACATCTCCCGTCAGGTCGTATGGGGTCCCAGAATTCCCGTCTGGCACAAAATCGACGGGCACGAACATCGTATCTGGGTATCGTTTCTGGACAAAAACAAAACATTGAAGCAGGGCTCTATCGGCCAATACTATCCAGTACACGCTTCCCTGGAAGAAATATCCAAAGGTATCCAACGCGTCATGGTTCCTATTTACGAACGTAAAGAAAACCAGCCGGAAATCCATATCGGTGAAACCGCACCTGCCGAAGGGAATTGGATCCGCGAGACCGATACGTTTGATACATGGTTTCTCTCAGGTCAGTGGCCTATCACCACTCTCGGGTTTCCCGACAATGAAGACTTCAAATACTTTTATCCCACCTCGGTCCTTGATACCATGTGGGACATCCTCTTCTTCTGGGTCGCCCGCATGATGATGCTCGGGATATACAGGACCGGCGACGTACCGTTTGAAGTCATTCACCTCCACTCCCGCGTCGTCGACGCCAAGGGCCAGAAAATGAGTAAATCCAAGGGAAATGTCATGAATCCGATTGACATGGTGGCAAAATACGGTGCAGACGCACTCCGCATGGCGCTTATGTTCGGAGCCGGCCCGGGAAGTGATATCCCTGTTTCGGAAGACAAGATCCGCGGCATGAGGAACTTCGCCAACAAAATCTGGAACGCAGCCCGGTTTGTGGAAATGCAACAGACGCAAGCGGAGCTGGAAGCAATGCCTGGTATCGAAAACAAAGAAACAGAATTTACCAGCAAGCTGGATGAGGTGATAAAAAAAACAACCAAAGCTATCGACCGGTACCGATTTAACGAAGCGGCAGAAATTCTTTATGAAACCTTTTGGCACTGGTTCTGTGATCAGGCCATAGAACAGGCCAAAGAAGGTGCGATTTCAAACAAGCAACTCAAGCAAGGATTATTGGTGTATTTAAAGCTCCTTCATCCATTCATGCCGTTTGTAACCGAAGAAATCTGGAGCAAGCTTTCAAAGGAAAATCATGAACCACTTATCATTTCTTCGTGGCCGGCAGGCAGAAGCTAGTTTCCTGAAGATGTCGCAACCGGAGTCGACAAAGGAGTACTTGTAGTCGGCCGGGCCGTCGGGCTCGCTACCGGACCACCCGCAATGGAAAACGATGCGATTATTTCGTCAAATAATACATCATCCTTCTCAAAATCGGATGTCACCCCTGCCGGCGCGAAATGGTTAAACTCTATGGCCAACGTCTCAGACACTGGCATGAGTACACCTCGAATTGCCGTGAACGTGTACCCTCCCCCGGTTCTTCCGGTAAAGTTCCCTGTATACTCATAAGCATACGCACCACCAAAAACACCTTGTTTCATACTAAATTCACGCCCGGACGCATCGGTAAGTATTGCTCCTCGAAAATCCGGCAACGACTGGCCCTTTCCGCGCGGAGCTACAGTAAAGCGAGTTCCGCCGGGCAAATTGGTACCCTGTGACGCGCAGCTTTGACTATCACAAGTCGGCGCTTTTACACTGCTTGGTAATTTATACGTTACTCCCGTAACCGGTTTTTTTGTCGAGCCATTGATAACGTCATAGGTAAGCCATGCCGGTAATGGTACTGCGGCTGAGGAAGTTGATTCGGGCAAACCCACCGGACTATTTTCTGCTGCCGGCTTTGTGGGTGTCACCGCCTCATTTGGAAATGTCGGGGCAAAAAAAGATCGGAACTGACTACTTAACCACACGCCAAGTCCGAACAACAGGACAATAAAAAGCACTGTTCCAAAATGATTTCCTCCCTTGGTACGAACGGGTGGAAGAGTCACGGGAGTTTGCGGGGGGACTTCAGTCATTGTTACCGGATCAGGCTCAAACACCCGAGACGCCTCTGGTATGACATCTTCTCGCTCATCGATGTTCTGTTCAACTTTCGGTTCTTCTTGTTGTGAAGTTACCTCATCTGAAACAGGATCGATAATTGGAGTTTCCTCAACAGGGAGGGGGGGGTGCAGCGGATCTTGTTTCGCAGGATCATCTGTCATAACGGTATTGTTTCATTGTTTCAAATACGTTTCAAGATATATAAACGGTATCCCAAAGGGGAATCACTATCTTTTTACAAAAAGGATAGCGTTAGGAATATTGCGTCCCGGACCGACTTTATATCCCCCGCTCCAAAGAGCAGTTGAACCACCGCTATCTAAGTTAAGGGCATTTTCTAACCCAAGCGCTTTTAACACATATGCTACCTCGGCAACGGACGCGCTATGCACCACTCCGATATATGCAGTCGAACCTTTATTCCCTACAAAACTTCGGTTCCCTTTGCTTCCCTTCTTGGGATCCCCGTCTCCGCCGAAATTATTATTTCCTCCCGACAAAAGAAGTGGCTGCATCGCCAGCACCCCGTCAGGACTCGTATCTCTTCCCCAATCCTGTGACCGACCCACAAACCGCATCGAGCCGGACAGAAATATGACAGCAGGGACGGTGCTATAGACGTTGTTATCCGAGTTAAAATATACTTTGTTCTTATTCATAAGTAGCGTATCAAATGAATTCTTTTTCTCAGCGCAACTTGGATAATCGGCCGGACAAAAATATGACCCGTTAATCCCGGCGAATGCCCCACTACGGCTGACATAATCACCAAGTGACAACGCGGGGCAATCCTTGGCACAGGTCGCGTCAGAAGCGGTGTCTACGATGACACGCGTTGACCCCATATCAGCCGCTACAATATCGACCAGGTAAGTCCCGACGTCTGTTTTTACAACCTGTCTACTAAATCCCGATGAAGGAGGCAAATTGCTTTCCGGAACGTTTGCCGGGATCACGAAACTCGCTGCAATTTTTTCTCGTAACGCCAATATGTTTTTCGACAAAGCGACTAATTCCGCTGAAGCCGTGGACCACTGACGCTTGGATAACAACGAAAGACTTCCCGCTAACTGCTCCTCAAGCTTCCCGGTATCCTTCGTTACGGCGCGCAGGTCAATAAGATCCTCGTAGGTTTTGACTGCCTGACTATATGTTTCCTGTATATTGGAAATCTCCGAGGTGAGTTGCTCATTGCGCACAAACTGGTCCTCACTTCTTACTGTATATAATTCGTTTCGTAATCTGTTTATCTCTATTTCCGCCTGAGTTTTTTCCACAACGAGCATAGTGCTTTTCCCCTGGAAAACGGAGATTGCAAAAAGACATACCCCTATCACAATGACAAAAGCCAACGATAGAAGCGGGATTTGAGGGCGTGAAATTATGGAGTGCACAAAGCTAACAAACCACTTCGTCGGACGTATGGGCATAAACCCAGTATACAGAAATTTTTACCCTCTTTCCAAATAGGTCGCCGTCTCGGGGTCGATGCCGATAGTGTCCCCTTCCTTAATAAACAGCGGCACGGTAATAACGGCCCCGGTTTCTACAACGACTGTTTTGGTGGCTCCCGTAGCGGTATTCCCCTTTGCTCCGTCATCGGCCTCCGTTACCTTCAGCCAGACTTTCTTAGGGAAACGGATTCCTACGGCATCTTCACCAAACACCAGCACCTGATAGGTATCATTCGCCTTCAAATATTTTATAAAGCCTTCGAGTAATCCTTCAGAAATATTGTATTGCTCATAACTAAAATTATCCATGAACACGTACGCTTCACCCTCCTTATATAAGAATTGCATCTCGCGCGTATTAATAGGAAGTTCTTCCACCGTCTCTCCGGATTTATATGTAAATTCTATAACCTTGCCGCTTTTTAAGCTCTTCAATTTCGCCCTCACGAATGCGCTACCTTTTCCTGGATTCACAAACTGAAAATCCATGATTTGGTTGGGTTCGTTACGGAACTCGATAAAATTTCCCTTTTTGAATTGTGCTGTTGTAATCTTTGCCATAAATAAACCCCTCGTTATTCGGGGGTTTAATTATCCCATGAGTTCATGGAAATGGCAATATTAGAGAGCAAACTTGATGACTTTCCGCGCGAATACGCCGCCCCGCTTTTCGTAAAACTCATGCGCTTCAGTCAGGGGTAAACTTGAAGTAATCTCTATAGAAACTATTCCCATGGACCTCGCATACGTCTTTATAAACTCAAGAAGTTGTGACCCTATTCCCGATTTACGCCGTTTCTTGTCCACAACGAAATCATCTATGTGTGCAAATTGTTTTCCGGTAATAAAATCGGTAAGGATAAAAAACGTAGCCACCCCGATAATAACGCCTTGGTCATCAACAACAAATACTCTTCGGTCGGCCCGTGAAACTGCTTCTTCGTAATTTTTTCTCCCGAGCTCGTGCGCGCGGACATTATCCGGGTCAAAGTGAACACGTTCATTTACAATTTCGCCGAGCTGGTTGAGCAGGTGAAGCACCTTATCACGGTCATGAATCGTCGCGAGTCGTATCATCATACGGCAAATAGTTCTTCGCCGGGAAACAGTAACGTTTCAGAAATCGTTTTTGCGTTGGCAAACAACATGACAAGACGATCAACGCCAACTGCAATACCGCTACAGTCAGGTAAACCGATTTTTAACGCTTCGATAAAATCGTGATCATAATCGTATATAGTTTTTCCAAGTCTCTTAATTTCCTTAAGTTCATTTTCAAAACGCTCCTGCTGTTCTTTCCAATCCGTCAGCTCACTATAACAATCTCCTAACTCCAGGCCTTCTATATAAAATTCAAATCGTTCCGCAAATCTCGGATCGGCTTTTTTTCTTCGGGCGAGCGCTCCCATGACACCGGGGAATTCATACAGAATAGTTGGTGTTCCCCTCCCGAGATGAGGCTCTACCTCATTTAAGAAAATCTGATTATATATTTCTTCCCAGGTATTTTTCTTCTCGATACGGTACCCTTTTTTTTGTGCTATCTGTCTTGCATTTTTCATGTCTAAAAATTCGTCAAAGTTAATGTTTGCCCATTTGCTGAAAGCTTGTGAAACAGTGAGCCGCTCCCATGGAGCGCCAATCTGTATCTGTTTACCCAAATAATTAAGCGCGTGTGGCTCTACCGTTTTGGTATTTTCACCGGTTCGCTGTAAGTATGTGTTGATAAACAAAAATAATTCCTCGCAGTCCTTCATGATCTCGTGATAATCCACGCCAATCCGATACCATTCAAGGATGGTAAATTCCGGATTGTGAAGCGAGCTCTGTGTTTCCATGTTTCGGAAACTTTTGGTAAGCGCAAAACAGTTACCAAGACCCGCTACCATAAGTTTTTTGAGTGGCACCTCAGGAGAGGTTGAGAGATACGCCTGTTTGGCTTTTCGATTGCGGTCGAAGAGTGTCGTTTCAAATACATCGAGATAACTCTCCGCGGGAGGTCTCGCAATTAATATTGGGGTTTCTATCTCATGAAATTGCCTGCCCTCAAAAAATAATCTTATCGCGCGAAGTACTTTTTCACGGACAAAATATCGCTGCCAGAGTTTGGGATTTCTTTTTAATAATTGCCAAGTGGTCATAGAATATTCCCAGCAGGTGGAATCCTACTTGTACGGGAGTTTTATTTCCGGCGTCGCGAATGGCTTTTGGAAGGCGCGGTAAAAATCTTTGCCACAAACATAAGGTATACAAATTCCAAAATACCCATGGTGTGAACAAGCAAAAAAACGACAAACCAAACTTTATCTTCTCGTCTCGCGCTGTGCCATAATGCAACTGCGGACCAAACGAGGCTCCATATGGCAAGAATAACGAATCCCAACCCCCAAAGTTGACTGAAATCTAGCCGGCTATTTCCCAAATACCAAGGCATCATACCGGGTTGTGAAATTTCGACCGTTGTTTTTTACGCGTCTTAGTTTCAAAATCCTTTCATTTAATAAACAAAACAATATGTTCGGGCAGCCAGTATTCCGACAACGAACGCAAAGCGTGTCGAAATTCTACTACCCGGCATATATTAAAGAAACTTCATGACATTTGATTTCTGGCGAAGTTCCAAAAACCATGACTGTAATTTCTCACTCACTGCGTTTCCTATAATGGCCTTCTTTGCCTCTTCGCGAAGCATCGCCGGATCCGTAGCAGTCAAAAGTGCTCGGTTGGTCGCGATATAATTATCAACATCCGCTTCCGTAATAGTCAAATCCCGTGTTAATAATTTTTCTACGGTAAGCTGTACTTTTAGTTGCTGATTAAAATCCTGCTCGGTCATTCCCTGAAATTTCAAGAAGTCCTCAAGATTTACCTCTGTTCCTAAGCTCGATAGGATTTCCTTCTGTTTTGAGGCTATATCATCGCCAGTCACGGTTACTCCTGACTTTTGTGCCTCTCCGGCAATGAGGGTTTCACCGATCATCCCTTCTAATGTTTGTTGGCCATATCTGGTCCGCAACGTGTGGTTAAGTTGCCAACTGAATATCGGCTTGCCGTTAACAACCGCTGCAAGTACCAATCCTTTGTTTGCTGCAAGAAGGACTGCAAACAAAACGACGAGTCCGATCACTATCCACTTCCAGGTAAGGAAAGGTTTATGAGATTGCATCGGTAACGCGGACTCAAACTGCGGAGGAACCTGAACAACCGTCTTTTTTGCGATTATTTTTTTTGGCATAAATTTATAAATGTGTCGCGTAATTCGCGAGCGTTATACCAACGGAGAATATCACAGACGCTTCGACTGTTCAAGAGTCGGTGACGCACCGAGACGAATAATTCACGGGAACACGACGGCCACACTAATCACGCTTGTCATATCCTGGTCTTCCATACTATACTGCCGTAAGGCAGTATGAGTAAGCATGAATCATTTTTCCATATAGTGAGCAATGCATTCCGCCGGGTTATGGAATTACCGCACTATCCCCGTTTTTTTTCCGCAGCAATCAAAAACCGATACGTCTCAATGTTGGGACATACCCTGTTATGGATAGCTCTTGGAATATTCGTGTACTCCAATGTGGAGGTTATTCAACCCACATCTCTTGCGCAGGCGTTCTCATCAGTTACGCGTCTCCTTCACATTCCCCCTTTGGATAATACGGCTGTTTTAGGTCTTACAGATGCCACCCAAATAGAGACAGTCTCGCTTGATGAAATCAAAAATCAATATGCCTACTGGCAGACCGTCGTTCAAGATCACCCTGACTATCGCGATGGATTCTATATGGCTGCTCTTCTTTCGTACCAACTGGGTGATACGACGGAGGCAAAAAAATACCTGGACAAAGTTAAAACCATAGACCCCAACTACCCTGAAATTACGAAACTGGAAGAACTTCTCAAAAACAAATGATACCCCCAAGCAGTGTGGGATACCTTTTCAATACAGGGGAAGGCAATATACGTTAAAATCGGGAATTTGGTCTGCCGAATTTTATTTCGCGTCAGACTTCTTTTCTTCGTCGGCCGGCTTTTCTGACACAGACTCCTGTGATTCTTCAGCTCCTTCTGCTACAGCCGCACCTGCTTCTTCGGTGGCTGTCGATGCCGCTGCTGCCTCTTGAGCTGCCTGCTCCTCTGCCGCTTTACTCACAAGCGCGCCAACCTTGACCACACCAACCGTTCCTTCAGTTACAACAGTGACACCCTGGGGAAAACGAAGATCAGAAACTTTTAATTCCTGACCAACTTCATTTAGTATAGTGACGTCAACCTCTATTTTTTCAGGCAAGTCAGTAGGAAGCGCTTCCACCTCAACGTCAGACAGCAAATTCAACACGACTCCCGCTTTTTGCGCGACCACAGGAGATTCGCCGACCAAAACCAACGGCACGCTTGCGTGCACCTTTTCCTTCAAATCCACCTGGTGAAATTCAACATGAAGCAGTGCTTCCTTTACCGGGTCCTTCTGGACATGATGAATAAGCACCGGCTTTACTTTTCCGTCAATTTCCAACTCGATAAGCCCCGTCTCTCCGGCAGTTGAAAAAACTTTTGTAAACTCAACCGTGGAAACTATCAGATTTTCGCTCGTGAGTTTTTTTCCATATACAGTTGCCGGGAGCTTACCTTCAAGTCGTAACTTTTTGACTTTCCGACCGACGTCTTCCCGTTTTGTTGCTTTCAGCGTGTATTTTTTCATAAGTTCTTTTGAAAGAGTACTCTCACCTTAGTGTCTTTGGTAAGAGTTGTATTGTACTCAAGGACAGACCCTTTTGCAACACCACCTTCTCCTGATGAGCTCCAGGCATCCGGATATCGAAGTATTATGTGCCAGGGCACTTCGGAGACCCCCGACTGTTTACGGATGTTTAATTGATACAGCGAGGATACGTCAAAAGCCAGCGCTCCATACATTTTCCATGACAATGCAAGCTGTTTCGTTTGTCTTGGGAGCACTATTATGGGGATATGAACCGTCTTATACGTCTTTCCCTCAACTTCGTACCAGTAAGGCGCCGGTGGTGGCGCCACCTCGGACATACTCCGAGTGGGAACTATCGCACCGTCTATACTAACTTCACGAACCTGAGCTGCAAGAGGCACGAGCAGACGCATATATAATTGATAAGCGCCTGTGCCGTCGGTGAGCTTGGGGGCAGAATTTTCAATTTTAAGGGTCAAGGCATGCTCAAGCGTCCCGTCTGGGTCAATAGTAATTTGTGATAGCGCCTCACGGGTAATAAAGAAATTCGTTTTATTGACGCCGAGATTCGCCTCTACAAGAGACAACCCGTCACCCATACAAGGAATCTGCTGGGCCACAACGTCGCATGCATCCAATACCACTTCCCCACCCCAATTCCACTGTGTAATAAGAGACTGCAATTGGGAATCAACAAAATAAAACTGAATATCCCTGGATTGGATCGCGTCCGTTATCACATGAAGCAGCGACCCTGCCGATAATGACCTGTCCGTCGTAATTCTGGTCAGCAGCGCGTTGGTCAATGCACCAAGGAAATCTTTTTTTCGTGTACTACCTGGAAAAAAGTCCGTCTCCGTATACAAAAGGGACTTAGCGAAGAAATTACTCGCCGAAATCCGCTCGTTAAAATCCAACAATTCAATGGGACCGGTCACCGTAAGTAGTTTTGTAACCATTGGCAAACTCAAAGCTATAACCCCATCGACTTTTACACCCATTTCTTTTTCATAGAACCACGCCGCGCGCGCGCCGCTTACCTCAAAATCAGGATCCCAATTACTATCACGCAAATACCAATGTTCCTGGCCTAAAATTTCCCGTATTGCCAAAGGAGGATCCACGTGCCCTTTCAACTGCCCGTCGGCTGTGTAAACATCCTGAACATCCATTGTCTCAACTTTCCCATCTTGAAAGCTTACCAACAATAGACTACCGATAAACCCTCCCGTCGGACGCAATTCCATACTGTTTTGCAATAACACCAAGTATGTTTGCTTTCTTCTAAACCCGCCGATTCTCGGATAAAGCGCAAGAATCTTTTCCGTATATCCTACTATTTCTCTTACTTTCGAAAGTTCTGTTATTCCTCTTTGGGTCAGCCGAGAAACCGTTCCCGTGTTAAAGGGGAAACGCCTACTCCCGAGCAATGAGTCAAGCTGTGCTGAGACAAGAGCCAGATGCTGTGAGACACGGGAAACCTCACTCGATAATTCCGTTACTTCAACAAGACCTGCCTGCATTGACTTATCTTGCGGAAACAATATGCCACCGGCAATAATCTTACTTTTGGCAAAAATAGTTAAGACGCCAGACTCAACCTTAGAAAGGTCATCTAATATAGAGAGAAATCTATCTTGATCTTCTATCGGTCCTGTCTGCCCAACAAGGGAAAACGCCGGGCTGCCCAAATGCAGTATCGTCCGTGCAGCTCGTATATAAGAACTACTGTAACCCAACAATGTCTTCGTCCACGCTGTCTCTCCTTTTATAAGAGTCTTGCTGCTTGCCGCCAATAACCCGATGCCAATACTGACCGACAGACCATAAAGGAATATGGGGGTAATTATGGCGAGGAGTAAAAAACCAACCATTTGGAACCCTCGGCCTTTTATGGCAAATTGTTTTATCTTTGGTGCGTTATCTGAATGAAAAATATGCTGCATTGTCTCGGCGATTCGCTTCTTGTCGCTGACAATAACGGGCTTCTCTTCTGACGTCTCGCGCTCACGTGGTGGTTCAGTCGGGATTACACTATGCTTTTTGACCACGCCCGGTTCTTTTCGGCTGTTTTTGATTTGGGCTCGCTCAGTGAAGAAAAAAGCAAATATAGACCGGACTTCAGAAACGGAAAGCGGCTTGGGGTCTACAAAATATAATTTAATTTTCTCGCTGCTTAGTCCACGCAGATCGTCCTCGTGCCCTTCATAGATTACCGCAAGCTTTCTTGATCCTTCGGAATCTCTCTGTTCAAAAAAAGATTTCACGAAATCCGTGTCGCCGACACAGATAAGATACCTCGGGTCGCTATCTGTCTCATGATTTACTATCACTCGGCACCCATTCGATTCAAGGTATTCCCGCAAGGGTTCTATAAATACCGCGTTTTGAGCTTCAATACGAGCTAAGGGCGAAGCCGTTTCACTAAAGTTATTTTTCTCAAAATTTGAGGAGGTCATAGAAGAAGAAAATGCTGTGTTTGTATTATGGCAAATCAGACTACCGAAAACAACACAAACAAAAGAAGCGCGTTAGGTACAAACAGGAGTATCGGACATGAGCAGGTTATGAATCGAGGGCTCGGTTCACGAAATAATCCGCACGTTGATTCTGCTCCCTTGGCACAGATATATATCGTATGGGGGAATTTAACTCCGACTCAAGCATACGAACAGTGAAAAGCAGCGTACGAAGATGTGGCTCCTTCACTCTATATAGACCGTTCAATTGATTGACTACCAACGTCGAATCTAAATAAAAATCCACTTCGTCAGACTTCCCCGGTCGATGTGTTACGTCGCCCTTACTGAAGTATTTCAAGGCTTCTACCACTGCCGTATACTCGGCCGTGTTGTTTGTAGTCTCCCCTATCTTCTTACCAAACTCCGCGATCACTTGTGCGTTACTATCTTCGTTACCGGTAACTAATTCAATAACTACTCCGATCGCAGCCGGACCGGGATTTCCTCTGGCTCCCCCGTCTGTATGGATGACGTATTTCATATTAAGAAATCAATAAATTCGCGCGATTCCTTGTCGCGGCAATGGCAGAACATAATAAAACAAAAATCTCCGACAATATGGTTATCCATGCCGCAGCAAACATACCATACTGTGGAATAAACACAATATTACAGACAATATTTCCCACCATCGCGGCACCATGAATCATAAGTAGGGTCCCCTGTTGTTTGCGCGCGATAAGAAACCACATAAATAACGCAGAGACAAAAAAAACAGGCAACCCCAAAATAAGAATGCGCAAAGGCTCCTGGGCTCCCGCAAAATCAGGCCGCACCCACGCCACCAGAGGGGCCGCAATCCACAGCACAAACATCATAACGACAGAGCTACCAAGCAAAAATTTAAATGAGCTACCGAAGATTTGTTCCTGGCCTCCCTTTGCACGATCACTTTTTTGGAGCAACAGAGGATATACCGAATTCATAAAAAAAATCGGGATCACCAAGGGCAGCTCAAATATTTTATATGCCAAACCATACATACCCACTTCACGGGTCGATCGGGTCAACGTCAACACAATGCTATCTGAATGAAAATATATGAGGTTAAATATGAGTGCCAATCCGAGAGGAGTGCTATGACGCAAATAGGTGACAAATTCAGGCAACAAAACTACCGGCCTGATCATACCCAAACGTCGACGCACCAAAGAAAGGGAGAGAAGTGCGGTGACGACGCTACCCGTAATGACAGAAATAATTCCGAGAAAGGGGCCCGCCACGGGGGTGAAAAATGATAGCCCCACCGCGGCAAGCAGCATGGAAACCGATCCGATATTTTGGGCAACCGTCGACAGGTCGTATCGA
The DNA here is from genome assembly GCA_964573695.1 of uncultured Gammaproteobacteria bacterium. Taxonomy (GTDB): domain Bacteria; phylum Patescibacteriota; class Microgenomatia; order UBA10105; family UBA927; genus UBA927. The sequence goes on along the minus strand of CAZNKB010000004.1, from coordinate 76,896 downwards.
AGAATCTGCTGAAAAAAAGCATTCGTCGTGGTCGTTACTGCCTGGGCTACGATAACAGGGACGAACAGAATTATGCCTGTTCGTACAAGTGTTGTATACCCCTGACTGACACCGGACGGCATAAAGGACAAAATTCCCAGAGCGACTACCACCAATATCATGCTTACAACCAAACGAAGCCCCAATAATAATCTCCACGGCTTTGCCGATGCTTGAGCCTTCGCTTTAGCACTACCGATTGTCCGCTGAAGATACACTGCGTTTAGTCCAAAATCAGCAACCAAGTAAAAAAATCCAACGTACGTTGTGATTTTTACAAAATCTCCGTACCCCTCGGGACCATATCGTTTTGCGATCAATAAGCTGACGACAACGATCGCCACGGAACTCACGGCCCGGCCAATGAGCTGGCTTATCGTGTTTCCTGCCACGATTCTACGAAGCGAGCCATTAGGAAACCAATCGGTAAACATAGGGTTCATTGTAGCACGTTCGTTATTTTTCGCTCTGCCAAACAAGCGAGAAAAGAACAAGAAGCCATAGTTGTCCCTGCTGTAAGGTAAGAAGGAAGTGATCTATGTTGCCTAACATAAGCAGAAAACCCCAGGACAACACATAGATAAGTCCTGCTTGGCGAGGGACGATCCGGCTAGCCAGCAGGCCAAATATAGCACGGCGTAACACAACAGCGTGTACCAATATAAATGCTGCTAATCCCAGTAAACCAACCTCAGAGAGCATGAGAAGGTAAATATTATGAACAGGCTGCAAAAAATTAATTTGTCTCCCGGGAGTTTGCCCTGGTAATTCCGTAAGAAAATTTCCCAACCCTATCCCAAAAACCGGCGATGATCTCCACAAATTAATTGCTGTTTTGTTCAGTTCAATTCTTCGGACGACACTCTCGTCCGCGATACCCGGACGAAAGACGGCGACAAATGTGAAAAATACGACGAAGGCCGCACTCAAAATACCCGCGGTAACTTTTGCGGACATTCCGATGAGAGTATGTTTTTTGAACTTATCCCAAAAAAATACAAATAATGAAACGGATAATATGCCCGCAGTGGCAAACCACGCTCCACGGCTAAAAGTTAAAATCAAAGCAACGCTTCCCAAAACAAGCGTTCCCCAATAATACACTATGCGAAAAAACGATTTTCTACCTCCAATCCAAAACGGTAACCCAAAAATGTGGAACGGGAGAGCTGTTGCCAAAAACCCACCCAATACGTTAGGGTGGGGGAATGTAGCATATGGCCGCAAAATAAGCCGGCATTCTGAAACAAAAGGGGAACAATAACTAAATCGTGCTATTCCCGGCGTATCGAGCGTAAACGTGCGCTCTCCCAAATACCACAGCAGGCCCCCAACGGAATGTTGTAACACAAATTGAAAAACCGTGAGTACCGACGTGTAAAAAATTCCTATTGATATGGCCTTGGCCATATAAATAAGCGATGGTTTCGTATACACGATATACCAAGCGAGAGCGATATACTCCAAAAATTTTAGCCACTTATATATAGAAACCGCCGGCGCACGCGCGATCCATATGTTTACGAGAACAAACAACAAAAAAACAACGGCGCCCAGTATAACCCGGTGAGAACATAAGCGGAGAAATGCGTTTTTGACATCTCGCCAGTATTGCACCACAAAAGAAAGCAACAAAGAAACAACGAGCACGTCCGTTACATAAACAGTGGGGGAGAGATAATCAATTTTTCTACCGAGAACTACCGCCCACACAGGCCAATAATGCAAACCTAACTGGGTGGGAAGCAATACAAGAAGCAAAAAAAACAATCGCTTATGAAACGCCATTGTTTCTATTATACCCCTTGATACGAGGGTTATTTGGGTTTTACGAGTAGAGTGCGATCGTCGCCCTCACCAATCGACTCGGTCTCGATGCGATCGTCACCGGAAAGCGTAAGATGAATAATTCTTCTTTCAGCGGGAGTCAACCTTGCTAATTCTACCGGCCTACCAAGTGCGAGCGCGCGATCTGCCGCACGCTGAGCCATATGCATAAGAGTCTCTTCTCGTTTCTCACGATAATCGCCGACATTCACATATGCTTTTACCCACCGACCAAGCGATTTGGAAACTATAATACCCAGAATAAGCTGGAGACTTTCGAGAGTTTTTCCGTGGTGTCCGATGAGTAATCCCGTTTCTTCCGTTTCAATACCCACACGAAATGCTCCCGTCTCGTCTGTGGAAACCGAAACAGAGCCTACTATTTCGAGTTTACCCAAGACCTCTTCTACGATATGCGCCACTGTTTGTGTATCTTCCATAGTAATTATTATTTCTCCGCGTTTATTCGGAGTTGCTGCATGATACCAAAAAGCCCGAAAACGTTCCAGTAGAGAGCAAGTCCCAATGGAAATTGATAGGCAAACATACCGAACATAACAGGCGTAATCATGGCCATTTGCTTCTGCATTTCCGCTGCGGTATCTTCAGGCTTCTTCTCATCAGTCTTGGTGACTTGCGCTTTCTGCCCATTATCAGACAAACCGGCCTGCGGCAACATAAGCTTGCTTTGGTACCACTGTAATCCCGCAGTAATGACGGGAATGAGAAGCAACCACCAACCGTCCGTCTGCCATGAGCTTGGTTTCACACCAAGATTCGTACCGAAAAATGACAAATCAAGACTCGTTAGATGAAGTACTGGAATATATAAAATAGCGTTAAGGTCCGAAACCAATTTCGCCGCATTACCGTTTTGAAGCACTTGATAAAACACGTTGTAAAGAGCGATGAGTACCGGCATCTGAATAAGAAGGGGGAGACACCCTGCCGCGGGATTTACTCCATGCGTTTTATATAAATCCAGCTGCGCTTGTTGCAGCGCTTTTTTGTCATCTTTGTGTTTTATGTTGAGCGCATCAAGATGAGGCTTTAGCTTCTGCATTTTTTTTGCGGACTTCATTTGAGCCGCCATAAGAGGATAAAGAAGCAAGCGGATAACTACCGTAAGAGCGATAACGGCAAATCCCAATGCCCCCGGCACGCTGAGCCACTCAAATAATTTGTAAAATCCGACTAGCAGATTGACAATCGGCCATACAAATAATTGGTTCCAAAGTGTTGGGTTTGTCATACGTCGTTATGATTCGCTCGGCACAGGATCAACTCCACCTTTTGACCAGGGATGACAACGGAGAATTCGCCTCAATCCCATATACAGTCCTCGCATTATACCATAGTGATCGACCGCTTGATACGTATACTCACTGCACGTCGGGTAAAAACGGCACGCGCTATCCACGAGCCAAAGCGCTCGAAACACGCCGGTATCTGGCGAAAGATATCTCTGATAGAACCGTATGGCACGCAGTATTAGGTGCTTCATGTCGTTGATCCCTTCAATATCCAATGTGTGTTGAGTGTGTTGAGCGTGTTGTGTATCAATTCACGCACTTCCTCTTCTGTATCTGGCAATCGAGAACGCACGACAAAAACTGCGCAAAACCCCTTCGTTATGAAAGGCAGTAAATCCTGCAACGCCTCACGTACAAGCCGTTTCATCCGATTCCGTCGAGTTGCCCGTTTATCTACTTTCGAAGAAACAATTATGGCGAAACGAGGCTCTGAGAGTGGAGTCCCGTTTTGCGGGACAAAACGCGGGTCGGCCTGACGCATAAGATAGACAACTTCTATGCCCACTGCGCGTATATGAAAACCTGTTTTCATAACAAAGGGAATATCCTTGGAGAGAAGTCTATTGGAAGGAGAAAACATGCGCTGTTTAGACGGTTAATTTTTTCCGTCCTGTTGCCCTACGGCGCTTGAGTACCAAACGCCCCTTGACGCTTTTCATGCGCTCTCGGAATCCGTGGACACGTTTTCTTTTCAGTTTTTTCGGTTGATATGTTCGTTTCGGCATGCCCTAAGTATACTCAATTCCAATTTTTCGCGCAAGGGAGGCAGGAGAAATTCCCGTGTTATGCCGTATTTATACGCCTGACCCAATCTTTCTCACCCATGCAGCGAACTGCTCACCCCGATCAGCATAATCACGGAACATATTATAACTCGCGCTCCCAGGGGAGAGAAGGCATATTTTCCCTTGTTGCGTACGCGCAAAGCTTACCTTCAACGCTTCTTCCATAGAATCCACCCGATATGGTTTCATAATAGAGGACGCCTTTGTCTCCGTAATAGGCATGCCAATTGCTTCCCAAATTTTCTCGCCGGTATCAGGCAATAAGATAAGTGTTTGCACTGGGTGACCGCGCAAATATGTACCTAGCTCTCTATAATCGATCCCGCGGTCATATCCTCCGACAATAAGTGTTGTCACATCCGATCCTAATGCCTCTAATGCATGGATTGTTGCCTGAGGAATAGTGGCTAACGAGTCATTATAAAATCGGATTTTTCTGTACTCCCCGACAAATTCCAACCGGTGAGGGAGAGACTTAAACGGAGCAATCGCCGATGCTATAGTCTTTACGGGAACACGCATAAGATGAGCAACGGTTACTGCCGCCAAAGTATTCTCCTCGTTCCCCAGTAGTGGCACGTCTGCCATTTTGATAACAGGTATCGCTTCGCCATTGTCCTTCACCATGATCTCACCATTTCGAAGAAATGTATGAATTTTTTCTTCCTCTTGCGCCTGATAAAGTACGTGTGTAGCCGGGCTCAATCGCACCAACTCACGCACCACGGTATGCATCGGGTTATAAATCAGAAAATCTTTGACGGTTTGTCTGTTGGCGATATTCGATTTTGCCTTGGCGTAACTCATCAAGTCAGGATAATAATCCAAATGCTCAGATACGATTCCCAGCACAACCCCAATATGCGGACTATATCGACAGTCATATAACTGGTGACTAGACAACTCCAACACAAAAATCGTTCGCTCCGTAGCAGCCGCCAAACTATCAAGCATGGGAACACCAATATTGCCAGCCAGACGCACATCATCAAAATGAGACGAAAGAATATGCGCTATCAAACTCGACGTCGTACTTTTTCCTTTCGTTCCGGTCACTCCGACTGTGATACCAGGAACGAGAGAGAAGAATATGTTGGTCGCTGACGTCATGACTCCGCCTTTTTTCAAAAAATCTGAAATTTCAGATGTATACGGAGAAATACCGGGGCTTCTGATAATCGTATCGTACTCAGACAAATGAAAAAGATATCCTTCACCGTTATAGACGGTAGCTCCTTTGTATGTTTCCCCCGACATAAGCTCCGTCTTTGCGTGTTTATCAGCAATACCCACTCGAAGAGACGGATGATACTTTTGTAGCCAGGCATGGATGCTTTTTCCCTCCCGGCCATATCCCAAAATCAACACGGAATTTCCGTGAATTTCATTGCTTTGCATATGTTTATCTATCTACTGATAGTCTGCCAGACTGCACGAAGAAGCGACACGTACTCCGGCGGTAAATTATATGTGTCACCCCAAGTGTCCAGCACGAGGCGCCGTAATTCCACAATATCCTGGCGACTCAGAAACAAATCGCTTTTTATCTTGAGTAACCCTTCAGGGACCTCCCTATGTTCTTCGAGATATTTTTCCACTACCAATATAACAGCGAGCTTTGCCTCATCGCGGGTGCCGACGCATTCAAACGGCTTTACCGGAACGAGCCCGACCAGCGCTCGGATATGTTCGATAATTGCAGTACTGGCAAATAAATCCGCTCCAAAACTAATTCGCATCTGTTCGTGGGACATATAGGGGGACAGGGTAAGATACGTAAACGCACATTTTGCGCAGGCCCCGCACCAAACACCGGTCTTCGCTCCCTTATTACAGCTCCTAAATGTGGTAAAAAACTGAGGATACGTCGCAAAGATTGCCGCTATCTGCATATCATTGAGAGGACGGAGCAGACTGAAATATGAACCGCACTGTTCAAATGTGTCTATACAATACTGTCGAAACATTGTTTCAAACCGGAAACTTTTGGAATACTGGTGATTTACCTCCATGCCACGGTAGGACACGTTCCCCTCATTGGCGCTTCTTTCGTTTGAGACGATGACGTTTTCACTACCCGTGAGTGACGACACCAACACACCCAAAAAAGCTATGTAGGCAGAAAAAGGAGTATGCCCGTTAAGATATCCCGCACCATTTAAGTCAAGAAGCTTTGGATCCAACGTACGCTTCACTATCAGGGGGGCGGGGAAACCAGAACTCCTTATGACATCACTGGCCGCTTTGGTGGGATTCAAAACAATAGTTTGGAGCGTTCTATCGCCCTGTTTCATCATTCCTAACGTTACAGCTGAATCCTTGCCGCCACCTACCAAAACCAAATCAGCCGCTTGATGAGTCGTAGGGAAAGACGAGTTATTCACCGCCCGTTGGCCCAACGACTGATCCCATACGTTATGCTGCCCAATCGCATCAGATGATCGGATATGCAAAAAATCAGGCATCGTGAAATCTATCTGATTTTGATAATAAAACTCACCAAGTCCGTGAATAAATAGGTCGTACCAGAACCTGACTTGTTCCGAGGTCAGATGACCGGCTTCGACCACAAATTCCCTGGGACACGCGAGCTTCCAGTAACTTATCGCTTCGATAAGCCCGAGATTGAAAACGAACGGTTCCAATATTGTATCCGTCACAACCCCGGAAAAGGGAACGGTGACCACTGACTGCAGACTGATATCGGGCTCAAGCAAAAATTCGTACGAAATAACAAGCGAAGAATCTCCTCTGGTGACGCGGTATCTGGTATACGTAAGCCTGGGATGTTTCAGCCGGAGTTGTTCAAACGTCATGACCCTTATTGTACCAAAATTAGGGATTTAACTCGTATAAAGGATCACGGTGCGACTTCCTGCCATGTGACTGGCAAGTCTTTCATTGAGTCGGGCATCGTGAGGAGTAGTTGTGGATCAAAAGTAAAAAGCGCTGCAGGATACGTTGTGTTGCCCCCCGAAATCTCAAGGTCGCGCTCGAGCAGAAAGTTGCCCGCCACAAACATACCGTTGCCCACAAATTTTGCGGTGCTTGCCGCTAAGGACGCGCCGGTCGCAAATGTTCCTGTAGTGTTGGTGATGTATACACCCTCAACAACCGGCGCCACGGACGAAACGGTCGTCCCTATGGCATCCGAAATGGTGATATCCCCATTGACGATAAACGCGATGAACCCGTTTCCGGTAATATTGATATTTCCACCAATGGTCAGATTTCCGTCCACAAGAATAACGATAGATTCATTACTTCCCACGATCCAGTTTCCGCTTGTCGTCATATCCCCGAGCACGTAGTAGGGCGTCACGCTAGTTGCAGGCTTCGTGACCGCAAGGAGGTTTCCAAAAGCCGAATTTGTCGTCGGAATAGTGGGGGATCCGTATCGGCGATAAAAAAAGTCATAATAATCAACAGGCGCTTGTGTTTCCTGTACTATCCAATTACTCGATGACACGTATGTACTACCCGTCAGTGTCCAGTCTGGATCAAAATCATAACTTGTGCCATACGTCACGACTCCCGGATACCCATTTGAACCATTGGCGTTAAATACTCGCGGGCTGACATTGGGGATATACGAGCGGACGCTGGACGCTGCATACACGTCTCCTCCCGAAGTCTGCACCCAGGCAGATCCTCTCGTAAACCCTATTCTCCACTCCAACGTGTTTCCGCTAAAAAGGTCTGCGTTTTGTCCGTATGCTGTAAGTACGCCATTTCTATATATACACGCGTTAGCCAGTATCCATTCTGGTGCAGGCGGAGTATAGGTAATCGTATATGATCCGATAGGTAGATTCGTAAAAGAAACAGGAGTATTGTCCAATTGCGTCTGTGGACTTGGGCTGGAAGCCGACGACGGAGTAAAGCCAAATATCGTCCCTACCACGGGGTCTATAGAATTGGATATAGCAGTACAGGTTGTGTCGTTAGTCACCTCACGTGCGACGATATTGATCGTTCCTGGAGCAGGAGTGGGAGTTGGGGTCAGGGTCACGCCAGGATCAGGCGGAGGATCTGTGTTACCACCGCCACCGCCACCGGTACCAGGAATATTACCGCAATCCAGATAACACCCGGTCTCATAACAACACTGGCATGATCCGCCGCCGGCTTGTGGAATAGTACACCGTTCGACCATGTCTGTTACCTGTATGGTAGGACATGTTCTAATGCCATACGCATCAGTAGTGCAACCCTGCGTAGACTCGATCGTGTGCGTCCAGGGAATCCACATCATGACGCATGCAACGGGATTATCCGTACACACACTATTGGCATACACCGGCTGCGGCCTGGTGAGGATAACTCCAAGCAGCACCGCGAAGACACAGAGAGCAAGCCTAAGGGTAAATCGTGGCATAGTTATTTTTGTGTTTCTATCTTCACCGGACGAACAAATATCCCGCTAGTAATATTGTCTTTTATTGCTTTTTGTACTTTGGCAAGCTCGTCAGGACGTATGGATGCTCCGGGTTTAACAGTCGCATAAAGAAGCGTTTGAAGTGCAGTATCGAGATACATATCCTCCATATTAAATTTTACCGGACCATTGCTTTTTATAAGCTCTGCCTCATTAAGCGATACCCGGACTACAAGTGTGTCACCCTCGACTGCGTACATGCCGCGTCCGGCAAAATCAGCACTTCCGCCAAGAGCTACGATATATCGATCAAGCGTAGGAACGAGCTCAAACGTAAGCCGTGAAACGGTGTGACGAACAACGCTTGTCTTCTTATCCATATATCGCTCAGGGTCGGCAATGGCGTCGACGTCATATACGTGCAGTGTTTCTGTAATGTAGTCCAAAAACGCCGTGTCGACGAGCGCGATACTTGCCTCCGGAGTTTTGGTTGAGGCAGAATATTTCTGACTAGGTACGGAAGCTCGTCGCGTTAGAAATTTCGCTTTAAAAGCGGCCTCCTGTAAAGCATCCCAATTTCTATAGGCAACAAACACAAGAGGGATCACCACAATGATAACGATGACAACAATAATCACGCGCCTCATAGAATAAATAGCCCTAATGTTAGGATAGGGGAGTGAAAGGGAAATTACAAGCACCTACGGAGTTGGGGTGGTAAGTACGGGTATATCTGGTAAAAGTTCTATCTCAACTTCCGGCTTACCCGTTGTTTCGTTTGTTTTTGCGGAGTATTGCGCAAATATCTGAGCTACGTTGGTGAACCCTTGCTCACGCTGATCTTTGTGATCTATCATATTCCCGGGTATGGAAAACAATACCTTCCGCAACACTGCTTCCGGAATTTCGTTCAGCGGATCTTTAAAGGCTACTCTAGCTAGTTCGTTGCCTTTTTCATCCACGTCATATACCTGTACATAATACGTGTAATTACGGTCTCCGTCCTGCGCATGTAACTCAATAACATTCTCACCTCCGAGCTTGGCGATATCTTCAGGCGTCATGATTGTCAGAATAATCCCTGTGGTTTCGCTCAGTTTTACCCGTTTCACTTCGCCTTCCGGCGTACCGTTTGCGACAATGATATCCAAATAAGCTTGTTTATGGTCACCTTCTCCTAATCCAAGCATTTCCATTTGTAATACTCTTGATCCTTCCATGTCTGTCATCGTGCCTTTCCTTGGGTCTTCCGCAAAGTACCTCTTTTGTAGTTCTGGACTAAGCGTGCGGGTTAACCAAGGGTTCGGACTATTAATATCTGTTTGATCTGTGTAATTAACAGAAACGAAATTTCGTTCGTTTTGGACATTTTGGGAAACCAAAATTTGGAATGGTAAATAATTTCTTATAGGCCCGTCGAATAATATGATCGTGCCGGCCTCCCGCACGTATCCCCACAGTTCTTCGCCAGTCTCGGTTTCTCCCAGCTTCGTGTAGGTATAGACATAGTCATGCCCGTTTTCCGTGACGACCCGAGTCGCTCCGGGCTCTGTGACAGCAGGCTGGGGTGATTCGACCCCTTGCGGAACTTGGGTTACGCCAGGAGTCACGACAGCTACCGAACTTTCTAGGGGCGTCACCGCGCCTCCACGATCCATATTGAGCCATGAAACGGGTATGCTTTGCTCGTCCACATTCACAAGCACAGGCCATGCGCCAACACCGCCAACTCGGTCAGCCTGAAACTGCCGAAAGCCGAAGTTGTCTGTACCTACGTCAATAGGAGCCCCTCCCTGAAACAGATCGTTGTACGAAAGTTGTAGCTCCCGATACACCTGACCTACCATGTTATCCGGCACCAAAAAAGCGCCGCCGGATTTATACTGGATAATCCGGGTCAGCATTTGATCAGTTACGTACATCTTAAAATCAAATTTCTTGTCAAAGTCGAGATACAATGCTTCAGGATTGGATCCTTGGATCAAGCCTTCGCGGGCGAGTTCCGCGATATAGCGGTCAAACATCGCGCGCGTAACCTCGTCCATATTTTCCCGCCCCTCTGGTCCTCCGTAACTATAGACCTTCGGGGACTCCACGAGAGACACCTTTGTAGGATATGAGCCGTCTATCGCCACAAGGGTTTCTATTCGTGGTGCCGGAGTACTTGTTAACACTTCGTTTACGAGCGGTGTTCCGGTTACTTCAGGAGCCACCGTTACGGCTATAGGAGCCGGGCTTTCTGTGGGGGAGGCAATCGTCGTTAGTGGTACCGCGCAAGCTGCAATCAGCCGTGCTTCTAACGAACTCATTTCGAACACATTGAGTCGCCTTTGTAATGCGCTGCTATGAATAAGCGTTTTGTTTAACGTTGTTCCAACGCCATAGATCATTTCCGGCGCCATGACCACCAAGGGAACCCAGGGCGGAATTTGTGCCTGAACAGGAGTCGCTTTCAATGTCGTTTGATTTACTACGTCCTCCGCCAAACTTGGCATGGATTCTAATCGAACATACGAGGGGGCACTGTTTTGAGCTGTTTCTTGAGTTCTTCTCGTGTCGGATGTCCTATGCGCCCTCCCGTCACCACGTCTGACGACGCGCTCTGCGCTTTGTTGGGGTTGACCAAATGAACTGGAGGGGATAGCGGCGACCGATCTTCCGCGATATGTCACATCAATAGTGTTCGGGCGGTCAGTATGCGTTCCGAAACCAACATCACCGGAGTAAAACTGGGTATGAGCGCCTCGCTCCGCAAAAACCTGATGTGCGTTGGGCTGATACGCCTGTACCCCTTCGATTGCCGCCCAACCCATAAGACCGGTAATCACGCCGTGCTTGACAGCGTTCTTGATATTAAACCGTGCCTTGTTACTTTCAAAACTCATAGGTGAAAAATACTAACCTATAGTAACATTCTTTATTCAGCTCTGTCAAGTCCAAATAGCTGTAAAAAACCCGGTTGTAAACCGGGGGATAAACATCTCTATACTGTTACGTCCGCATATTGGCATATGTGCTTACGTTCATACATTATATATAGTATAGGCTGTTTCACCGGCTTTCTGTCAAGCGGCAGGCTCACAGGAACAACTCTTTCCATAGCAATCTCAGGATAAACGTCAAAAAGTGAAAGACCAGGCGAATATCACCTTGTACCGATTTTTGCTGGGCGTATTCGACATCACTTTTCATCCACCAGTCAAAATTTTTGTGATATTTTCCGGTGAGAATGGCGGGGGATATTATGCCGGGCAGAATCGTATGCCGTACGCGCATCCAAGGCTCCAGTGCTTTCACCTCGGAAACGGGCAACGGGCGGGGGCCGATAAACGCCATATCGCCCCGAATGACATTATAAAGCTGCGGCAGTTCGTCAAGCCCTGTATGACTCAAAAACCTTCCGATGTTGGTAAACCGCGGGTCATTGCGGATCTTAAATACCGGGCCTTTCGACTCATTTATCTTCAAGTACTTTTTTTGCTCGAGATGAGCCCCGTTGGTCATGGTCCGGAACTTATACATCATAAATCGCTTACCACCTTTGCCTATCCGCTGCTGCACAAATAATACCGGCCAACCGGAACTACAAAAAATTGCGACAGCGATAATAACCTGGATAGGAAGGGAAACGATATACAAACAGCCGGTGAGTACCAAATAGATAATTCCCATAACAAGTTGCGGGCGGATACCAGATATAATATGCGAGAAACGTCCCGCCGCACAAGTATTTCGTCTTCGCTCTTCTCAGCATACCCCTTGTCGATCTCATAGAAGCAGACAAGCGTATATCGTATAATGTGGTGCATGAAACACAGAGCCCCTGGTCATTTTTTTGAACTGTTATGGGGAATGACCGAAAAAGAACTGCGCGCCCGGTACAAAAACACCGTGTTTGGTTTTTTGTGGCTTGTCATCAATCCGATGATCCAGATGATCGTTATCGGATTTATTTTCACATTATTTATCAAAGATCCGGTCGAAAATTATTATTTTCATCTCTTTACCGGCCTTATCACATGGAATTTTTTTTCCCTTTCATTTACAAAAACGACCCCGTCGATACTCAATGAACGTACACTTATCAAAAAAGCCGCGTTTCCGCGCGCGGTCATTCCGGTTTCTATCATTTTATCCAATCTCATAAACTATTTTGTGGCGCTACTCCTATTTCTTATCCCGGTATCATTTCTTGGCGAGTTTACCTTGCTGTCTCCCGTCTACTTCCTGGCGGCATTTACCATGCTTGCATGTTTTACCATTGGCATCAGTTTGCTTACAACCGCCCTCAATGTGAGATACCGTGACGTCAACTTTTTTGTGCAGGCAATTCTCATCGTGTGGTTTTATGCCACGCCGATTATCTACTCACTCTCGCAAATACCCAGAGAGCTGCTTTGGTTGTGGCGCCTTAACCCGCTTACTTCAATCGTTCAACTCATGCAGCATGCGCTTATCGGAGCGGCCTTGCCAGGACCCGGCATGCTCATAAGCAATATAGCGGCAATTGGTATCATTACGGCGCTCGGTATTGTCACGTTTCAGAAAGAAAGTAAAAACTTTGATGACTGGGTATGAAAAAAAACACGTCAACCGCCATTGCGCTTAATAATATCGGCAAAAAATACGAAATTCACCATGAAAAACCCACGCTGGTCGAAACGATCATCAAAGGTAAAAACGAAGTATTCTGGGCCCTTCGGGATATCAACCTGACGATAAAAAAGGGGGAGCGGGTTGGCATCATCGGACCCAATGGTTCAGGAAAAACGACGCTGCTTAAAATCATCTCCGGAATCACAACGCCCACGTTAGGATCCGTCACCACACACGGCCGCGTGGTGTCTCTTATCAACCTTGAAGCCGGGTTTCTTCCTGAGCTAAGCGGCATTCAAAATATTTATCTTAACGGCATGCTGCTAAACATGAGCAAAAGCGAAATTGATTCAAAATTAAATGCGATTACCGAATATGCTGACATCGGACGGTTTATTGACGCGCCGGTGTTTACTTATTCCGACGGCATGAAACTCAAATTGGGATTTTCCATAACGATACATACAAAACCCGATATTCTTATCCTGGATGAAAGCATGTATGTCGGCGATCAAAAATTTCAAGACAAGGCGCTCAAAACCATAGAAAAATTCTACAAGCTAGGGACAACGATCTTAATCGTCACGCACTGGCTTTCTTACGTCAAAAACAATTGCGACCGGATCATCGTGTTAGACCATGGCCGTGTATCACACAACGGTTCAAAACGCCTGGTAGATGAATTCTATAAATCTATGCAGGCCAAAAATCAGGAATTCACCGACCCATTATGAGACAGGCGCCCCACACTCTGAAAGCGAAACATACTCCGTCTGGCCTGCAGCGTCATTCAGATACGAACGGGTTAGTACATATCGTTATTGACCAACTGAAAAAACGAACTTCCATGCTGGCAGTGACCAAAAAACACAACACGCCGTTTTACCTATATGACAGACGGTCGCTTATTCACGACATCAGGGAGTTTCAGACGACAATGAGCTCATCAATACCGAATTTTTCCCCGTATTACGCGTTCAAAATCAATCCGTACCCCAAACTAATCCGAGAAACAATCAAGGCGGGTTACGGTCTGGATGTGGCAAGTGGCTGGGAGTTGTCTCAATCACTTCATTTAGGTTGTACGGACATTGTTTATTACAGCCCCGGCAAAACCGACGAAGAAATCGAGTTGGCCGTAAATAACAACAAAAAGGTGCGGATACACGTCGATAGTTTTCAGGAACTCGAGCGAATCGGTCGCATTACCAAAAAACGTAACAAACTCGTCCGAATTGGCGTGCGTCTCCATTTAAGCGCCATGCCCCAGTGGGCAAAATTCGGTATCGGTATTGCTAACCTTGCGACATTCTGGAGAACAGCAAAAAAATATCCATGGATTAGAATCGAAGGCATACATTTTCACGCTTCCCGAAACAAAAACGCCACCCCATACCAAAACAGTATTAAGGAACTTGCCGCGTATCTTTCGACGCATTTTACCAAATCGGAACGGAAAGAAATCAAATACATAGACATCGGAGGCGGATTTGAGGCGTTTGAGACCGAGGGGTACTATCCGTACGAATTTTCGCGCGATGCATCGGAACACTCCGACAGTTCATACGATGACGTCAAACGAAGATTTTCGAGCAATTTCAAAGTCAGGGATGCCATACCGCTTACTGCGTATGCCCAAAATATCGGGAACGCCATACGAACGTATCTTGCTCCGTTAGTACTAGCACAATACTTTGCCGAACCAGGACGCATCATATGCAACAACGCGATGCACATCGTGCTAACGGTAGTAGACATAAAAGACAACGGCGTGTGCATCGTTGATGGCGGGATTAATATGGTCGGATGGCAAAGGTATATGTACGAGTATTTTCCGGTCATAAACTTAACCAGACCATCACACACCAGCATCCCCATGACTCTGTACGGCAAACTTTGCACCACACGAGATCTTTGGGGATATTCTTGTTTTGCCCAAGACATACAAATTGGCGATAAAATACTTATTCCAAATCAGGGTGCGCTCACGTATGCTATTGCGCAGAACTGGATCATGCAAATTCCGGAGGTATATAGTTTATGATCCCATCCTACGATCGCTTATCCCATGCCCCTAAATACTGGTGGAAAAAAGAATTCGGGGCCACGTATTTCAATCTCTATAATCCGATTATATCTGGTCAGCGAGCCAAAGCGGAAGCGCAGTTTATCATCCGGGCGTTGGGGATTTCTCGCCACATGAATATTCTTGATTTAGGCTGCGGACACGGCAGGCACACCATCGAACTAGCCAAATGTGGATTCCGCGTCACGGGACTCGACTATTCGGACTATTTTCTCGGCATTGCGCGTCGTGACGCACAAAACGCCCGTATACCGGTCAAATTTGTCAAACAGGATATGAGACACATGCATATGCGCAACCGATATGACGTCATCATCTCTATGTATTCGGCATTCGGATATTTCCCCCATGATGAAAATGTAGACGTATTACGCCGTGTTTTCCGAGCACTCAAACCAGGAGGAAAATTCATGATAGACATCATCAATGCCCATGCACATGTTGCGTATATACGGTCTCACGGAAAAAAACTCAGAAAAGGCGTCTATCAGTTTACGAAACATGGCGCCGTCGACGGATATAAGCTCATTGATACCAACATTTATTTCGAAACATCGCAGCTCGATTCCTATCACAGAAAATGGAGCAAAAATAACCGGAAAGGATCGTTTAACTACTACATGTACCAATATACTCTTGGTCAATACAAAGACATGCTGGAACGCGTAGGTTTCCGCATCGAAAATCTCTTTGGAGAATACTCCAATGCCCACTGGATGAAAAACAGCTGGCGGACCATACTCGTATGCACCAAGCCCACAACCGGCGTCGCAGACATAAATACCCTAAAACAGTTTATCAATTTTTCTGTACTGCGCCGATGGCCCGAAGGAATCATATGAAGAAAAAAAATATCAAAGCTCTAATCCTGGTCGCAGGAGATGGCGGGAGGCTTCAGCCAGTAACTTATACAATGCCAAAGTGTCTACTTCCGGTGGGCGGCAAACCGCTTCTTTGGTATTCGATTTCCAATCTTTGCGCAATCGGCGTCTCAGACATCATATTCGTTGTCGGACATAAAGCATCCATGATCAGACACTTTGTACGGGAATTTTTTCCAAATCTGCATAGTACATTTATATACAACAACGCGTATGAAGAAAAAAATAGTATATATTCGTTCTTTTTGGCACGAAAACACATACGGAATACCAATTTTTTGCGGCTGGCAGGTGATCTCCTATACAACAAAGAAATTCCGGAACGCTTAACCCGCAATGCAAAAGGAATTACCTCAGCCGTCGAACCGAAAAAGAGGGAGAGTGCGGAAGAATTCTCCATACGGGTGAATCAAAAAACGGGCACCGTTATCGAGTACGGGAAACAAATTCCCTGGGAAGCATCGTACGGTGTAGCGCAGGGAATCGACTACGTCCCAAAAGATGCGTCTGAGGAAGTCTGCACTTCGCTTGAGATTATCATCAATAATAATCTGACCCAGGAATATCCTGAATACGCATTCCAGCACATTGCCCAAAAAGGTGGCAATGTTTATTACCAAGACAATCTAAAAACGGACTTCTGGTGTGACGTCGACACGAAAGAAGATTTAACGTTTGCCAATGCCCACATCCACAAAATTATATCCCGCAAATAGCACAACGCGTAAAATTCACTCTCAGACAAGAAGCGGCAGTAATGTATCTACCGTAAAATCAGGCCTTGTAAACACACTTGTGTTCACTGTTTTGTCCGCGAGTATTTGGTACCGCGTGCTTCTGTACTGAAGAAGCGCAGGGTAACATCGGCGTATTGACTGAAGGCGTGTTTCTCCGGATTTTCTATGGTATGCATCACCCCAAATTATCGGCTTCGGGTCGTCAAAATACAGCTGTATCATACGATCTATATACGATGCCGGAGGACACAAGTATACAAAAGTTACTTGACGTTTCAATGACCGGATAATATTTTCGTTGATGTAAATCAGACTACCGGTCGTATCAATAACTATGTTCTCATCCGCTCGGGAGCGTTCTACAGAAGTCAGAATTTCCTGCATCATCAACGCCTCTTTCTCCAAATACAGCGCACTACGCTCCTGATACTGTATTTCATAGGGTTGACCCATCCATTCTGCTACGGTTTTCGTGCCCGTGGAACCAAATATATGCTGCTCGTTCGCAAGTTTTTGTCCTATTAGCTCGTCGCAGCACCAGGATATAAATCCTCTCGCCGACAACTGTTTTGACCAGAATGTCTTTCCGCTTCCCGACATGCCGATAAATGCTATTTTCATACAAAATAAACCATATTCTACCGCGAGAAACTCTCCACAGCTCGCGCCAAATAAAAAAGGGTTAAATTGACAGTGTCAAACATACATGAATATAATTGAAAAATCTTTTCGGATAAAGCCACAAATTACCAATCGACGGAATAAATCGATCGCTCTGTCTAACGAACGGATGCCTACCCCAAACTTTCACCATGCATCATTCATCTAAAACAATAAAACCGCTTGTCACAACAATACCCTGTTTCATTATGGCAATAGATTCCTCGGCGGGGTCGGGGAGAAATATGGATGCTTACTACAAAAATTTAATCTCTTCACCGTATATTCTTCCTGTCATGGTGTATTCAAATACCAAAAGCTTCACAAAAGCACCCCGATTCATATCAAACAAAATTCTTTTTGACATGCCGTATGCAACACACCCGCTAGACTTATGTTCGCCGTCATACTGCTCGCTTCCCCCCGATAAACACATTGCACACGAGGAGTGGATGCGAAAATTTGCGTTGCACGTCAGATTCCTTGCCTCTCTTTATGTCACCCCCGTTATGTGGCTTTTGGACATGGTGTTGCCAATTATCGAAAAACCAATGAGAGGCCATATTGTACAGGTTTTTCATGGTGAGCTATTCCAAATCGGCCCATTGCCGTATATACGCGACGATCACATCCGGTCGCTTCATACGTACGGACGCCTGCTGCTTTCTGGAAAAATCGTACACGATGAACTTGTCACATTCGGAGAACTTGATCCCAATGATCCTCGGATGCGCCGAATTGGAAGAGTGCTTGATGATACGCTGTATACCGGGCAACTCGACAAGAATAAAATTCTCAAACGCTTTAACCTAGATCCGCGCAAAAAAACTCTCCTCTATTCGCCGACGTGGGAATCACTCAAGATTTGGTCTATCGGGCGAGAGGAGGAAGATGAAAAACATCTTTATGAATTTTGTACGATTGCACGCAAATTGCACCTAAATGTCATCATCCGCCCTCACCACATATCTATTCTTCAGTATGGTGCAAAGCCAAAAATTCTTCGCGTACTGAATCATTTCGATAATGTGTGTTTCGACGATTCAAGCATCTCTTCTTTTTGGGGACCAAATCACTCTCTTATTGCAGCGGATATCATGGTTACCGACTTATCAAGTATATCGGGAGAATTTCTTTCTCTCGGCAAGCCGGTTATCTATTTGTATCCTGATCAAACGCAGGGATTATGGGGAGAACGCTTCCCGAAATTGTCTGAGGTACAAAAACTTTCGTATACGGTTACGGATTTCAAACAGCTTTTCGCCCGCATACGTCATCTTGTGAAGACAAAAGAATCTGATACTATATTATCCAAACGCCAAAAGACAGCTGCCTATCTACTCGACCGGCGCGACGGAATGGCAGGCAAACAATTTCGGCTCGAGATGGATACATATGCTCAAGAAATAATCCGTGTCAACGCAAGGTATCCGCGACGGCTTGTCCATAAAATACACCGTTTTTTGCATCCGTATAAATATTCGGTATTAAATTTTTCTGCCCAAATATATAATCGATCGTAAAAAATCGGCAAGGATTTGTGAATCTATGAAATACAGATTTTTAGGGAAAACCAAATTCAAAGTATCGGAAATCGGCTACGGTAGCTGGTCGCTGGGATCTGATTGGGGAACAGTGACTGAAGAACAGGCGAGAACGGCATTGGCAAGCCTGGATAGTGCGGGGATCAATTTTATCGACACTGCGGATATCTACGGCGACGGGAGAAGTGAGCGTCTTATTGGAGAGTATGCCGCATCGTGCCGACGTCGAGTAATCGTCGCGACAAAAATCGGCCGTCGTCTCTCCCCGCACGTGGCAGAAGGGTATACAAAAAGTAATATTGCCGCATTTGTAGATCGGTGCCGAAAAAATCTTCGAACCGACTGCTTGGATTTAGTGCAGCTTCATACGCCTCCCACACAAGTATTTTATCGCCCAGAAATATTCTTCTTCCTTGACGAACTCGTGAAAAAAGGCAGGATAAAATATTACGGAGTCAGTGTAGAAAAAGTCGAGGAAGGACTTAAGGCTATCGAGTACCCCAATGTTTCATCGGTACAAATAATTTGTAACATGTTCCGCCAACGGCCAATGGAATTGTTTTTTCGGGAAGCAAAACGTCGAAATGTAGGCGTGATTGTTCGCGTACCGTTAGCAAGCGGACTTCTCACGGGCAAATTTCATATAATCTCCCGATTTCCCAAAAATGACCACCGCTCGTTCAATAGGCGCGGTCAGTATTTTGATATTGGAGAAACATTTGCTGGGGTAGATTTTGGCGCCGGGCTCAAAGCGGTGAGGGATTTACGAGCAATCACACCCAAAGAATTTACCATGGCACAATTCGCCCTTCGTTGGATCCTTATGCAAGACGCCGTGTCAACGGTTATCGCGGGTGGGAAATCGCCAAACCAGATCATGGAAAACAGCAGGGCCAGCGACATGCCAAAACTGGATAAGACAACAATGGACGGCGTCCGGGCTATATATACCCGCCGCATAAAGCCGTACGTACACGACCGGTGGTAAAACTCGCACTTACCCCATGAACAACACGTTACGAACATTTATACGCAAGATGTACGCCCGTCTAAGAAATCCCGCATCGATCGCGTATGGCCCGCTCATGAAAACAGTTTTTCCTGAACACCCATATGCAAAATTCCGCATCAATGCACGGCTTTCACAGACGGAAAACGACATCAAAAAATACGGAATCAGTCATAACATAGGCGCGCTCGCTCCACGAGCCAATCCATACGCCGCCAAAGTGTACGGAGATTTTCTCCGATGCAACACCAATAATCTTGGCAATTGGAGCAATGCTTCACACGAAGGTGGTACGAAACGACTCGAATACGAACTCATCCAAAAACTCATCCACCTGTATAAAGCAAAATCAGAACACGTCGAAGGTTATGTTACGTCGGGCGGGACAGAAGGCAATCTCTATGCTGTATGGATTGGAAAAGCATATCTTCTGCAATACGCCGCGTTACACCAGATACATGTGCTCGAAACAGATCTCACGCACTATTCTATCGATAAAGCATGTGCGATGTTTTCTTTGGCACATACCTCTATACCGCTTGATCCGTGCTCTTGGACCATGGATATTCACGCGCTCAAATCTACCATGCTCCGTCTTATTAGGCAGGGCACACGCGGGTTTCTGATTTCTGCAACCGCTGGGTACACGGAAACAGGATCGAGCGACGACATAAAGGCAATCACAACACTTGTCTATGACCTACAAAAAATCCACAAACATATTCACGTATCTATCGCAATTGACGCGGCGTTTAACGGATTTATTCTTCCATTTATTACCGAAGACTACAAACCCTTTTCAAGCCCGTATATTCATTCGTTTTCCGTAGATTTCTCCAAATTTGCTGCAGTCCCGTACGGTGCCGGCGCTGTTTTGTATCGCACGCCTCTACGTACACTCATAGAAAAAGAAGTGCCGGTATTCGCGATGCGAGACAATACTATTTCCGGATCACGACCCGGAGCCACAGCCGCAGCGATATGGGCGGTCATTCATCAATATGGTAAATCGCAGTTTCGTTTCGTCATCAATAAACAGCTACGTCTGAAAGAATTTTTTATTGAACGCATACGTCAACTCTTTCCTCATGCAGAAATAATAAGTGATCCGTTAGGGCTTACATGCGGCGTCATATTTGACAAAAAGAAACACTTTTCCTTGTCTAAATTTATCGAAAAACGCTATTGGTTGTATGCGAAGAAAAAAAAGTATCGATTTAGCGGTAACTATATAAGACAGGCTATCTTATATAAATTTTTTTTCCTTCCGCATGTTCGCAAACGAAGCGTAGAAGACTTCTTTTGCGACGTTCAAAAATTATTACTGTACGGAAAACAGTAACTGACTCCCGAAAAACGTTTATTCAGCGCCGCGACTTCCTTCGAAACCGATTTACCCTTCAAAACACCCCCTACACACACAGCTAACTTCTGCACATCTTGTTCACTCATCCCGCGTTTTGTAATCTCCTGCATACCAAAACGGATAAACGTTTTTCCACCCAATGCATCGCTGGTGTTGATAGACATGCCGTTTTTGAGAAACATCCCCACTGCAGCATCACCTGTGTTATCAATAAACACGTGGGCCTGGTGATTATGACTGTACATATCGTCCACTTTTCGCACACGGAATCCCGCACGAGCTAATGCATCACCAAAAGCATTGGAGTTTCGAATCACTTGCTTTGCATATGTCCGCCCAAACGTCGACATTTCCAGTATGGTCACCGCGAGCGCCAACAGACTATTTGTATGCACCGTCGAATACAAATTTTGTATAACCGGACGCATACGATCCGCCATTTCCATACTCCTAAATGCCAATATCCCTTTATGAGGTCCGGGAAATGTTTTATGGGTATTTGCCGAAATAACATCTGCCCCTTCGGAAAGTGGCGCCTGAAATTCACCGCCCATTATTAATCCCAACGTATGACTTGCATCGTAAATGATAATGGCGTGTTGAGGAATCGCGCGTCGAAGCTCTCGCAGAGGATGCGGCCGCAACAACACCGATGTATCAAGATACAACACCCGAGCCCCGGAAGAACGGAATCGCGCCGCAGTCTTTTGCACATCAAAGGTTAGGTGTGTTACATCATATTCAGCAAACACGTGTTTTCTCCCAATGCTATCGACAATAGGTTTGGTACAGAAATGCCCACCGTCTTCCTCTCGAACAGACATGATCGTGTCGCCGGGCTTAGTAGAACCCAATAGGGCACATAACATCGCATGGGCCCCTGACAGACAATTGAGGTTTACTTCCTTTGCGTGAAGCATTTGTTTCGCTTTGCGATGCGCATCGTCTAGGAGGTCATGCATTTTGGGGTAGGTGATAGCAGAAAAGTTTCCAAAGTTGTCTGCAGTCATGACCCCCTTCGCGCCTCTTCCGAAATCATACCGAAGCCCCATGGGCGATCGGTAAAATCTCATAGCTAACGGAGACAAGGTGTTCTGATTTGCCGTAAGATTTAGGAGTTGCTGGTCGAAACCCTCTAAATGCTCAAGTTGCCTCAGTAATTTTCTTTGAGTTATTTGGGAGAACATAGCACGAATTGTAGCATAAGCGTTTATATAACCAATTACATGGTCGGCAGCTGATCCTTACGGATGACATCCTACGAGCTTATTACTCAAATACGAAAGATTTGGGTTTCTCGTAAATAAAATCAGAGGCCAAGGCTTGATTGTATGCGCCAACACTATAAAATATGAGAAAATCATCGGGAGAAAGTGCAGGCAGCCAGCCACGATACAAGATATCTTCTTCCCGAAGCGTCGCGCCATATACGATCGTAGGCTTCGGAGCAGATTGGCGCGGCGAAAAGAGCGGAGAATACGCGCGGACGATTTGAGGACGATACTGAGAAAGGGGAAGCATTGCGGTTGAACCGTCTGTATACACAGATTGCTTTATACCTGCCTTTACCCTACGAGCGCGCGCAATAAACACCGATGCATCATCCACAAGATATCTTCCCGGCTCTATCATGATCGTGAGATGTTGAGCGTTTGCATACTGCCTTCTAAGAGCTCTCCAGATTGTTTCGACGTAGGTATCAAATTCATACGGATGCCACGTTTTTTTGTCGTAGGGTTTCATCCCGTGAGATTTAACGCCGCCGCCGCAGTTCACATAACGAACAGCGACACCTAAGTGGGCAAATTTTTGTACGACTTGCCCGGCCATTGTCGCCGCTTTTTCAAAGATAGAAAGATCATCTATATCGGACCCAGTATGAAAATGCACACCCTCAAACAACAGGTTCTTGCTATGTATCAACATGGACAAAATTTCTGGGTCAAATAATTCGTCTGGGTGTAATCCGAATCGGCTGAATTCCATACTGTGCCCGGTGGGATTCAACCGACAGCCGATGCGGACAGGCAATCGCATGGAACGAGACATCGCGTGTATCATCATAAGCTCCTCGCGATTATCAATTTGTATGAGCACGTTGTGTTTCCAGGCGGTGCGTATAGTTTCACGGGTTTTATTCGGACCGTTAAATATGATGTGTTTACCTTGATATCCTTCCTTTAATGCATACGCTAACTCCCGATCGGATGTAACATCCGCATAAACACCATAACGACGAAGTCTGGCAATGGGAGCATAGTTTGTCTTGAACGAGTACGCGACGGCTGATGATTTCCAGTATTTTTTTAAGCTTCGTTTTGCAACCATTAAGCGCTGGGCCATGATCTCCATATCCAAAACAAACGCCGGTGTATGGCTTGCGATTGAAAACCGCCGCGTCGCCAACCTAAGCCTGTGCACGGAAGGAAAATGGGAGAAATCAACGACACCATCGCTTACCAGCGTTGGATGATGAGTAAGATAAAAAAAGGCGCCTTTTAACATAGTCTGTATTATTTTTTTTGTATTATTCCGAGGCCGGCAGCGACATCAAACGTAATTTTGTTATGACTTTTTATCTCCTGCCATAACTTCCCGACTCCATAAGGGAGCTGATCTTTTATATGCTGCACGCGAGTATCGTGAAAGACCATGTAGCCGTTTACTTCAAGATGAGGCCATGCCTTAAGATAATCATGCTTCACACCTTCATATGTATGATCTCCGTCTATATAAATATATTGGTATTTTTCCCTGTTCTTCCGGAAAAAATCTTTTGTTGTCATCACATGTGTTGTGATATATGGCGACAACTCAAGGAAGGAAAAGTGGTGTTTGGGATTCACGTTTCTCCATAATCCTACGCCTCCCCAATGCTGGTTACTATTTTCATCGGCGTCAGAGTATCCCGCGTCCACAAAGTCCACGTGTCCGTATTTCATGTCACGACATGCCATAGCGCACATTGCAGGAATGAATCCCTTTTTGGAGCCAATACAAAGCACGCGTTTCGGTCGCGTATTCGTAATCAACGCATAATGCATAAGTCCAAATCCTAAAAATCCTTTTGATGATTTTGTGTTTTGAAGAAGATAACCATCATAATATTCTATAATGTCGTGATTAAACCGAACGTTGAACAAATATTTTTGCCCGAACCAGGGAACGCGTACGTAATGCCTCAGTAGCATCCGAATGGTATCGGTAAACCCCAATTCCGGCATGCTTTTTGCTAAATTCCCGTATAAAAACGGAACCGCCACATATCGCCGAAAAAGTTTGTTAAATATTTTTTTTGTTCTGGGGATAAAGTTATTTTTTGTACGTTTGTTAGACATATAAATCCAATCGGGCAAACCACAAACGTATAGGATTATACGTGATCGTGTATCGCAACAAAAGCCCCATATCGTGCTCCCAACAACGAGCACGTGTCATCTTCGGTGATACGAAACTATACACAGCAAAAACTAATAGGATTACCAAACGGTAATACCACTACGGCTCATCAAATCAATGAGGGGAGTGATATAATCGAACAACTATTTCGAAAGCGCCGCAAATTCTCTTATGATCATCCCTACCATATCACTCGTTCCGGAATTGATCCACAAAAAAATTGCACGAGGCCTTATACGAACGTATGCCAGAGAACATAACTGGCACGAAATCGATCTTACAACAGGAAATTTAGGATACGGCTGGATACACTATGCGATGATACGGACACTACGTCCTGAACGCGTTTTGTGCATAGGGAGCAGATACGGCTATATACCTATTATTTGCGCGCTCGCATGCAAAGATAATGGTCGCGGATTTGTGGATTTTGTCGATGCGGGTTTTGACGAAAATGACCCAAATGAGCCGGACAACTGGGGTGGAGTAGGCACGTGGAAAAAAATTAATCCGAAAAAATATTTCGGAAAATTCGGAGCAGGACAACATATCAAACTTCATGTTACTACCACGAAGGAGTTTGCGGCGGCGCACAAATCAGACCGTTGGGGGTACATATACGTGGATGGGGACCATTCGTATAAAGGCGCAAAATTCGACTTCACCACATTCTGGCCGAGACTCCTTCCGGACGGTGCCATGTCTTTTCATGACATACATGTCAAACGGATAAATGATCTCGTCCTGGGTGTACACAAATTATGGGCAGAAATTAAACACACGCATCCCAACAACACGCTAGAACTGCCGGGAAACATCGGGCTAGGAATTCTGACAAAACGCAAGAAAAAGGCGCTTTTTATCGACATATAACATCATGGCTCCGGATAGCTTTCAAAGACTAGCGGCACCGCTCATAAGCGTTATTATCGCAACCAAAAACAGGCAAGAAGATCTTATCCGAGTCTTGCGGTCATTAGAACGAAATACGTTCAAAAATTTTGAGGTCATCGTCGCGGATCAAAGCACAGTTCCAAACAGCATTGATACAAAACAATTTCCGTATCTACCACAACTTGTACATGTGTTTGTGCCGTCGGGAGGCAAAAGCTCCGCATTAAATCACGCTTTGAGTAAGGCGCGGGGGCGTTTATTTGCGTTCACCGATGATGATTGTATCGTAAGCGCTCGCTGGTTATCGGTTATTTCCCAAATAGCCCAAAAACATAGGCGTCAATCTGCTTTTTTTGGACGTACTGTTCCGTATAAGCCCAATATCCATAAAGGACGCATCTGCCCTTCAATTTTTACGAGTACGAAACGGACGATCATTTCCGTTCCAACGCCTCATTTCCGATCGATAGGGTTCGGAAACAACATGGCAATCAGAAAATCTGCTATCGAATCTTCTGGATTATTTAAAACATGGCTTGGCCCGGGATCGATAGGCAGCAATGCCGAAGATGCCGAAATGGCGCTTCGGTTGCTCATTGAGCATCACACAATTCTTTATGAACCTACTATGACCGTATCTCACAACCGGTGGCTCACCAAAGATCAAATGTCCGCACAGACTCGTTCGTATACGTGCGGTGAAACCGCGTGTTACGGATACTTCGCGTTTCAAGGATTTTCGTTTGCCGTACCAATCGTCAAATCAAGTTTTCTTACGATCATTCGGCAAATTACCTCAGGCAAGCAGGTAACACATGAATTGCGACACTTCCTAATCGCCATATGGGGACTTGTCGTGGCGCTTTGGTATGCGCGGCGCGATCCGGTTGCAAAAAGACCCAACATTAACTTACCCGAGAAATCGTTGTCATAATCTCATCGACTTTATGCTCCCAGGCATTTCGCTTTGCCTCGGCCGCCTGACGTTTTTGACTGCGACTATTCCACCCGTGATTCCTGTAGTATCGTATGGCACGGACAACCGCGTCTGCCGTAATCGCTTGTGTCAACAAACCGTCGCGGGCATAATCGCGCAGCGACATGATATTTGTTGAAATGACGGGTCGGCCCAAAGCGAAATACTCAAGCACTTTCATCGGAAAAGCGTACCGGTTAAAAGCAATATCCGTCCGGTACGGGACGATCCCGAGATCAAAACGGGAAAGATACGTTGGGATACTCGCTTTCACCACCTCCGGCACCCACGTAACATTTGGGTACTGGCACAGGGAACGAAAGGCTTGCTGTGCATCATCGTGTGTACCAAATACGTTGAATTCTCTGCCTCCGACGAAAATGAAAGAAATTTCTGGCAGCTTACGAATGACTTTTTTAAGTAACGAAAAATCCATACGGGCGCTAATACTTCCTATATATCCAACCGTAAAAATCCGCTTGTTGGGAGCAACGGGAGGAATTGGAAGACCGCGGAACATATCGCTTGCAAATCCCTGAGGCACCGAAACCACATCAGAACGGAACTTTTCCAATGCGCGGACTAACACCTTTGAGTTGGCAAACACGTACGTCGACTGACGCATAAGCGCGGCATGTTCCCTGCGTGCAACATCACTAAACCCGGGATAATAATCCACACAGTCGTATATAGTTTGATATTTCCAAAACAGATCACGAAGTACCGGGATATGAAACGGCTCAAAATACCAGAGTAATTTGCGTGAAGGCCGGTGTTTTATATCGACAAAAAGGCGCAACGCTAAGGCGGCCAATATGTATGTGAGCTGGCGAACAAATCGGAAACGCAAACCAGGAAACACGCTTACAGGCCGGATGATTGTTGCTCCGTGCATCTTTCGGACAATCCATTTGTCTTTCCCCACGAGATAGTTAGGGAGGGAGATTACATCCCCTAAACACATACCATACACCGGATTACGTCGCGCAACGATTCTCATCGTTTGCATAACATAGTCACATCCACTGCTAATCGGCGAGTTAAACAAAAAAATAACCGGGCTTTGTTTCATCATCGGCATTATATCAAGCGCGTGAAATTAAAAGGTCACTCTGTTACAATTTCCGCGCATGGAAAAAAAACCGATACGAGTTATTGTTGTCGGGGCGGGATTTTTCGGCACGAAACGATTAAGCGCGTGTTTGGCATTAAAAAATGATTTTCGCGTAATCGCCGTCGTTGATCCGGTTGTGGAACAACGTAACCGGATCGCCAAACAATTCGGCGTGCCGGTTGTCTCAAGCTTGACTCACCTTGTCGGGGACGCTGACCTTGCAATAATCGCAACCCCTAACGGATTTCATAAAATTATGAGTATTCAGGCCATGAAGCTTGGCATGCATATATTATGTGAGAAACCTCTCGCGACAACGCTTGCCGACGCAAAAAAAATCGCGGCCGCCGCAAAAAAATACCATAAGATAGTCAAAACGGGATCCAATCATCGTTTTTTTCATACCGTCCAAAAAGCAAGGGAACTCTATGAAAATGGCGAGATTGGAAAACTACTTTTTTTCAAAGGAAGCATAGGAACCAACGGCGCGAGAGTATCCAAAAAATGGTTTTGGAATCCAACAGTATCGGGAGGCGGGACGTTTATTGATAACGGATGCCATTTGCTGGATATCGCCCGCATGTTTATGGGGGATTTCACCAGTTGCACCGCAGTCATGACGACAAATCTTTGGAAAGACGCAAAGGTGGAGGACACAGGTTCTGCCGTTTATATCACCCGGGACAAGAGACAGGCCGTCATAACTTCCAGCTGGCTACAATGGGCGGGATACCTCCATATCGAACTTTGGGGAGAAAAAGGGTATATTCTGATCGATTCCACGACGCACGACACCGTGACGATTGGGGCAAAGGAAGGCGTGTGCGCAACGTATGACTATTCGAATGAACAGAAGGACTCCTACCACAGGGAGCTACTCTATTTGGCCGAGTGCATACGAAACAATCGTCAACCGGAACCGGACGCCAATGACGGCGCGAGCGTCATCAAAATGATTGAGGCGGCATATAGATCTTCCAAAAAACGCGAGTGGGCACAAATATCATGATTCCTGTAAATCGACCGGCTATTCCAAAACATGCGCAAAAATACCTAACGCAATGTGTGCGCTCAGGTTGGTTTTCCTCAGAAGGACCATTTGTGAAGCGCTTTGAAAGCGAGTTTGCCTCATACCTTGGTGTCAATCACGCGGCGACCACAAGTTCAGGCACCGCCGCGCTTCATCTGGCCTTACTTGCGTTAGGCGTTGGACCGGGAGACGAGGTTATCGTACCTGCCATGACGATAGCTTCGTGTTATTTCGCGGCTTGGTATACCGGAGCAAACGCGGTTCCCGTAGATGTAGATCCGGAAACCTATTGCATTAATCCCTCCCTTATCGAAAAAGCCATAACCAAACGCACCAAAGTAATTATGGTTGTTCATCTATTTGGTCATCCTTGCGATATGGATCCCATTATGAAGCTGGCCAAAAAGCATAAACTCAAAGTGCTAGAGGATGCGGCAGAAGCACACGGGGCGGAGTACAAAGGCAAAAAGGTCGGATCAATAGGAGATATCTCTATCTTTAGCTTTTACGCAAATAAAATTGTCACAACGGGGGAGGGCGGCATGGTCGTCTCCAATAACAAAAAATACATCGACACAGTCAATAGAGTAAAAGCACTTAACCACACGAAAAAACGATTTATTCACGAGGGGGTAGGGTACACCTATCTCATGAGCAACATGCAGGCGGCAGTGGGCCTCGCCAGTCTGGAAGAAATAAACACATCCCTGAAAAAGAAACGTGCGATGGCAAAAATTTACCGTAACCAGCTTTCCGACATACCCGGTCTTATCCTTCCAATGGAAAAATCCTGGGCGACAAATGTGTATTGGATGTACGCCGTACGCGTAGATCCGAAGGCTCACGTATCACGCAGTAAGCTTATTGATCTGCTCATGACAAAATACGGCGTCCAAACAAGAACCTTTTTTTATTCTCCGCGCACGGCATTCAAAAAGCTTGGCCTGCACCAACACACGCATTTCCCGGTCGCGGATTTACTGGAAAAAACAGGATTCTATCTCCCGTCAGGGTTGGGAAACAGCAAAAAAGAATACATAAACACCTCTCTCGCAATACAACAATCATTTTCGGGTTAAAGTCACCGCACTCATGCTTTTTTTCACCAGGAATAACTTACCGGGGGGGGATAAAATTAGACGATACACATATGTGTCGTTATAAATATTTACTTACATACTAAGTCATTACGACGCATCTGCTCATATATAAACATTGCAGCAATCCTGCTTGCCTCCAGTGTGAAATGCGAATCATCAAGAAAATAGGCTGCATCTGTACTGAATTTCGCCTCCATGTCTATGAGTTGAACTGACCGCTTGTGGGCAACATCTCGGACTACACCGTTATAATCATAGACGTATTTTCTCCAACCCCCTTTGAGGAGCGGGCTCACTGAATTCCACACCATATGCTCGGGATTATACGGCCTTGTTAGAAGCAGCACCGTGCTCTTGTGTTGTTGAGCAGTAGTAATAATAGCATTGAGGTTTTCTTTGTATTCAGATACGCTCACTCGGGGATGATACTCTCCGTCATTCTCTACCTTCGGGGAAAAAATATTTTGGATTATCAAGTATAACTTAGATCTGCTTAGCAGGCTATTTGCTGGCAAGGAGAAACGGGAAAAATTCCGGTCCGGCATGCCCATATCTGGTGTCATATCATTCCAGCCAAAACTGACAACCACTACCGTTGGCTGTAGACTCGCTGCCAATTGATTATATAAATACTCACCTTGAAATGAACTGTATCCTGCTACTCCCGCGTTGGCCACTCTGGTGGATAGTCCGTTTGTTACAAAAAGCTCATTCAAACTCTCTGGCCAGGAAAACTCTGCGATTCCCTGAGTGTTTGAATCTCCAATAGCCAAAACACTACACCCGCCGCGCTCTTTTGCTTCATGCAACACAGACCGATTTACACTACCGACAAATCCGTCTTTGTTATACCGCCATGCTCCTGGCTTCGGTTTCCAAAAAAGCAGCGAGTCCGGCATAAACTGTTCATCACGGTATATATGAGTCAGGCGCCAATCTTCTGTTTGGGCGCTTGGCTCTATAAGAGTCTGAATTTTTATCGGGTGGTAATACGAAATAAATCCAAAATCAGTCATCATTCGTGAGGCCAGCTCTGCGAGCCCCAATAGCAGCCCCGTCAGTAACAAGCTGACCAGGATAGTACGCAAAACGTTTCTGCGGCGCACGTGTGCCACCAAAGATAATGTTTCTTTCGCT
This sequence comes from uncultured Gammaproteobacteria bacterium, assembly GCA_964573695.1. Taxonomy (GTDB): domain Bacteria; phylum Patescibacteriota; class Microgenomatia; order UBA10105; family UBA927; genus UBA927. The sequence continues at coordinate 46,025 of CAZNKB010000004.1, read as the reverse complement.
GTCAATATCAAGAACCGCGCGTTTACAACCAATGCCCGACGCCAAAGCCTTCGTGGCTCCTGCAAAAACCTGAACAACCACTCAAAACCTGACTGTTGTATAAAACGCGGAGCCTGTTTTTTCGTACGCGCGACAAAATCAAATGCCGCACCCACCCCAATCAACACATTTACGTTAAGCCTCGACCGGTGCTCATACATCCATATTTCTTGTTTGGGGGTACTCAGACCAACAAACACAATCTGCGCTTTCGTTGCATTAATGCTGTCGATAAATTTTTCGTCTTCGGCTTTGCTTAATAGCCGGAATGGGGGAGCGAGACGCCCCGCCACCCGTAACAACGGAAATCTACGGATTAACTCAGACGTAAGTTTCTTCAGAACGTGTGGCGATGATCCGTAAAGAAATATACTCCATTTTTCTTCTTGCGCCCGGCGACACAAAGCAAGAAACAGGTCAGGACCATATATCCTCTGCGTATTTTTGGCCCCCAACAATCTCCCAATCCAAACCAATGGCATGCCGTCTGGCACGATCAAAGTCGCTTCTTTATGAGCCGTTTTGACGAGTGGTTTTCCGCTCGCCTCAACGACACCATGTGCTCCGGTGACACATATGTACGCGTGCTTATCCGTATCAATCCATTGGGCGATACGCTGTACGACCTCCGATATAGAACCGGAAACAAAAGCAAGATCAAATACCCTGAATGTCTTCATAAAAACATATGCTACTATGATGACGCCCCATTGATTACCTTTTGACTACGACGCATGAAATTAAACCGATTCGTTAGCGGCCTAATTGTAATAGAAATCTGTGCGATTTTATATATAAGTACCTCAATTTTATTGACAAAAACACAAAATCGCGACGCCCCACTAAATATAAACCCGCTCACGTCAGAAATAATTCATCTTTCACCAAACGAACGTCTACGAAATTATTACACCCTTCCTTCGGGCACCACAAAGGAAGAACGTGTCGCGTGGCTTTCACAACCCGTTTCATACTCATTTAACAAAGATCGCTTGCACGATCGATATGACTACACGCCAGACAAACCAGCAAACACCTATAGAATAATTACATTAGGCGACTCATTCGTGTATGGCATGTGGGTAAATACGTCACAAAATTTTTCTGAATTGCTTGAGGATAAGCTACAAAGTGCCCCATTGTGCAAAAATAACTTAAAATTTGAAGTTATCAATCTTGGCGTGCCGGGCTTTGACTTGATCTACGCCCTGGAGAGGTACAAAGACTTGGGAGCTAAATACAACCCCGATCTTGTTATTTGGTTCATGCGAGACGAAAATATATATCTCAATGCGGATCGGTATCACGACTTAAGCATGCAATACAGAAACGAGCTTGAGGCAACGAACGAATCACAAAAATCCAAAACTCCAATGGATATCTCGCTTGAAGCATCGGATCTCGCGTACAAAAAAATTACCGAAGATTTTAAACACGCCACTATTAAACAACAAGAGGAGCTTCTCTCTTGAGACTTCCGCGCTATCTGATATGCGAAAAGTGTACGCCGGCACCATGCTCGTAACGACAGACACGACTATTCCTGGTCGATTCCTAGATCTCATTACCAAATTTATACAATCATCGGAAAATACGTGTTACGCTCCCATAGAAATCACCGAAACGTTTCATCCCTATGATTATCACCCGTCCACGAAGGAACACAAAGATATGGCCTTTCAGCTATTTGACATTTTACAACGTTTATCACTTATCCCGTGCGTAGATTCTCAACAATAGATGCTAGCGATTATTAGAAGCACTGCTTCTCTTCATCTCTATTATCCCTATACCACTATTTATGAATGAATAAATCACCGATAACAAGAGCGTCCATTTTTGAATTGAGAAAATCCTCAATTGCCTGCCGCGGATGCTCCACAATCGGTTCACCCATGACGTTAAAGCTCGTGTTGAGAACGCACGGTGTGCCGGTTTGCCTGTAGAATTCTTTGATCAATCGGTAGTATCTGCCGTTATCAGGGCTGACTGTTTGGATTCTGCATGTGTTATCCGCATGCACAATCGCAGCCAATTCTTTGCGCTTCTTCTCCCTTACCACCAGACAGACGTTCATAAAGGGGGAGTAATACTTTTTTTCCGGAGTATGAAAATATTCGTGCACATGATCCTGAAGGATTGATCCGGCAAACGGACGAAACTCTTCCCGCCGTTTTATTTTATTCATGACATCCTTCATGCTTCGCGGACTGGGGCGGGATAGAATCGAGCGCGCACCCAATGCCCTTGGGCCATACTCCGTACGCCCCCAAAACCAACCAACTGTTTTTCCCTTGGACAACAGCGCTGCAACGGATCGTAGCAGCTCACTTTCATCACTAAATTTCCTGTACGTTAATTTGGGATAACAAAGCAATACCGCCTCAATACTCTCGTTGCTGTATGCCGATCCCAAATACAGTCCTTTAATTTGCTGCTGCCCGCCGCCTTTGTCTATCTGCCGCTGGACATACAGCGCCGCCCCAATGGCGGCCCCGCTGTCACCGGCGGCACCTAATATATGCACTTTTTTAAATGGTGTTTTGGTATATATCTTTCCGTTTGCCAAAGCATTGAGCGCTACCCCGCCACCCATGCAAAGATGTGAGGATTTAGTAAGAGCATGAAGGTGGGTAAGCATTGCAAACAAGAGTTCTTCCATGACGGCCTGAATGCTTGCCGCGATATCGCGATGCCTTTTTTCTACTTTTTCTCCTGGCTTGCGGGGAGGCCCAAAAAGCGAAATAAATCTATTATTGAACATCCTGAATGTTTCGCGGTAAGAAAAATACTCCATGTTGAGTCGGAAGCTACCGTCCGGCTTGACGTCGATAAGATGATATATATCCTCTTTATACGTCGGTGACCCGTATGCCGATAATCCCATAACCTTATATTCATCTTCGTTTACCTTGAAACCCAAATACGCGGTGAACGTAGAGTAGAGAAGTCCTGCCGAGTGTGGAAAATCAATACTCCCGAGAAGGGTCAGTTTTCCTTTTTCCCCCTTCCATAACGCTGTCGTTTGGTATTCACCAACACCATCAATGGTAAGAATGGCCGCTGAACTATACGGGGAGGAATAATATGCAGCAGCAGCGTGACTTACATGATGAGGAACATAATAAATCTTTTTGTGAAAACCGACTTTGTTTTTGATAATGTCTTCAACGTTTATTTTTTGGCCAAGCCAATCGGGGATGGCCTGCAAAAACGGCTTGAGCGCAAACGGGTAAGTCACCACAAATGTTTCCAGCAACCGCTCAAATTTAAGAAGCGGCTTCTCATAATATGCCACCGCGTCTATATCATCTATCGTCAGACCAACTGAATTTAAGCAGTATTGAATTGCCTTAAACGGAAACGCGTTATCGTGCTTTACTCTGCTAAACCGCTCTTCCTCTATTGCCGAAACCAGTGTTCCGTCAACATACAAAACAGCGGCGCTGTCATGATAAAAAGCTGATATGCCAAGAATTTTCATCGTTAGTACGGCGTTAATAATTCATCAGAGGTTCGTGTCTTATCGGCCGGTGTCCAATACGAATCCTTTGTGGTCTCTTTGGGAGCTCCGACGACATACAGAAGTCTTGCAATGCCAACACCGATAAAATAGACAACCGTAAGCACAACAGAAATAAACCAGGCATTGAGCCGTTTAAAAAACGCGATCATAAAATGGGGTACAAAAATACCGGCAGGGGGGAAATCTGAGCGCTGATAATAAGGAGCGCCACAATAACAACAAAAAGAATTATAGGAATAATCCAGATTTTTTTTGATTTTGTGATAAGTGTCCCGAGTTGCTTTATCGAGGAAAACATACAAAAGTATAGTATCGGATGTCCCTTATGCGTGCAATAGACGGCGCGCAAACGCATTCACGCGATCAGTCAGTGAAGTGGGCTGGCGGGATAATTCTTTGGATGACCACAAAAACCAACCATGCATAACTACACGGGAAACCGGGGTGTTTGTCCGGGCGCCGAGGACATGGAAGGCCTCTTTAAGACATTTTTTGAGGACTCGGATCCCAACACGGGGAGTAACGGCAAGGCGCATTGCTATATGAATGCAGATGCCAGGCAGGTTGTAAAAAAACAAATCTCTCGGCAGGGCATTTTTGCAAACGGACAGAAAACGATTGGCAAGTACCTCGGCCTCTAGAGTGCGGGGGAACTTTCCTCCTGGATGCACCACGATTGCCGAAGGCTCATACCAGCAACGAAGCCCGCGTACGCGAGCACGCCAGTCTATATCGACATCCTCGTAATACATAAACAGTGACGGATCAAAAAAATTCCCCCGGACCGAAAGTGTGTGTATCATGGAACCTTGATAAAGTGCGGCAGCTCCGGGAGCACCAAACACTTCTCTGGGTGTATCGTATTGACCGTGGTCAGTCATTCCGAATCCTATATTGAATGCGTAGCCATCCCGAAGCAGGGCGTGTCCGACACTGTACAATACTTTATGCGCTGAATCCCTATATAGCTTTCCGGTCACCCACGAAGCGCGGCGCCTTTTGGATGCAGCAACGAGCCGCGCGAGACAATCCGGCTCAAGCCTTGCGTCTGGATTAAGCGCCATATAGTAATCGGTGTTGCGAAGATGCAAAGAATTGAGAATGGCGTTATGTCCTCCGCCAAATCCTACATTTACGGAACTTTGAATGAATGTGACGCTCTGCTTATATTTTCGTATGACGCGGGCAACATGATCCCGAGAATCATTATCAAGTACGGTAACACGGACATCGACATGTCGCTGTTTCAATATGGCCTCTAGGCAGCGCCTGATCAGTGGGGCGCTGTTATACGTTACAATCCCTACATAAACTACTGACTTTTTGTGAGTCATATATGCCTCCAACGAAACCATTGAGACATATATCTTGTACTCGCCTTACGGGATGCTTGTATGCGTTTGCGCTTCCGAAGTAAACGCCCAAAACCCCCCAACACTTCCCGATATGCCTTCAGAGACTCACGCTCACGAAGCATCGTGTAGAAAAAAATGCCCACATCATAAAGACTAATCCATAATGCGTCTCGCACCCATAATAACGCCAAATCGTTTTTTGTGATGAGGTAATATCTATTCCGTAACGCGTGTGCCCGAAGCCCCGCAGAAACATGAATCCGCTGTCCGGGACGGAATGTCCGGATATGATATCCGACCGCCTCAGGCACAAATAGAGATCTCCAACCGCGAAGCTGAGCGCGCCAACTCACATCAACATCTTCTTTGTGCATGAAATAATCTTCATCAAATATGCCGTTACCGAGGTCTATATCCACAAGCATCGCGCGACGATAAAACGCGGCTGCCCCGTCCGGACCAAAAATATATTCCTTCAAAAAAATATGCGTTTTTTTATTTGTCCCCCCAAAACGAAGATTCTGGCGACGAAACACATTCATATATATACCTGCGCTGTCTATCGTCTGAGAACGTGCTGTCAATTTTTCCACCCGATATAATAACGCTTGCGCCGACCCGACGTCTGAGGGCGCATGTTCAAGCGCGTGTACCAACCCGCCAACAAAATCCCTATCTATGACAATATCGGGATTTAGCGTAAGTACATATTCTCCTGTGAAACGCCGCAACGCTATATTGTGTGCCGCGGCGTATCCGATATTTCGAGTCAATAGTATCGTCTGAACTCTAAAACGGCGGAGTATTTGTTGTGTCCCGTCAGTGGACGCATTGTCTATCACAACAAATGATATATTTTTGTACCTCTGCTTCAGCACCGATCGGATACAATCTCCAATTGTGCTGGAATTATTGTGGGTTACGATTTGAACGGTCACCGTGGTTTTGTCCATGTGTTTCATGACGTTGTATCCGGAGTAATCCACCGGTGAGCAACTATTCCCACGAACAACAGGTATGCAATGTTTTGGGGGTACATATTTTCAAACAGTATATAGAGACAAATGGCAACATATGAGGATGCAAGCGCCAAGACAAAAACTTTATCCGTCCGGCCTAAATAAACGTTTGAGACGAGCAAAAACAAGCGCTTACCAATAAAATACACCAGCAATAAATAGCTGATAAATCCGACAATACCGGTTTCAGCGAGCACAGTATAGAACTCATTGTGCGCGGCAATGGGCACAGGGAACGGTTCGAATTGATCAAAAATGGAAAAATACTGCATATGAGGAAATGGCCACACCACAGAAAAATAATTACCATACCCGGCGCCGAAAACCGGGTACGCCTGAAAAACGGTAAGCGCCTGATTATAGAGAGTAACCCTCCCTAATGATTCTGTAACATCCCGGTGTGCGTCCTTCAGTAAGAATCGGTCCAAAAGATTGTACCCGAATACGGCGTTCGCCAGGATCATTCCCGCTACAAACGTAAGCGCGATCGCAAGCCCGATATAATACAATTTTTTTCCCGATATGAGTTTCGCTCGCTTTGCATATAAACCGAATCCCACTGAAACCACCAAAAACACAACAAATAACCAGCGAAAATTCGACACCGCCATAACCATAAAAGTGATTGCGTATCCATATACAACATAGATTGTTGTCCAAAACTCTTTTTTCCACGACACAAGAAGCGCTGATGCATAAAAAAATGGAAAAACGAAAACAAGGGCTCCCCAATGAAGCAATCGACCCCTATTGAACTCAATTGCGATACCGTAAGCGTTTCTTCCTTGTAAAAAACCTTTTGCAATCATATTCATGAAATCGGGAAATATCGTTTGCAACAATCCAAGCGTGGCGATACCAACCGCCACAAATCCCAGGACGTGTATGCCGGTTCGTTTCATCTGTTCGGTAGGTTTAAGCTCTCCTGCGATCAAAAAAAGTGCCACTCCTGACAAGAGCAGCTTAAGCGGCGTCGTGTCCTGAATAGTTTTCGTAAACACCAAAGACAACAACACTGCCGTGACATAACTAAACACCGCATAATAAATCGGCTCCCACATCTTTGGATGCAACCATGTCAAACGGCGCCCCCTTATGTACATCATGAGCCCAAACGCAGTAGCTGAAATAAGCGTCATGAGCCCGATGCTGGTTTTCGGTCGAAGAGGCGCAGGGAGCGAAAAGACAAAAAGCACCGAAAGCGCCGTCAGTGCGAATGTGGCTCCATACATTATTGTCGGATAATACGCCCTCAGATATAATCTATCCGTGATACGGGCTAGGCCATGAAAAAAATCCGCATATTTTCGTTTCATGATTGAACTTACATCTGTAGCAAAAACACTGGGCAGAAAACTCATTTTATCAAATGTATCACTTTCCGTGCGTCCGGGCGAGATTGTTGGAATAGCCGGATCAGTCGGCGCAGGGAAATCAACGCTGCTTCACATCATGAGTGGCCTCATGGATCCTGACAAGGGCTTCGTTTCGATCACGGGCCTATCACTGACTCAGCACCGCCAACAAGTTCTGCAACTCCTCAACTATGCATCTTCCAGCCAGCGGCTAAGCGGGTACGCTACCGTTATGGAAAACCTCACCACTTATGGGTTGCTATACAATAGAGCGGACACAAGGAAGTACCTGATCTCACTTTGGAAACATTTCAGCATGCAAGAATCGCTCTTTCACAAAAAAGTCTACCGGCTTTCATCCGGAGAAAATTCTTTTGTAAATCTGGCAAAATCCCTCATAAACAATCCTAAAATATTGTTGCTCGATGAAATAACCGCCCACATGGATCCCATACTTACCCACAAAACACACGACTATCTCAAAAACAGAAATACCCACTCAAAAATAACCATGCTCGTATCGCAAAACCCCGATGAGATACGGTCGTTTTGCACGCGCATGATCATACTGTCGAAAGGTTCACTGGTTTACGACGGAAAACCGCTTGTGTCTTCTCAGGCGAGACAATATTATGTTTAACTTTTCACCCAAAAGACTATTGGGGCTATACCTGCACTATCTCTATTCAATGAGGAGAAATCCCGCCCGAATCATTGAAATACTGATCTGGCCGGGAATAGAAGTCGTCTTGTTTGCCATTCTTGCCTCCTCGCAGCTTGATCAATCGCAAGTGGGGGCGACCATCACCCTAAACATTCTTACTGGAATCGTTTACTGGAATTGCACCGCCCGCATTATTCAGGAAACGACCGCCCAATTTATTGATGACTTCGCTTCAAAAAATATTCAAAGCCTTCTCATAACCCCGATAAGTCTTACGGAGCTCATTACTGGAATTACCGCCGCTTCGCTGACAAAAATAATAATCTCTCTAACGGTGCTTGGCCTCATCCTAGTACTTATTTATCCGTCGTTTGTGCTCACGTTCGGTCCGCAGGTATTCCTCTGGATTATCCTGCTTGAATTGGTTGGCATCTCGCTATCGTTATATGCTATTGCGGCAATTTGCTTGTTCGGAGAACGGGTAGGATTTATAGGTTGGTTATTGAGCACTGTTCTACAAATTTTTTCGCTGGTGTTCTATGAACGCACGGCGCTGCCGCCGGTGCTACAGCACATATCATATGCTGTACCCTCATCGTATGTATTCGAATCCATACGATCATACCCCGCGCAATATCTGTCTCTCGATAAAGCGGTGTGGCTTATTGCAGGATACACAATCGCCGGAGCGATATCCGTTTCCCTGGCGTTTCGCGTCGCGAAACGTTTCGGGACTTTTACAAAAATATGATTTCGACAAAGCGACGCCTTCATGTGTTACACACGGAAAGCATATATTCCAGAGGAGGGGAGAAATACCTTTTTGAACTGCTCAAGCGGGTTAGAGAGTCTCATGATGTTACATTATACCTTCACCGTATTAGTCCGTATTGGCGCAGGCGCTACAACGACGTGCGTGTGCAGGTGAGGCTCTTATGGACGCCGCCAAAATTATTCTGGCTGCTTCTCCCGCTTACGCTCATGGTAAATTTCTTTCAACTTAAAAAAACGGTAAAACAGGGTGATGTTTTGTTTGCAACAAATTTCCCGATGAATTTTTTGTCTGTCATTATTTCTTCCAAAGCGATTTGTCATTGTTTTGAGCCGCTCGCTATTTTTTACGACCCAATTAGAATATCTTCTTTAACGCCGTTTTCCCGATTTTGTGTCGCAGTAGCAAAATTTTTCTATGCCCACTTAGACAAATGGGCATATAACGCTTCTGCTATTCTTACGTCTCTTGGCCCGTCCGTCGAACAATATATTATGGATACCTACGGAAGAAAGCCTGACGTGTATCTTCCTAACGGCGTCGACTGTGCGGCTTTTTCGTACGCGCCGTCTCATCGCTTAAAAACCCGCAGGTTTCTCTTGGGACACAGCACGGACTACACGATATTTAAGGGCACCGAAGATTTTCTCGGCATCGTAGCCGATCTCCATTCCCGGGGCTTACCGGTGCGAGCAAAAATATCAGAAAGCATCCCTGATCGAGACGTAAAAATAAAATACCTGCGTTTTATGAAGCGCGCCGGAATAGATAAACTTGTAAAGTTTATTGGGAACATCAAGGAGCAGGACTTGCCGAAATTCTATCGGTCTCTCGATTTTTTTGTTTATACCGGCTCACCCGAATGCGCAGGGGGATCTACAGCAAGTCTTTCGGTCTTAGAAGCGCAGTCCTGCGGCACCCCGGTAATACGAAGCAGAGGAGACGACCGCGAAATACTTCATGGGAAAACCGGATTTTATATTGATCCCCATAACCATACGCAGGCGGGCGATGTGCTATCTTCTGCTTTCCGATTGCCGCCGGCTACCAGTCAAAAAATGAGGCTGGCAGCCAGGCAATATATAAAATCCCGCTTTGACTGGACCACAACCGCTTCAATCCTCGTGCGGACAATCTCCTCGCTTGAAACATGAAACATCAAAATACCAACAAAAATGTGTTTACGAAAACAGCGCCATACTATGACGCAATATACGCTTCCCGTAACATAAAGAAAAATACTTTTCTCATGGCAAAATTGCTCCAAAAACTTCTTCCCGATATCCAACACCCGACACTTCTTGATCTTGGTTGCGGAACAGGGTCATACGCTCTTGCCTTTGCACGCCTTGGATACGAGGTAACTGGCGTCGACAAATCGGCAAACATGATACACATCGCCAGAACAAAGGCAGACAAGGCAAAGGCGGCGATCTCCTATGTGGTTTCTGACATCCTCACGTATAACAAAACCGGTCAGTTTGATAGCGTTGTGTCGCTTTTTGACGTACTAAGCTACATGACAACGGATCGCGACGCGACACGTTTTTTCAAAACCGCTGCCAAACAACTCAGGCCGGGAGGAGTCTTTATTTTCGACTGCTGGCATGGCCCGGGGGTCCTTTCTTCTAAACCGAAAAATATGACGCAATCATATAATACTCCCGAATTTTCTATTACCAGGAAAAAAACCCCCTCGCTTACTCGCCTGACTAACACCGTTCACGTGCACCACTCGCTAACTATTCAGCCTAAGAACGGACCTGTCCGTCGGGTGAGCGAGGATCACGTTCTTCGATATTATTTTTTTCCCGAAATAGCTGCTTTTGCGTCTCGGGTGGGGCTACAGATTATTTCATGGGGTGAGCTTGGTGTTCCACTTCGGAAAGCCGGCCTGACATCGTGGAGTGTTTATTTTGTTGCGCAAAAGAAGCCTATTGTGCGGGTCTAGCGCTCATAATATTCACTTCTACGGCGGTCGTAGGAAATTGTATGCGTATTTTGTTTCCTATTGAAATCGGCTGGTTGTAGTTAAAATAACGCATGGTGCCGTCTTTTACCGCGCGGATTCTCATTGTGACCGTCACATTTTTGAAATTCGGATCTTTTTTGTGAAGAGGCTCTCCCGTCCATGTTGTTGTCGTAATATCTTCTTGTTCCGTATATTTATCAAGTATTTCCGCCACAACATCACCCTTGCTATCGACCGCTTTTACTCCGATTTGTATCGCTTCCGCCTCCCAATCTTTTATGTGTATCGCCTTGCCCGTGATTTGTAAATATTCTGTGTCCCACAGGGTGCCCACCCCCTCTATCCCAACAACGTTCCCAACCAGCGCGACATTGTTGGGGGCAATGTGAATCGTTTTACCTATCTGCAGGGACTCCTGACGGAAAATGTACTCTTTTGTAAGATAATTATATTTCGCGCGCAAACGGACCCTCATCCACATAAACTTCCGATCGTCCTCACCGTATTTCACCAAGTCAACTATTTCGGCGGTTGGTTTTTTGAATGTATCGTACTCCTTCGCTCCGATCACGACGCTTTTTGCGTTCCAGTAATATGGAGGGGGAACGCCCCACCACCATTCGCCGCCGGATGCCAATAACTCAACAGTGACAAATGTGTCTTTTTGAAGCACAAGCTTTACCGCAACTCCGACGGATGCCAGGAGAGCAATGATGCACAACAAGATAACAATGTCTATTTTGGTAATAAATGGCTTTCGGGATGACTTGAGTTCGATTTTCATACGGTAAAGTGTAGCACACGCGGGCAATATTCGTTACCATTTTACACGGTGCGCCAAAAACAAGAAGCGCTACCTCATCGCCTCATAGTAATCTCCCGGGGGAAGAAGCTCCGTGTCAAAAAAGGCGCGGCACTGGTCCCGAGGAGACTCTCGAGTTGCGCATTCACGCAATACCTCCTGTGCTTTCTTATCGTTGTGCTCAATGTGTTGATAGTACATGGCCAACTCTATATACATGGCCGCGTAATCCGGGCTTATGTCTTTTGCCAGATTCCAAAACAGAAGTGTGATATGGGGACGATCATGCAGCTGTTTTAGTCCAATTAAATATAAAAGGGACACAACCCCCTCGCGAAGCGGCTCGGGTGTTGTAAAAATATCGTGTGTTGCGTCATTTATCTCTTTAACATACGGTGAAAATGACTCCGCATAGGATCCATAACGGTCGGGGAGCGCGTACTTCAAAAACTCCAGCATTTCCTCCCCGGTATATACGCTTCCCGACAAAGAATGCAAGGAAAAATATCGCGATAGTAATTCTAAGTTTTGTGGGTCGGCGTACAAAGCGAGCTTAGCAAGCGCTAGCGACTTGTCGTGATCTCCTGTTTTTTGCGCATCCTTACTCAGGGCGTCAAGAATCTGTGGGTTTCTCTTGTGAAAAAACAACGCCAACGACCGGGTCGTGTGACCTAGATTCCCTGTGTTTTTATCAAGATAAAGCAGTGTTTGGGGGGCATCAAAAGGAGCGAGAAGAAACGCGGCGTCATATTTTTTCGAAAGTAACGCAGCTCCGTTACTGCTCACCCAAAGAATATAGTACACACCGATAACGATAAGTGCGATTTTGACCCCAATTGCGCCGGGCTCCGCCTTTTTTTCTGCAATTCTCCCGGTAATCAACCCCGCCACAGCAAAGAGCATGATCCATATGACAAAGTAATCAAGAACGTATTCAAAAAGGCCATACCCCACAACAAGAGCACACCCCAAAATAAGCGCTTCTGTTGTGGCGCCCTTTTTAAATTTCGATTTCTCTTTGTACCAAATCAAAACATGAGAGAGTAATAATCCGCCAAACGCCAAAAAACCAACAGCTCCCTGTTCCGCCAGCAACTGAAGCGGCTGACTATGCGCAAACCACGAGGCGGAGAGTGGATGTTTTTGAAACCGGGTGGAAACGAGAGAAAACGTTCCCGGCCCGTTTCCTGTAATTGGACGCTCCATAAAACCCTTGAGCGCCTGGTTCCAGTATTCAACCCGGAAAGCGACCGACTCTGGCCTTGTGTAGGATTGCAGAGGGGTTCCTTTCTTTATCAGGTATGATTTTCCAAAAAACACCACGCACAAAACTATCCCAAAACAAAGAGCGAGAACAAGGAGTGCTTTGATTTGAATTTTCCTCAGGTAAAACGCGCTCACAAAAACACCTCCAAAAACAACAATCCAGGCTGTTCGAGCCAGCGTAAACAACAACGCCCCCGAATACAAAAGCATTACTGCCGCACCGCGAAAAAACTGTTGTGAGACAACGGCTCCCCACACCAAGGGAAAAACAAAAACAAGAAGATCTGCCAGGTGACTGTGTCCGTAACTTCTGCTGATTAAGTTCATGGAGGGGAGCACCGATTGAAACCATGGAAAAAGACCAAAAATCAACGAGGTGGTGGTCGCGGCGGCGGCGACCGCAATCATACTGCGGGAAACGGCCGTCTCAATACGCGCCGAGGACAAATCATAAAACACCTGATATACGAGAAAACCGCTTAGGAGCCGGACGCCCCAAGAAATTGAAAATCCAACACTATCGGACGTTAGTGTTGATAGTGTCGCCGCAATAAACACAAAAATCCAGGAATTGGCGACCAGGCGGGGGAGCTTACTAATAGGGGCGTTAATCTGTGACAAACGAAAAAACCAAATCATCAACACAACGGCGGCGCCATAAACCTCAACAACGGCTTGTTTTCCATCACCAAAAAAAAGCGCCAAAAACAACAAAACAAAAAAAACCAAAACAAACCTGTCTGTCGGGAGCGCTGTTCGTAAGCGCGTTGCTACTGCCATAAAGTATCTTCTCACGAATTTAGTGTATCATAGCCAACCGCGGTCCTTTGGGATACTTGACAAAAAAGTGCGTGGTGATTACTATGTGGACAACTTATCCACACGCTGCTCCTTGCCCCACATATGGACTTAAACAGACTCTGGAAATCGGTGCTTGCAGAAATTGAGTTGTCGGTTTCTAAAGCCACCTATCACACGCATTTTGCTCACTCAGAGCTTGTCAGCCTAAGCGGGGACGTTGCGTCTGTTGGATTCCCCAGCCCTATCATGCGCACGCTCGCAGAGACAAGATATTATAGCCTCATCAAAAGTATTGTTGATCACAAAACAGGCAACAATGTCAGCCTCGTTTTTCTTGTATTGCCCAAAAAAGACTCAGAGGAAAGAAGCCCCGGCCCGTTGTTTGCTCAGGTACTCGAAGGGGAATCCAACACTGTTTCTCGGGCTCGTAAGCTACACATCAATCCTGATTTGACGTTTGACAATTACGCCGTTTCTACAACAAATCAACTGGCATACGCAGCAGCAACCGCGGTTTCAAAAACAATTGCAAATGCTTATAATCCGCTGTTTCTTTATGGTGGGGTCGGGGTAGGAAAGACCCACCTTATGTACGCCATAGCCAACTCCCTTTTGATTGCAAAGCCGTCTCTTCGGGTTGTGTATTGCATGGGTGAGGAGTTCTTAAACGAGATAATAGAAGCAATCCAAACAAAAACAGCTCGCCAGTTTAAACAAAAATACCGAGGAGCCGAGCTCCTCATGGTTGACGACGTCCAATTTATAGCAGGAAAACAAACAGCGCAGGAGGAGTTTTTCCATACGTTTAACGCGGTGCTACGGGAAGGAGGACAGGTGTTGTTGACGAGCGACCGGCCGCCACACGAAATTGCCCGCCTCGAAGACCGTCTCCGAAGCAGATTTGAGGGCGGGCTCATCGTTGACATCTCTCCGCCCGACTTTGAACTCCGAGCCGCAATTGTAAACATTAAAGCCAAGACCTTGGGCCTTGCAGTGCCCAACGACGTAGCTCAAATTATCGCAGCAAATGTTGTGGATGCCAGAGCAATAGAGGGGTTTTTGCGACGACTAACCACTGAGCTTGCCGCCAAGCCGCAACCGATTACACCGGAGCTTGTCTCGTCCCTTCTTAACACAAAATCGTCGGCAATGGGTCCCACAAAAACCGCAAAACGCGTTACTTCACAGGAGCTTTTGGAGGCGGTTGCAACGTATTTCGACATTAAACCGACACTGCTTAAGGGCCCGAAAAGAGATCGCCCGATTGCGCGCCCCAGACAAGTGTATATGTATTTATCCAAGACAGAGCTCGGACTCACGTACGACGACATCGGCGGGTCCTTGGGTGGGCGCGACCACACGACTATTATGCACGGCGTCGAGACAATTACCCAAGAACTGTCCACAAATGAGTCGCTGCGTTCTGCCGTAACGGGGATAAAACAAAAGTTATGGGCCTCTGCTTTATGATGTTTTCCACTTATCCACAAACCGAGCTCTTTTATCCACTTATTTCTCCACCGTTTTTGCCGCTTTTGGCATTACTTATCCACAAACAAATTCATGGTTTTGTCTTGCCGTTGACACGTAAATCAAAAAAACATACACTTTTCCACGCCTAATTCTTATTACTACTGCTTATTAAGTTATATGAATATAAAGCTTTTACAGGAAAACCTTCAGAAAGCCCTTACTCACGTCACGCGGATAGTACCAACGAAGCCGCAGCTTCCTGTATTGCAGAATATTCGACTTACAGCTACAAAAGACGGGTTAGAACTCACCGGAACAAACATGGAAACGACGGAAACCGTTTGGGTGGGAGGCAAGGTTGAGAAAGAGGGGGCAATATGTGTTTCAGCGAGGGTGCTTTTCGAATTTGTCGCAACTCTTCCGCCTGAGACGATCCACTTGTGTGTTAAGGAAGAGAGGCTGTTTGTTTCAAGCGCGGGCTTTGAGGCAGAGTTACCGACCATAGCCGCGACAGAATTTCCTCCCGTGCCACAGCTCTCATTAAAAGACGCGGGGAGCATAAATAAAAGCGCGCTCATCTCGACGCTCTCTAATGTTTTGTTTGCGGCCGCGACAGATGAAGGGAGACCGATGCTTACAGGCGTGAAAGTCATTGATGAAGGGGAGAAAACGCTTTTTGTTGCAACCGACGGATACCGACTATCGCTTCACAGAATGGCGTTTTCAGCAAAAAATCTTTCTCAGGCGATTATTCCAGCCAAAGCCCTTGCTGAGGTTGTGAAGTTGTCGGGGGAAGAAAAAACAAGCGAGGATATTCGTGTGGGTCCAGCAGGAGACAACCAGGTGGGATTCGTTGTGGGGGAAACCACGCTTCTTACCAGGTTGCTTGAAGGAGAATATCCAAACTTTGAACGGATTATCCCAAAAACATTCACAACCAGGGCGCTGATCGAAAAAGAAGGGCTGCTGCGGGCTGTTCGGTCTGCCGCGATTTTTGCCAGGGACAACGCAAACATTGTTAGGCTAAACCTTGATAAACAAAAAATTGTGGTTTCCGCAAACGCCGCACAAGTGGGAAAAAACTCGATTGAGCTACAAGCAAAAATAGACGGTGACGGGGGTGAAATCGCGTTTAATAGTCGGTTCCTACTTGATTTTCTTTCTAATTATCAGGAAGAAGAATTTATTTTTGAAATGACAGGATCTCTTAACTCCGGTTTGTTCAAGCCCGCGAAAGACGATTCTTATCTTCATATCATCATGCCGGTGCGAGTGACATCATAAAGCAGAGACGACAGTTGTCGTGCGAAGAACGGCGGGCCCTCCTGGTTCTTGAGCGGATCCGGAAAATACAAAAACCGGAATAAGATAGTCCTGGATATTTGAATAATAGTATCCGAGCGTTACTCTCTCGATTTTTATGTTGTCCGGGAGAGCTCCCGTCATGAATTCCTTGTCACCGGCGCTTGTCAGCGAGACGCTAGAGAAAATTCCTGTGTTAGATTTGAGCCTACGAAGCGCCTCGTCGTACGAGATTATTTCGACACTGTTTTTTTCGCGGGTAATATCAGGTAGGATCGAGCTGCGAAGCTCAACTAACGTATTATCCCCATTAAAGCTAGCGGAAAAGACAGGGGTATCGGCATCACCAATAAAGAGAGGCGCCCCCTCAATCGAAGCAGTGAGATCCAACCGAGTAACCAAGGCTCCCTCTGGAGATTTTAAATCCGTAGGGTGTGATTCATCGAACTTAAAATATCGTTGGGAGGTAATCGTTGGGACGAACAACGAGGGGAGCAAGGATAGCTCGGTTAGGGCGCCTGTAACCCCCGAGAGGTAAGCATTTGCGTCGCTTGTTATGGTCTTGTTGGAGGTTGCCGAAGCGCGAACAACAAACGTTAGAGGGTTTTCTGATATCGTGCCGGATTTTCCACCCTGAACGAAGCTTGCGTACCGCCCCCTAGCACCGATGATTGTTGTTGGTGGGGCAGCGATGTTATAGAACGCAAAAAGCCTTGCCCGCTCCGTTTCAAAGTCTCTTCGTCTGTTTATCGAATAATACGGGACAGTTTTTGGAGCAGTGAAGAGCAGTTCGCCCAAATAAGTGACCGGGCTATTGGATATTGACTGAGGCATGGCCGAAGGACGAATGGGAACAGGGGTTACAAACAGCTGAGGAGGGAGCGTCTGTTGCTGTCTTGGTTTTTTAGAGAATACGACCCAAAGGGACGTGAGCAATGCAAAAACAAAAATAAAGACGATTATGATTTGTGTTCTATTCATAATTATGGGCACCCGGGTGGAAGCGGGAACGGCGTTGATTGGTTTGGCCCTTTGTACCCCCAGTGGAGATGAGTGCCATACCCCTCGCCACATTTATTACCTATACACCCATAAGTATATCCTGTTGTGTCGACGTACCCTATAACCGTACCCGCGGGTATCAACGTGGGTTTTCCTGAACTTGCTGCTACCTGAGGAGAAACATCCAATAAATGCGCGTAATTCGTGCAATATTGTTGATTGCTTGAGGGGTCAGTGGCCACCAGGACGACGTTGTTGCCATAACTTCCGTATTTATACTGGTATGGGGCATACGAGTTAACATACGAAGCGACATATGCATCATGGGCGGCTACGACGGGGGTTCCCTGGCTTGCGCCAAAATCATATGCGTTTAATGTTTTGTGTGACCCGCTCGGACTAAATGGCCCCTGGGTAATCGGCGCACGGACAGGACACGTGCTAATAGGGGAAACAGGAGATGATCCGCTCCATGTGCACACGAACGTTGTTGCCTGGATGTTGCCGCTTGTTATGTTTTGCACAGTTTCTTTGTAGCGCCTGAGCGACGCAAATATCGCGCTCACTTTTGCACTATGAGAAAGCTGAGAGAGATTTAGTGGAGACGGGAAGACAAAAAGTAGTACAACTGCCCCCACCACAATAAGCGCAGTCAAAAGGGGCATATCCTCCCCTATGGGAGTAGGAATTGCTGCCGCCCTTCTCGATCGGGATAATTGTCGTGGAACAAAAGGGTTTGTTAATAGAAACGAAGTGGTATTGTCGACCAATGTTCCCACGGTGTTCCCGAATAAGTTGCTAAGTGATCGAAATCCAAAAAAGGGGAGCCAGAAAGCGCCGCGGGTGGAGCGCCTTGTTGTCTCGACGGCTCTTTGCTGGTCAAATACGCGAAACGCGTCCCAAAGGCGCATTTCTGAACGAAGAAACGCCCTGCCTTTTGGAGATTGTGCGTTTGCCCGAGCAAGCTCGAAATAGTCCAATAACCGATCTTGTGCCCCACGCGCAAGGGCAGGATTAAAAGGGCCGCGGAATACGGAGGAAAATACGTCATCAAACACAGTTCTTACCTGTCCCCCTGTTGGTCTTTCCGAGAGTTGGCGAGTTAAGTCCTGGGCAACGTGAGCAAACAATGCGCTGTGCACGAAATTTTCACCTAATCGGTCGGCAAACCGCTGTGTATTTGAGAGCATTGCCCGGAGTGTCCCATTGACTTTTTCGTGAATAATCATCTCTCTCACGGGTTCTCCGACGAGAGAAAGGACGCCGTCGGCTCCTTGTTGTAGCCCCTTTGCCACTCCACGAGCTCCACCAGCGGAAAAAAACTGAAGCGATCCACCGTCCCGCTTGGGATGGTTTTCCAGAGACTGAGCAACCTCCGCAAGTTTTTCTGCGCGCAAGAACAAGGAAGATACGGGCTCGGTATCTTTTGCATTTAATACGATATCGATAAATACGTCCGGACGCTGCATATCGGTTTTTTCATAGAGCATGGTAACAAGCTGGTTGTTGCGTTTATTCTGTTTCGTCACTTCAGAAATATACGAGTCGTTCGTATTTGTTGCCATTTCAATTTCTTTTTTTAGACTGTTTGCCTGTTGCGGTGTAAGCTCGGGCATTGATATCTCGCTTGACGCCATAAGAAGTTCGGCAAAACGTTCCCTGGTCTGTTTCTGTGTGGCTTCTCCTGCTGCGGCGATAAGCGCGTGGTCAACCGCAACCCCAATTTTTTCGTCGGTAAGTGTCGGCACGGTTGAACTGAATTTGTTAACAAGATCGTGAATAAAAGCGCGCCGCTCTGGCTTTTGGTTTCTGACGTTGTTTTGCGCGGCTTCCTTTATCCTGGTTGCTGCATATTTACGAACTTCCGCAAGCGCCCGAACGTCATCTTCTCGCAGTTGTTGATCAGGAGACTGGTTTTGAAAATTCGGAAGTTCCGTAAGTTTTTTGGATGCGCGGGAAACGATTGATTCGAATGCCCGGATGAGATCTTTTTCCCCCATGATCTCCGCCTGTCCAAGCGTTTCTTTTTCTGAAATAATCAGATCCCGAAGGTATGCATACTGACTTGCTGCTGCAATGGCCTCATAAACAGAAATGTTTCCCAAAGAAACGTCAGACAGCAGGTTCTCTGTAAATTCTTTAAGCGGCTGAGCGTCACTTGCCATACGTTTTACCCGGTTTTACTGTTTTGTACCGTTTCTACGGTGAATATAGGGCGATTTGATTTGGGAAGCACGGGGGCCGTTTCCTTAATAATAGGGACGTTTGTTGATAAGGGCTTGTCCAGAGACTGTTGGGCGAGCGCCTCTTGATTTTTTAGCGTTTCCTGGGGTCGGGTTGTCGCCACCTCATGCTCTTCCGGACTTGCGATTACCCTCATGGCTGCGTGGGCGGGGCCCGCGAAAAATAACCCCTGTCCTACATCAGCCGCAAGAAGCAGGTGTTTTTCTCCCTCAGACAAATAAAAAACCTGTGCGATCGTGTCTATAGCCGCAGAAGACTGTTTGAGTAGTATCTGCATACTGCTGTTTTGGATGATAGCCTTGCCCATTTCCGTTGCCATAAAATCCTCCACATCTTGGGTGATCGTGGTGAGACCAAGGTAATATTTTCTTGCCCGCTTGGCAATTCCATAGAGAAATTGGGCAGAGTCCGGATACTTCATCATATACCAGGCCTCATCAACAATGAGTAACCGGCGTTTTTTGTCATGACGGATTTTGTTCCATATAAAATCGAGGATAAGATACATAGCGATCGGTCGGAGTTCATCTTCAAGGTCGCGTATCGAGAACACGGTCAACTGGTTTCTAATCGACACATTTGTTTGCTGATCAAATATCCCCACCAAGCTGCCTTTTACAAATTTTTCTATACGGTCGGCCAGGCCTTTCGCCAGCACCTCCTCCATGCCGACGAGCGTTTTGTAGAGATCTTCCATGAGTGGCGGCTCTTTTTTGTGGGTCGACGGGTCAGGAGTAATCCCTTTTTGTTTGTAGGTTAGGATGAGGGCGCGGTCTAAGAGCGCGTCTTCCGTGGGGGTAAGTTTTCCCATGACCACACGGAAGAATCCGTGCAAAGATAGTACTTTTTGACTTAGTTCGCTTTGGTCATCAAGATCGGACCCTAAAAGCGCCAAATCAAACGGGTTGAGTTTGGTTTGGGATCCGAAACGAAACCGGATATATTCTCCGCCAAGCGTGTGTGTGAGGTTTTCATATTCATTTTCCGGATCAATAACGATTACCTCAGTGTCAAACATGAGACTTCGCATGATTTCAAGCTTCACCATGTAACTCTTCCCCCCTCCTGATTTTCCAAATACAACAGAATTGGCATTTTCGAGCGTGAACCGATCGAAAATAATAAGCGAATCATTGTGCTCGTTTAGGCCGTAAAGAATCCCTTCGTTTGCCGTAAGCTCGCTTGTGGTAAAAGGAAATGTTGTTGCAAGCGAAGTAGTATCCATGTTGCGCGTAACAAGGACCCTGTCCTTGCCCATGGGGAGCGTCGTTTTCATGCCCTCTTCCATTTGGAGAATCGATTTTTTGGTAACGATAAGAAGCGAGCCGAGCGTTGCCTCCACTTGTTTGGTGGTTTTATCGAGGTCCTCCCTGGTTTTTGCCGGAATCGTGACGTAGAGCCCGAACTGGAAAAACCGTTCTGAGCCTTTTGCAAGCTCCTGCTGGAGAGCGAGGGCGTCTTCAAGTGCTACCTGAACAGAGGGCTCTATAACCCTGCCGCGCTTTAGGTCTGACTGTATGGTGGCCTCCATTTCTCCTACTTTGCGCTTCAGGTTTTCGAGTATCTCTTCGCTTCGGGTGGGATAGACATACATCGAGATATCAAGGGTATGATTAAACGAAACAAGCGGTTCCAGCCAGTTGGCCGCAACGAAACGAGGGTATCCGGCCACGAAGAGAGACCGGTAGTACCAGTCACCGACTTTGAGAAGGTCAAAATCTACCTCTATAGCGGGAGGAGCTATGATATCTGTTACAGAAAGAGGTTGCTGTGACGGCGTTGACGGGTGTATTTTTGACTGGGCGGACGAGCCCATAATTGAGTTTAACAATGTGGTAAGTTTAGAAGGTTCGGCCATGACTATTCCTTTCCAAGATTTAGCATTGTGACGTCGGGTGGCGGATTACCAGGGTTATACATGCTAAAAAAGAGTTTTACCAAGGCGCTTGAATTAAGTTGTGTCGCGTGAAGCCCGACACGGGCTAACAGACGAATAAGATGATCTTTTTTGGGTAACAACACGGTGAGCGCCCTGTCGAGTATATACGATTTTTCGTATGGCAGCCCAGATTTTTTGGGCCCGAACAGCAAGGTTGAGGAAACCCCGAGTTCTATGGCTGAAAAAGGCAGCACGATATAAAATTTTTTGTCCAAGACATCCTTTTCTTTGACCATGGAAGCCACGAACAGGCGGTATCCATGAATACTCTTGGTGAGTTTTGGATTTTTCTGCCGTTTTTCCTGATCCTCTAATAGTTTTAGGTATGCGGAAATATCCTTATGTTTTGTTTGTATAAGTATCTGTATAGGGAACGAGAGCGAGTTCAGAAGTCCGGCGTAGGCGTAAATTATGGCATCCTGTTCTTTTTCGGATAACAAACCGAAGTTCACCGCGGTTGTGGCGATAACAAGCGACACGGAGCCGTCGGCAAAAAGGACGAGATCACGATCGACGTCAACGATTTCGGTAAAAATCTGAGTTGACGCGCGTATTGGTACGATTGAGTCTGCCATATATGGTTATATTGATGTTTTGCCGAAAATTTCCTGTGCGAGTTTTTCACGAGTCAACGCTTTTTCGCTCCGTGCGATAATCTCCAGCACAGGCACGACAGAGCCGTTTAAGGTGATTTGCACTCTGGTGAACGAAAATCTTCCTCTTGGATCTTCGATTTCCACAAAATACACGCCGCTCATAAGTTGGGTAGACGCGGCAAACTGTCCTAACTTGTTGGTTTTTAGCGCGCGGACAGGAACACCTTCATGATTTGTTACCGTGACGAGAATTCCGGGGAGGAGATTGCCGGCGTCGTCTTTCACGAGCCCCGTGATCACGTTGGGAACATTGGTTAATCTCGGAAGCCCAACTTTTACGGCCGCCTCCTGCGTAGTGATGACGTTGACCGTGCCGCGACCGAGCGTCGGAGCGTTTTGTGAAGCGACAGGAGGAGCGTCCGGAGTCATTTTTCGCTTAAGCGTGACAAGCTCTTCCTCAGTTTTGTTTTTTGCGACCATGACGTCGGTGAGTTGTTTTTGTAGTTCCAGAACGCGGTCTTCGGTCATGGATTTGGTAGCCAGGCGGGTTTCAAGCGTCGCCAGGGTTTCCTCCAGTTGTTTCATTTTTTGTTGCATCTGAGATGCTTCGAGCGTTGATGTGGGAGGTGATTGTGGTTTTGGGTCGATGTCCGCGTGTTTTCCGGTCACGGGAGGAATCTGTTGCGTATCGGACTGGACAGCAACAGAGGAGGGTGTGTGTTTTGGGCGAAAAAATAGCGCGATTTCATCCAGAATAGAAACATGCGGTTTTGCAACACGCACTCTGTCCTGTTGAGCGGGTTGTGGGGTCGCTGGAGTAGGGGTTTGGAATAATCCCGACAAAACGCTTTTTGACGTTTGTGGATGAGCTTGAGGCGGTATGGCGGAGGGAGGGGTCGGTTGTGTTGGAGTGGCAACCGGCACAGCGGTGGTAGCCACTGTCGGGCTTGGTACAGCTTTCGGGGCGGCCTGTGTTTTTGGAGTTGGCGTAGTACTTTCGTGAGACCAGATATATTGTGTCGGACTATAGATGCTTTTAAAAAAAGAAAACACCCACACGTCCATGGGTCGCTCTTCTATTGGGATAAACGCAAACCCGACCCCCAAAAACGCGAAAGCACCGGTAAGCGGCCAGGTGATGATAAAAGGAAGGGGAAGTTTGTATGCGATAAACGCCAAAATTGCCCCTGCGCATAAATATCCGAATTGTTTAATTGTCATGTCACCGATCAGCCGAAACTGAAACGTGGTGACATTTTGAGGAACCGGATGTTGCTCCATACATAAATCATTGTAGAGGGAAAAATAATAGGGTTCAATAGCACAAAGCGCATCAGGACCGTGAAAACTCCACTTTTGTAGTTTTCACGAAAGAAAAAAAATATCTATGATAAGATAGCCTCATGACCAGTTCAGGTCTTACCGTATTAGAAATTCAAAACGCTAGGGAAAGTGAAGAAACACCGCTTGCCATGGAGCAGGTTTTTGCCGCGTTAGGGAGCGGGGGAGGACATCAGGGAATTATTTCCCGACTGCTTCACCCGGGACATATGGCCCCGTATTTCAGTTTAGAGATGGTTTCGGTAAACAGCAGAATTCATTTTTTTGTCGCAACGACCGAGTCCCTTCGGGGGTATTTGGAAAGTCAGTTGACCGCGCAGTACCCGCGGGTTTTAATTGCAAAAACCGATGATTATGCCGAGCATTTTCTTTCGCTTCCTCATGCCTCTGGCCAACTAGTATATGGAAATAGTTTTTACTTACCCCTAAAAACATACAAAGACATAAAAGATCTCGATATTCTTTCCGGGGTAGCAGGACAATTTGCTAAACTTGCGCCTCAGGAAGCGATAGCTCTGCAAATACGCCTTTCTCCTGCGGGAAGCTCCTGGCAGCAGTCGATAGGGTCTATTATCGCTCGCGGAGTGCCTGATCCTAACTCGACTGTCGGGCGGACAAAGCCGCATCCGCACGCACGAATCATGGAGACAAAGATGAACCAGGTTGGATTTTTTGCGTCACTTCGGTTATTGGCTGTTGCTCCGAGTGTCGAGCGTGCTCAGCACATCCTTCAAACGACAGGGGGAGCGTTCGGGGTGTATACGCTGGGAGAAGGAAACAATTTGACTCTATCAGTTCCCCAGTTTTGGCAGAAGAAAAAGTTTGAACAGTCGTTTGTCTCCCGAGGAGATTACGGACGGCCGAGATTTCAAGTGTTGGGCGCCTCAGAGCTGGCATCGTTGTGGCATCCGCCTGGGATCGGGCTCTCCATGATAAAAAATATCCATTGGGGGGCGCATCTTTTGGGCGAGGCGCCGGCAAACCTGCCCATAGTGACGGAGGATCAGGAGGAGAAGCGCCGTATAAACTTTTTTGCAAAAACAGAATACAAAAATACACAAACCACGTTCGGAGTGAAAAAGGAAGACCGACGGAAACACGTCTATATTATCGGAAAAACCGGAACGGGAAAATCAACGCTCATCGCCAACATGGCGATAAACGACATGAAAAATGGGGAAGGTATGGCGGTTATAGACCCCCACGGAGATCTAAGCGACATCCTTCTTGATTACGTTCCTTCTCATAGAACAAACGACGTTGCGTATTTGGATCCGGCCGACATGGATCATCCGTTTCATTTAAACCCCCTGGAAGTAAAAAATCCTGCATACCGGGAGCTTGTGGCTTCGGGCATCGTGTCTATTTTTTATAAGCTGTATCACATGAGTTGGGGGCCGAGATTGGAATATATCCTCAGAAATACGATTCTCACGCTCACACACGTACCACAATCAACTTTTTTGGATATCCCGGAATTATTGACCAATGATAAATATAGAGAGAAGGTGGTTGAAAAACTTGACGACCGCGTGCTCAAAAATTTTTGGCTCAACGAATTTAATCGGCTAAGCCCACAGATGCGGAGCGAGTCCATATCACCGATCCTCAATAAAGTCGGGCAGTTTCTTTCGTCACGCACGATCCGCAACATCGTAGGTCATCCTGTCTCAACGGTGGATTTGGAGCACATGATGAACGAAGGGAAAATAGTGATTGTTAACTTGTCTCAAGGAAAATTAGGAGAGGATAGCAGTGCTTTGCTTGGGGCGATGATTATCACAAAAATGCAGCTTGCCGCCATGAACAGGGTATATAAAGCAGAAGAAAACAGGCGCGATTTTTATCTCTATGTCGACGAGTTCCAAAATTTTGCGACTCAGTCGTTTATCAAGATTCTATCAGAGGCCCGTAAATATAGGCTCAACCTGACGCTTGCGAATCAATATATAGGACAAATCGACGAAGATGTGCAAAAGGCGATTTTTGGAAATGCAGGGTCAATTATCTCCTTTGCGGTCGGGGCGGCGGACGCCAGGTTGCTGACCCGTGAATTCGGCGAGAAATATGAAGAATCCGAACTCGTCGCGCTCGGGAACTTCCAGGTGGTGCTGAAGCTTTCCATAGATAATCAAACGTCGACTCCATTTTCTGCTATGACGTTGCCGCTTCCACGTAGCAAAAACGAGCATCGAGAGACGGTTATACGAGTTTCTCGCGAGCGATATACAAAAAAGGTACAATAACGCTGACATGAATATTGGGTTATTGGGCGGCGCATTTAACCCGCCTCATATCGGGCATCTCATGATCGCCCAGCAGATTTTAGACTTTACAGACATCGATGAGGTGTGGTTTTTGCCAAATTATGGTCAAATTCCTCCTAAGCCGGTAGCTCAGGTCACGCACCGTCTGGCAATGACAAAGCTGCTGACCCTTGCCCATACAAAGGTTTCGTCTATTGAGATTGATCATGCGCTTGACGGAGATACCATACATCTGCTGCCATATTTACCGCGAGAACACGAGTTCCGGTTTATTATCGGCTCTGATCAGCTTCCGACGCTTCACCTGTGGGGAGAGTGGGAAACACTTATTCGGCAAATTCCTTTTGTTGTATTCCCCAGATACGGGTACCCCAATGAGCCATTGCACCCGAATATGACGGTAGTCTCTCACGAGTTGCTGGTCGGAACAAATATATCTTCGACAAAGATACGTCAACGCGCGAGTAAGGGCCTCCCCATTGATCAGTTTGTTCCGCCGTCCGTCGCCTCGTATATACAAATCAACAATTTGTATCGATAAGCTCCCTTGTTCTTCTCGTTGAGACACGTTAGAATTATAGTAAGCGCGTCAATATAGCGCGTTGCTTCACGTTATTTATTTTTTTATATGGCAAATGAGGAGTTATTTAAAAGGCTCAACGAAGCGGCAAAAAAAGCCGCTCAAAGCGGGGGACAACCTTTGTCACCCGAAACACCGATTTCTCCAGAGCCCCCCTATTCTCCAGAAACTCCGGAAGTGAAGCTCGAGCAAGAAGTGAAGAAGGACGTAAAAGAAGTAAGCAAGGAGCGCCTGACGGCATTTGCTGCCAAACGCGCCGAGGTTGCCTCGGAAACAGC
Source organism: uncultured Gammaproteobacteria bacterium (assembly GCA_964573695.1). Taxonomy (GTDB): domain Bacteria; phylum Patescibacteriota; class Microgenomatia; order UBA10105; family UBA927; genus UBA927. The sequence goes on along the minus strand of CAZNKB010000004.1, from coordinate 19,432 downwards.
TAAACGAAGGATGTTGGGGGGAGACGGAGAATTTCCTAAAGACGAGCGGGTGTTTAGCATCGTCGAATCGCTTCTTACCGCCGATGAAGCGCAGCTAGCAGATCCTGAGTATATGCGCGGAATCGGCCTTCAGCTTGTAGCGGTGGCAAAGGAATCGGGGCTTACCAGTCCGACAGCAGTAGAAGCGAGGAAATATTTGCGTAAAATTATCGCTGAAAATCCCAGCCTTGCCGACTTACAGATTGAAGCGGTGCCGGTGATTGCCGGAGGATCAGGAGTAGAAGACGGCTCGTCTCAAGGAGAAAGTGAAGAGAATGCAGATAGGGATCCTGAGTTGTCTCAGGAAGTCAAAAAACTTTTCGATGAGTCCGTCGACGCCGATTTAAAGGACACGCCGCTTGGTTTTGATTTGCAGGAGCTTCAGTACCGCTTCCGGGTAGATCCCGGAGCGGCATATGACAACCGACTCACCGACGACGCCGTTCGGCGCATGGTAGAAAAAGGCCGTAGGGAGGGCGTCGACGAAAAATTAGTTCAAAAGGCCGTAGAGCGCGTGCGATATTTTGAGCGGTTTACTGACTTGCGGATGCAAAAACACCAAGAGAAGCTCCGCGGAGGCAGGGTCGTAACGTGGGGAGAAATTATGCAGAACGCTCCCAACCCGGATCTTCACAAGCCGGACGAGGTTTTTCCAGATTTCCGTTACATCCCTCCTGCTGACGTCGAGATGCTTATTCAAGGAGACGAAGGGGAGGCGCGGTGGTATTTTGACTTTATTGACCAGATATATTCCATGGGACGCGAAGAGACTCGACCGACGCTTACCCAGGATCAGCGCTTTCAGGAGTTTAAGGATTATCTCGTGTGGAAATATGGCGGGGAGTATCACTTAGCGGTTCAGCTGTACCAAAAACATTGGGATAGCCGCGGACAATATGAGTATGCGGTCAAAGGACTTATGTATAACCCGGGAGACGTGAAGGATAGGCTCAAGGCTATGAGCCTCCTCCAGGGCGCTGATTTGGACCACCTTTATAAGAACTTCGATCATTCGAACGAAGCATACAGTCTTTATGAACATGTGTTATTTGAACTTATGGCCACCAAGCGCGCAAAATACGGCGAAGCCATAAAGTACATGCAGGAAGAAATTTCCTGGAACGGCAAGCACATGAAGAGGGAAGATGTCTTAAAAGAACTCAGGGCGAAGCAGCGCCAAGAAGGATTTGATCCCGCAAAGGGCAAGACCCAAAGCCCGCTTTCCATAGAAGATCAGCGCCTGATGCACGAAATACAGCAACAGAATGATTTGGCAGCAGAAGGTGTCATGTTGTGGGACGACGACGTTCAAAGTTATACCGAGCTGCACATCACGCTTTCCAAGCTTAAGAATAATCGCGAGGAATTGCTCAAGAAAAAGAGCCAGGGAACGGCGCTGACAGAAAAGGAAAACGAGCAGCTAGCAGAAGTCGACAGATTGTACCAGATCTATTCTCATCGGGAAGAAATGCTTAACGAAAATTTTACACAGGAGCTGTTAGAGACGCGCGGACTTTCGCCGGTCGATATCGAGGTCCGTAAGCGTCTCGTTGAATATCTTCAGGCGCAGCATCCTGAAGATCCTAATTACAAACCTGCCGAATACGAAGTGCGTATGGCGTTGTGGGCCTCTCGGACTGCCATGATCGGGTCGGGTCGCATGGCGATGATAGGAGCCATGATGTCGATTCCACCAGCCGTGGAGTACGGTACGGCTTCTGGTAAGCACGTGATGAGAGCTCCTGCGTTTGAAGATATCCAACGCATATTTAATCCGGAAACGTTCGCGAGCAGATTTAATATCGGTGGTGACATGGGTATTACCGCGCGGAGTATATTCCGCAAAAATTTGCTAAACACCAAGGGTATTAATCCGAAGGAGCCCGGGTGGTTCAAAAAAATCGGCGGAGCCGTTGAGAAACTGGGTGAGAAGTTTAAGATTACCAAGTCTAAGGAATGGCGCGAGGCGAAACACCATGAGCATGATAAAGAACGTCAGGCCTCCATGGAAGCCTGGGAATTTGCGGAAGACGCGACAGGAATATCCTTTAGTGAACTTTTGGGGCCAGGATTTATGGCAAGCGGAGGGTTTTATGACGGCACCGCGTGGAGACTTGAAAAGGGAGTAGCAGATGAACTTCGGGGCAAGCTCTTGAGCATGAAAAAGTTGCCGGAAAACGCTGCATTACTGGATAATCAGGCGCTTTCTATTCAATTGCTCACCGCAGGTAACGCCGCAGAGCGCAAGCCGATATTGGACCGCATGCTTCGACGAAATCCCTCGAAGTTTTTGGAATTACTCGAAGAAGATACAGAGCGAATCTTAACGAAGAACAAGGTTACTCATGAAGAATGGAAGAAATTTAAAGAAGCTCTCTCGCTTGCCGAGCTTAAAATGGCTCACGAAAAAGACTGGCAGTTCGCCCGGGTGGATTTGGCAGAAAAGAAGGATTTTGATGCCCTGGTCGTGCCGTATTTAAACATATTGAAGCTTGATCCAACGCGGAGCGAAAATCTTCGACAGGTGCTTGTCGATATGCAGGCTGAGATTTACCGCGGGCGTACGGTTGAAGCGTCGGGGGGGACATTTCACAATAAAATGGACGCTATCGCAGCGCTTAAATTACCCCTTACCATGAGCATGACAGATTTTGATTGGAAAGAATCGAATTTTTATCAGCTGGGAACCGTCGCCATGCACAGAAGAATCCGGGATGTGGGAGCACAAATGAACGCGAGAAATGGTATGTTGGAGTTTTTCTCAAATAACGAGATGGTTTTGTCTCCCAATGATTACACCAAATCTCTTCAGAAAATGATGGAAGTGAGAACCGCGATCGTTGATTATTCCGGTCCTGACGCCGCAGAAAACACGGTAAAAGAAATGATGCGCGTCTTTTTTGAAATGAACAGACACAGAAGCCTAAAAACAGTTGGCTGGGTTCCCGGATTGACCCGCGGACTGATGTATTTGGCAGAGGTGGATCTGCGCCCGCTTAAGGACAATAAAATTCTTCAGCTCGTGTTTGGAAAAGACCGTTGGAAAGAACTGGTAAAAGAAAAAATTAGTCATTGGCCGCATTCTGTGGGGGAGGCGATATCTTATTCCTCACGCTATACCGGTGCGCACGCAAACGCATGGGATGAAGCGAAAATGGAAGAGATTTTGGTGTCAGCTCAAGACATGGGATTGTTTATTAACCATCCCGAATATATTCTGGACCTGCGGCGAGAGTTTAAGACCGGCTTGCCGTATCGGTTGACCGCGTTATATCGGAAATATTGGTGGGTTGTGCTGGCAGCAACGCTAGCCATAGCGATAGAAAAATCTACCAAAGAACAGGAAAGCGGGGGAAGTCACCACTGATAGCGAGAAGAAGAAAATATTAGTGACCGCCGCCGCCGGTAATTGACCCTAATCCTTTTTCGGCTCCTTCGCGGGCAATCTGCATAGAGGATCTTGCTTCCGGTTTGTGTCGGAAAGCGCTTGCTATAAAGCTCGCTTGGTATCCAAGGTTAAATAGCGTACCTACACCGGATCCCAGCGGCCCAACGATAGGACCAACCCCTCCGGGGACAAGGGGCTCTGCCTTAAGACCTTTTTGTAATCCTTGGACAATCGTTGGGATAACCATAAGCATGCCGAGCCCGATGAGCCCAGCCATACCATATGTCCCCTCGCCCGTGGAGAGTAGCGGGGGAGCCCATATGCTCATTGAAACGTCCTGGGAGGTGAGTACCGCCGTGACTAACAGCAGGAGTACGGTAATCGGAAATACAAGAATTTTTGATAATAAATTCCTAAACCACGAGCTAAATGCATTGGTTCCAGGAATTGCTTCCATCATCAGCTGGAACGGGGCGGTGAGCAGCGAAATGATGATATTGATATAGGCGTCCAGTAGCATGAAAATAAGCCGGATCACACCAAAGAGTAATATGATCAAAAATATAATGGCGAGTAGTACCGGTCCTGTGGTAAGACCCAATAGCGCGCCTCTTAGTCCGAACATATAACCGATTACTCCGGGAACGACGGTCCAGGCGGCGATATTTAGCGGGTCGTTTTGAGTAATCATGGTTCCGATATCGTCGTATGCCTGAAAGCCGCTTGCAAAGAAAAATCGAAGGAGTCCGCTGACACCACCATTTAGGAGAAGTTTTGTCGCGTTTTCTACCGGGGCTGAAGTCGTAGGAGCCGTAAAACTCGGGGGCAGTATGTCCAGATTAAGCGTGGTCGCAAGGCTTAATAGTTTTCCTAAATTACCGCCCGAAGCGCTATCGACTGCCGAAGCGGATAACACGATAGCCAAATACATAAGGTCGATCATGGCTCCCACGATCGCGTAGGAAAAGGTGACGAGCCCCAACGCGATAACGATTCGTGGTATGGCATTTTGGACGGTAACGACAGTTTTCGGGTCGATTTTTTTCCGAAACATCACCATAAATCCGACAACGATGATAATAACGGCAAGTAACGCGTAAGCGATATTGCGGAAGACCTTCCATAAGGGGAGCATGCTTTGAAGTCCGGAAAACCCGATACCCTGCGCCTCTACTTTTTTGGGCATAAATCCGAGCGTGCGTCCTACGTCCGCGATATACTCGCTACTTCGGGCAGGCGGATGTTGATACATCGCGAGCGTGCTTTTGGCAAGCCCTGCCATCGCGCTTTTTTGATAACTTAATCCGATCGGGCAATCCGGGTTAGCTGCGTCGCACAGTCCGCGAAATCCGATAATAAGCTGCCCTTGGCTCATGGTGGCAGTGCCGACGTCGCCCGCCTGCTTGTTGAGCGCCCCTTCGGAGGCCTTCATAAGTCCCGCGACGACACAGTTTAGGTCGAGATACCAGGTGGCATCATCGCATTCGGCACCGGTTGTCGGATCAGCGGCTTGCGCCTGGGCTTGGGGAGGGAGTACTAAAAGCATCATCCCGATAAGGATGAATGACATGATAGATAAAATTATCCGACGCATACAATCATTATCTGGAGAAAAATTACTAAAGTCAATCTATTGGGTGATCGTAAAATCCGTTACTTTCACACCGGTAAACGTCTCTATGGTGAGGATAATAAGGTATGCAAGGGACATGACGACGATGCCAATTATGGCTTGTGTCACCGTGCCACGGGCGGCCTCAAGTTTTTTTTGGTCACCAGAGGAAAAGAGGAAGTTGAACCCGCCAACCAAGAGCATGACAAACAGCGCCACTGCCCCCAACGAAACGACAGCTCGGATAACATTGGTCAAAAGAGGCACGATACACTGAATTGAAGCGACACCCTCGGCTCCTGCGATGTTGGCACACGCGTCACTATTCATATATAGATATTATATGCGCTCGTAACTGCGAGTAACAAGAGATGAAGATTGGTTTTCCTGATGAAAATCACGAAACGCCTGTTAGTATGGTTTCGGGAAGTTGATCGATCCGCCGATGATCTGCACACCAAGGAAGTTTTGGACGAGCGTCATGACCGCCCATGCAGAGCCGACGATGATAAGACCGACGATTGCGTGGGTGATTTTGTTCCGTGCTTCCTCCATGCCGGCCTTGTCGCCGCCCGAGGTGATCCATTTGATACCTCCCAAAATGAGGTAAAGAAACGCCAGTAACGCAGCGATGATAAGGACCGTGCCGACGAGTGCGCTGATCAATTTACCGATGTCGGTAATTTTGATCGTGTCCGGCTGCTTAACATCAAGTGCTGCTTGGGCAAATACTTTTTGCATAATGAATCCTTTCATCAAATCAACCCCGATTTGGTCGGGATTAATACTAGCCTTATTATACCTCTTCTTTCATTCTTGCGCAATAAATCGAGGTTTGTCAACCCCGATTTGGTCGGGAGATCAACACGCTAATTTCCGATTGTCGGAATTGGCAAATTGGGAAAATCTAGCCCCAAAAAGTTGCTTGCGATCATCATGACCGCCCAGGAGGCGCCAACGACAACCATTCCGACGAGTGCGTTTGTTATCTTGTCCCTGGCTGACTGGAGTTTTGATTTGTCTCCGGCACTCGTGATCCAGTCGAGTCCTCCCAAAAGCATATAAAGCAGGGTAGAGACAAATGCCAAAATAAGAAATACGCCGACGATCGAGCTTATAAGGGCTCCGATAGCTGGTGGTCCGGCCTCCTGTCCTCCCGAGCCTAATGCGCCGGGGAGTACGGGGTTGACGATTTGCGCTAGTTTGTTAGACATACGTTATTGATTTGGGCTGAGTCGCTCAAGTAATCCGCTCGGATTTGAGAGGGTGAAATCGAATCCGAAAAATGTACTTGCTAAGGCTAATATTGCCCAACCTGCCACAACCACTATAAGACCGATAAACGCGTTGGTCAGCTTATCCCGTGCCCCCTGGAGTTTTGCCTTGTCTCCTCCGGAGTTTATCCAATTAAATCCGCCGATAATAAATTGAAACAAAAACCATATTCCTGCGGCAACAGTCATGATGCCGATAATAGACGAGACGATTTTCGTGATTCCCGTAATGCCGTCTCCGGCAGATTCTCCGAATGGTCCTAATCCCGCGCCCCCGATAGTCCCTAGTGATGCGTCCGCCAAGTGTTTCATAGTGAGTTTACTGCCCCGGTCCGTAAATCGTCGGGTTTAAGATATAGTCAGCTCTTCCAAAAATGAGATAGCCAAACAACGAGGCTATCGCAAACGATCCGACAATGATGACAAGTCCCAAAAGCGATTGCCAAATGCGGCTCCACGCTGCGGAAAGCTTTTTGGTGTCACCCGCAGCATTCATGTAGCTATAGCCCGAAACGATAAAGTTCATGAGCGCATATACCCCGGCGGCCACAAAAAAGAGCCGCAGAATATTTGTGATAAATAGTCCGACTCCACCCAGTCCCGCATACGTGGTTCCTTCAAGCGGGTTTTGTACCTGTCCTACAATTTGTTCCATAATGGTGCTCTAAAATCCTACGGGACTTAAGATTTGCTTTCCCGTAATCACTTCGATAATTTGTATCATCCAGAATGATCCGAGCACTAGGAGAAGTCCCGTAACGGCTCCGGTGATCGCGGCCTTACCTTGTTGCGCTTTTTTTTCGTCTCCCGCCGCTACTATAACGTTAAATCCGCCGAAAATCAATAAAATAAAGCTTATAACACCTGCCAAAACGAACGCATTTTTGACAATCGCCGTGACTACCATGCCGTAGGTTGTGAGGCTGGGGTTGGGAGCCAGGTCTTGTAGTGATTCGGCAAACACGCGTTCTAACATACTGCTATTTATTAGTGTAGGGAATTTGCCGAGGTCCGTCAATTATGCTAAAGTAGCGTTTATCTCACATGAATGACGCGACGCTTATCGCTCGTTTATTTGCCCATGACCGTCGTGCTGCGGCTTCTTTCTACCAGCAATTTGCCCCCCAGTTGCGCCGCCACATCTTTCTCAAGGTAAAAACTCAGGAGGACGCGGAAGAAATTCTTCAGGACACGCTTTTTAGCTTTCTTGAAGGACTCCGGGATTTTCGTGGGAATTGCAGCATCAAAACATATCTTTTTTCTATCTGCCGTAACAAAATCATAGATTATTACCGTAGGAAGAAAATAGGCCATTTCGTTTTTTCTCAGCTTCCGCAGCTTGAGACGCTCGTATCTCCTTTATTGAGTCCTGAAGCAGAACTCGACGCTACTCTTATAAAAGAGAAAATCCGTAACGTTTTTTCGCGGATGATGCCGTCACACCGGCAGGTATTGGTACTTAAGTATCTGGAGCGCGCATCGGTAGAGGAGATTGCAGAAAAGCTTTCGATTTCATTTAAAAGCGCGGAATCGAGGCTGTTTCGCGCGAGGCGGGCGTTTGTCGAGCTTTTTCTTTCTCTATGACCATGAGTGACGCCACATACCAGAAATTTGTAAAACGGTGGGAGGAGGTGACCGATATTCCTCCTCAATCGCTGGGCCCGTTTACCGGAATGTACAAACAGGTAACCAAGCGTCTCAAAGTCATGCCGTGGCCGTGGTTTGTGGTGGCAAGTATCGGATTCGTGCTTGTTCTTTACGTGCTCATCGGTTCAGCAATAACTATCCTTACGACTATTCTCCAAAACGGTTTCTAACCTCTTCTTGGGTTTGTGCGCGGGTTTTTGGCACGGATTCCGACTATATCCATATGGACACACTCAGTGTGCTTATTGTGGATGCGGTTGCGTTCGGGCGGCATGTTTTGGGTATTATGACGCGCCCGTATGAAACATATAGACATATCGTCAAGTACGGCAAACCGGGCGAGTTGGTGTATGTAGCCGCGCTTTTAATGGTGTATTTTGCTCTTGCAAGCATCGTAAAAGTGGCAGCGTTCCGGCCGTTTTTGCTCACCCAGCAGTTTGTCGTTTTGTGCCTGGGTGCACTAAGCGGCGCTGTGCTTTCCGCAGGAGCGCTTTTTTTCAGCGGGCGCCTGTTTGGAGCCCGTTCGTCATTTATGGCGTTGTTTGTTGCGTGGTCATATACGCTGCTGCCGACAGTCGCGTGGTTTTTTGCGACATCGTTATTGTATGTCATACTGCCGCCTCCACGGACAACGAGCGTTTTGGGCGTGTTGTTTAGTCTCTTATTTCTTGTGTTTAGCGCGATGTTGTTGTGGTGGAAAGTTACGTTATCGTATCTTACGATCCGGTTTAGTTTGAGACTCAACTTATGGCAAAGTGCTGCTGTCGCGCTCGTTTGTGCCCCCGTTATCGCTTTTTGGGCGTTTTTGATGTATGCATCCGGAATTTTTAGGGTGCCATTCTTATGAAGAATCTGAGAGATTATTCATCGGCAGAGGCACGAAGAAAGGCTCTTGAGCAGGAGCTGTCGGTCGATTTGGGAAACATCGGCTCATTCACATTTTCAGAAAAAACGGCGGGGAACAAAAATTGCGAAAACATGATTGGTGCAGCCCAAATACCTCTCGGGGTAGCCGGACCGCTTGCGGTGAATACGGTAACAGGCAAGACTGCCGCATATTATTTGCCGTTGGCTACTACTGAAGGAGCGCTTGTGGCTTCTGTGAACAGGGGTTGTAAGGCAATTACCGGCTGTGGAGGCGCGACGGTTGACAGTCATCGGATTGGCGCCAGCCGAGGGCCGGTATTTAAGGTCGGGTCATTAAGGGAAAATCAGGCGTTGTATGATTTTATAGAAAGTCATTTCGAAGCACTCAAGGATGTGACAGAACATACGTCGCATCATCTCAAGCTCAAAAAAATTTCGTCACGGGGGGTTGGATTATACCGGTTTGTCCGATTTGTCTACGATACGCAGGATGCAATGGGGCTCAACATGGTGACCATTGCGACGGATGCAGCAGCCCGCTATATAGAAGAACAGACGGGAGCGGACTGCGTTGCGCTGTCGGGTAATTTTTGTGTTGACAAAAAACCATCCTGGCAGAACGCTCTTAATAATCGTGGCACGAAGGTGTGGGCGGAAGTGATACTCTCCGCAGATATTCTTGAATCCGTGTTAAAAACCAACGCGCAAAAGGCATATGAGACATGGCTGGCTAAGTGTATGTTGGGGAGTGCAGTCAGCGGGTCCATGGGGTTTAACGGGCAATTTGCCAATATTGTTGCCGCGCTGTTTTTGGCAACAGGGCAAGACCCTGCACACGTGGTTGAGGGTAGTCTGGGAATAACCACTGCGGAGGTGGTCCATGGCGATGATTTGTACGTGAGCGTCTATTTGCCAAGCCTCATGGTAGGAACTGTCGGTGGCGGCACCGCGTTAGCAACTCAGCATGAGGCCCTGGAGATGCTGGGGGTGGCGGGAGGGTCGCCGGCCGGCGAAAACGGGAAAAACGCGAGGCAACTTGCTGAAATTGTCGGAGCGACTGCTCTAGCGGGGGAAATTTCTTTGTTGTCATCGCTTGAACAGGGTTCTTTGGCGGCAGCCCACGTGCGGCTCGGGAGGGGGAAGTAATATGGTGGGTATTGTTTCTTACGGCGCGTATGTTCCTAAAAACCGTATTCGCATTGCCGATATTGCAAACGCGTGGAACAAAGATACCGAGGAAGTTTATCGGTCGCTCGGCCTTGCGGAAAAGTCCGTACCAGGATTTGATGAGGATGCGGTAACCATTGCTGTCGAGGCCGCAATTTCTGGCCTTGCAACGTTTTCTGGAAGGGTGACTGATTTGGATGTATTGTTTGTCGGAAGCGAGAGTCACCCGTATGCGGTGAATCCTACCTCGACAATTGTCGGGGAGCTATTGGGGATAGGGCATACGTATCTGGCAGTTGATATGGAATTTGCTTGCAAAGCGGGGACGACGGCAATCGCGGCAATCGCCGGGCTTATTGCTGCAGGACACGCACGCAATGGTTTGGCAATCGGTACGGATACTGCCCAGGGTAAGCCTCACGATTTTTTGGAGTACACAGCAGCAGCTGGTGGCGCCGCCTTTATATTGGGAAGCGATCGCGTCGTGGCAAAATTATCGGCTGATACGTCGTATTCTTCTGACACGCCTGATTTTTGGCGCCGCGACGGCATGCGATATCCTTCTCACGCCGGGAGATTTACCGGAGAACCGGCCTATTACAGTCATGTATCAGGTGCTGCAAACCGATTGCTAGAGATGACCAAGACGAAGCCCTCTGATTATGACTACTGTATCTTCCATAGTCCGAACGGCAAGTTTCCGAGGGAAGTTGCCAAGAGACTCGGATTTACACAGACGCAGCTGGCACCGTCACTTCTGGTTGACGATATCGGTAATGCCTACTCAGCGACAACTCTACTAGGTTTAGCCGCGGTATTGGACATCGCAAAACCCAACCAGAAGATATTTATGGTGTCTTACGGATCGGGAGCGGGAAGTGACGCATTTGTATGGGAAACCACAGAAGAATTGCCCAAGAACCAAAAGTTAAGAGTCAAGAATAAACAAATCATACAGGAGCAAATTGCCCAAAAAACCTATATCGATTACATACAATTTTTGAAAATGACGCATAAACTATGAATATATTTGTAACGGGTGCCGCAACAACGAAATTCGGAGAATTATGGAGCGCCTCTCCTCGCGGGTTGGCGCGGCACGCGGTGTTTGAAGCACTCAAAGACGCACAAACGGAAGCTTCGTCGGTTGAGGCATTATTTGTCGGGAATATGCTTTCCGGTATGCTGGGGGGACAGGAACATCTCGGTGCCTTTTTTGCCGAAGAACTTGGGTTGACCGTTCCCGCTTTTAAAGTAGAGGGGGCATGTGCTTCCGGTGGCCTGGCTCTACATAATGCCGTAAACAGTTTGCTTAGCGGGCAATACAAAACCGTTGTGGTTCTGGGGATAGAAAAAATGACTGACCACAAGCCGGAAGATGTGGCAACCGCACTCATGGGCGCCGGAAGCGAAGAAGAGCGATCTTCCGGGGCAACGTTTCCCGGGTTGTACGCGATGCTGGCGCGGGTTCATATGAGCGAATTTAACACAACAGAGGATGTGCTCGCGCAGGTTGCCGTCAAAAACCATTTTCATGCAAGCCTCAATCCTAATGCGCAGTTTCACAATACGATTACCGTCGATCAGGTAATGAAAAGCAGTAAAATAGCCGATCCTCTCAAGTTATTGGATTGTTCGCCTATTTCTGACGGAGCAGCGGCTGTTGTTTTGAGTTCTCAAAAAACCACGCGAGGAGTTGAGATCGTAGCATCTACAGTCGCGACTGATTCATTGGGACTTGCGCAACGGAAAACCCTGACCGAACTAAAGGCAACCAGAGTCGCTTCACAAAGGGCGTATAGCTTGGCAGGAATAACCGCTAAGGATGTCGACGTCGCTGAGGTACATGATTGTTTTACGATTGCCGAAATTTTGGCTATGGAGGATTTGGGATTTTTTGATAAGGGCAAAGCTTCGGAGGCCATAGCAAATGGAAGTACGACGGTTGGAAACGGAACATACGTCGTCATAAATCCTTCCGGAGGACTAAAAGGGTGCGGGCATCCGGTCGGAGCTACCGGGGTCAAGCAAATTGTGGAGCTTGTTGATCAGCTCAGGGGAACAGCCGGAAAACGTCAGGTTGCCAAGGCAAGAATAGGACTTGCTCATAATGTCGGAGGGAGCGGAGCGACAGCAGTCGTTCATATTCTGAAAAAATAATATGCAAAGCCCGGTAAAAATTTGGAGAAATCAAAAAAATATCGCTGCCTTGGTCGGTAAGACAGGCACTATTTTGACCTGGACGCTGGTGCGGGTGCCACCTGGGGATTTTACCGATCAGGCTCCGTACCCCGTGGTTCTCCTCGAGCTTGAGGGTGGAAAACGCATAACCTGTCAGCTGGTTGATTATGATACAAAAGACCTCGTTTTTGGTCAAAAGGCAATTACCGTTATACGACGAGTCACACATCCTGATCCCGACGGCGTCATCCCATATGGTATCAAAGCAAAGCCTATGGCATGACCGGGTAGTCCCGCGAGGCAGGATCACAATACAATGAAAAAAGTAACAGTTTCGGCTCCCGGCAAGCTGCATTTGGCAGGGGAACATGCGGTCGTATACGGAAAGCCCGCGATTGTTGTTGCGACATCACTTCGTTTATATGTCACCCTTGATGTTTCAGATGAGGGCGTGACTATGGCCCAATGCCGGAAAAAAGACGCGTATATCGACGCGATAGTGAACGTCTTTGAGAAAAAATATGGTGTTATTACTCCTCGGAATATACACATTACTATTGGGTCTACTATTCCTTCCGGTAGTGGTATGGGTTCGTCCGCCGCACTTGCCGTGGCGTTTCTTGGCGCCTTGACCCTCTGGCATGGACTTCCCTGGAATACACAGACGCTCAGTGACATAGCTTATCAGGCGGAAAAGACAAAACATAACACAAGTTCGGGAAGCGATCCGGCGGTAGCGACTCACGGCGGTATTCTCTGGTACAGAAAGGAGCTGGAATTTTTGAAGACCCTATGGCTTCTCCCCTTTAAGATTCCCAAAACATTTACCCCTTTTGTCCTTATCAATACCGGTCGCAAAGAAAGCACCGGTGATCTGGTGTCCTATGTGGAACAAGTAAAAAAACAAAATGAGAGAAATTTTTCCCTGCTTCTTCATGAAATAGAAGAGGTGACCAAACGTGTGGCTCGGTCTATCCATGACGAGGACGAAGAGCATTTTCGTGCTGCACTATTTGCCAATGAACAATTACTTGAGCGAATGGGAGTGGTATCGACGAGTGCCCGGGCTTGTATCCGCGACATCGAAAAAGCAGGTGGCGTGGCAAAAATAAGCGGCGCCGGCGGACGACAAACCGGATCGGGCGTTATCATCGCAAGTTGCGATCGCCTCAAAAAACTTACCGAGATCGCATCATCCTACGGGTATCCGTCGTTTCAGGTCATATTGGGCGGAGAAGGAGTGAAGATAGAGCAGGTGCGAACATGAAAAGCGTTACCGTTTCAGCCCCGGGAAAAGTGCTGCTTATGGGAGACCACGCCGTTGTCTATGGTAGGCCGTGCCTTGTTACCGCCGTGGATTACCGCCTGTCACTCTCCATGGAATTATCAGAAGACCAAAAAACGCATATTGATACTCCCGGGGTATCGGACACGAGGTTTTTGTCCCAAGCACTTTTGTGTGCAACCAGAACATGGGGCATGAAGCTTCCGGGTTTAATAATCAGCACAAAAAGTCAGTTTTCTGGCACCTATGGTCTGGGTTCTTCGGCTGCAGTGACCGTCGCCACGGTTGCGGCGCTTGAACGGCTGCTGGAAAAAAAGGCAAACCAAAAAGAAGTGTTCGATATTTCCTACAAGGCAATTCTGGATGTTCAGGGATTAGGATCCGGATTTGATGCGGCAGCAGCGACGTTTGGGGGAGTGCTGTATTTTGTAACCGCAGGAAAGGCGATAGAGCCCCTCGTTGTTTCTGACATGCCGCTTGTCATAGGATACACCGGTACAAAGGCAGACACGGTGAGTCTCATGAATGAAGTCGGGAAAAAAATGGAATTCCAGCCCGAACGTGTGGGACGGATTTTTGATGCGATAGCAGGGTTAGTTGATGATGCCAAAACAAAAATTCTGGAAGGTGATTGGGAGCGGGTAGGGAGACTCATGGATTTTAACCAGGAGTACCTGCGCGATTTAGGCGTGAGCTCGGAGAAATTAGAGTCGCTCATTTCTGCAGCGAAAAACGCCGGGGCGTGGGGGGCTAAACTTTCGGGCGCGGGAGGCGGGGATTGTATGATTGCCTTGGCGCCAAAAAATAAAAGAAAATCTATCGAAGAAGCTATCGAACGCGCAGGCGGACAAGTTGTTCATGCAGCACCCTGCGCACAGGGAGTGAGGGTAGACGCATGAAAGCCACGGCAAAAGCGCCTGCAAATATCGCGTTTATCAAATACTGGGGAAAGGCAGATGAGAAGCTTCGCTTGCCGCTCAACGACTCGATTTCTATGAATATGTCCGGGGCATTCACGATAACGACGGTTGAGTTTTCGAAGCAGTTTAACAAGGATACGGTAACCATTTTAGGAGGAGAATTTTCGGCGGCGGAAACAGCGCGTGTTGTCAAAGGGTTAGACCTGATTCGGAAAAGAGCGGGAACTACACAAAAAGCTACTGTGGTTACAAAAAATACATTCCCTAAAGGGGCGGGGTCGGCGGCTTCAGCATCTGGGTTCGCGGCGCTTACATTGGCAGGTTTTGCCGCGCTTGGGGTTACGATGTCGGAAAAAGAACTCACAATTTTTGCCCGAATGGGGAGCGGGTCTGCGTGTCGGAGCATTCCCGACGGGTTCGTCGTCTGGGAAAAAGGGGAAAGTAGTGAAACATCGTTTGCCTGGTCGTTATACCCGCCGACCTATTGGGATATTCGGGATATTCTGGTCATTGTGGATAGCCGCATGAAAAAGGTTTCAACGACCGAAGGCATGGAGACCATTGCGACGAGTCCGCGTCTAGCGGTGCGTTTGAAAGCTATTCCTAAGCGCATGAAAGAGATACAAGAGGCGATAGCCAGAAGAAATTTTTCCCGATTCGGTGAAATCACTGAGGAAGATTGTCTTGGTATGCATATGGTAATGCAGACTCAGACTCCGCCGTTGTTTTATTGGAACACTACGACACAAATCATTATGGATGCAGTCAGAAGTTGGAGAAAGCACGGGTTACCGGTATACTTTACGATTGATGCGGGTCCCAATGTACATCTTTTGTGTGAAGCAAGAGACGAAGCGCGTCTTCTTGCGGAGATACGAACAATCGGGGGCGTTCAAGACATCATTGTGAATAAACCCGCTATAGGGGCGAGGATTATTTCAGAACACTTATGAAACCTATTCCGAAACATATCGCCATAATTATGGACGGGAACCGGCGGTGGGCCAAAGAGCAGGGATTGCCGGTGTTGGCTGGGCACCAGAAGGTCGCAGACGAGGTGCTTGAACCGTTGGTCGAGCATGCAGCAAAACGCGGCGTTCGGTTTATAACATTCTGGGCATTTTCCACTGAGAACTGGCAGCGCGAGAAGAGCGAGGTGGAAGGGATCATGCGCATTTTCCGCCATGTTATCGGGAAGCGCTGGCAGCGTCTGCACGAGAAGGGCGTGCGCGTTCGCGTGATCGGTGATATCACCAAATTTGCTCCTGATATCCGTGATTCTTTAGAAAAAGTGATCGAGCAGGCCAAAGACAACCAAAAAATCACTGCGGTTTTTGCTCTAAATTACGGCGGACGGGATGAAATTGTGCGCGCGATAGGGCATCTGGACAGGGGAAAAACCATACAGGAGTCAGATCTTTCCGGCGCGCTGGATACGGCTGGCATACCGGATCCTGAGCTTATTATCCGTACCGGCGGGGAAATGCGGCTTTCGGGATTTTTACTTTGGCAGAGCGAATACAGCGAGCTGTATTTTCCTTCTTTTTATATGCCGGAATTTACTTCGGAAAAATTTGATGAGGCGCTTGAACTATACGCATCACGGCAACGCCGGTTTGGGAAGTAGTTCCGGATTATTGGCCGAATATTTCGAAGATGCTTTGCCAGCCTAAAACTGTCCCCATAATCTGGACAATCCAGAACGCGCTAAACACCAGAAGAAACCCGATAATGGAGTTGGTGAGCGTTCCTTTGCCGGACGCGAGCTTTTTGGCGTCACCGGCGCTCATCATGATTGAAAACCCACTGCTTATGATCATGAGTAGCAAGCCGATGCCGGCTGCCGCAAATACGTAGGAAAGGGATTGGCCGACGATGTATCCTATGGAGTCGCTTCCAAAGCGGAAGTCCGTCGGGCCTTCGATAGAAATACCGGGTCCACCGTTTCCTTCTATATTCACCACCTGGGCAAGAATTTTGTGCATAAAGAGTGTTAGCCGCTAGAGAATCCCGGCAACTGTAATATATCGACGCCGACCAAGCGAAGCAAGAAGACCGAAAAAATAATAAGAAGCAGTCCGGAAATCGCAGCAGTCATCAGATCCTTGGCTTCGTGGAGTTTTTCCGGGTTGCCGGCGCTCGTAATCCGCTGGAATCCGGAAAATAAGATAAGTAGGAAGGCAACCCCTCCCCCAAGTCCGGTGCCAAGTTTGATAAATGAAGCAACGAAGTCGTTGGGAGTACCGCCGCCGCCAAAACAGCCGATTGCCGTCCAAGCGCCACCCCCGTCAAAGCAGGATTTGCATTCGCCGTTTTGGGTGGTTACTGATTTGCATGCTGCCTCACCGACAGATTGGTCCACGACCGCTCCGGCATACACCACGCTCCCGAAGTGTGGAAACGTCGGGGTGGCAAGGAGGGTAATGATCAGTACAAAAAACAAAGAAAGCGACAGAACAGCCCGTTTCATGCCTTTACAGTGTAGCAAATCTTACATCATAAGAAAAGTCGGGGAGTCCTGTGTGTGCGTCTGGTACAATGGTAGAACTCATGAAGTTTTCCCGTTATTTGGTGGTCGCACTGCTTGCAGTGACGGCCTTGTTATTGCCGGCGTTTGTTTATGCACAAAGTTGTGAGAGCGACTGTGGTGACCTGGATCAATGCAAACAAAAAATTGCCGTTTGCATGAAGGATCTGGACATGATCATAGCGGCAAAACAACCGCACGTGGAGTCGCTCAAAAAAATGGAAGCGTCGATTGCCGTCTATCAGGCCCGGATAAAAGGCATTGAAAACGATTTGGTTATAAAAGGAAACGCGATAGCCCAGGCGGAAAAGGAGCTCGAAAGCGTGCTTGCATTGGTTTCCCGGCGTATCGCCGCACTCTATCGGCGTACGCAGACATATAATCCGTTATTACCGTTTTTGACCTCCACAAATGTGGGGGCCGTACTTCGCGCGTTTACCTATCAGCACGTGGTTATTGATGAGGATAAAAAAATTATCGCTCAAACGGCCGTTGCGATACGGGACTTGGAATCCCGTAAGTCAGCACTCGAGAAAGAGCGTCTTACGCTTGCTGCTCTCAAAGCAGATTTGGATAAACGAGCGGCGTCTGTTCGTAAACTCGTTGAGGAGGCAACCGCTTATCAGAACAAGCTTTCGTCCGCCATAGCAGCATTATCAGCGAAGCAACAGTCGTTTTTGGCAGCCAAACTTTCGGGTTTGAATCTTCCGACGAGTCTGGGAGCGGGACCCTTATACTGTACCGACGACCGCAAGCTAGATCCGGGATTTTCACCTGCGTTTGCGTTTTTTACATTCGGTATTCCGCACCGGATCGGGCTCAACCAATACGGAGCGCTCGGCAGGGCAAAAGACGGGCAGACCTACCAGAATATTCTGCGTGCGTACTTTGACGGCATAAATTTTGAAAAGCGTGATTCGCACATGAAGATAAAGGTCCAGGGATATGGAGAAATGGATCTTGATCAGTATATGTTGGGTATTTATGAAATGCCCGGAGATTGGCCGATTGAAGCGCTCAAAGCGCAGGTCGTCGCTGCCCGTTCCTATGCGCTTGCCTATACCGGTAACGGTGCCAAGGAAATATGCACAACCCAAAGTTGTCAGGTGTATAAGGGAGGCAATAAAGGAGGAAACTGGGAGCAGGCAGTGAAGCAGACGGAGGGCGAAGTGATGACAAACGGCGGTCAGGTGATCACCGCCTGGTATTCCTCGACTGACGGAGGATATACGTACAAATCCGGAGATGTCGGTTGGTCTGATCGGCCTTGGACGAAAAGGGTGAGAGATACAACCGGTGATATCGGCAGTTTTTCCGACCTTTTAGGTCGCGGGTATGATCGGGATTCGCCCTGCTTTTATGCCGCACAAGGATTTCGTACCCAGTACAACAAAAGCGCCTGGCTCAAAAGCGAGGAAGTGGCGGATATTGCCAACGTCATTGCACTGGCCCGCAAAGATAGCGGCACAAAAGAGCATCTCTATCAACCCGATAAACCCAATCCCGCCGGAACGGATACCTGGGATAGGGATAAGGTGAAATCCGAGTTGAAAAGCCGTGGGGGAACGCCGTTTAACTCCGTTTCTAACGTATCGGCATCAGCAGTAGATTGGGGACTTGGACGGACAACAGGTATTACGATAACAGGGGACGCGGGGTCGGTCACATTTGAAGGAACGGAATTCAAGGATTTTTTCAACCTCAGGGCGCCTGCAAATATTCAGATCGTCGGCCCCTTATTTAACATTGAACGACGGTAGTACGGCGCATCACTTTGAGCTTGTCGAACGAACCCGGGTTGATGTACAATACTTGCGATGCCCACAGTATTTGAAGAAAAGAAGAAGGACAAAATACTGATCAACAGGGAGCCGCTCGTGGAGCGCACCATCATGACACCGCTCACAAGTTTTGCCGTGAGCCCGGAAGGCATCCGGTTCGAAACGCAGGAAAAAGAAGAGCGTGTCGTACTGTTTCTTCGTCAGCACCCCGTTGTTCTTTTGGGTCCCACGTTATTGGTAGCACTTCTCGCTTTGTCTCCTATACTGCTATTCCCATTCCTTTTCCGATTTCTCACGTTGCCTATCGATGTGCCTATTCAGTATGTGGTTGTCGGAACGGCTTTTTGGTATGTAGTAACGTTTGGGTTTGCCCTCATGAGTTTTTTACGTTGGTTTTTTAATATTTATGTAGTGACAGACAAACGCATCGTAGATATTGATTTTATCCACCTACTGTATAAAGAATTTGCGGAAGCAAGGCTCGATAAAATTCAGGATATAAGCTATAAAAGCAGTGGTATATTTTCAGTTTTTTTTGATTTTGGCGATGCATTTGTACAGACGGCTGGAGGTGATATGCCAAATATAGAATTTTTAGCAGTACCACATCCTGCAAAGGTAGTTGAAGCTATCAGCGAATTATTAGAGGAACAAAAATCATCATGATCCCAGATGTCACAAGTATTATATTTGTTTTGTTTAAGTATTTAGTTCTTTTTGGATTTGGATTATATATCGTTTTTG
>CAZNKB010000003.1:34466-152455 GCA_964573695.1 uncultured Gammaproteobacteria bacterium | reverse complement strand
GCGGTAAACATCACTATCACAATCCAAAAGGAGATGACGGAATAAGAAGGGCCAAATATTCCGAGCATGCTTATGAGGATAAGCAGTATAAACGGAAGGGTGAGCATCGGTGACACCCACGGAACGGCTCCTCGAGCAAAAAGGATGTTATTCCAGATATCTTTTATGGCATCGAGTATGCGGGTGTATAACGGCATGGTTTCTGTGGGAGCAAAAATACGTATATCAGATCGGGTTTGGAACGAAACCCAGAGGCTGATGCAGGAAATGACGACGAGGATCACCGGGGTAATCCATAGATAAATTTTTTGTTTTCTTAACCGGTAGGCGCTGTAGATAAACATGGCGGTATTGAGAAAAACAAGCGATAGAGAGGGTGTGTAGGAAGTGATGAGCACGAATTGCATGAGGCCGATAAGAAGCAGAATGAGTACGGATTTGTCATAGACCCATTCTAGCCAGAGGCCTGCCACAAAAAGCGCAAAGGCAATAGGGTATGATGCCTGCTCATAGGTGAGAATAATGGCATTTGCCAGCGGGAAATGCGCAAGACTGGATAGCACCAGTCCGGTTTTGAGATCCGCCCACGGTTTTTTTTGTGTCATAAGGAGTAGACCATGAACAAAAACAACGTATCCCATACATAAGTACAGTAAGTTGCCGATTTGTAGGGCAGAGAGCGTTTCCCCCCAAAGCATTGTAAAAATTGCAGGTACGAAAAACTGGCGCGCCGGATACCCGAGATGACACGTTTGGGCAAAGCCAAGATCTTTTGTAGAGCTAAAGTGCGCGAGTGCACATCCGATTTCTCGCGTGCTTTCCCCTGAGAGGAATCGAGGATCATATGCCCACAGCACAAAGAGAGCTATGAAGGAAAGACTGATGCATGCGCTCATCCACATTGCGTGTTTCTTCATGATGCGCGCTGCCCGGACGAGACACGAAAGGGCATAGATCAGGAGCGTTAGCCACATCAGACCCCAGTACCACATGCCAACCGTGCCGAGCGTCGGGAGTCGCGGGACCAATACATCAAGAGACACCATGATGCCCATCTGCAGGATGACAAAAAAAGCGAAAATGTTCATAGTCGGGTGCGTTAGTCGGTCATTTTTTGAAAAATAAGAACCTTCGGGTGATCGTAGACCGTAAAAGTCTCGTCGGCGTAATCATCAACGAAGGATATACCCCGACGATCACACGTTTCTAGTGATTTCGACAGGTTTCCATACGTAAATCCGGGGATATGAATACAGGTATTGGTGACCGGCAGAGGAATAAAGGGGCGTGATACGAATTGGGCAACCAATCGAAATCCAAGTTTGCCTGCAAATAACTGCTGATAAAAAAGATTTGTTTTCGGAAATCGTGCTTTAGCACGATTTAGAGCACCATATGCCCGATTGCTCGAAAGGACGAGATAATCAGACTGAGATAATACTTCCTGAATTTTGCCTGTTTTTTCTGCATCATCGGGGTCAAACGACGGGAGTTGGATTTGGGTATAGAGAGTCGGCGTGTACGGTTCTACGGTAAACGGCAGGGGATCGTCCCAGTGTTCCCACGCGATCGTGCTATGAGGCGGTATATGTGTATAGATCCATGTGCTCGCCGCTACTCTGGTATTGGTATGGCGATAAATGGAGAGAAATGCCAAAGGCCATACAAAGAGTGTCAAACCGATAATCGAATAGATGATATGTCGTAGATAGGGGGCATGAATCCTTATGGTAACCAATCGGTATAATTCAAAGAGTCCCATGCCGGCAAATACTGAGAGCGCCGGGTACGCCGCCCAAAAATACCGCATTGGTTTGGCGAATTGATTTGACTGATAGCCGATAAGTAGCAGGATCCATAGGAGAAGAATCGTTTCCGGTTGCCAGTATGGTTTTTTCCATATCGAACGCACAAGCCGGAGAATGGAAGCAACGGCGAGCAGACTCAGTGGAATCCCGAATCCGAAGACGATCATATCTACAATCGGTTGCCATGCCGGGACGGTAATCCATTGGAGCCCCGGGGGGAATGACGTGGTCGGACCGTCAAATGATGCGAGCTGTTTCCAATTGGCGAGAATAAGCGGATTGAACCGGTGGCCATTAAACAAGTAAGGATAGGCCAGCCTGATAGTTGTCAGAAACCCGAATATACAGGTAATTGCGTTTAGCAGGAGTTGCTTGCGGTGTTTCCAGACGATCGGTGAGTGGCCTTTCCATGGCCACAAGACTATGTAGTTTACGGCAAGGACCGGTAAGATAAGAACGGCGGAAATTTTGGCGGCAACCGCAAGTCCCGTAAAAACTCCAGCGACTAGTCCGAGGCGGCCCCGGATAAAGAGCAGAAGGGTGCTCGCGATAGCGAGGGTCACAAAAGGGTCAACGGTAAAGAAATGCGACAGTTGTATCGGTAAAACCGAGAGGGCATAACACAGAGCGGCGAAAAGTCCGATAAGGTGACGATGTCTTGGTTTACCAAGAATTGCGCCCATGCTAAAAACTACGAGAACAGTAAGCAGATCTACAGCTACGGATACGGCACGCCCAACGATAACGATCTCATCATAGGTGTCTTTTCCAAGAAGTATTGCGAGTAGTTTCACAAGATGCATCGGATACGTGCCATACACGTAAAAAGAAAACCCGCGGTTTTGGGGGTTAGCGGGGGATGTGTTTGTGTCGAAATATTCGATGATATTTCTGGGTATTGTTATGGTGCTTGCCACCATGGTGAGAAACCGCTCGTCAGGATGAAGATGTGCTTTTGCATCCCAATTGATTCCTATAAGGCGTGTGATTCCGGCATATGCGAGTATGAGGATGAGAAAAAGATAGTGTCTGTTTGTCATGGGCCAACATTAATCGGTTTTTCAGCACACACGTAAGCTATGGAATATATTGTAAGATGTGTGTCCGGGTTTTCATATGCCGGGGTAAGACTGTGCCATATATCCCAATTGGGCTTTACATATGCTTCAGGCGTTTGGTTCAACTCGACAAACGACACATGAGCGCGTTTGGCAGCTCGACACATAGAGGCGACTGTTTTGGCTCTGTAGATAGCGGTCAGGAGTGCTTCCTTATGTACCTGATCATATCCGTATGACCAGGTAAAATATGTGTAGCCTGAAAGGAGCGGTCTTCCTGCAACGCTTGCAGGATGATAAAACCATGTGGAATTGGCGATAATATCGTCCGGGTTGGTGTGGCGCAGAATAAATGTCGCGTCCTTGTTGACGTTAACATCAGGAATGGATCCTTTTGTGTCGTTTATGATCGGGAAAAAATCAATAACTCCGGAGATCGTCAGCATAATGATGAGTGCCGAGCTTATAAAGAGCTGAAGTACGATACGAAGAAATGGTTTTTTTACTCTGCCAAAAGCGCGGACAATTCGCAGTACCGCGTAAGCGGAAAACATGTTTCCGATAATAAGAAAAAAATTAAAAAATTTATGATTATTGATCATATCCGGTGAGAATCGGAAGAGATTGGGTATGACAAAAAGCATCATGAGGGGAAACATCAGGTACCTACGGACTGATTTGGGCGACAGGATAAGTCCTATCGGGATGAGTATGGAGTGAAGCCCGAGGTTGGCGAACCAGAAGCTTAGGAATGAAGCTGGGGTAATGGGCTGTTGCATGAGATATCCCGGCTGCCACGCTACCTCGGATGTAGCAAAACTGACATGTTGTAAAAAGAAGAATGCCGGAAGCGATATGGCGGCACTTATCCATAAGCCGGGGCGCAAATTTTTTTGGTTGACAAACATCCAGCCCAGGAAAAGCGTCGCGATTCCTGCCGCGGCAAAGTTAATAAACAGCAGGAGAGAAAAACACAATCCCGTCAAAAGACTCATCCGCCGTGTGACGTGAGGTTTCATATAAAGACTCGAGAGTACTATAAGAAGCAGGGCATAGGAGAGTGCGAGATGCCGCTGATTCGTATAGATGTTGAGCGTCCAAAAGGCGGAAATAAGCCCGCCGTCCCATGGGGCGAACGAAGAAAATTTATTATTCGTTACTATGTCAACTATAGAGAGGGGCGAAAGGTGATGGTCGCTGAAGAACTTTGCCCACGTGAGAGATCCGTTGAAGAGAAAAAACAATACGGACAGTACGGCAACCCGGGTGTCGTGAAAAAGCCGCCTGCACAAATAGAAAATAAGAAGTAAGAGCGAAAAAAACCCAATGACACTTGGTAAGTTGAGTGCCCAATCAATGCGAAACCCTATGCGTTCGAGCATACCTGCTAGCGCATAGAATCCAAAATGGTACCGTATCGGTTCCCCGGGAAACAGGGGCGATTCGACGGCGTAACCGTGCAGCAGACGTGTAAGATTGGCACCGTAAGAAAATGAGCGGATCAGCGGAATATGTGCGCCAAAGTCGCTCCATAGTTTGGTCGCGATGCGAATTTCATGGGTGTTTGCATTATAGGAAAAAGTCGAAAACATGAGCCAAGACGAAAAAAGGAGTGCAATTGTCATTCCGGCAATGGCAGGAATCCTTTTTTGTGACATGTTCCGATTCATAAAGACTTTTCCTATAGATGCGTACGTTACGCGCAAGATGACATGATAATTCGGGCCGCCTTCATGCCTAATGCCACGGCATAATTCGTGCCACGGTCCCAAGGGACGACAAAGTCCATATTCGCCATATAGATACCCGGAATGGGGGTTTGAACGGGCGGAATTTTTGATGAATAATTCCGTTCATGGACCGGTTGAGCAAACGGGCCGACAAACATGAAGGAATTGGTAACTCGCATATGACCGTGTGAAGGTAGAAGGAGCCGTTTGATATAAGGCATAAACGTCTTTAGGAGCTGTTCTTTTGTCATGGAAAGATACGGATGACCCTGGGGAAGGTAGTTACCAAAATACGTGAGATGACGGTTGCCGTAACGGGCGGCATCCATGAAATTTGTGTGAGCGACACACGCCAAAAACGGAAACGACCGATCTGTGACGTTGAGCCAATAGACTCGGTTAAGTATTGGCTTATCTGTTTCGATAATGAGGGTTTGAGCGGACAAATGGGGAATACTCATAAGTGGGGATATGTAGGATGTTGGGATTGCCGGCAGAATTTTTTTGGCAAGCGGAGTAGGGATTGTGACGAGGATTCGGTCAAAGACCTGTTTGTTTTTTTTGCCCCACATGATTTCGTGGTTGCCGTTTTGAAGCTTGTGAACGGATTCGATAGCTGTATTGGTGCATATCGTGCCGTTATGCTCTGCAATTTTTTGCTCTAGCGCTTGCACTAACGTGTGGAATCCGCCTTCTATATAACAAAGCGACGGTGTGCGTTTGACAATACGCGCCCAGAACCAAGAGGCGGCAATATTCGGGGCGTACGTACCGAATTTACCGTATAACAACGGTTCCCAAAGAATTTTCCACGCATTTTTTCCCCCGACGGATTTGAGCAGCCGCTCGGCAGTAACGGTTTCCAGGATGCGCCAGAACGGAAAGAGTTTGAAAAAAGAAAGAAGGATTGCGGTCCTTAGTTTGTCGACAAGTGACAATCCCGGAAAGGCGAATAAGTTGAGCGGAGAGTCCAGCTGGTGCATAGCGCCGGCCCATAGCGTCGAGGTTACCGGACGTTTGACGATGAGTCGGTCGGTTATCCCGAGTTCTTTAATGAGAGAGAGAATGTGCCGGTCATTCGTGAATAAATGATGATATGCGGCCTCTACGTGCCACTGCCAGGCGGGATCCCTAAATCCGTAGGCGAGCCCCCCCAAATGGGGTTCTTTTTCAAATACGGTCACCTTGTGGCCCTGTCGGGAAAGTCGGTATGCTGCGGCAAGTCCGGTAAACCCGCCACCGATAATTGCGATATGCATGTGGCTAATTGTATCACGTACGTCGCGTCCGTCTTCCTATTATGGAGGCGGGTGGCGTATACTCGAAGTATTCTATGGAATCTACCAATCACGAACAGCATGTAACCCCGAAGGTAGCAAAAACCCTCCGGGAAAAAATCATCGCATTTCACGATCGGCATCTGAAGGTTTCTCCGATAACCGAGGATGCGGTGTCGGCATTCGAAGAAGTTGCAAAGGCGGTAACGTCCACAAAGGGGCAGGCTGCAGTTGAACGGATCCGGCCTCACATAGCCGACTGGAGTAAAAATGCAGAGGTATGGGCCGCGGCAGGGGATATGGTGCTTAGTGTGGCAGGCGCTACCGTTGCGGTCGATGCTTTGCTATTGGAGAAGCGCCGGATAGACAACATGGCAGGTAAGCTCAACGTACCGGTTCAAATGACAGGTGCTTCAGAGCTTAAGATTGCCGCCCGTTCACGGGTGAAGCGAGGTTTTGGGGGAGCTGCATTTGCCGGAATTTTTGGAGGGATCCGGCCAGTATCGCGCCTTGCACATCGCGTCGGTATACCGATTGCACGACGGATCGCTCTTTCCATTGACAATATCATGCTCAAAAAAGAACAAAAAATGGAGACGAAACAGGTTTTTGTCGGACAAGGAAAAGCCTGATACTATATATCTTCTATGCCGCTTACAGACTTTTGGTGGGTTTTGCGCTGGTGGGGGACGCTTTTTTTTGTCGGGGCAGCCGCATATCCGCTTACGAGACGTCTTTTTTCCGGCTGGCATGACCAGGGATATATATTTTCAAAAGCCGTCGGTTTTGCTGCTGTCACTTGGCTGGTATATGTTCTCGGGACTGCACGTCTTGCGCCGTTTACTCAACTTACCATAATGGGCGCGATTATCGGTGTATTTACCTTAGGTATTTTTGTGCACGAAAAACCCACATCTCGCGCTCAATCTGTCGGAGCATGGAAAAAAACAATAGTTCTTATCGGTTTTGAAGAAGTAGCGTTTTTTTCCATGCTGCTGTTTTGGTCATGGATAAAAGCTCACGAACCAAGTATCCGGGGGTTAGAAAAATTTATGGATTACGGCTTCATGCAGTCGATATTGCGAAGTGCGTATTTTCCGCCGACGGATATGTGGTACCCGCCGCTTCCTATCAATTATTACTATTTCGGTCATCTGATGACTGCGGTGCTCACCAAACTATCAGGAATGAATCTCGCCGTGACGTTTAACCTAATGCTCTCTACTATTTTTGCATTGTGTATCACGACGAGTTTTTCCATAGGATATCAGCTTATCTACGCGTCACGAATAATTTCCCATAGGAAACAGCTCGTCGCTATCATAAACGGTACGCTCACGGCTTATTTGGTGACGTTGGCCGGTAATATGCAGACGATTTATGCGTTCACCAGGGGGTATACGGGGGAAGATGTGTCGCCGTTCTGGCTCCTCACCTGGAAAGCGAGCGAATTTTTTCGGATGCTTCCGGAAGGATTGGAGCGATACTGGTATGCCAATGCGACGCGGTTTATTCCTTTTACGATCCATGAGTTTCCCAGCTATTCGTTTGTCGTTTCTGACATACACGGACATGTATTGTCCATTCCGTTTGTATTGCTTGCCGTCGGTATGATTTTTGTGATGTTTGGCTCTCATGCCCAGACACCAAGGAGAAATGATGTATTTGCTTTGGGTATGTACGGATTCCTTGTGGGGGTGCTTCTTATGACAAATGCCCTGGACGGGCCTATATATTTGGGGCTTATTGTTTTATTTCTTGCGATTATGCATACAAACCGAGAGGGTATTGATTGGAAATCGTGGGCAGGGGATACGGGGGTGATCCTTATCGGAGCGTTGCTTTCAAGTTTGCCGTTTTTGTCGCAATTCCGTTCATTTGTCAATGGTATCGCCGTCAACTGTCCTTTGTCTTTTTTGGCGGACAGCCGCATAGGACCTATTCTTTTTGAGGGGGTAGAAAAGTGTCAGCGTAGTCCGCTTTGGATGATGTGGTTGTTGTGGGGATTTTTCTGGTTCGCGGGCGGTATTTTTTTGCTGAGCAAAATCACATCTCTCAAAGAATTACGGAATGTTCCCTTGCTTTGGAAGACAAAATTTACTCATATTGATAGGATAATCATTATCCTGTATCTTTTTTCATTTGCGCTTATTATATTTCCGGAATTTTTCTATTTTAAGGATATATACCCGCAACATTTCCGATCAAACACGATGTTTAAGCTTGGATATCAGGCATTTATCATGTGGAGTATCGTGTCGGGGTATGCCCTGACGCATCTGTTTGTCGGCAAGGAGGCGCGCTCTGGCCTGCTCAAAAAATTCTGGGTACGGTTTGTCGTGACCTTGCTGATAATCCCGCAATTGTTCTTGGTGGTTATTTATCCGTGGTTTTCCGTTCGTAGTTATTTCGGAGGTGTTACGCATTACGAAGGGCTTTACGGTATGACGTGGCTTGCCCGGGAATACCCGGATGATTATTTCGCGATACTCTGGCTTATTGAGCACGGTAAAGCAGACGGAACAACGCTGGTTGAAGCAGACGGCGACAGTTACACGGATTACGAGCGGTTTTCCGTCTTTACCGGTATCCCCACAACGATCGGTTGGGCTGTTCATGAGTGGTTGTGGCGCGGTTCCTATGACGCGGTATCTCCGCGTCGGGAAGATGTGAGAATCATATATGAATCTGAAGATCTCGACGAGACGAAACGACTGCTCAGCAAGTATAACGTACGGTTTATCGTGGTAGGCACGATCGAACGGCAGAAATTTTCTGCCTTGCAAGAAGGGAAATTCGAAAAAATGGCAACAGTCGCATACCGCCTAAATGATACAGTGATTTATGAGTGGACAAATCGGGATTATTGACGGCTTTCAGCCTGGGGATAGGCAAAGCCGCTTGTTGACCATTGACAAGGGAGGGGTATTTTGGTTAAATAGGGCAAGATTAACGACTCCTCTGTAATACGATGTAGTTTTTCCCATGAATGTCTAAACAGAGAATCTGTGCGAATATCTTTCTTAATTTGTAATGGTTTCTTTTCTATTGACGAATATATACCTAACGTTCCTCTCATAACTTATGGCTTTTAAAGCGACCCGTAAACCAGCTGCAGCAAAAAAATCAACCAAAACATCAGAAGCGACGAAAGCCGCCAAAGAAGAGGTGCCTGTATCAACTTCTCACGCTGTAGAGCCTGAGGTGACGACGATGCAACCGGATGTTTCAGGGCCAAGCTTGAGTTTGGAAGATTTGGTCGGAGCGCCCAAAACGTCTCAGGCGGAAAGTACGACTGTTTCTGATCCGCCACTGCCGCCACGTACCCCGTATGCAGGGAATGATCGTGGAGGGTATCAGTCATCACAAGGAAATGATAGAGGAGCGGGGCGTCGTGATTTCCGAGGCGGCGGCAGAGGAAGATTTGATCGCGGTAACCGCGGAGGATTTAATCGTGGAGGCTCATATCGCGACTTTCATCGTGGGGCCGGTAACAGCGGGTTTGGAAGTGGGGGCAATTATCGAAGAGATGACGGATACTCCAGAGATACAGGATTTGATCGGGCTCCCAGGCGGGATTTTGGGGAAAATGCGGCACCGGCAAGCTTTACGCCCGATGTCGATGTTCCCACGGAAACCGTACGCGGAGTTCTCGATACCATGTCTGACGGACACGGGTTCTTGCGCCCCAAATATACGCCTTCTGACCGGGATGTCTATATTTCCCAATCACAAATCCGAAGATTCCTGCTCCGCAACGGCGATATGGTCGAGGGTCAAGCCAGGCCCCCCAAGGATAACGAGCGGTATTGGGGGTTACTTAAAGTGGAAAAAGTAAACGAGTTGTTGGCAGAACAAATGGAGAAGCGGCCGCGATTTGAAGATTTGGTTCCGGTCTATCCCAATAAGCTGTTGCGGTTAGAAACCGGTGTAGCACCGCTTTCGACTCGCATACTCGATTTGTTATCTCCCATAGGATTTGGGCAACGCGGATTAGTCGTGAGTCCTCCAAAGGCAGGCAAAACCACGATACTTAAAGAGCTTGCCGCCGGAATTTCGGCCAATTATCCTGACGTGCATCTTATGGCCGTATTGATCGGTGAACGCCCGGAAGAAGTGACAGATATCTCCCGATCCGTAAAAGGTGAGGTATATGCAAGTAATTTTGATGAATCACCAGAACATCAGACAAGGGTTGCTGAAGTCGCACTAGACCGTGCGAAACGGTTAATTGAAATGGGGCATGACGTGGTGATTTTGCTTGACTCTATTACGCGGCTAGCACGTGCGTACAATCTGGTGGTAAACCCTTCGGGACGCACGCTTACCGGAGGATTCGATCCGGCGGCGCTTTATCCTGCCAAGAAGTTTTTGGGAGCAGCCCGATGTAACGAACCATTTGTGACTCCTGAAGAAGAAGCGAAAAAGGCTTTGGGAGAACAGCCGGTGCTTAAACGGGTAACCGACGGTGGGTCGCTTACCATTATCGGAACGGCACTTGTGGAAACCGGAAGCCGTATGGATGATTTGATTTACGAAGAGTTTAAGGGCACGGGGAATATGGAGCTCCACTTATCCCGGAATTTACAGGAGCGACGGATTTTCCCGGCTATAGACGTCGGCAAATCAGGCACACGTCATGACGAATTGCTTCTGGGCGAGGATATCATGAAAAAAGTGACGACGCTTCGACACATGCTGAGCATGCTTTCTGATGAAGAACGCACCCAGATGCTTATCGATCGCTTGGGTAAAACGAAAGATAACGCAGAATTTCTCCAGAGTCTTGCACAAGGATAAATCCCACATGTTATTTCTTTGCGTGCTCAAAGAAATAACGAAAGAAAGAGCACCGCGGGTGAAGGTTTTTCTATATTTCTAACCTCGGATATTTCGGCGGAGCCTCCCGACATGAATAGTCGGGTATCCGCACGTTTATCACTCGGTAAGAAATATGACGGAAAACACTTCAACGCGGTCACATTACATGATTTGTCTGGGGGGTATTTTTGTGTTACTCTAGCTCCCTAGAACATGCGTAAAAGAATCCAATTTTTTAGAGACGACCTTCGTTTGTGGCAGCGGGGTTGGTATCATTATCTTTCCCGGAAACTCCGGCGGTTTGGTAACTGGTTTGAAACCAATAAGGATGTACTCGTCGATATCCTTATGGCAAGAAGGGGAGGGTATCAGCGGCCGTTTCTTCATTTTTCGATTAGCGTGCTGGTAATGACGGGTATTATCGCGGCTCCGATTCTCGCCACTTCCTACCCCGGGGGTAGTGCGCAGGCGCTCGCAGACTTTACCCCGCCGTCGGCTGTGGTTACCAGTTTGGATTTATCTGAATATGGTGTGCAAACGCAGGTATCGGAAAAACCACGTGATCAAATTATCACATACCAGATCCAAAGCGGTGATACACTATCAACCGTTGCGCAGAAATTTGGTGTATCAGTTGATAGTATTAAGTGGGCAAATGATCTAAAAAGGGATAGTTTGACCATAGGTCAAAGCTTAAAAATTCCCCCGGTAAGCGGTATCGTTCACCGTGTGAAGGAAGGGGAGACTGTCTACTCGATTGCGAAAAAATACAGAACAGAAGCGCAAAAAATTGTAAACTTTCCGTTTAATGACTTTACCGATCTCGACACGTTTGCGTTAAGTGTGGGACAAACACTGGTGGTCCCTGACGGAATCATGCCGGAATCAGCGCCGGTGGCACCCCGCCAATTTGCCGCTACTCCACTTTCGGCCGGAGGGAGCGGGCAATTTGCGTGGCCGACGGTTGGTATTATCACGCAGTATCCTGTCTGGTATCATATGGCATTTGATATTGCCAATCCGAGCCAGCCGCCGGTTACGGCAGCCGGAGACGGAACTGTGATTTCGGTGCAGTATTTGAATTATGGATACGGAAGACACGCTATTATCGATATGGGCGGCGGACTGTCGACACTTTACGCGCATATGACAGAGGTGTATGTAAAGCCGGGGGATGCGGTAAGCCGAGGTCAGGTAATCGGGAAAATGGGTTCTACCGGGCGGTCTACGGGAACACATTTGCATTTTGAAGTTCGCAAAAACGGTACTCCGGTCAATCCCACTTCATTTTTGAAATAAGTGGATTTGGTGGCATTTCATTCTCCGGATTGGTATAATTTTGTGAAATAAGGGCCTATAGGTAAGTGGTATACCGCTATCTTCGCATGATAGAGTCGCCAGTTCGATTCTGGCTAGGTCCACATAGGGCCCGTAGTACACCGGTAGTATATCTCCATGGCATGGAGGAGAAAGGGGTTCGATTCCCCTCGGGTCCACACTTAGACTCGCTTAGTGCAAGTCAAAAAAAAAGAAGCCCTCGGGCTTCTTTTGGTATACGAGTGAGTTTTGTTATTGGAGCTCAACCTGGGCCCCTGCAACTGTCGGAGTATTTGCGGCTGATTGTGCGTTTAGATATGTGCCGACAACCGCTCCTAATCCCAACATAAGCGCAAACATGACGAGTAGCATCCAGCTACGCACGACCACAAGGTATCCTTCTTGGGGTCTTTGGGCGCGTGTGCGGGAGACATGATGTTTGCGGTGGGTAACGTGTTTTTTCTTCATAGGAATATATCCAGTTTGGAGATTATTTTTCTGTTTGTCAATACCCGAAAGCCGCTATTGACACCATATATAGTATCTCATCATAGTAATAAGAGACCACCTGATGTTGTAGGCTCCGATTTTATCGGGGTAAAGTTTGGGGACACCGGGTGATCTGACGTTCATTTTGGAGCAATCATCAAAAGAATACAAGACAATAACTGATCCTATATCATCTGCCACGAAGCCGGATGCTCAACCAGCTTCACCATTGTTCTACTTTTTTATAGATTGTTATAGAAAAATACTTCAAATATCGAAAAAAACGAGTGCGGGATTTATTCATTTACTCCCTCTCGTTTTGCTTTTGGCTTTTGCCGGAACGACGTTTTTTATCATCGCACGAATTCAACGTGAACGAACAGGGGAGCTTCGGCAGTTTGCTTCGGGAGGATCGTACGCAACCCCTGCCCCTTCCCAGTCTCCATTACCTACTAGATCACCGTCACCTTCGCGATCTCCGACCGTGTCCCGCACGCCTTCGCCCTCAAATGTACCAACGGTCACAACTGCACAATCACAACTTAACTCGTGTGTGACCGGATGTCATGGGTCAGCATCATGTATTACCCAATGCGGGATCAAATACGCAACGACTACTACGCCGAAGGTGACAATTACACCCAAGCTTGTCGTTTCAACAACTCCGTTTGATACGTCTGCGTGTTATCGCATGCGTACGGCATCGGCTCAGGCAAGTTGCCTGGCTTTAGCAAAAGCGCCGACGGCTTCACCGATTGCCAATAAGACGGTGACGCCGCCGCCGCTTCTCACTCAGGTTGCGCTCAATAAAGACAAGTGCGGCGGAAAGGGAACGTATAATACCGCTACCGGACAATGCGTTGTAACAACGATAATGACTGCGGGTGTCGGAGCCGTACCTACAATAGCCCCGTTTTGTTGGTTGGGATTTATCGGCAACAACTGTAAATCAACGCCGTCTCCTTCTCCCGTTGCTGCTGGGGTAACACCAAAGGTGACTCCGGTTCCTTCGTTGGCGCCGGGTGCAAAATGTTTCCCTAACTGTCACTCACAGTGTCAATATGGATCATCCGGTATCTTCGGAGGTGCAACGTGCGATCCAAAACCCACGACTGCACCGATCGTGGCGACGACCAACGGATCTACAACCCCGCCAACCACTCCAAAACCTACCTTGCCTCCGGGATCTGATTGCGTTTTGATCGGAGGAGGGGATAAGAACTGTTCTAATAATTGCCCCGGTGGACAATACAATATTTGGGGTGGCAGCTGTAAATCAGCGCCGACCGTAACTCCTGCTCCCACGAAGCCAGTAGCTCAAGTGACCGTGCCTCCTGTTGCGCCTTCGATTCAGTTGTCCGGCGTTCCATCGGTGCATCCTACCGTGACACCAATCATTACGGCAGTGCCGACAAAGCTTGCCACCTCTATAACACCCTCACCCGTGGTGACAAAGCCGAAGGTTTCCTGCGGAGGTATCGCAGAAGGAAATGTCGCAACAGGCGAACAATATGGTGAGACTACCGCGATGAATGATAACCAGCGTTGGCAATGCGTGGCAAACCCGAAAAATCCCGCAGAAGGTATGTGGGCACAGTGTCCCGGATGCCCGCTTACCGTTATTCCGGCGAGTTTGGGGTTGGCTGAAGAATACAAGAAAGAAACAGCACAGTTTCAGGAAACCGTGAATCAGGCGGCCCAAAAAATATATGAATGCAAAGCCGGAGGAGGCACACAGGCGGCATGTGAGGCGCAAGTGTATAGTTCATTGGGCATCTCTTCTGAGTCACAAGCATTTCAGACATTGACAAAAACGCAGGTGGCTGAGCAGGCAAAATTATATCAAGGCCAAGATGCATATTTTGCGGCACGGGAAAAATACGACTTGTGTGCACAGCAACAAACCAATGACGCAAATTGCGCCGGATACCTTCAACAGGCGAACAATGCACTCATAGCCGCGGGAATGGATCCCACACAGGTGGCGGCATTGAACGAAAGCTATCACACATATGTGTTGAGCAAAGCATCGAATTTGTATTTGGCCGCACAAAGTGCTTATCAAGATTGTCTAAAACAAAATTCAGGAAGTGCGTTCGCGTGTTCGGCGTATCAGCAAAACGTCCATGCAGCCCTCAATTATCCGGGTGTCAATCCTGCAGAGACATTGGCAATGGTAGAACGATACAAAGACTTTCAATCTGCATCAGATATACTCAACAAATCAAATACTGATATTTGTGGAACCGATCCCTCATGCGATCCTCTCAAGAAAAAACAGGCGCAAATTGCAGCTCTCGGATTAAGTAGCGCTGACACCGAAGCAGTCTGGCAAAATTGGACAGACACGGTGATATTCAATTTACAAAATGGCATTCCGGGAATAGAAACTGAGCTATGTAAACAAATCGCCGCATCTACCAAATGCGGTGACGTCACGTCTGCCAGGGCAGCCATTAGGGCGGCATTGCCTTCTTCTGAATTGGCAGCCGTAAATGACGGATTTGCGCAATTGGATTTGACGAAAGCATATATCGGATCAGACGCCGATGTTATGGCGTATTACAACAGTCACAAAAACGATCCGTTATTCGCAGGTGTATCGGCAAATGCCGCATCAGTGAGGGCAGCATTGGAAAAACAAGTTTCACCGGAAATAGTCGATGCAGTCAAGCATTCAGGACAGTCGCAATCGCTTGTTGACGCGAATCCCGACAGTGAATACTCCCAAGCGTATGAAGAATGGAAAAAGGAACGACTTTCACAAGGGCGAAGCACGGTTGGTCAAACCGAGGCAAATATGCAAGCAGCGTTTGATGCTGAGCAGCTTGATGCGATAGAAAAGCTGAAGCCGGAGCTTGAGGCGGACGGAAAATATTTGTCGTTCTTGGCAGATGTGCAAGCCGGGAAAGTGGTTCCGACAGAATTATATGACGAGTTGCACCCTGTCGTGGCGTATCAACCAAACGGAAGAGGAAGTGTCGGTGTGACAGCCCCCACTACGACAACCCGCGTGGGGGAGACGTGGCTAAATCAGGTTATTACAAACACAAAGATATCCCTCAACAAAGTTTTTGGTATGAGTGAAAGTGACGCGAAGAGTCAGGCGGAGGGATATATCGCGCTTTTACCCGAGGAGACAAGAACGTCCTATCTCACTGCACAAAGCTCTAATCCTGAGGCCCAGGCATGGCTTAAAGCAAATCCCGGGACGACCACAGAAGATTATCTCGAGCATCAAATGCAGCAATATTATGAAAACAAGCCCAAACTTGAACAGTTGGGATTAGTGCGAGCAGATGATTCCCTCAGTGAAGCTGCATACCTCAATCAGGTGTTAAGCGGTGAGCGAAGTGTCGATCGGGCGGTGGATTCTATAGAGCCGTGGAAACAAGCTATCGTTATTCCCTTTGTCAGCATCGCAAACTCAGTGAGCGACGGCGCCTATATGACGCGCCTGAATCCAGAATTGGCAGCGCTCCAGCAGGAACAGGCAGCCAAAGTCGTCGTTGATTATGCAGTGGCAAACAACACTAGTTTAGTCACTAATTTTTCTGTTCAGGTTCAGTCCGACCCCGAGTTGAAAAAGGAATATGACCAGTGGAAACAATCTGCCCCCGTAGGTGCCCAGAGTATGGAAGACTTTTTGACGCATCGGGTCGCCACGGGATACGCGATTGCTGATAGTTTAAATACCGGTGTCTATGAGATAGACGGAGCAAAAGAGCTTATGGCGGCGGACCCACAGTGGATTGTGACTGCTGCGTTATCCGGCAACGGCAGCATGGACGCGTTGCAAGCAAGCCTTGAGGCGGCAAATGAGGAATTCAAACAGGCACAAAATGATTATAACAATGCCGCATACGGCCACCGGGGTGGGATATCTCCTCAGGTGCAAAGTGCGCTGGATAAAGCAACGACCACAGTGCAAACCACTCAGGCAAACGCGGTTGCTCAGGCGTACATCACAAATCTTGACCCACAGATACAGCAGTCACTTCAGTTACAAGTGGGGGAAAAGTTGGGCACAACGGACATATCGGCGATCCAAAAATACCAACAGGAACAACTTGCGGCGTACATCAATTCCGAAGACGCACGATTTTTGCTTTCGTCCGGCAACGTGAACGTGACACTTGAGGGAACGCTCAATGGAACGGTGGATATCGCCGCCGGGAAACGCGCATATGACAATATTGTGGCCAATGACCCGCTTGCTGCTATGGCCATTGGGCTCAATAAATTTGAAAACGGTGCTCTTTTGGAGGGTCAATTGTTGCGGAATGATCCGAATGCAACATGGTATGACCGTAATATCCGGGCTCCCGTGATGATGACAGCAAAACCGGTGATGACCGTTGTCGCAATTGCACTCCCGCCGCTACGTATTGCACAGCTTGGCGCAGCCGCACTTACCGCGCAGTCGGCTTTAGCAATTGCAGGCGAGTCTATGAGTATCTACATGACTGGCTCAAGCGCTCAGGATACTGCTCAAGTATGTACGATGCATGCGGACATGGATACGGGCGCTTGTTTGCAATCGGCTGGCATGACGCTGTTTGCCGCGTCGTCCATTTTGCCTGCATCCCGAGGGCTTAACACCATGGCACGCGTTGCCCGCGTAGAGCGGATTCAGCAGGGTACCATGACGTTGCTTGATACAGCAGATGTTGCTCTGACGACAACGAGTAAATTATCCGGCGTTGCCAGGTTTATTTCGCCTGCAGATGCAGCAGTAGCTGACTTGGCAGTGTTGACTCGACAAGCAGGTAGTGTGGCGGTAACTCAGGATGTGTTGCTACAGCAGGCGAATACTGTGACCAAAAATCTCGCTCGGACTGTATTTAGCGGTTCAACTGAGCCACTTGCTATACAGATGACTCGTAACGCATTGGGAACCGCGGTGTTCGGAAGCCAGGCTGTTCAAACCTGTGCGGAAACCGGGTTGTCAGCAGACTGCTTGGTGTCTGCGGGTATGGCTATGGTGTCAGCAGGGAGGTTGGTGACGGCTCCGATCGTGGCGAGTGCGCCTCAATCGTCGGTTGCTCGGACGCTTATGCGGGCGGACCAAATCGTCAACACAGCTCAAGCAGGGGTAGCGTGTTCGGCAGCAGCGCTTGGTACGGTGCCGTTTGAAAGCTGTGCAACGAACGTGATGATGGCAGGCCTTTCCGTCGGTGAAAGTGCCGTTCGCCAATCTCAGGCTAACCTCGCAAACGTGGAAAATCCTTTTGTACAGCGAGCGGCTGCAATAGCCGATGCAGTGGCACTGGGAGATTCTTTACATTTATCGGAGGCAGACATCGTTATTAACGGTCAAACCGTGCATGTCGATAGCACAAATCGAGCGTCGCTTCAGGCAGATGTGCAGGCGCGATTGGGGGTAGCGATAGGAGCCGTTGCACAAGTCGTAACACAAACCAACGCAATTATTACCCAAAACACCAAAGACAAGACACTAACCAAAGATCCGGCCACCATGACGACCGCTGAGAAGGCGCTGTCGGACGCGGTCGAAATATGGCAAAAGTATATCAATCCAGACGGAACTGTGAAGTCATCTGTTCCCACTGGTGAGTATGACGGAGCCGGGTTGCCGATCGAGCAGGCAGTAACAGGAGGTATGCTTGAAGCAGCGCGCCGTTCAGTCGAATTGGCAGATCGTGTAGTCGCAACCGAAAAAGCAGCTTTAACGCTGGATGATCCCCGCGGCTTGGTTGAACGAATCAAAGACACAATACTTAGGCAGGAGCCGGTTGAAATACGTGAGTACCGAGAGGCGGTTGAAGCATTCCGTAAAGTAACCCTTACCGATTCGCCGGAGTCGGTGGCATACCGTGAGGCGATGAAAAACGTTGAGTCAGCTTCACAAACCGCATCTGAATACAAACTGACCCAAGCACAAAAGGATTTGGTCGCGATACGAAACGCTGCTCAGGATAATTTGGAAGGGGTAAGTCAGGAAATTATAGAAATTCAGGATCGGATGCAGCTGCTGCAGGAATCTGATGCGAATTTGGAACTTGAGTTAATCGCACGACAGGCGCAGCTGGCAAGAGCAAATAATGAAGTTGATCTGCTGCGCACAAGCGGAGCAGCAGAATCAACGCTGGAGGTCGCACAGGAAACGGCCCGGCAGGCACTCCGGGCTGTCGAACGGGTACAGCAAGTGCAGTCAGAACTTACTGCTCTCACCACTCCGGCGATGAGGCTCACAAGAACTGCACAGATAGAAAATGAACAACTGATTCCTGCTCGGGAACGGGCGGCAGGATATGCCCAGGAAGTAGCCGTATTATCCCAGCGGATTATTGCCGCAGGAACGCTTCGCGGGAAGTTTACCGAATTGGTTGCACGCGTTACAAAACTTCCCAATACCGGCAAGGGATTGGGTGATATCGTAACCGGCAAAACACTTGCCGAACAAAGCCTAACGAAGCGATACGACTATATCGTTTCCGAGGAGCGCCGCGTGGAAGCGCTCGAACTCAAACGGACACTCGAAGCAGAAGGAAAACCGGTGCCGGCAGAGCTAGAACAATCGATCGCCGATCTGACGATCAAGGCGCAGGAGGCCAAAGCGGTGTTTGATGCAGCACAATTGCGCGCGGAGCGATCAATTGTCGTGCGAATCACAAAGTTCTTTACCGGACAGAAAACTGCAGAGATTCAGGTTCGTTCTGTTGATACGGTCGGGAAACTCCGCGTGACCGCGGAGGCAATAAAAAATGACGGATTCCGCGTGGTGCGAAACGCTGAACACCAACTAGTGCTCGAGGACGCCACAGGGAAGGGGAGATCACCAGGCAGAGCGGCACAACAGCGGCTTACGGATGTTTCCACCTATCTGGACACGCTAGAGAAAAATTGGAGTGCCATTAACGGAAAAGGCGGGGAGTTAAGAATGGCAGGTCCAAATAATCCTGACGGTCGGCTTGATCAATCGGGAATTTTTTATGATGCGATATTTGACACGCAAATTGACAGTGCCGCGGGAGTCATGGGGGTATTGTTTGACGGAGCGACGGGGTTAGGAAAATCGTCGTTTCTCTTAAACGCCATTGCGGACGCTAAGGTCTCGCTTACCGGGACGAAGGTACACGTGCTGGCAGCGACGTGGGCAGATGTGCAAGGGATGATGCGGGAGTATGGTCCTGAGGTACACAACCGGAACGGAACAAAAGCCGTTTATGTCAATCTTTATACCCGTGAAGTCACATATTTTGATGCGGGAGGCAAAGTGTGTGCGTGTGGTGTGGTGACGGTAAGCGGGGCAGAAGCAGCTCGCGCGTTGGCAGAAGCGGATATCGTGTACTCGGCCATGGTCGAAACGCCATATGAATTTCATGCATCGCGCGCTGACGATCCTTTGACGAAATCGTTTTTGAAAGCGACAAAAGACGCCATGTTATTGGTCGATGAATTTGATGTGATTGCCGCCGGAACCCGGTTTTCATCGGGAGGACAACTTCAGGATCTTGTGAGTCAGAAAAGCCCAGGTTTGACACAGAAATTCCGTAGTATGTATGACGCAAGTTCCGTGCGGATATTTGAAGATCTTGCGGTGGGCGTCAAAACAGGAAGCAGCGATGTTGAATTATTTGTTCGATCTGGTGATGCGTATGTGTTAGCGGACAACGATGTGGCGCAAAGCGCGTATCGGGACATGGTTATGGATGCCGCTCGTCAGGCGTTTGAAGCAAGTAAAAAGCCCGGAGAGACACGAACGTTCGATCAGTTTCTCGCAGAGAACCGGATTACGGTGGATGAAACAGGTAGTATCCGCACGAATCCGCGGGACGTGATAGCGGAGTTTGACCGATACTATAAATCCGGTGATACTCCGTCCGCATTCAAATCCGAATTCGGCGAACGGGTGGGCGCTATGAATGCGATCATTGATCATGCGTCGCGGTCTACAAACGGATATGGGTTTGATGCAAAAGGACAGCTCGTTTATGGGGACGGTGGAGGAAGACTTCAAAATACGCGTCCCCAAGAAGCGCTTTCTGCACTCGCGCTTGATACCGTCGGATATCGCATACAGGAGGCGATGCGGGGTAACAATGTTGATCACGCGACGGTTGTGGGAAGGATAGATGCCGTGACGATTTCCAATCAGGGGGAATCATCGACGTGGAAACAGATTCTGTCGAGTGGTCATTATTCTCCCCGCCTTTATGGGTTTACCGGAACGCCAGACAGCGTTGTCCTTGATGCGAAGCTTTCGCTCGGTATGACGCTCAAGGTACCCAACCCAGATTTTACGAGCCGCAATCTCATATTCGGAGAGAACGCCGTGCGCGAATTTGTCTGGAAAAAAGTAAGCTCGCTTGCCAATATGGTGATTGGGGATTTGGCCCAAGGCCAGGCGGCGCGCGTTATTCTTGACGTCAAAGAAATAGGTCGGGAACGCGTACTTAAGCAGGTGTTGAGCGAAGCAAAGCGTATGGGGTCTGATGTCGAGGTAATAGTCGTCAACAACGACAACAACGTCGCCGAATCCCAAAAAGTGAAAGTCTACAAAAACGGCGTCTACACGCATTCTATCGAGGGTGATCCCCAAGCCACGGCAATAGGAAAATTTACGGATGAATATTCGCTCAAGAATAGAGGAAACAAGCGCTTTATCGTCGTGTATGACCAGGGAAGCGGTAGAGGCACAGATATCAAGGGGGTATTTGCACCTCACGAGATGAGTCCCGACGGGAAAACCTTAGTGAAAGGCTCCAGCGATCCCGAGTACGTGTTTACCAGCGAAAAGACAGGTACGACGACGGAAGTAGTGCAGGATATCGGGCGCGCGCGAGAGATAGCGGCGGACGGTACGGTATATTTGCTTAGCGATACCGATGCCCGCGTAAACAAAGAATTAGCTCTCGATATATTCGAGGCAAACGAATTGGAAGCCCAAAAGCGCGGGGCATTGACCAATGCCGTCCGGCAGGGGTATGACGATTTGGTAAAAAACAGCATCGATCTATTAAATGACATAAACGCGCGTACGAGCGGGGGGAAACCGTTTACGGTTGTACGAGACGGGAAGACGCTGACGTTGGCCGATGTGCTAAAGGGTGAATACGACAAAGTCGCCGGAATTAATGATAGTTTGTCCCAGTCGAGTCAAAGGGGAGAGTCGGCGATTGATCAGGCGGCACGCCGGGCTCGTGAGTTTATCAATCATGTCAAAGATCTGCCTGAGTTCAATCAGTTGAGTGTTGAAGCGCGCCAATATTACTACGATGCGATGTATAACTATGGAGAGCGTGTGGCGATTGCGCTTTCCGACGCTGCACCTCCCGAGGTGCGGGCGAGTTTGCAAAATGCTACCCGGGTCGATCAGCGTACAGCACTCATAAACGAAAATATCCGTCAGGCGGATATCGCAGTGAGCGTATCGCGACAAGGCCGCGAGACCCAAGCCGTGACAACTCAGGAGCGGATTGCGGCAGTGACTCAGGGAGCGGCCCCCTTTGCGGATGCCATAAGCCAACAAGTCGGAGTAGAGAGTATAGGCCAGTCCGCACGGCTTATCGAACGCGTATCACAGGGTAATACGCTTACAACGACCGATGTCCATACACTCCAGCTCGCGCGAGCCTCGATAGGACAGCTCATTTCCATGCAGACACAGCTAGAAAATATGCAGCTACAATTGGCTGCACGTACAGCTCCGAGTACTCCCGATACTCAAAAACAGCTCGAAGATATAAATGCAAAATTAGCGCAAATCAAAACCGAATTAGCCAAACCGGGAGTTGCAACGATTGACCAAATTGACCGGGCAATCAGAAGAGACGCAGGGCGCAGGTTTCAAACGATGTTACGGCAACATAACGTCCCGAGATTATCGGAAGATCTCATAGGGACTCCGGCGTATGAAGCCGCACTTACGGCGATGATAACCTACGAGCAAGCCGTCACGAGAGCGACAAGTTTGCTCACGCAAGCGTCATTTACCGGCGATCCGCGAGCCACAATTGATCAACGAACGACAAATGAACGCGTGGCGTTTGGATCGTCACTCCAGGCGTTACTTGGAAGTTCGACAATACCTCAGGGTTCGTTAGGTGAAATTCAGACGCGATTTAATGCAATCGCTACCGCAAAACTAGGTCAAACGGTATTACAAAAAGACGGCCGAATTATCGATGTGGGATCTGAGGACGATCGACAAAGAGAATTACAGGGTATAATCGTGGATTATGCGAATCTTTTTGGGCGTCCGTTTGTGGCGGACACGATTGTTCACCAACAACGAGAGACCAAGCGGGTGATCGCACGAAACGAGCGTGCGAAGTGGATCGGCGCGCGACTTGCAAGGATACGGTCACTCGGGGTATCGGTAATCAGCATATTGCCTGCATATCGGCAGGCATTTATCACGTTTGCTCCGACCTATGTTTCGACGCAGACTACAGTAACTCCGCAAGGCGCGGTGGTTAATCAGACACCAGCACAGATTAACGTGGATGAGGTAATCACCAATCTTCAAAGCGGCAAGTATTTTGAAGCATATCTGGCACAGGCAGAACTTGCTCAGGATACGAATAGGACCGCGGATACGGCGCGACTGACGGAAGCCATACGGGATACAATTGCGGCACGGGCAAGTGCCGAATTTAATCTTCCAATCGATGCATCGAACGAAGTCGTCACAGCAGTTCTTGCCTACGAAACAGCAGCCCGAAAGGCTGCGGAAAATTGGCGACAACAACCATTGCCAAGTCCTGCAATTGGAGCTGCTCCGGTAGACCTATTCCGGCAATTTGTAGAGAGCGATCCGCAAGTATTGTCCGCCAAGACAGAGGCAATCCGTCTGATCGATGACTTGATTGCGCGGAATATACTGACTCTTTCTTCGGACACGTCGTTTATCCATATCACCGATCCGGTGCTTCACACAATCCGGTTTGCCATGGAACAACGGCAACCGCAGGTAGCCGTACGACAGGCCACGATGTGGCAGGATATCGAAACCGCGTATAACATGAGCTTTGGGGCTCACCCCTTCGGGCTGATCGGCCAGGTAGTTACCCGTCTTGTTACGGGAAAAGGCCCGTGGGCGACGCCACAGCAATTAGGTCAAGCGGCATTTTGGGGGGCAACCCGGATTGGTCCGTTTTTCATCGGTCAACCGTGGATAGG
Organism: uncultured Gammaproteobacteria bacterium; assembly: GCA_964573695.1. Lineage (GTDB taxonomy): Bacteria > Patescibacteriota > Microgenomatia > UBA10105 > UBA927 > UBA927. Next base: position 128,807 of record CAZNKB010000003.1, on the reverse strand, counting down.
TGTCGCATTTATCGCAAACGATATTTTCCTTCAACCTCCGATCCGGCTGGTTGCCACTGCTATAAGAACGGCGAACGTCGTCTTGTCCGTTCCTACAATCCAGAATTTCTTCCACGGTGACTTCCTGATGCCGCTCATGAATTCGCCGAAGTTTAATCAGACGCTTAAGAATATCAATGCAGGGAGCAGAACGGGTGCAATAGAGAGTATGGTAAATGCCACGCCGTTTGCCATAGGAGATCCGCAGTGGAATATCTTGCGTGCGGTTGTTCAGACCGTCCAATGGGTGACATCGCTTACCACCGTTGCCCCCGTACGTGTGGCTTGGGATGTTTATCGTATCGGTCGAGTTATATCAAACTACCGCCAGCCGGCGCTTAATTTGTCTTCCCATGTCATCAACATGAACAACTGGAATATGCGGGGCTTCGAATTATTCGTTATCCCGAATGCATGGCTCAACGCGACACCGAGAAATAATGCCTTTGCATGGATTCTAAGTCGCGTATTTGTTCCCGGTATGGTGGTCTACGATATAGGGCGTTTGGCAGATGACGGCTGGACAGGCTGGCGGAATTTCTTGGCCGCTCCCAATGGCAAAACAGTTTGGTGGATTCCGCGAAGCCAGTGGTCACAAGCGGTATCCGCAAATACATCAGGAGCTACTCAGCCCACAACTGTCCGTCAGTTCGTATCCCGTGTGCTTACAGCATCGCCTCGGACTGATCGCGCAATGTACTGGATATCACGAGGGTTATTTGCTCTTGTTCCTGGTCCTCTTTGGGGGACACGAGTGGCAATAGTCATTGGATTCGACCTGTCACGGTTAGTCGCAACACTTATCGCAAGCAGCCCCAGAGCGCTTACCATAGTAGAGAATCTGTTTGCTAAACAGGGAGGCATTTATTCATTCCTCAACGCAAGTATTGCCAAAGGACTCGGTGGTGTCGTCTGGTACGGTGTGTCACGGTTGGTTGTATTGCCACTCATCGTAGCCAGCTTAGGAGCGTTATTTGGGATTATAGGAATAGCAGGAGTCATCCCTGCGTTTTTGGTTACTCTCTTCGTGCCATTTATCATCGGATACGACTCACTTCGGGTAGGGCTATGGGCGCATAACCTCGCTCAGACAGTCGTGCGAGTCGAAGCTATCCCACGACAGGAAGCCCAACAATTGGCCGAACTTGCACGGTTACAGCAACAGGCACTGACTACGCTAGACGCATTGAGTGCTGAGATACAAGCGGCCCAAACTGCGTTAGACAATGCGCGGAAGCATCGCGATGATTTGACACTGCTACAAAACACCACGAACTCTGACCAAGCCCGTGCGCTTGCCCAAGAGCAGTATGAAGCAGCGCTTCGCGCATTCTCACAGGCGCAAACACTGCTGCAACAGGCAACTGCAGCATTTGATGAAGCAAAGCTTCGGGTGACGGCACTAAGTGAAGAGGCGAACCGCTTAAGGTTTGTGGTCGAATCACGGACACGGGGAAACTCCGTCACAAGTGATATAAACCACACATTGTTGGGCGGCAATGATAATACCCTCGATTTGGAAGACAGGGAATTTTTGGAACCGTTTGATGACGCCGATCAAAACGTCATCGCACGAGACGTGCTCAATAACCCTCGATATCCTTCTCTTATTCAATTAGCGCTTGCCAATGTGGGGAAAAATGACCTGACACTCGATGATTTGCTTTACAAGCTGTTTTATTCGGAGCGGCGGGGGAGTTTGGAAACGCAGGGATTCTATGAGTTTATGACTCCCAGAGAGGTCAAACGATTAGTCGAATTCAACCGTAAGCTTATGGGTATTTCACAGGCCCCAGACGGTTATTGGGCAAAATCGACGATCGGTCAAAGCATTCATGCCGTTGAAGCAAATCAGGGACCGGATCATGTAGGGCGCATCTATATCAACACAGAATATGAGTACACCGCATTGGTATATCGGGATCTTGTCGAGGCACTCCAGCAAGAAGGGATTAACGCGTCTGCCAAGATGATCAATGTCTATCAGAACGGATCAATTGATTTCAATCTTGTGACACGACCGGACAAAATGGTGTTGTATTTTGCCGACGCCGATCAGGGAAAAGTACTTGCGATACTGGATGCAATATATGCGCGCCAAGCGTCATATAACCAGGCGCTCATACGGGCGGGAATCACACCCAAATCTGCAAAAGCATTCCGTAACGCTATCCCCAAATTCAGCGCGCAGATAAAAACTACAGGTGGCCAGGAAATGACGGGGGTCGCGTTTGTCCAGAACCGCGCCTCGGCCGTAAGCTTCGGTATGCGGGTAGCGGATGTCTTGGCCAAGATGTACCAAGACGGTATAGATATATCCAATCCCAAGACAGTCGCTGATAATATCGGTTCGTACCTTAAGAATCACAAGCGTGATCCTAACCGGCCTTATCTCGCGGCTGGCGGCTCGGCAATGTTTGATGTCATGGTGCGTCGGGTAGAACTTGCGAGAGTAGTTGCTCCGCCCGTCGCACGACCGAAGGTGGTAGTCATCGATGATGTTCAAGATATACAAGCCCAGCTAGAGCAATTAGAAGAGCGGGTGAAAGAAGCGGGGAGAGAAGTAGGTAACAGGGAAGTGGCGCTGCGTCACGCGCGTGAGGCGTTTGCCGATCGGGACCGTGAGCTGAAAAAGGCAAAAGCCGCTCTGGACGCATTATTGGCCCGTAACGTTGACGCGGAAATTAAGAAGGCAGAAGCGGATATTCTCCTGTTAGAACGTACTGAACGAGAAAAACAAGCCGCTCTTATAGATGAACAGACCAAAGCAGCAGCTGCCAAACAACTCCTGGATGCACAAACTGCACTCAACCAATTCCTGGAAACCATTCGCGTGCAAGGCGTGGTGATCGGCCGGTTGGATCTTCGGGGATTGTGGGGTAACGCGAGCGCTTTGGCTCAGGCGTTTGGCAATCTCGTTTCGCCGGTTATCGCCCGCGAGCAGCAAAACCTTACTGCCTTACAGCATCTGCAGCATGCACTTTTGGCGGGAGTTGTTCCCGGAGCCGGATTTATAAGCGATATGATTTCTGGAAGTGCTGTGCTGGATGCCGTGGCGCAAGCGATCACAGTAGAAGAACAACGGGTAGCCCTCCTCAACAACACCGTGATCGTCCAGGTACCAGTTCCGGATTCTTCGGCAGGGGTGTCACCCGGTGGGCAATCCGTGGTTCAACCGCAATCCGATACACCAGTAACGCAAGGACCTGTTACCGCTTTTCAAGCGTTCAGCAATGGATTTTTCAGTGGACTTGGGGATTGGTATTACGGAAACGGGGCGAGACGGAATACGGCGTTTATCTCGAATAGACTATTTTATTACGGATTATGGCTTGTGCCGTTTAGGAACTGGGCAGTGCTTGCTGTTGATCTCGTACACGGGATATACCGCATCGCCAGACCGTTGCCACCGCAACAAGCAGCAACGATCCCTCCGACAACACTTCAGAATATCGGATTGGGTATTCGAGACGGTTTGATCCCGATGCCGATCGGGCAGGGAGCCCAAGCCTGGGGTGAGTATTTGGGCCGGAGGTTGCCGTATTTTCCCGTTATCGGAACTATCGGCAGTATTTACGTCATTGGGCATGATGTGGGATTCGTATTCCGTGATTTGTATAGAGCAGGAGCCTGGGCGTGGAATTTCGCGTTTGGCTCCGAGCAGTCTACTCCAGTTGCACAAACCCCTGTCGTTACGGCTCCGATTGTGAACGCTCCAGTGGTCGCCGCGCCGGGAGTAGATCTTACCGGATACACATTGGTGGGCGTGGTGCTTCCTGCGGGAGTCGCACAGGGTAATGGTGTAGAGGTTGTAGCACAATATCGGAATTCTGCGGGGTTGACGCAAGAAGTCAGGGGGACGATCCAGGCGAATAACGCTACAGATAACTCATGGACGGTTGTTCTCGACGGTGTCACGGCACCTATTACCGTGCCGGAAGCGCAGTTTGTCTATACAGCAGTGTATGTCGCCGGAGGACCTGCAGGAGGAGCTGCCCCTGTGGATGTAGGGACGCTTGTTACAAACTTGTTTGGTACAAATGTCGAGGCACAAATGTTAAGCAGCGCTGAAATTGGTCCGCTATTGTGTTCGGATTGTTCGGACTTTGTCGAACATGTGATTATGCCTCTTTTTGCGAGAGCACAACAAGCGAGGGGGTTGGGGCAGCATCAGGAGGCGCTTGAGCTTATCGATGAGGTTATTATCTCGATTACACAACACGAGGCAAATCATTTACAAGGATCTGGCCACGTAGATGAGGGGAAGCCTGCGAACGTGAGTTTGTTTAATATGGTGCTATACCTTTCGTACAGCAAACAAGCTGATTTGTACACCGCACTCAATCAACAAGATGCTGCCCTCTCTATGCGTAAGCTCGCACGTGCGGCACGTGCAAGAACGGTGGAGGCATTACGAAAGGAGCTTGCCGGCAACAGCGCGCAGCAGGCGAGCGAAGTATTTACCTTTATGAGAGATACGCGCAAGGCGGATCTTGCTGCAATCGTTTCCATGACGGACGCAGATCAAGCTGAGCAAGCGCTTAATGAACTCAAGCAGGAAATTACCGGTCAATCGTCACGCGGTATTGGAAGACTTTTGGACGCAGCTGCGGATTTGGTCCTCGGAAACAATCCGCTTAAAGAATACGAACAGGAAATAGCGGCAGCCGAGGCGCGCATAAAAACATTACAAAAGCCGCCGGAGCTACCAAAGGCAGGTGCGGCACAACCACCAGGGATTCAAGCCGTCATCGATAGGGCAAACACAGGAAAGATATTGAGGTCCAAGACGAAATTGGAAGCTGATGTTCTGGACGTGAAACTTGGCAAGGCGGCAACGTCGTACTATACGGTAAACCGTTTTATCAATCGCTATGCCAAATTTACCAAACACATCTCCGATATCGTCCATACGAAATCAGTGCCGGACAGCGCGAAATTATCGAAAGAAGATCTCACGACGCTCAAAAATGAATATTCCCGATTGGGATATGACTTCACCGAAGAGGAAATCGTACAGTTTACCAAGGTTCGTGAAGAAGTGGGGAATACAGTTCCAGGACAACATGCACTTCAGGTGATTGTAGCGCGCTTACTTGGAGTGACGATTGATTATACAGCGGTTGGTGACGAATATATCTCCCGCATGAACGGAAAAGCCGAGGATAATCGCGATGCGGCGCGGCAGCTGGTAGCGCAATATAAAATTGCGATCGAAAAAGGAAAAATTAAACAAGGTAATTACAAGAGCAGTCAACTTGATTTGGAGGGCATGAGCAATGTCCGCGCGTCGCTGGTGCAAGCTATGGAAGTGCGGGTCAATGGTGGTCAATACCGGGATTCACGTCCTATCAGCGATATTTCTGATGACGAACTCTATCTTGCTGCAACAAGTATTTTACTTAGCAATCAGGAAATCACGTATGCGTTTGGCTCACTTCGGACGTATTTTGACTTCAATATCGCCATTCGTTCCCACTTAAACCGGACAATACAAAGTAAAACCGGCTTGGATATTGAATTCGGTTCCGGCAGGTTTGCCGTGCCGTTTACCACATTGGACGCCAAGTTGGGATACGCCGAAGATGATACGGATGCCACAGCATTAGGTTTCCAGTCGAAAGCACTCAAAGGTCATTTCGTGTTGACGAGTCAGTTTGACAATGTGGTGTCACTCGTAAACACGATTGCCCACGAGATGATCCATGAGAAGCAAACCGAGTCATTGACAACTACTCCCGGAGAATACAAGACGCACAAGGAAGCATTTACCTCGGGTCTTGCGCAGCTTATTTTCCCTGAACAGGCTATTTCTTATCGGTCGGCGGTTGATCGGGTGCTTGATGGGATAGCGTTATTACAAAAAGCCGGCGTGGACGAGCAGACGATCTGGCGTGCAGTGGTGTTGTCCGCACATACAGGTAAGGTTCATGAAGGAACGGACGCACGAGGCGCTGATTTGTATTTCGGCGACTTATTTGACGTTGAGTTTGGGGCGAGAGCGTTTATGGCGTGGATTTCGGAAGAAACGTCAGGGCACTATACGAATAGTGACGCGTGGTTTTATTCCCGTTCGGAGTTTGACACGTTAAGTATAACGATCGAGGGATATCGTAGTTTATATAACACAGTGGGTGAGTTGTTTGCCCAGCGCCAACCGGGGCAACCGGTATACAGTATTCCAGTATTCTCAGCACAATGGTTCGAGCGTATGGGGAGGCCAGATGAAGCCGCTGTCTATCAACAGCGGAAGAGTCGATTGGATGAGATCGTCCAACTATATCAATTCCTCCGTGAGGAGCAACCTTTCATCGCAGGGACGGATAGGGAGCAAATAGTCGCTGACCAAATTGCGAAAACAAGGCAAATGTTGGAAAACGTCGCGAAGGAGAATTTTACCGATTTGGATCAAGACGAGTTTGATATCGACAATCTCGTTCCCGGTGTCGACCGTTCCGCAGTAGAAAAGACTTCCGAAGCCGATGAACTGTTTGAGGAACTCGGGTATCTGTCACAAGCCGATTCGCTTGAGCAACTCGATGATATTGCACGGAAACTTCAAGCGATTGCAGACGCAATCGCGAAGGGCGATTACGGAAGATTTACCGAAGATTTGCGGGTGAAGGTGTTGTCGGCGTCGGAAAATTTGGCACAAGCGGTGCTTAAGGCGCATCCGTACAGCGAAATAGAAATCGCTGATGATCCGAGTAACTTTATCAACGCGTATGCCACCGATTTGGTAAAAATTACCTCACTTCCTGCGGTCAACAGGGAGAAAAAGTTACATACCTACGAACGGGCGATATTGAGAGAATATAATTTCATCCTGCTAGACGAAATCGCATCCATGGAAAAGAGTATGTACGGTGAGGCGAGATATAACCCAATGGATGGATGGCTTGCGATAGGCGAAGTTGACCCGCTTCGATTGGTGGAACGGGAAATAGCCTCAGTTTACTCCGAGCTTCGTGCTGAATATGAAGATTGGATCGCGACCGCGGCAAATCGTCTTGTGACTCCCGGCACGAGACAAAAGCTCCATGCGCTGAGTGCTAAGCGCGGTTCCGTAACGCTTTCAGCAATCGACGATGCCGCGGATATTTTGCGTCAGGCATATGCCACGGATCTTCTGAAAAATCGCCAGTTGCCTATATTTAATCCTGAAGATGTATTTATCCGTTTGATTGAACAAACGGAGCACAATGGCAACCTCGAGGAATCAGCAGAGCTAGCTCGAGATTTGGCGGATTTGACCGGGTTTATGATTCGTACGGTATCTGACGCACGACTCGGGTGGAGGAGCCCGGATGATACTCCCGTTATCGCCGATCAAGTGACCGACCGGATCGTCAAGCGGTTCAGTGAACTGCATATAAGTCCGACACTGTTTGTTTTGCATTGGAATTCTAAAGTAAAAGTGCAGATTGGCGATATACATCAGCTCATGGAGCACATGATCGCGGGTCAATCGAACACAAATACAGAGGATGGGGATGCGTATAGGAAAATCGCACAGCGGATTTTGGAAGAAGATGTATTCGCACCAATGGTGAAATACTTAACTACTTTGAACGACAAAACAAAGGCCATGCAGCGTGATCGGGTTGAGCGTCCGACCCGCGTGGAGTTGGAGGCGGTAATTCATGAATTTAACCAGAGTATGCCTCCCGAACGGCAATACACAACCCGTACGGCAGGTGAGAGGGGAATGTATGATGTACTGGAATCCGTTGAAGATCGGCTGAACAACTTTTTGGATCAGCTGACCAAATGGGGAGTGACGTTTGACTCAGAAGTGGCTGCTCCCGAGCCTGTACCGATTTCTCCAATCGCCACTGCGGGAACCGGATATGAGTTTAGCCTTCAAGATGTGCGAGACACGCCAGTTATCATTGGGTCGGAAGATGCAGCAACTATCCGATTCGCACAGAATCAAGCTGAACCAGGCGTTGCCCGTATCTATGTGTCTGACGGAAAAGTATTTGTAGACGGCGTAGAAGGTGTTGTGGTGCGACGTGGAAGCAAAGGGATACCTGCATCTGATGTACAACTTCAGCACAAAGATGTATTGCTGCTGTCCGAAAACGGACCTAAGATTCGCATATCCATAAAAGGGGAAGCATTGGGTATCAAAGTATTGTCACTCAAGACTGAACAAAAGAAGGTACGGCCAATTTCCGTTCGTTTCATAGATTTGTTTATTGATGAAGGCGAGGAAGTCGGAGCTGGAGATACAGGTAATCCTGTCTCTGATTTGGCAGATTTGATTACCGACATGATCGCGGCTCGGTTTGGCGTTACAGAAGAGGTACCGCGTACACAAATCCAAGCTGCGGTCGCGACAGGACTGGGTGGTGGCACAGATATGATCAATCTCATCGTCCAGCTTACTGATGAGGAATCCGCGCTTACGCTTGCTTTGGGTACGCTTATAAATACATCTGAATCATTGCAGATTCTTCTGACGCACGCTCCTGAGGTTACAGAAATTTTACGGTCAACCGATATGGCGGATATTCCTGCTGCTCTTGAGGATTTGACACTTATTCTTCTGGAAGAACAGGAGGCGGTTCCAAGTCCCACTCGAGAAACTCCCGTGACTAGTGAAGAGGCTGCTCCAATCATACAAGCGCTTATTATAGGAAATATTGATGAGGCAATTCGCTTGACTACTTCATTGAATATCGACGGACGCGGAGCGGCAACGAATTTCTCGATGACCGTCGGAGATGCGAGACAAGATGTCTTGGTTCCGGATGTGTTACAGGAGGTAGCGGCTCAGTTTCTTGCAGCGGAATCGCCCACCGGCATTTCAGAGGCAGATTTTGCGCGGCGATTTATCACATACATGAATCGTGTGAGAGGAATAGAAAATGAATCCCCGGACAACAGTGACCAAACAGCGTCGGAACAGATTATCGGAAACTTCGCAGAAACAATTGGGCTTACATCTCAGGATGAGTTACAAATTGTTGCTGATGTCGTAACCGTTCTAGAACGTGACGGGTTAGTTGCGCTATCAACGCCTGATTCTGTCGCAAAATCACTGAACGCAAATCAGTTATGGCAAGAACCGGTGACAAATCACTTCCTGCAGGTAATTGACCGTGCAGATCTAACCGAAGCATTGCTTGTTATTTATGCGCGGACACTCATGTCGGTCGATGCGACTCAAATACAACGTGCTCCAGACGTATTGCGTCAGGAACAACTTGCAATTGAGGCGCTTGAAGAAGCAAATAGCGGGTGGGTGAGAGAGGTCGGCGAAACAGAGGCTACGTTCCGTGCTACACATGCCCCGGAAATTACTACACAACTTCTCCAACAACTGTTCCCCAACCAAACTCAATATCATCAGCCAACCGATGAAACGATAGCGCGCGTCTCACAGATATACGGTATTTCAGAGGATGCATTCACACAACTGATCACCGATATTGCTCATTATCTGTGGTTACGTAGACCAGCTGATTCAGGCGAGATAAATGGAATTACCCCTATTCGTATGTCGGATGCACCGTATCGCCCTGATGTGCCGGATTATGTGGCTATGTTACGTCGGCAGATGTCTCGATTCAACAAACATACGTACATAAACGATCCTATTGACGGTCCAACATTGATGCTTTCGCAAGGTGAGACAGGCCCGCTTCAGTATTTCGCGATATCCGAAGGACTATTAGCGTCTGTGTCCCGCCTCCAGGACGCAGGTAGAAACAATATTACTGAAAACGCACTACTTCGGGGGGCGGTAACGGACACAGAAGGAGCAATAGATCCGAATTTCCGCCCTGATGCGTTGAATGCTCTGAATGCTTTGTATTACCAGATGCCGGATGCGTTTTCTGATGCGTCTCAATTGGCCACGATGCATATTCAAAACAGACCCCTAAATCAGGCGGAGGCTGTCCTTTTGGGTAGGTTATTACCACGAGGGTCGTTAACTATAAAAGAACTGTCTGCCGGATCCCGCTCCGTTGGAAAATGGCAGATTATCCATGACACACTGCGACAAAAAAGAATGACTATAGAACTCACGGATTTTTTGTCACCGATACTTCCTGATACATCTGCCACACCAATTCCAGGATTATCGTTCCGTACCGGACAACAGAGTTTGCTGGATGAATTACCGGTCCTTACAGAAGGTGAGAAAGTTGATGCGATGCTGATTACTTATGGATTCGACAGCGTGTGGTCGACGAACGATCATATGTATATCAAGCGTGGTGATAAATGGTATGAGCGAATGTATCGCGTGAAAGTCTTGGGAACTCACCCGCGTAAAGAACAGATAACTGAAGCTATTCGTACAGGAAAACCATTTGACGGCATGACCATTGAGGACTTCGGGTCAGTTATGGTCGAGGAAGCGCTTGAAGAAGTACCCGATATTACGAAAGTTCCCCATGGGAAATATATAGCAGAGGAATACAATGCTAAAAATTCGTCCACAACAGTATTTCCAGGAGGAATGATCGAAACGGTTGTACAGGCGTTTGACCGCCAAATTAAGGATGACGGGGTGTTTATCATAGGTGACGTCGGTAGAATTGACCCTGACCAGACGGTATTGGGAAGAGTGTTGACGTCCGGAGTATTTGCGAAATATAAATCCGAAGATTATCTACTGGCTAAACGCATATTAGAACAAGAATACGGGTTTGAAGTGGAAATTATTCCGCTTTACGAGGTTCCGGGGAGGTTTTTGCCGGCAGACTGGAAACAAAATGCAACTGCGACGGAAATAGACCAGATAGAAAACGCAAAGGGAAACTTCATCATGACCGTCCGCCGGAAGACAAAAGAAGTCACTCTTCCAGATGCAGTAGCAAGGCTCGTAGCTGACCTCCAAAACCCGATGTCTGCCCAGGAAAGGATTGAAGAGCTGGCTGGCGACGTACGAACAATAATTGAGGTGACAGGAAAAACAGCGTATCCGATACTTCTTGATGTTGTAGAGAATGCACAGCAGTTTTTTTTGGGCGCTGGAGATGAGGATTCTGGACGCGGATTTCCAGAAGGAGGTGCGTCAAGAGGCGCTGACGGCACAATCGTCTCACAATCCATATCACCGATTCCGCTGGAACGATATAATTTCGTATCGAAGGATTACACGTCTGCAGACGGGAAGACAAACGTTATTTCGATAGGCAGTAATAAAGAGAATACATTGGTGCTTGACTACCCCGGGACTATTTCCGGCCTCCATGCCCGGATGTACTATGACGGGTCGTCGTGGATGCTCGCTCCTGGAACCGGATTTTTTAATAATCTCCAAATTACGAGAAATGGTCAGGTAATTCCGGTGAACGGAGCTATCTTGCTTCAAGAAGGTGACATTGTCGGTCTATATGCAGATTTTCAATTCACGGTTCATATAGGAGTAAATGTTCAGCTTGCCATTGTTTTTGACAAGATTGCAAACCGAAAACCCATTTCTGAATTTGAACGAGTAGTAACACGATTGCTTAAGGAAGGCAGGATTGAAGATCAGGATTATGTGTATAGAACATTGGGCACTGAATTATCTATCCAGGAGATAGAGGTTAAGGTAACTAGGGATTATGGTGATGAGCGTGGATTACCAGTTGTTCAGCTGGTGCGAAATGAGCTGGGCGAGGAGTATGTTCGGTTGCTCGTTGAGCCCTCGGTGAGTTCACGGGTAGAGGAGTTTGTCGCGTTTGCTAAAACACAGCGGGGAATAACAGGATTGCTCCCTTCTCCATGGCAGCTTCGAGAGGCATTTCGGACGCATTTGGGTAAAACGCGTGTATATAGGGCTGTCATGCTGACGGAGGAAGAGCGGATCTCTATAAAAGAAAACGGATTTGTTTCTAGTATCCTACGGGTCAACTCATCCGAGCAGCTAAATGAGCGCCAAAATAGCGGAACTCTTCTTTCCAATAGGTTGTTAGGCGTAAAAGAGTGGATCAGTACTCATGTGGCAGGGCTTGGAAGAAACTCGCCATATGTCAGTGTTTCAGTGGATCCGCTCGTGGCAGCTTATGCTGCGACAAATTACGGCAATCCTCAGGAGATTGCAGAGGAAATGAGTAAGAGCGGAAGAAAACTGTATATCTATCCGATGGACATTGATGAATTTTATGTCCTAACGTATGACCGTGAACGCATATTGAAATCAAGCGGTGGCGAAGACTTTATTTACAATAATACCCGCGTGAATTTTCAGGGGATTGAACAGTTTATCCAGCTTCGTATATCTCCGGAATTTATAAACGACGCGTTAGTTTACGAACAGGATATTTTTGCAGTACCACAGATGATGCAGGAGATTCCTGTCAGGAACGGAATTGATTATGGAGGAGGCGCAGGATACATCTGGATTCTTTCACCTGATGCAGCAAGCGCTGCAACAGAAAAAGAACAGTATGGTGTGTTGAGCAACACGACAGATACAGGATCTCTCGTGTTTAAAGATACAGATACAAAATCAGTAGCTAGCCCGCACGCCAAAATAACGTTCGACAAAGCACGTGGGGTGTGGACTTTCAGTGCACAAAGAACAAAGCAGGGCACGTGGATAAACGATAAGAGTATCAACAGCAGATTAGAAGTATTCCGAACAGCCGATCTTAATGACGGAGATATTATCCGATTAGGCAGTGACGTGGAGATAGAGGTGCACAGCAGGGCGAATAATGAGCTTGCGTTGCTCATACGGCAGGTAGGAAGTAAGAAGTTGACGTCGGAAATACAGTATCCGGGTGAGGATCTTCAGGATTTACCAGGAAAAAGCACGATTGATCCGAAGAGCGGAAGCGATACACTTCCTTCGGAAGTGACAATTCCGGAAGCAATGGCAATGCTCGTTGCAGATCTTCAAAATCCCGGGGCTCCCCAAGAACGTATGCAGGAGCTGGCCGCTGATGTGCGGACAATTTTTGAGGTGACGGGTAAGACTGCGTACCCAATATTGTTAGACACAGATGAAGTAGCGCAACAATTACTGTTAAGTTCCGGTGAAGTAAGCCCAGTCATCCCGTTGGTAGATCAGCCGGTAGGACAGGCTGTTGGTTTCTTCGATCGTTATTTCCGACAGAAGGCGTTTGAGCAGGGGGGAGCAGTGTATGAACGATTACCTTTGTTTAAAGGAGTATTGGGATTCCTGGAAAAATACGGACCTTACAAAAACAACATCGAAAGCAGAACGATAAGCGGATTAAAGTCTTATGTTCAAAAGACCAAGTTTTATGAAGCGTGGCATGCGTTTTTCCTTGTTTCCGCTGTGGTTTACACCGTCGTAATCGTCGGTGCCGTCATTGCGTCGGGGTGGGGAGTTTTGACTGTATCAGTGATTCTTGCATTGGTATTAGGGTATGCAAATATTTACCCAATCGCATTACAGCGATATCTGAGGCCAAAAGCCGAACGGTTGATCGCTATTATGGAGAAACGGGCTGAGCGGCAACCCGTTGTTCAGGCAGCTGCACTCCCTGAGGAGTTGGAGAGTGACATCGTTGATCTGGAAGCTGCAGCACTTGCCCAAGCCCAACTTGAGGAAAGTCGGAAATCGCTGCTACTTTTGCAGATGTCTATAGAAAGCAGGATTGCGGCAATCAGCAAAGGTAAAGGAACGAACCGGGTAGCTACATTTGGACACGAGGAGGAATACGCATTCCTTATCGAATTGCTTAGTAGCCCTGCCCTTGATACAGGTGTTCCTGCAAAAGCTGAAGATATCGAAGCGCTTCGTACTCGGCTTACTGTAGCATATGAATCGTTCCGGGCTACCTCCGAAGAATCGAGAGCCTTTGCAGACCTCATGAGTATCAGGGGCGCGGAAATTCGTCAGCGGGTGCGGGTTGCGCTTCGCACTTGGCAGGCAGAAGGGCGCGTCGTTGATCGCAATGACCCTGAGTTCATCGATAGGGTAGTGCGCGAGGTGCATGCCGCATACCCAATTCGCCCAGCCACGATATCAGAGGATAGTTGGCAACTGCTGTTGGGCGTGTATGTAGAGGACCGGCTGCTCGAATACGTAGGTCAGCATGAAGCGTGGATAGCTTTTGTGCAGCCGGTGATTGATGCGGCGATCGAAGCGCAGATACAGCTTCATAACTACACGGATTTGGTTCCGATCCAACAACAGGTAGCGCAGGCTCTGCGAAACGCGCCGGCGTCTCCGCTTGCTGAAGATGTCCGAATAGCTCTCGCGACCGGGCTTGTCCGCGAGTCCGTAGATGCGAGGATGTTTGGGTTAGTCACCCGCATCACGGACGATAGTTTTGCCAACGTCATCGTGCGGGCGATTATGGCCAACGCTGCTGCGCGATCCGTGATCGAGCGCCTGGCGCGCGGAGAGAAAATCAGTAACACAGAGATGAATGATGTCATCACGGCCGTATTAGCAGGAATTGATACCAGCATTTATAAGGGGAACATCCGTAACAATACGAAGAAATGGCTGACTGCTTTGGGCACGATTTATGGAGCGAAAGACAGAGGGCAGACCCCGCAAGTAGCCAGAGGACAGCGGGGAGATCTGCTGCCGTCTGTGCTTATACCCGCTACAGAGGGGCAACAAGTCGGATCGTTCCGTGATCAGCTAAGAAGGGTATTTAGCAGAAACAACGTACTCATGGCAATTGAAATCGCGGGTGTATTAGGATTCCTGGCTATGATTGCGGGCATGATGCCGGAAGTTGGTGCCCTGGTCCAAACCCGCACGTCACAAATAGCCGGCATGATAGCCGCATTGGTCGCTGGCATGTTTGCATTACAGGGTATTGGTTGGCGTGTATTTGAGACGATCGAAAAAGTATTTGCTTTCGTGACGATCAAGGTTATAAGCGGTGTTTTGGTGCTTGCAGTTCTCGCGTCTCAAATTCCTGCCATGAGAGGGTATTCGGAGCGGATTCAAATATATCTTGCTGGTTTGCAGCAGAATGGGAATGTCATAACCGACCAACAAGCCGAGCCGAGTGAAATGTTAGTGCTTCCGCCGGTCAATTACGGTGGTTCTAGCGCTGCCGTACCGGTATCCGTGTCGTCACTTGGATATGACGACGATGTGACTATTGCACTTGTCACCTACGTCAAATCACAACGTACATACGGCACGAGCGCCGCCCAGCAAAACCAAATGGTAGAAGATGTCCGCAAGCTTTTCCAAAGCTTGGAAGCGACGCTTGGAAAGGGGAATGTAAATGCGATCAATGCGCGGCTTGTGCTTGCGGGAGCACAGGTGATCGATATCACCAACGAACAAGGCGACGTAATTGCCCGGGTGGTGACGTATCCGTCTGACGGAGAATCGAGCGGTGCGCTCCTTCATGATGATTTGTTCCCGTCGGCAACAACTGAGGAACGCGGCGCGCAGACTGCGGCAGTGAAGCTATCCGATATACAAAGCGGGTTGCCTGGGAGTCAAACGAGCGGGTACGTTGTCGCGCTTCCTCAGGCTGGAGGGTTTACCTGCTATATCCATACGCTGACCGCCGCCATGTCGTTTATCGATGCACAAAATGGGACGGGTGGAAGTATACCCGTGGTCATTGACCCGCTTCTTTATGCCGAGCTAATGTCTCCGGAATCCCAGACACGGGAAAATCTTGCCATGGATCCTGCAATTGTCGACAAGTACCTCAATCACGGAGGGGGAACCCGAGAAGAACAGGCGCTTGCCATACTCAACCTGAGTGTTCAGGAAGGGAAAGGAAGAACCGAATTTGTGACTATTCTATCCAATATGGGATATCAGCTAAGCGAAGAAGTGGTGCCGATATCGGCAGAATCGAAAACTCGGTTTGCGGTGTCCCAAGCGATATTCGTGGAAATGGTGAGTCGTCACCCGAGTATGCAATACGAAATCAAGGACGGGAAAATCATATTGTACCTGCCGTCTGAGGTCATGAGAGAATCGTTGTTCAGCATCATGCTCAGTCAACAGGAGTCTGCGTACGCTGGTACACCTCATGCCACAATCATATCCCTCAATTCTTCCAAAGTGACGGAACATAGCTTATTGTATCTGGGATTGGTAGAGCGGGACGGGCAGCTTTTTGTGAGGCTTGCTGACGGCATGATGACGTCGTTTATCAATCCGTCCACGTGGGGTGTGTACTCCGGAATTCAAAAAGATAAAGACGGCACATACCTCATGCCGGCAGACACATTCCTAGCGAAATTCCGAGGAGTTCAAGTCGTGTCACAACGTGGGGCTGCTCCGGTTCCTCAAGTTGCACAAGGTCCCAATATAGCGGCTCCAGTAGTAACAAACGATAAAGTTCAAGAATCCGAATCATTGTTCAACGGAGGCGCCCAATATACACAATATTCTTCGCCTGATACCAAAAACGACGTGACCTATCACGTGATGGCGATCGATATGACCCAAGCATCGGTGTTTATCAATCCCAATCCTACAAGCGCCATGGAAACGACGGAGTTTCTAGAAACATACGGTGTTCAGATTGCGATCAATGGTGATTCGTATATCACGTATTCCGACGGAGTGACGATTACCGAAGGACTGATCGCATCAAACGGTCGTGTCTACGATCCAACTGATCAAAAACTCGCTCGAGGCAACTTTGAAAAAGAACTGACGCTTTATTTCAATAAAGACGGATCCGTGACACTTTCACCAAAAGGATCGATTTGGAGTGCAATTTCTTTCCCGAATCTACTTATTAAAGACGGAAAGCCTGTAGAAGTTGCGGATAAAGATTATGAACCGAGGACGGCAATCGGTGTCCGAGCAGACGGAACACTATTTTTTGTGACGGTAGACGGATCGCAATCTGCTACGAAGCAGTCAGAACGTGGAGGTGTAAGTCTCTCAGAGCTTCAACGCATATTGTTGGAACAAGGTGCGGTGATAGGTGTGAATATGGATGGAGGCGGATCCACAGCAATGGCAATACAAGGTGAAGACGGGAAAGCACAATTAGTCAATAATCCGGTTGGCGAGAATGCGAGTGGTCAGCGAAGTGTATTTACACATGTCGGGATATTTTTTAATTCTATGCAGTCAAATCCGGCGAATGTTATCCCGCCGGCGGATGAAGTACCACCTGTGGCTGAGCAACAAGCTTCTGTCGGACAGCCACAATTGCCCGCAACCGGACCGAGAAGTTATCTGGGACCACAAGCGGAAACTCAGGCAGCAATCATATCCAATGTGATTGCTGAGATACTCAATGATTGGCAGAATGGCCCTGATCGTGACACGGTTCTCCCCAGCCAAGCACTTGCACAGGGATTGAAGGATCGTGGATTTGAGTCACTAGCTGCTTCGCTCAACAAGCCTGACGCATACGATGCATATGAATTTTTAGATGATACGTATAATGCCTGGCCGGGACAAGAGATACAATGTGTGGTTTTTGCAAATTTCCTTGTGGAAAGTGGAATGGTTGATTTTAATATTCCAATTTCGGCGATCGGTGGTGACGTGGCAAAAAGTATGGTCGGTGACGAATTGTCGAATGATCCTGATGGATTGGTACATCGGGGAAATTATTGGGTATTGAGGGTGCAGTCTGAGGCAGACTTACGGACGTATGGACCCGGACATTTTTTCGTCGTCTATAACGTTGGTTCTCAAAACCCTGGTCACATTGCGTATATTGACACAAATGAAGCTGGTCTGACGACGTTTACTGTGTATGATGCCAATTTCTCCCGGGTAAACGGGAAAATTGTTCCCGACGGGATAATTCGTGGTGAAACACTTACATATGACCAATTTGTTGCAAAATATGGAAATATTGCGGAAGGTAAAGGGAAAAGTCAAATCGCTATTCTTCTTACGCAAGAGGAAGGAACGGCTCTAAACGAAGCGAGGAGACAAGGGGCACTACCAGCAACCAGCACCACCGCATCCCTTCCTGGGAGTGCATTGAATTTCAGCTCAATCATGGTGGGAGTTGCATATTCCGCGGTGCAGCGGCCGTTTAGATTTGTCCAAAGGATTATCGGTGGGCGCGCTCTTAAGGGATCGGTTATCGCTTCGGGTAGCTCAGGTGCTATCCAGCGGTCACTTCGGGCAAATATTGCCCTTGCACGGGCATTCCTCAGGCTCGAAGGACAGAAAACGAGTGGCACATGGTGGAGCCGAACTACCACCTCTATCGGTATCATGTGGAGGGGATTGTGGCAATTTGATGAAACCATGCAGGTTCTGATCCCGCAGGGGATTGGGAAACTTATCCCGGCTGGTACGACGGCCCGCCCGACTCTACAAACGCATCAGCCGAGTCGGCAGTGGATTGATCCGCAACTGGCACTTGCCGCTGTGCGGGGCGGACAGGCAATGCGCCGGGCGTATGCTCCGGTTACCGTACCGGCAAAGCGGGCTATTCGGAGTGCCTCCAAGCGCATACGGCAACAAACGTGTGGTGTTGGCATGCAATTCATCCCTGTCGTTTTGGCTCAGGGAGATCAACCGGCGTCATCCGGCGATTGCGGCGCAACAGGGGCAGTAATAGATGCAGTTACTCCTATTCTTGAAGAGGCGACTGAAGCGCCGGCATCTACACTTCTCATGACAGTCGGTTCAGTAAAAGCAGTAATACAAGACGTCTATGAGCGTACAAAGGCCACCATGGATGATCCTAGGAATATTTGGGGTACGGTAATTATCCCGCGTATCACAAGATATTTTGATGCGGGTCTTACGTATAACGTGGTGGTCAACAATGATGAACGCCATTCGATCACTGTAAATGGTGAAACATACTACCCCATGACTGACCTTGGTGCGTCTCGCTATGCGTACAAACTAAACAACAGGTCGGTGCTCAAATTGCGTAAACCGACATTTGACCAGATCGTTATGTTAAAGGACATAAATGTACTTGCTTACGATGACGGTGAGCACTCAGTACAGCTTCAGGCGTTAGGGTTAACTACTTCGAATGATCTTTTCATGATTGAAGAAGAATTAAATTTGTTTGATATGGATGAACGTAAATTTACGCCTATTGAGGATCGGGACGGATATCTATTCCTTAAATTGCTATATGATATGGAATTCAGGAGATTGACCCAACTTGGCCAGCCGACCCAAGCATTGACGGAAAAATATGAAAACGACAAAAGAATTCTAGAAGAGTCGTTCCTAAAGACATATGGACTTACGACGATTGAAGAATTTTTGCAATTTGCAAACGTGGTCGATTGGGCCAAAAACACGATCGGATTGGGCGACAAATATAAGCCAAGTAATTATGGTAGAAGAAAAAGCGATAATAAATTCGTGTTGCTCGATGCGGGAGCTGCTTTCGGGACGGGAGGGCCGGAACAAAATATTATACGACCGAGAAATCTGAATGTATTTTACCCAGTACTTTTAGAAACTTTGATAGGGGGAAAGCTATCGGGGGGGACAACGCAAGAAAATTCCATTCCGCTGTCTTCGTTGATTGTCGCTACGTCTCGGGCGGGAAAAATTATGCGACAAGCATACCTTCCTGTGATTAATCCGGCCAAAGAGGTAGTGAAGAAAACGATGAAGAAAATTCGCCAACGTGCATGTGGCGGTGGCGCGATGGTGCCTGTTTCTGTGGTATATGCCGCCGATGAAGAGCAACAGACTGGAGGAGATTGCCCGGCAGGACAAGTGATAGACACGGTCACGAAAGTGGTGGAAACAGGAATGGAGCCGCCGGTGATGACGGTATTAGACGGGATTGAAGCAAATATGATAAACGGACAGGATTTGTCCGCGTCATTACAAGTCGGATCTGCATTGTTATTTGTTGATGAGGCCAGCGGTAAGGTGGCGGTAGGTTATGTGCCTGGAGCAGATGAGTGGCTCGTAATGGTTGGGAAAACTGCCTTTGAAGACGTGCTGAAGAGTCCGCGATACCTCCAGGAAGGAGACTTCATCAGCATTGATGAGGATATATATCAGGTCGCTATTGACGGTCAACAGGTGCGGTTGGTCGGTATTTCTGGGCAGCCGTCGATTGACACGCCGTTTATTTCTTCTGCACTTGTGGTAGCAGATGCAGTGCCAGCCACACTGCCTCGGCAGAAGCCGATACAGGAGTATTTGGCAAAAGATCGTGATGAAGCACAGTTGCGTATCGTGAAATTGGAACGACAAATCAAAGCAAATGGCGGATACGACGCATCCCGCCTAATGGGGGTTGTATCTATCGCTGGAGACGGGGCGTCGTTTTTGCCTCATACGATTTCATCGATGCTTGACCAGGTCAAGGAAATCGAAAAACATGCGGACATCATTATAGGGCTAAATAACGGATATCCGGGCGACGCCCAAACGATCAAATCATTTCCACAGGCCCGGAAACAACTCGATGATTTTCTCGCGATGATGAAGGCAAGAGGCGATGTCGAAATTATAGAGGTGAAAAGCGTACAGCGAGTGAGTGCCATATCACCTTCGGTGATATTTGATCAGAACGATGAAGCATTTCTCCTTTCCCAGCCGACCGATTCGAAAAAACATCGGATTGTTATCTATCACCAAGTTGAAGACAAGTTTGCGGAAGGAAAACTGCGTGTGTTGGGAGATGTATACGGACTCATTGACCGAAGTATTGAGTTGGGAGGATATAGGCCGCCGATTTTGACGCTAGCATTCGATGCGGAATCCTTTTTCCACACGAATGAGCGGTTTACAAGGGTGGATACGGCGTCAAATGGGTTGCGAACTATATTTAACGTATTTGAAGAAAATCCAGAATTGGACCTTGCAGCTACCAGAAATCATTTCAGTGTATATGACGAGTATGGGATGCCAATCCTGGATCAGGAAATCGGACCTATGCAGCAGTTTCTCAACAATGCTCATGGTGAATCCGGTTATCAGTGGTTTCCGGGGGGTGGGACAGTAGGAAAAACAGCCGTCATGACGGCAATACTCAATACGATTTCAGAAAACCAACCCGGACAACGGATCGAAGACGTGACGACAACCATTATCGGAACGACGCTAGGACTGCGTCGGGCTTTCATATCAAATGTCGTATCTACAAACAAAACTCCACGTGCAGAAGATGTCAGCGCGGTTCACCGCCAAATGGTGCGATGGATAGCTGGGCAAGCTGGATTGGCCGCAATGTATGGTTCTGAGAATATACAGGAAATCGTGGGTGCAACCATGACGCGGAATATACAGGTGGGAGTGGCAACGTTTATCAAAAGCGTACAGACCCAGTATGGGTGGTCATTTTATCGATTTATTCCCGATATCGTAAGGCAATTGGTCCAATTGCTACGCGGCATACCGGAGTATGCAACGGTCAATTCACGCGCCTTTCAGGAGCCAGATAATCCGAGAAATCTTGCAGCGGATGCGAGCTGGACGACAGCAGATCCGAGTAATACCGGACGCGTAACTGAATCAGAACGTGTTACGGAGGGTAGAAAATATTCGATCTCCGCTGTAAGCCAGAGATTGCGCGATTTGTACGCTCCAATTGTTGATCCGACTAAAAAAACTGTACGGGAAGCAATGAATAAAATTCGGCAGCGCATTTGCGGCAGGAATTCATTACGTATTGTGCCTCTCGTGTTGGCAGAAGGTGAGACAGTATCGAGTGGGGGAGGTTGCGAAGCCGGAGAGTCAATTGATGCGGCAGCGCCCATTGTGGAAGAAGCGTTGCAGCCTCCCGTCGTGACAATATTGTCAGCCGTCGGGCCTCCTTCGGACGGAGCAGAAAACAACCCGCAATCACGGCTACAGCTACAAGAAGCATCCAACGCATTCCAACGGATTCAGCAGCGCGAAGCCGTTATGGCGACGATATATCAGGCGTTTCTGGACTTTATCGGTGACCCCGGAAACACATCGGCAGCTCGGCAACTGAACCAGTTATTAGTGGAATTTCCAGACGTCCTGAATCTCATGGACGAGTATTTTTTGGACGCGCTTCACCAAAAGGCGCTAGCCCCGCTGACTCGGGAAATGTTTCCGGAATCTTTGCGGGATAACGTTACCGACGCGTGGTTAGCCGAGGCCAACAGGGTGGGTAAGGCGCCACAAATGGTGTGGGCGTCTCAGGCGTGGCCGTTGCTTGCGCGTCTTAACAAAACCATTGCCCAGGTTATCGATGTCGATAATCTGTTCGGTGCAAACCACGTCCTTTTGGATAAGCAGGGCCAAAAGTTATTGGGGGATGTGCTGCTTAAAAGTATCGCCGATGCCATGGATGAAGCCAAAAAAGAATACAACGATACGTTAAACAAATTCGGGCTTATACGGGGAACAGGGGATAAATATGCGATCTTTGTGGACAAATCCGTGTCAGAGTTGGATCGTGCCCGATTTATAGCTGTTTTCTATGAGAAATTGGGAAACCGGATTATGTTTTACGAGGAGGGTCGCGAGCTAGTCACCAGGCAAATCAGCATCCATGCTTCGACAGAACATCTTACCTTAGAAGATCAAGCGCGGGCCGATCAGGATGCACTTCAGGAAGTGGTGCGAGGTCAGGAAATCTATCACGAAAAGAGCTCAAACGTATTTGAGGCAACGCTTGCCAGGTTGCGGATGAGTTATGGCCTGATTAATTTACTGCTCAACGATATCGCGCAAATGGGAGAGGTGAATAACCCCATGCATAGAAATTTCCGGAAGTTTCTGACCCAGCTCACTACGACCATATTGGTAGACGACGTGTTACAAGGGCCGGCTGATATATTAGAGGCGGTATATCAGAAAGAAGATCCGAAAAGCAGATTGAGGGTCCACAAAAGCCTTAAAGGAGCAGTGAAAGCGGCCCATGAACTACTCCCTCAGAAAGCACGGATTTTGCAGGTGAGCTTTGCCGGGAGTTTGAAGCACGTAAACACGGATTTTGAAGGTACAGAGATCGGGGATCGGGCAGGGGACGAAATGATTCAGGAACAATTTGTCCCGGTTATGGAGCACGTATTCAGAAACATGGGCATACATCAGATAGTTGTGTTTCACAAATCCGCCAACGATTTCGGGATTTTTCTTCCTGAGGGGACGGAAGTTAATATTGATGAATTCCGGCAAGCGCTTTATAGGGCGCTTGTGAACCTTCGTATTGACGGAAGGCCGTATTATTCACATCCCGCGTTTGGATTAACTGATATTGCGTTCGTCCAAACAGGCAGAGAAACCGACGCAGATGTGGAAAATATTCGTGTTATGGATGAAGCACTTGGTGTACTGGCTGCCCAGGTAGCCCAAGATGCGTTGCAAAATATAGCTGTTCATTTCTTTGATAACGGATCTCCACGGCAAGGAATTCCGTATTGGGCATGGGACTGGCTCCGGAGATATATGCATCCGAATGTCACGATCGAAAAACGGGGACAGCTCAGGTTAACGGAAGCCGGTGTTACCCAAGAAGAAATGCTTCTTTTGGATGCCGTTACGCCAAACGAACACTTTACATCCGACACCGACGTATCGGCGGCCCGACGCTGGCAGGATATGGTGGGTGCGATATTCCAGCGGTATGTTTCGGGTTCGGGAAGTAGCGCGCAACCGTCTTGGTGGTATAGGGTTGGTGATTGGATTCGTAATTGGTGGTCGGATCAGCAGAATTTAGGCATTATCCAGAATCGTGAAGGGTTGCAGCTTCTGGATCCCGTTTGGGATTGGTTTGGGGCGAGGTGGAATAGTATTGCCTTGTGGGCGACGCGAGAGCGGAATGTGTGGCGGCTTATGGGGGATAGGGCTGTACGACAAATGATGTTTCAGGCACTAAGAAATGGCCGTTATGTTCAAACACGGCGTTATCTTACGTATTTTGCCGAAGATTGGAATTATATTCGGAATGTCGTTCCTCTTGCTCAAGCGCTTCGGGATACACAGACACTGCACTATGCAGATTCATTTTTATTCATGTTGTATCGCGAGTCGTTACGACAGGAGCTTATTCACTTTATGCCTGACATTGTCAGAACGCTTGCAGCAAATGGGGTGACAGCATATGAAACCAATATTTTGTATCAAAATCTTAATCAAGACAGGAGTTTCATCAATGGAGCATACGCCACGATTGCCAAACGGTTGCCGCGGCTTATGGCAATGATGAAGCGACAAGGCATGAATATTCATGACGCGGATTTCCGATTTTTGGTGAACGCAATCGGAAGGACGCAACCTTCTCAGGATGACTTCGCTCAGCTAGAAGCGTGGGTTGAGCAGTACAATATAACCTCGTATCTTACGATTACATTTTTGCTTGATAATATGACTCAGTTGCGCGCATTGCCGCCTGAAAAAGTTCCGGTATATATCGATATTTCCAACCGTATAGACGGATCGCCTTCACGGGAAATTGTCCGCATGCGCGAGGTGCTTTTGGCTCTTATTTTAGAAAGCGACGATCCCGTGCGGGTATTCAGCGCGATTGAGGATATATTTATTCAAAATAATTTACCCACCGCCGCAAAGGTGATAAAAGTTTTTGATGTTTTAAATTCATCGAAACGGCTAGAGCAGGTTCTTGCAGACAAAACAGCAAGTCCGGTGCTTAGGAATGTGCCGTTTGACTTAGCGCGCAGAGCCGTAATCCGAAGAGATATTTTCAACGTGGCGGTACGAAGCGGAAATAGGAATTTGCGGGCATATCTGGAATTACTGGATCAATCGTCAGATTTGGCTACTGCATTTATGAATGGAAAACAGGTAACATCCATTGAACGCGCGCGCCTGGAACACTTGGTGCGGAAACTCATTACGCTGTACAAATTTATCGCCTTCGGACACGATCTGGAAACGCCTGTCGCGGTTAATAATCTTATAACTGATGCGGGACTTCGTGAGGCGCTGAGTGATTTGTACGAAAATTATCTTGTCGGGCCGGGATCAGGACTCCGAGAGGGTATAGTCCAATACCTGCTGTATCCCGCAGGATACACAGAGTTTGAAGAAGCGTTTTCCGCTATGGACACGGCAATTGCGGAGGCGGACAGGAGGAATCGGCAATTATATGCTTCCTCCAATAAGAAAATAGCGCTTCGGAAAGGGGATTTAGTGAAGGGGTTTGCCGCGAGATATCTCGATACGATTTTACAAAACGGTTCAGTCGCGAAAGAATTTCTCGGAGGAGCTGCAGGTTCGGACGGCACACCGCTGGATACAGACCTTGCCATTCTCAAAGAGGGATCAGATTGGAAATCATTTAGACAGGTGGTGGATCAGTCCAATGCATTCTTGACTGATCTTATGTTCCTTGTTCGGGATCGGGGACAACTGTACTTTAGCGAAAAAGACCAGGATCCTACGGATAAGCCCGGTCAGTATGAAGTCTATTATCGTAAACCTGCTTTGGGTCACGTAGGTATTCGATCGGGATTCCCCAGTACTGAACTCGATGCGATTGTACTTCGGAATGTAAGCAATACTCCGCGAGACGATGCGTATATGCAACAGCTTTACTTTACCATTGTGCGAAACGGGTTTTATATTCCTGTCGTGGATATGACAGGAGCTGTCATCTTTACGCCAGAAATGTTTGACAAGATGCGCGAAGTGTTTGCGGGTGTCCCATACTACTCAAAAGAAGAGTTGCGAGTCGCGCCATTAAATGAGCAGGATCCGTTAAATAAACAAGTTAACACAATCATACCGTCTTTACTTACAGAACAAGCGGCAGTGCTTGAGATAGAAGAAGATGTCCGTGTTCATGTAGCGCAAGCTCTTGGACGTCTTGGTATGACATTACAAGGACCATTTGACACGAGTCTGATTGGCGGAAGACTCAGTAATATCGGGTCATCTGGAAGAAGGACCAATTTACCGGGGGATACTGATTACGATTATGTATTGGTAGTGAACCGCAAAGATTTTGAACAAGCATCTAAACTCAAGGCAGAGCTTAAGAAGGAGTGGCCGTTTGGTAAGGAAATTAATGCCCCCAGTAATGCATCAACCGTTCAAGTACGGCTGCAAGGCGTGCAGACTTCGGGAGGAGTAATAGACCTGGATATAGGCATCGTGCCGTATGACGAAAAAGAGGTGTTGGCAAGTCACGAAGTGATCACGCAAAAATTGGATTCCATTGCCCAGAATCAGGGGGTAGAACAGCGGGATAGTGTGGTAGCACAAATATTATTGGCTAAACAACAGCTCAAAGCTGGTCACGCATACAAGAAGGGTGCAGGTTTTGGAGACGGAGGACTCGGTGGGATTGGTGTAGAAACGTGGTTGCTTAATCGCGGAGGGAACATCCGCGAAGCATATCAGTCGTTTTGGGATGCGGCGCACGAAAACGGAAGGGTGGTTCCACTATCTCGATTCAGGAAAAAGTATCCTATTTACGATGCGGGAGTAAATCTTCGCAGTGGTCAGCAGGATGATTATGTTACGACGCTTACTGATTCTGGATATCGCAAAATGCTTGAGGTGATTGCAAAAACACTTGGCAAGCAGCAGGGACAGCGATATATCCAAAGCTGCCTTACCCATAACCCATTTATTGCCAAAGTATATGCAGCTGACGGTGACGGACCGACGTGTCATCCTATCTTTCGAGCGCCTGTGAAAGTGGTGCGGGATTGGGTACGTCGACTTATTCAGCCTAGTAAGAAAAAGGCAGTAATTGGTGCAGGTGGTTTTGGTTTAGCTGCACTATGCAGTGCAACACCACTATGTGATATTGTGAGGACTCAGATTATAGCATTGTTTACCCGTGCGGCGGCGTGTTATCCCGGGTCGACAACAATAAACAATCAAACAATTGAGTATGGAGCGATGACATCAAATGACCCGCCAGTTGTGTTATTGGTGGGGGATGAGCCATATTACATTCAGTGTGCTCAGTTTGAATCACGTGGATTTATCTTTTCCGGTCTGTACCCGCCTGAATTGTACCGATTAGCTAAGAATGCGGATGTAGACGATTCAGCAAAAGAAGCTGAATTAGAACAGACATACTCGATTATTATCGCCAAACAGGAGGGGGTGAATGTAACGAATGAACAATACGATACTCTCGCGTTGGCTCTTGGTTTGTTGCCGCGATCACTCATCACGCCCTCGACACCGTCACAAGTAATGTTGGATCTTGATACGCCGACTTATGTTATCGTGTTCCAGCCATTTCCAGAAGGAGCGTATGAATTTGGACATACGTTAAAAGATAATACGAATATTATTTATCTAAGCACTGCTTCTTGTGACTCGCATACATGGCATGTCGCAAATGTTCCTTGTATCGATTCGGCGGCCACACTCATACATGAAATATTACACAATCATGACGAAGATATTATTGAGTCTCCTTATTGTTCAGGAAATAGCTCATGTACCAAGCTCAACGGATTTATCGAGGTAGCGAAATTAGACGGGGTGACATTTGATACCAACGGGATGCCCAATTCTCCAGCAGGTGTAAATAATCCGTTTGATTATAATAACATGTCAAATAATGAATGGTTTGGAAAAATGGGTGAAAATTACGTGGCAGAGCCAACGTTACTGAAAGAGACGTATCCGCATATGTACGATTACTATAAAACCTATGTTTTTGATGAGAGGGAATATACGATTCAGAGCCAAAACAACGGATTTGATACGATAACCTATTCGAATTGATTTGGTCTAGGTGTTAATAGAAATTCTCTTCATTTCGCGTAAACGTCCGCAAATATTCACCGTCTAAAGCTAGCTGTGTCGCATAGGATTCGATAGCTTCAGATTTGTTTCTTGCCTGGTTTCCGGTCAGTGAAACGGTGAATACGGGCTCCGCTGCCGCGCTTTCCGTCGCGTGATTTGTATAGGTAAAAAGTTTGCCTGTGTAGTTAGAAGTGCGTATGGCTTCATGGACAAATCGGTAGGCGATCTGGTGATCCAATGCACTGTCGGTGGGTCCGCTGACGTAGATATGTTCGGGGTGTACGTTGTTGATAAGTCGGGCGATATCCGCGATAACGAACTGCCGCGTAAATAGGCTGTTATATCTCGAGCGAGACACCCCGGTAAATGGACTTGTGAATGGAACCTCCGCTATGCTGTCGTACACCTCGTTTAGCCAGCCGTCCGGGTATCCCAAAAATGTGATACGGCGACGGGGTATCCCCAAAAGGCTCATGGCGCGAATATCCTCATGCTTTCGGACGTACCCCAGGCGCCGATAATCGTTTGGCGTGAGTAACGATGCGGGTTTATCGGCAAGCAATGCCGCAGCCTCGGTATATCCGTCTCCGTCAGTCAGTTCTACGATATGGACGCGCTTTCCCTGTTCAAGCATCTGTTGGATGAGCCCTGCACAGCATAACACCGCGTCATCAGGATGAGGGGAGACGATGAGGATATCGGCTCTTTTTGTATTTTTTCCGGGTAGAAGTACGCTCAACACTAGTAGGAATACCGCTGTAAAAACGTGTGCGTATCGTTTGTGATAGAACATAATAAATTCAAGACTTAACGAGATTGGCTAGCCAGAAGGGGATCATATGGTTAATACACTTCATCATGGGATCCGATTTCCAGAAGGTAGCAGATGCTTTTTTCTCGGGAGAAAATAAGGCGGATAGAATGGTCAATGGATATTGAGTACTCGTTCTCGCGGTTGGCGAGTTTATGAAGCCTGAGGGTGGGGTGATTTGGGCTTTGCTCTAATAGTTCAAGCCGGCGGGTAATTATGGCGTGATATTCCGGGTGCGTCCCAAGAAATTTTTTGAGCGTCTTGATATATCGCGGAGTCGCGAATATTTTCATGCATTATTTCGGTTTGAATTGAGACATAAACTTTGCAATATCTTTTTTATTGCGAAGAAGTGTCCCTCGCCCCGCTTTATAATCTGCTTTTGCTTCTGCCACCATGCGATCCAGCTTGTGGTCGCGAAGAATTTGCCGGAGTGCAGTCCGCGCGAGGTCGCTAAATGACGCATAGTGACCGTCTGATATTACTGCGTCGGCTTGTTTTTTCAGCTTATCGGGTAGTGAAATATTTATAGTAGTCATATGTATGAATAATAGCAATATTCATACATAGCGTCAACGTTGATTTCAAGACTTAACCTTGATCCCGATCTAATCGGGGTTGAATCTGCGCAGGTTGTCGGGACGGGCTAGCCAGATGAGGATGCCTACAGAAAATGTCAGAGAAACAATACCGATGATAAGCAGGATTTTTTTCATAAGTGACGGTTCGTATGAAAATACGATTTCGTGTTTTCCTGGGGTATGTACGTCGACTGCCGTATAGAACGGAAATACGGCAAATGGCTTGATTGGCGTGCCATCAACTGATGCCCGCCATGACGGGTGAAAAGATTGTTTCAATATGACCATGCATTCGACGCAGTTTTTGGGAACATCGACGGTTGCATTAAACACCATATCGTTGTCGGAGGATTGAGAAGTAACTTTTAGTTTGTCTAAGGTACTTAGATCACTTAGGGGGCTTACGTAGAGAGGATTTTCGGCGAAAAGATTGTGCACGGATCCGTCCGGCACCTCGTATGTCACCTCATCGAGCATGCGAAAATTGGGAAGTCCGGTTTTCTTAGGATACGAAGAATCAAACGTAAGTTCGGGGAACAATGCCTGACTATATGCCTTTGAATGCATCCAAAGTCGGATGAGGGATCGATAGTCCGTCTTACTACTGCTTACGGTGGCCGGGCGCACTCCGGTTGTGATATATCCGGATCTTCCGACTTCGCTTGGGACGACAGAAGCCGTCACTTCATATAATTTCCATGTCTTTCCGCTTTCTGTAAGCCTCCAGAAGGGTTGTATTTGTTCTGGAGTGAGCGTTGTCTGGGTTACGACGTACCGCACATTGTAGAGGGAGTAGTGGGCAGGGTTACTTTCGGAAAAATACTGCTCCGTGTCCGAGTTGGGCGACCACGTTTCCGGCAGCCATAAGATAACCGGGATCCCGTACGTGGAAAGGTGCATATACATCGGGGTTTCGGCGATACGGAAATTTTTGCCCCAGCTTCCACCTCTGCCGGCAAACACCCGACCAGGATGTTCCTGAAGCTTTGTCCGAAGCAGTGAAATGAGCGCATCAATATCTTCTGAATCTCTTTGGTAGTTCGTATTGCCGCGAGCGATCAGGAAATCATTGTGTGCACTGTACCGCATGGTTTGCGGATAGGCGCTCACGATGAGTAGCACCGCTGTAGCGACACCGAGCCAGACGGAGGCAGGTTGCCGCATGGGAGACGAAAACAGCGCGCGTGCGCGTGATATCACCCAATCTATGCTCATCGGAATCAGGAATAATCCTGTCATATGAACACCGACGATAAACCGGGAAAGGTGAAATTCGCTCATGCCGGGAATGAGGGTAAATAGCGGACCCCATGTCGTGCGTCCGAAATACATAAGCACCCAGAATACAAACAGCACCGCGAAATCAAAAAATGCGGTTTGTGCAGCTACAAAAACCCCGAGTAGTATGAGAGCCGTCATAATCGGCGCGCGCCCGAAATCAAATAATGCCCCATTAAATAGCCACGCCAGCACGTTGCGGTAGCCGAAGGAATCGAATTTCCAAATACCGTCCCAAACGGAAATATTATGATAGTTGCCGTCCCGCAATATCGGCAGGATCCAATATCCGAGAAGGAGCCCGACCCCGCCAAAAACAAGCAGGAGTTTTTGTGTATGTGCGAGTGCGAGGTTTGTCGAGCTTGTGCCCCAGGATTTTGTAAGTATGGATCGAATCAACGGTCCAAACGCAAGTATGCCGATGCTCATAAATGCGATGATGCCGATACCCAGATGCCCGCTTGTGACTGCCGCAAGGAAGAGGATTGCCAGTAGCAGTGTCTGTTTTGTCGGAGTACCGCTTAGATATCTCCAGGCATATGCTACAGCAAGGGGTAGCCAGATCATGGCAAAAAGCTGACTGCTTAATCCGTACCCGCGCCAAAGAAATGATGTGGGGTCCAGTCCGTATAATCCGTCTGTGGAAAGGTGGGTTGCCAATGCAGCGCCTATACCTGCCGTCACCCACGAAATGCCGATGATGCGAAGCGCGATAAACAAGGAAAGAGGAAACAGGCACAACAAGAAATAAACTACATAATGATAATGGGTAAAGAGAGAATAGTGAGAAGAAAACAACGCAGCTATTTTCCAAGTTATCACGATGACGATCTGTGGGATATGCGAGTAATAGGAAGGCAGGTTATACCCCTCTGCCCAGTTAGGAACCCAGTGATCGGTAAGATATGACAACACACAGAATGGCTTGGTTATGCCAGTGCACTTTTGTTGTGCAAAAGACAATATCTGGTTTGTCCTGTCAACCAAAGCGAATTGGAATGTATTATCATTCGGATCAACGAGTGCGTTCGGTTCCGCTCGATAGGTCCATAGGTTGAATACCACGGCAAAAAGCAGCAGGCCGATACCGATAAGTTTTTCAATATGCTTCATAACAGGTTCTTCCACTGTACTCAGGACGCGTTTATGGGAACAAACGCGGATTGAGCCAGTCCGTATGGTCGTCATAGTTGCCGTCACCCGCGTCTGTCGTTATGAGGGATAGATGTTTTACTCCCGCAATATTCACGTCGGCGTGTTTTGGCAGATCATATCGGCCCATGATATCTGATCGATACAAAAGACGGTCGTCCCCCCAAATTTCAAAGATAGCAGTTCCTTTGGCACCTGCCTCGGTGTCTATGCCGAAATCTACGGTAAATCGTTTGAATTTGTTATTGATATCAAATACATGCTTGCTCCGTGCGTGCGTGCCGATGCCCTTATCATAAAACAGATACTGCACGGAAAGCCTGGTCCATTTGTAAGCGTCGCCGAATGAACTTTGGACGGATCTATTTGTCTGACGAGTACCATATGCCTGCTCGCTGATAAAAGGCACAAATGTTGTCAGGCTGACCGGTTTACGGGTGAGTAGCGGGGCGTTGAGTCCCAGGAGGCCTGCTAACACGAGCCCTATGATTATAGATAACAGCACGCGTGATTTTTTGGACGTCAAGAGAAGTGAATAAACGAATACACCAAACAATCCAAGCAGCATATACGCGGTTCCTAGGGTAAACACAGGTTGCGTCAGTAAGGAGAGCCACGGCAATCCGTTGTGCGGATAATTGACGACAAGGGCTGTATGGAGATTGTAGAAGTAAAAGAGCGTAAATAGTAAATAGTAAATAGTAAATAGTACAACATGCCGTTTACCGTTTACCGTTTGCCGATTACTTATATAAAACGGCGCCCATAAGAGAAGAAAAACGGAAAGTGGATATGCATACCGGTCATGTGACTGCGTCTGGAAGAGGAAAAACGCGGCGTTGACCAGAATCAGGCTTTCGAGGGTCAGTTTCGTCATACTGGAGTCGTCAGTTTTGGATTTTTCCCACAATTGCCTAAGAGTGGCGAAGAGATAGGTGGCGCTAAATAATACGAGGCCAACGGTTTTTGCATTGAGTATACCAAGTACCGTGAGTTTGTCTGACGTCATGAGCCCTTTGGCTCCCGTGACAATCCACCATAGGTTATATGCCATAAGACTCATCCA
The DNA here is from genome assembly GCA_964573695.1 of uncultured Gammaproteobacteria bacterium. Taxonomy (GTDB): domain Bacteria; phylum Patescibacteriota; class Microgenomatia; order UBA10105; family UBA927; genus UBA927. The sequence goes on along the minus strand of CAZNKB010000003.1, from coordinate 96,342 downwards.
GGGGAAATAGTCATAATTTTCTGTCAGCGAAGCAAATACCCGGTCGGCGTTATGAGATGCCAGGAATTCCGCATTGAGGCCCACAAATCCGACGAATGCTCCCGCTACCGCGCGAATGAGTCCTGGTAATCCGGCGATCTGCCAAACGAAGAGAAATAACACGGGGCCGTAGATCATATTCTGGAGTTTGGTCATCATCGCGAGCATGAAGACAAGACCTGCCCAGAACGGTTGTTTTTTGAGTACCAACACCAGAGCGGAAAGGAATATGCATACGCCCACGCTGTCGACTTGGCCCCACCATGCGCCGTCTATGAGGGAAACGGGTGAAAGAAGGTAAGTAGTAGCAAGCAGTTCGTAAAACGAAAGGCCAAAGAACGAAAGTGAGACAGCGGGAAATCCTATCTTACGGCTCGCGGAAGTTGTGCTTTTGCCTATATATAATATGAGCAGGGCAATACCCAGATCAGCCAGTATTGGCAGGAGCTTACTTATCGCAAGAAACAGGAGATTGGTATTGCTCCAGTATTCGTTGAAATTATGAGGATCGGCAAACAATTTATATATCCCCACCATGATGCCCAGTGTGTAAACGAAGGGCGTCGGATAATTGTTATTCGTGACTTTGATCCCTTCGACCGCTCCTTTATCGACGGCTGCCAGCCCCCAGGATTTCCAGAATGATATATCCGCTTCAAAACCCGGGTTAGGGATAAGCGTAAGGCGTAACATTACGCCAATGGCTATAAGAGACAAGAGAAGGGCATTTTTTCGCACCCTTTTATCATACGGGAATTTGCTGATTTGTGAAATTGCACAAACAGTGCCTATCCGGTGACCGGGTTTCGTTTCCACTCATAATCCTGCCGCAGCTGTTCCAGGCGGGTATTGAGGAGCGTTTGCACTTCGGCAAGCGTGTGGAAGGTTTTTTGGAACTGCGCTTCGGTGGGAGTAGGGAAAAGCGGTTTGCCGTCAGCACCGGTTTTGGAAAGTACTTTTGCGATCAGGTCGTTTTCGATGCCGATATTTTTTTGTGATTTGCCCTGACCCAGGCGAAAGTTGTATTTATAAACCGCAATCGTGAGGAGCTGATCCAGGTTGTATCCCAAGGATTCTGCGATGCGTTTTAAGTACTCGTTGTATTCCTCCCAGAAATATTCATCGAGGGTAAGGAGATGGGAGACGTTATAGACGACGTCAGATACCTCTGAGAGTGCTGCGACAGGAGAAGGGGGTACCGTATTATTTTCCTTGCTTTGGATTGTCAGGTCAAACCAGTGGGAAATCGAGCTAAGTGCCTCGGGAATTTCGGCAAACATGGGGCGCGGATGATCAAGGTGACGCGTGTGGATCAAGTTCCCCTCGAAATCCCGCGCTTCGGTCACGTCTGATTTGGGCCCGCCAGTCAGGAACATGATTTTTGCCTCGGGGCGGATCTGGGGCATGTTGTATGGTTCGCGCAACAGGCGGTGTTCTTCTTTGAGGATTTGATCGGAAAGCCAGTAGAGTTTGTCTTCCGGGGTCATCGCATCGATTCTGACGTGGTAGTGAAGCTCGCTAAAGTTCGGAGCGTGGGGGTTTAAGATCTCACCAACCGGACGAAATTCGGCAGTAGTCATTTCAATAGATAAAGATACCATACTATAGGACTAAAATCAAGTAGGAAACCGTCCATTACCGTACTGTATACAAAACAAGGCTATTTGAAGCTAGTTTTCGGGTAAGATACAGCAGATTTGCAATATAGGTGTTGTCCGCAGGTACGATGAGGTAGGTAATGTGGTTTTCCAGAAAAAACGTATGGGTTGCTTCCGCACTCATGGAGCCGTTGAGAATGGCGGCGGCGAGCCGATCCTTCTCCGGTGAGTTGACGGTAATGAGCGGGTGTCCGTTGTACGATCGCCTGCCGGTAATTGCCGGAAACATACTGTTATACGGCCAGGCGACGAGGAATGTGTCCTCAAGTGTGCCGATTAAACCCGCTTCTTTCAAAAATGCATAGTCAGTGTTAGTGAGGTAGTAATAGGCGTTATTTGGATCAAATCGGGTTGATAGCTCCAGCGTCTTGAAATGATTCGGAATCAGGAGGGCTGCTGTGCCTGCAAAAATGAGTATTCCTGCAGTGCGTGCCACGCGGTTCCGGGATTGCCAAAGCGACATTATTCCCTTTGCAGCAATGCTGGAAATACAAAGCACGGTCAGCGCCGACATGAAGCGGACGTGGCTTATGGCCAGGTACTGCGGGAGCGGGGAGAGAAAGAGACTGAAGGAGACAACGGAAAACAACGCGGTAAAAAGCGCTACAAATGACGGCCGTGTTATGAAATGAGGCAGCGAAAAGAGCGCAATCAGTAATACGGGCCCGGTAGCAGTGAGTATATGTTCGGGAGTGAGGGACGTTTGTGCATGAGCCTCCCACGCTCTAAGCTGGGAGAACGGAAGAGCAGAAAACAGCCGGTTGAGGTAAAGAAGGGGCAGTGCCCCGCTGATGAGGATAGTAAGCCACATACGGACCGGGGGCACGGCGCGCAGCACAAAGGTGACCTGTTTTGTGGTTATCACCGTGTGGATGCATACGGAAAGTCCAACTACACCCACGATAAGCACCCATAAGATGGGTTGTAGACTTGCCAGAATAAGACTGGATATTCCGAGGCCGGCGAGTATGTTCCATGTGTGATGTTTACGTTGTATCCAGATATTGAAACAATAAACCATGAAAAAGGAAGCCGCAGTAAGCAGAAGCTGGTGCGGCACGCCGCCGAATCGGACTCTAGGGACGGCAAAGTTGTTCCAGTAATCCCCATAGGACGGTAAGCCGTCACGCAGTACCGGAAATGCGTGGAACAGGGCAAACAGAAAAAGGGCAAGTGTCGCCGGACGTTTGGGCATCATAGTGGAAAACAGCTGGTAGCCGGCAATAAAAAGCAGTGCAGTTAACAGGAGAACACTCACGTGATACGCAACAAACGGGGAAAGGCCGAATATATGAAAAAAGCGTCCTATCAACACGTTGCTCCAGCCGACAAAGGTCGGAGTAGCTTGTTCCCCTGAGAAAAGATTGACCGTTGTTATAAAGCGGTATGACCCCTGGGCAAATTGGGAAAGATAGTAGAAATAGTCGGCGGGGTGATGCACCGTTCCCAAAAATACATACTGATCGGGGGTTTGCATAAGTCCGATGATAAACGGGAGGTAGTTTTCTGCCGTGGCAAGGACAATGATGCTAACGATTACGGCGTCTATCATGATTTTCTTTACGGGTTCCACGAGACTGAATCAGCCATGCGGTCGAAAACTTCGCGGCTGAAGAGTTTTCCGCTGAGCCAAATGACGAGATTGTCCGAGGCCGGAATCTCAAAAAATACATGATCGTACGGGGTATTGTTTTGGTCGTTTAGGTATTTCGCCCTATGCCCTTTGAGCCCCTTGCTATTGGTAAACGCAGTAACGGATTCGACACCTTTCCAATTGTATTCTTTCCACCAGTTTTTAGCATATTCCTCGGTTTTTCCCAGGTATTGTTTTTTGTTGAGTTTGGTAAGGTCATCCACACGGAAAAAAATATTTGCGTTGGCGTCCGTTCCCGGATAAAAAAGAGTGAGCGAGTCGTACGGGTCATCGGGAAACGTTCCCAGGGAAAGTGTCTCCGGGTACGAGAATGTGTAAGGAAAAGTAACTCCGCGGCGTTGACTCCAGGGCGTATCTTTGGAAACGGGGATAGGATTGCCACCCTCTGTTGCCGGTGTTTCCGTGGTTTGCTTTTCTGTCGGTGTGGGACCCAGATAGGTGATTCCTCCCGGAAGCACGATTGTACCTTGATGCGACTTGGACGATTGAAACGCAAAATAGACACCGGCAAAAAGCACGATGCTTATGATAATTGCAGGGAGTACTATGTTGGATTCTTTGGAGTCTTCCATAGCGCGAGTATAGAGAATTACACAAAGATATTCCAGGCTGTGTGTTTGATGAAATACATATATATTGTTACAATGCGCCGGATATGATGAAAGAACGACGTGTAACTGAACAGAATATCATCCTTAAAGAATGGCTGGGTTCGCGAGGTATTAAAGCCGTATTGTTTGATTTGGACGATACCTTGCTCGATTCCCATGCGTTGTATAGCGGGAAAATTAGCGAATTTAAAGCATTTCTTCATGCAAGTGTTCCCGATGTATCACCCGAAGAACTTGATAGGGCAGTCGACGAAGCAGATATGACCGTCTTTGGTACTCACTCCGTGAGTAACGAGCGCTGGGGAGGGTTAGTAACGCTTGTATGTGCCAAATATCGTTTGCCGCCAGAAACCTACCGTGAAGGGCTCGGCATTCTTCTTTCTATTTATGAGCAGTCTCCCGGGCTTTTTCCCAAAGCGCTGGAAACGCTCCAGTTTTTCCGCCAGAGTACTGCGAGACTAGGACTTGTTACCCATGCAAACCGGGAGTATACAGAACTCAAGCTTCGTGAAACGGGGCTTGGCGAAATGTTTGATCATGTGGAAATAGCGGATGAGTGGGGAAACAAGAATTCCGGTCATTGGCAAAAAGCCATTGCCACCCTCGGCGTCCAGCCGCAAGAGGTGCTGGTCATCGGCGATAGTATACAAGGTGATATGAGGGCAGCCCGGGAAGCGGGAGTCGTGCATTTGGTACATCTGCCCAGTCCATGGGAACCGTATCAGCGTGGTGACATGCCGGAGGGCGTAATAGAAGCAAGCGGCATACATACGGTGATAGACACTCTCATTGCGCATACATAGAATGTATTGCTACAATGCGTCGATTATGCCGCGAGAACGAACCGGTAGTGTTGTCCCCCAGGTACGCGAGTATTTCCGAAGGAAAAATATTCGTGGAGTCGTATTTGATCTCGATGATTTTCTGCTCGATACAAATAGAGATGCATTCGGCCGACAAATGGATGTCTTTTCGCGACAGGTCGTCTCGCTGGAACCGGATATTCCCTTTGCGTTTATGAGAGGAGCCGTCCATGACGCCAATAAACAAATACATCTGGATATGGGAGTGGATCCGAGACGGTGGGAGAGAATCGTTCATTCACTCGGAAATACGCTAGGGAGGCGGATGCGCCCGATACTCAAGCGGTTTACCCCGACATTACTTGCCATATATAAGACAATTCCAAGTCCTGTGCCCCGGGCTTTGCGGACTGTGGCCATTCTTCATGAAGTGGCACCTGTCGCCATTAATTCGCATGCGCTCGGCCCATGGACGGGAGATAAATTGTTTTTCACCGGATTATTGCGGTATATGTCACATGTCCATGTGGTGCCGGTTGCTCAAAAGCATAAGGAAGCGAGGGATTGGGTGGCGGCGGCGCGCGGGTTAGGCCTACAGCCCCGAGATGTCATGACCGGAGGGGATAGTCTCATCGCAGACACGGTGCCTGCGTTAGAAGCAGGAGTACGCGAGGGAAATGTTTTTTTGGCAGAGAGTGATTGGGGCAAGCATAATTCCAACGGGAAATCGGCTATTACGGGTATTCTTCGGGCAGAAGGAATCGCAGGACTTATTCCCTTGATGTTACAAGAGAAGTAGGGGTAGCGCTGTCATTCTTTCGGGGCTTCCCAAAATTCTTTCCCGGCCGCATCCCACGGTAAACGGTGCTCATCTGGATGTTCCTGATTGAACTGATTGTTTACGAAGTAATACACATTTGCTTTTTTGCCGGAGAAATTCGCCGCCCCATGAGCAACCCCCCGAGGGATATAGACTGCGATAGAGTTGCCGCCGCCAAGCGGAATTTTTTGGGTCACTCCTTTGGTGTCGCTACTATCCCGTACGTCCCAGAGGCCCAGTAGCAAGTGCTCATCCGGGGGGACATACCAGATTTCATCCTGATTATAGTGAAGGTGCCAGGCCTTTATCGCTTTGTTGTATTGTTTGCTTCTGTTTATTTGCCTGACACGAAAATCCGGCATGGATTCTGCTTCCCCGGATTCCGTCATACGCAGGAGTTCAGAAAAGTCACCGTTTTCTCCCACGAAATTCCGGATTTTGAGAATCCGGACTCCGGTAATCGTCGGTTTGGGGGAATAATCCTGTTCGTATACTTTGTCCCGTTGCTTCGCATCAATCGACGAATCGGTAAGCGCATCACTCATGAGATCAATTATCCCAATGTGCAGGGTGTAAAGTCAACCCGGGTTTAGGTTAGAATGGGGATTATGGCACGAAAAAAGATTATTTTCCCGCTGCTTGTCGCCGCGTTTGTTTTGTTTTCCCTGGCGCCGACGTTTTATGAACTGTCACACGCCCGTTTTCTCCGTCCTGACCGTCAGTTTGAGCTCGTGCACAATTTCCCGACAGATTATAATTTTTACCTTTCCCGCATCAGGGAAGGGCTCGAAGGAAGGTGGGCGGTTGTAGAAAAATATACCTCGGAATCTCATAACGGTTCGTTTATCCACGAGCTGTATTTGCTTATGGGGCAAGCTGGGCGGTTTGTCCGGGTGCCCACCTACCGCGCGGGGGATATCTATCACGTAGCGCGCATTGTGCTTGCTGTAGCACTGCTGTGGGCGATCGTGGCGTTTTCGCAAAAGTCTTTTGAGCACATCCGTAGCCGGTATGTATTCGGCGCATCCCTTTTGGCGTTTTTGTTTGCAGTGTCCGCAAGTAGCTGGCCGAAACCTGTTGAGGTTTTGGGTGCATGGCGTTTTGGAGGGTTTATGGCGTGGTGGTCTGTTATGGATAGCTTGCAGCGGATTACGTTTATTCCGCATTTGCTTGCCGGACAGGTATTGATGATATTTCTAATCATTTCGCTTACCGCCCCTTCTGCCATGAAATCTGGCATGCGTACCCTTATATTGGGAGGTTTCGCTTTTGTTCTCGGAATGATATTTCCACCGGGATTATTGTTTGTTTATGCGGTTATGGGTATTCATGCAATTATGAGCGGCACGCGTTTTCGCGCCTATCTCATGCCTTATGCTCTTGTTGTGATGCTGAGCGCCGCCTCTCTTGTGTATCTTGCGCTCATGACCGGTATATACCCATGGAAACGGTTGGCAGAGGTCGATATTATCCGACCGCTTCCGTTTGATTACGCAGAGTATGTGCGCGCTCTCGGTCCGATGTTGCCTCTCGGGATGATCGGGACAATTATGGCGCTTGCGGGTCATGAGTCGGCATTGTTTCCTGCGGTATCCTGGGTTTTTGCATGGATAGCTCTTCTGGGAATATTTGCGTTTGTACCCCAACAAAGCCCGCTACGGTTTTCCGAAATGATACCGCACGTGCCGCTTGGAGTGCTCAGCGCTTACGTCATGCTCAAGCTATACATAGCACGGCCACTTCGGTTTCTTGCGGTATTTGTGTCGTTGCTTCTTCTCACAACAGGACTGTTTCATATGTATTCTTCTTACTTATGGCAGCGAGACTTCGTAGATCATAAGATTCGTGCCACGCTGCCGCTGGTTCCCACCGGAAGTTTCGTGATGTACCCTTTGAAGGATTTCGTAGCTGCCATGGGATTTATCCGGGATCAAACCAATGGACAGGGTGTCATTCTTTCGGAAACGACCGCGGGCAATTATATTCCGGCACTTACCGGAAATTTCGTCTACGCAGGACATGACAACACCGTCGCCTTTGAGATGAAAAAGGAAAAAGTCAAAGCGTTTTTTTCCGGATCGATGCATCCGGATGAAGCGAAGAAGTGGATGCAAAGCATACCTGTTCGATACATATTTTTCGGGCCGCAAGAGCGTGAGGACGGGGGACTTAGAGATCTGCGGGCGGCATATCCATATATCACAGAGGTCTACAGAAATAATCAGGTGACAATCTACGCTTTACCACCATGGCGATAGCAGCGGTCAGTTATTTTTTGTTGCTTGTCATTATCTTTGGGGGCGTGCTGATACCCCCCGAAGGATACATGATTTTCGGCGATGATATTGGCCGTCAGTACTACTTTTTCCGTGAATTTTTTAATACGTTCTTTCACAAGGGTATCATTCCCTGGTGGAATACGTATCTGTTCTCCGGCCAGCCGTTCATGGCGGATCCTATGGTCAATATGTGGTATCCGGCTACGTGGTTGTTTATCGTGATGCCGCTTCCCGTGGCGTACGCATGGCACATCGTTATTCATATTTTTTGGGCGTGTCTAGGGATGTACGCCCTTTCAAGGCGTTTCACCAAACACACGCTTTCCATGTGGGTTTCCGGTGTGAGTTTCGGGTTGAGCGGATTTTTTATGGCGAGGACATGGGCCGGACATGTGGATGTCATCGCTTCGGCAAGCTGGATGCCCTGGGTCGTACTTGCATTTTCCGATATCCTGCAGCTTTCGCCTGAAGCGGGACAGCGGAAAAAAACCATAGCTCTTGCTTCAGTGGTTTTTGCGTTTCAATTATTAGCCGGGTATCAGACTATGGCATTTATGACGCTCATTGCTGTTTTTGTATTTGCGCTTATTCGTACGGTTATGACGAAGACTGCGTTTCCGCTCATCCGGGTAATCCTTGCAGGATGCATAGGTATTTTCCTTGCAGCGATCCACCTGGTGCCTGTACAGGAATTTTTTCGGCAGAGTATACGGACTTTCCGTTTGCCGTACTCGTGGGTTTCATACGGTTCCTGGGGTTTGGAAAGCTTCATAGGATTTCTTCAGCCGTTTTTTTTCGGTGATCAGCGTACGTATCGGGGGTTGCCCCCCAATTTTATAGAGCATAGCGTTTTTTTGGGCATTACGGGTGTCACATTGGCGCTCGTAGGAGTAGTTTTCTTGATAACGTTCATTCGAAAGGACGCACATAAGAGCGGAGTGTTTTTTTACGGATGCGGATTTTTTTGTATCGCCCTTTTCGGGCTATGGGTTTCACTTGGCCCCAACGCGCCGGTTGACCTGCAGTATATATTGTGGCGCATCGTGCCGATGTATCACTATCTTCGGATTCCTCCCCGGCATCTTGTCCTTGTGGCATTCGCTCTGTCCGGACTAGTCGGGATAGGTATGGACGTCATATTTCGGGGAGCAGGAAAGTTTCGTCTGCTCCCGCTTGGCGTCGCCGGCATACTTGTCATCGAACTTTTCCTGTTCGGGAAGCACTTTATCGAACTTGGTCCCGTTCCAGCCCGGCGTCATGATGAGAAGCTTGTGACACGACTGACACAAGATCGCGAGCCATATCGGGTGCTTCAGAATTTCGGAGTGTGGCTAGATAGCCGTGACGCCATGGATTTTGATAGTGTCATGAGTTATGGCATATTTTCTGCGACCGGATACGACACGTCCATGTTGCGGTCGTATTATGAGTATATTTCCCATGCGTTGGGAAAACAGGGGAGTACGCTAGTGCTTGAACATGACGTTCAGGTTCCCTATCTTACACCCCAGCAGGCGGACACGATAGACGCACTCAACATCAAATACATAATGGTTCCCTCCCAATATGATCCGTTTGCCGACTCCGTCCGTTATCGTCTTATAGGGCAAAGCGATAATCCCGATTATCGTCTCTATGAAAATACGACAGTGTTTTCTCGATTTTACCTCATGTCGCCTGCGTGCGGGGCTGTCGGTATCTCCTCATATTCTCCCAACCGCATCGAATTATCCGTAGAAGCGACGTGTGACACCACCCTCATGAGTTCCGAGGTGCTCTATCCCGGTTGGACTGTATATATTGACGGTAAAAAATCAAGTTATAGCAGTGAGAATTCTACTTTTCGAACACTTATTGTATCGAAGGGAAAACACACCGTTATCCAGGAGTATCGCCCGACGATTTTCTATATCGGAGCGGGAATAAGCGGTTTGACCGCCATGGCGTTATTCTATTGGATTCGTAAAAAACCCAAATCTACGTCAGTGTAAGATCTGTTGACGATAAACGACATTTGCGTCGACATCCGCAATTTTTTCAAATCCATGGGAGCTGTACCAGTCCTGTGCGTGAACGTTTGTTTTTTCGGTGTCGACATAAAGGGGTATGTTGCGGGGAAGCTGTCGATTCAGACTGACAAGAAGCTGTTTCCCTATGCCTTTGTGCTGATACGGCAGGCCGACAAAAAAGGTGAGAATAGTAGGATACGGGGCTTTAAATCGGGCGCGGAAATGCCTCTCCTTGATGAACCGCTTGAGAAGGTCGGATATCGTTACCCGGCGTTTGAGTACTGCCACGCATAGAGCTGCTAGGACGGCAGGCTGCACGAATATCCAGGATAGAGCATCTTGGGTTTTGTAGAGATTGGTCGTTGCCGTGATGACTCCTGCGATGTGTGATTGCTCCTCGGCCACGAGCGCAATATGGAAGGCTGGTAGTTGAAAGAGGCGGGTATAGAGAGCCGTAAGGTACGGGATGCCGATATTGGCGACCACTCCGGGTAATGTACGTAGGTGAAGTTGGCTCGCTTCGGGTATATCCGATAGCCGCATGGGACGGATATGTAGTGCCGTATTCATATCTCTATTTTTTTGCGGAATAGTTTTTGTGTCCATAGTAACCGGATAAAGGTGCTTACGTATCCCGACCCATGACGGAGGAATGTGAATACGTCGGGTGCTGTTTTGGAGCTTCCGGATTTTCTCTGCGGGCTGAAAAAAGGAATTTCTACAATACGGTACCCGGCGCCAAAAGCCCGTATCAATAAATCCACGCAATATTCTCCGTAATTGCCGCGGAGAGGAATTTTCTGAAGAACTGTTTTTTTTGCCGCGACAAAGCCCGTTGTGTAATCGGTAATGCCAGAGCCGAATACGACGGAAAGTACCATGTTGAGTATGCGTGAAAATACCGTTTGGGCCTGTGGTTGGGTATTTTTGGAGCCAGTTGACGGTGTTTTGTGGTTTCGTGATCCTATCGCCATATCCGCGCCCTGATCGATAGCGCGGATCAGTTTGGGTATGATGAATGGCGGATGAGAAAAGTCACAGTCCATCCAAAGAATGATGTCACCATGAGCGCGTGTTATCCCCTCAATGAGGCTATTGGTCAGCCCGCGATTATTCAGGCGGGTGATGACGCGCATACGCCGCATTTTGTGGTGGGTGTCGATGTAATGTCTAGCCAACGCTCCGGTATTATCGGGTGAGTTATCGTCAATAACGATTATTTCCGTTTCGGGAGGGGCGTAGCGCACGATTTCTTCCAGGAGAGCGGTGATATGTCCTGCTTCGTTATATGTGGGAAGTATGATGCTTGTTGTTGGGCGGTTCATGAAGCTACATGGGATTTAGGTTATTATGTTAGGTAATGTTTGGCATTTGCATCTCCGGGGTAGGGTCCTTGTTTGATTTCAAAAACCCGGGCATTTCCCAGGAATTCGACTTTATGTGCCTGAGTTTTTAGTAACACCGCATCCCCGGATGATAAGAGTTTTTTGGCGATTACCTCGTTATTTTTCGTGAGCATGGTAATGCGAATTTTTCCTTTGATAACAAATAGTACCTCCTGAATTTCCGGTATGGATAAGGGTGTCGGACAATTATGGATATGTGCAGGGAGCGATACGGGGAGTTTACGGTCGTGCAAGCCAATTTGAAATGCGTTTTGAGGCTGGGTAAGAAAACGAATTCCCGATGCTTTGATCGTTTTACGATAGACGCACGCGATTTCTTTTTTGTGATGCAAAATAGGTTCGATTCCGCGTGACATAGATATTGCTTTTCCACATAATACGCTTTGCGAGAGAAAAATGGCAAGCGCCACTCTTGCCATGTATCGTTATGGAAGTGGTGCCAGATTGTAATTGATATACCCCACGGCAAAAATGAACACCATGGGTAGAGAAAGTATGAGCGTACGATAGACGGATTTTTGAGACAGGATGTCGGAGTATCCGAGGAGTACAAACGGCAAGATCGGGAGGATAAACCGTGCCATATCGGCCTGTACAAACGTCAACACCGGAAAGAAATAGATGAGTGCGACGAACCCAAAAAAATACAGCTTCTTTTCAAACAAAAGTACAATCCCTCCCAGATACAGTATGTAGTTATACACGACAAATTCAAGCCACCCGGTCCAGAATCCCAGGGGAAAACCCATGATGCTTGTTGCTGTAAGGACTTTAAGCGGGGGTAACTGCATGGTGGGGAAGGCGCCATTTTGGAGAAATATCCAGAAGTTCCCGAACCGGAAATAATATGTTGCAAATATAGCGGCCAGCGCAATGGGAATGCATAGAAACGGGGCGCTTTCTTTGAGGCCGCGCATGATGCTTATTTTCCGTGTAACGAACACGGAATACAGGTAATACAGTCCGATGCCGGCAAAAAAGACAATTCCCTGGGGTTTGGTCAGTTGCGCAAGTCCCATAGAAAGGCCCGCCCAGAAATATTTTTTCCTGTGGAATAAAATCATAAAAAGGGTAATAAAAAACATCATCTGAGGCTCTGTACTGCCCACGTGCGACACGATAAACCACCTCGGCGTAAAGAAGATAGAAAGGATAGCGACAACGAAGGCATTGGCCTTTGGATTGACTTCCCTGATAAGTACGTAGAGTGCTACAGAATACAGGAGGGCAAAGAGTTGGCTGGAGAATATCATCGATTCATTCCAACCCATAAACGAAAAGAGCCGGATGACGAGCGGGTATCCGGGGAACTGAAAGGCATAGTGTGTCGGAGCCAAAAACGGGAACGGATTTATTCGCTCGATGAGCGAAGTATCATAAAGAGTTTTGGCGACAATCAGGTAGCCGGGCCCGTCCCAGTTTTTGTAGACGTAACTCATGCCATGGGGCGTAAACAGGCAATAATATCCGTATAACAGAAGGGAAGCCAGAAGAAATATGTTTATGATCCACGCGATATCCCGTTTCATAAGTGTGTGTGTTTCCTTCTCATACGAGTATAAACAGCTTTTGCACCAAAAAATAGATACAGTCCCGTACATACGGCGGACAGAATCAGGGAAAATTTCCGTACCGGAGTCTTACCAAAGACTAACCGAATAGTATGGGTAGGCTTGGTAAGATCAAGACGCATGGTGCCGTCTGCATCTTTTGTAACGGGGTAGTCGGTTCCGTCCGCTGTAGCCTGCCAGCCCGGGAAATAGAACTGACGTATTCCTACAGTTGCGGCGTCTTGGGTATCAACGGTACAGGTGAGGGATATCGATGTCTGGGTGCATACGGGTTCCTTGGGTTGTTCCGGCGTTATAGTGAGAAGGGGACGTTTGGCGAGGGTTGGGCCACGCTGTTGGAAATCGGCCGGTATCCATTTCGGACTGAATTCTCCCCATACGTCTGTCGTCGTCAGTACGGGATTATTGAGTTTGGCTATGTCCGTTTCGCGATTTTTATTCAGCGTAAGATACGGATAATTGAGAAACATAATCCCGGCAATAGACAGTATGGCTCCGGTCCAGACGTGCCGCTTATTGAGACGGGATATATACAATCCGCCCAGGACACTCCCGCAAAACATAACGAGTCCCAAAAACCGCTGAGGGAATACCATAGTGGGAGCAAGTAACGGCAGATATGCCCATAACCAGGTAGATGCCGGGCGAAGGAGAAAAACCCCGAATATTCCCATACCAAGAAACAGGAGCGCAAAGATATGCGTGCGGGTCAATTTCCGGCTGTGGACAACGAGTGCGTATGCCGTAAGAATTCCAACTACCAGGAATACCCACCCTATGGAATAAAAGACGAAGTACCGTGTGGGGCCAAGCTCAAGGTTGAATTCATAGAAATTAGGCTGAGAAAGCAGTTGCGACCAACGGACAAAGTTGTCCGGATATATTGCCTCGTGTACGCCATAATAGAGCCATTCACGTTCAAAAAGAATCGGAATCCAGGAATACGCGACTATCCCCATGCCGGCCAAAAGCGTGCTAAGCGATACGATTGCCGCGCGGATATTCCGTGTTTCAATCAGGTGGAGTATCATAAATAGCAACCACAGCGGAACAATCATGGCAAACATCGGCGGGTGGGACCAAAGTGTCACAGACCACAGTAAGGTGCCGGTGAAAAAGCCGAGCGTATAGCGTTTATGAAACAGTGTCACCGTCGCCCAAAATATACCCGGCCAAAACGCGGTGGCAAATTCTTCCCCGATAGCGCCCCGCAGCTGGTTGATGTTGAACTGGTATGGTGCCCACACGTACCAGGCTGCTGCAACGAGCGCGCTGGCGCGGGATTTGGTAAAAGTGGCGACAAATAGAAACATCCAGACAAATGCGAGTACGTAAGTTATTGCCGTCATCCATTTGTACGTATCCACAAGGGTGACATGAAGAGAAAGGAACAGGGAGGCAACATAATAGGGGAAAGACCAGTTGTAGATAAGCACAGGGGACCCGAATCCATACGATAAATATGTGGACCACGAAGGAGGAATACTGTGATCCAAAAGCGCCTGATAAAACGCCACGATCCGTTCCAAATGGAGTATCGTATCGAATTGGTGCAGCGTGCCGTGCTGAGTCAGAGGAGTAAGGAGCGGAGCGAGCACAAGAAGCGCAAAGACAATAATCGGCAGGTATATATGCTGTTTCATAATCTGACAGTTACGGACGTTCTCCCCGCCAATATTTTATGATACATGGATCTTCATCTTGCCACCAAGGTGATTGACGTGGTGTCGTGTTTGCGGATCGGTTGTCGTATACCCAGGTGAGAGGCGCTCCCGCCGCGCGCACCGTGTATGTTGGCCGGTGGGCGAGAAGATATTCGTAGACGTAGAAGAAACGATAGAAGAATGATTGCCTATTTAAGATGACGACAAAGTCCGAATCGTCGTATCCCCGCGTATTGAGAGTCGCGAGAAGATCCGGACGCAGATATTGGCCGGCTACAGCAGCTGCCATGGCGATGTGAACGGTAGAGTTTTTCGGCGCATGAGCGTTGACCCAAAGAACCGCCTCCTTCTGGCTCGTACCCCAGTAATCGAGATCATATTTGCCGACGGCGCCCGCGGCTCCGCCCACAAGTTCGTTAAAGTAAGCGATTTGGTAAGGGTGGTAAGACCAATTTATGGAGAACAAAGACCCAAAAACGAAACATAGAAAAATTAGCTTCGCAAGGGGACGCCTTGCGAAGCTAAATATCTTGTCCACGCCGAGAGCCGCGAGGGCGGCGAGGGGGAAGAGCGCTTCTTCAAAATGCCGAATTCCATCAATGACTCCGATAGAAGGCACGAGATAACGGGTAAGCGGGATGAAGAGCCAGAGGAGCAGAAGAGTTTGCCGTTGATGCCTCACGGAAACGTCATGAGTTATGTGATATGTTTTTCCCCTGAGCGGTGATGTGTAAACGGTCAAGAATTGTTGCACTGCCGGAAAAATTGGCGCGCTAACACCTACCAAAAAGAATATCAAAACAGATAGCGGCATAGTTATAGCTAGATACCAATACGGGTAATACCACGGTACGGTAGATCCGGAGCAGTACCAGGATCCGTTCAAGAGGACTTCTATATTATTCGTTCCTATGCCAAATGTGAGAAACGCGTGTTTCAGTTGTCCGATAGGATCGGGCCAGAATACCCACCAGAGAAGAAATGCGGCAAGGGGAGCGAGGAGAAAATACGATAGGTAGTTAGCACTCCGTAATCGGTAATTGGTAAAACGCAAAAAAATAAGCCAGCAGGCAAAGACGGCAGGAATAAAGACGCTGTTGACCTTCACGTTGAACGCTATGGCAAAGGCGGCTATAGCCAAGAGAAGATCCGTCAGTCGTTTATGACGGACGAACCGCCACAAGAGCCATATATTAAGCGCGAATACAACTGCAGAAGGGATGTCCTTCATATTATTATGCATGTCCCCAAAATATCGCGGCGTAAGTGCCAATATGAATGCTGCAAATAACGCCGTGCGCGCATTGGCCGCTTCTTTAACAAACGCATACAGAATGGCTACACCGGCTATGCCCCAAAAAATAATCGGCAGATGGTATGCGGCATCGGCAGGGAGCAGGTGCAGCGTTTTGTACAGGACAAGGTATGAGGCGACGGGGGGGATGCTCATGAGCGCCCCATACGGAAGCGTCCAGGCGTTTCTCGGATCCGGCTCGACAAAGGGTAAGTTACGCGGTTCCAGTACGTTCGGCTCTATTCCCAACAATTTGCCGCCTCCGAAGAAGTGGAAATGAAAATCCCACGTATATCCGTATCTGTCCATGATAGACAGATGCAGTAAAAGAAATGCTACGGTGGTGATGAGTCCTGCGTGCGTGTGGCACCACGACAGGATTTTTTTCAGGCTACTTTTTGTATGTGACATAGACGGAGGCAGCTTCGTTGTGAAATATTTCGCTCATAAATGCATAAGTGGGGAGCGAGCGCGATGCGCCCGAAGAAGCGAGAATGTAGTCAATATCATGGTCCGTGATAAATTGTTTGGCCTCAAGCTCCGACATGGTTCCGGAAAAAAAACGCGTGCGTAGATGTTCTTTCACCTGGGGATAAAGCGTGTGAACCGGTTGCCCGGTAAGCGTTCGTTTGCCGGTAAATATCGGGATAACCGTATCGTAGGTAAGTACCGGATCCGTCATGATAACACCGTCGCGACTGTCTTTCTTAATGACCACGAACGCGTCCCTCATGGCAAAGGGAATATGGTTAAGCGATGCAATGACCCGATCGTTTCTAAGAGGAGACACGCGCGCGTGTATTTGGTTGATTAGAGAGGGAATCGTAACGAGGAGATAGATGACGAGGAGAAGGGAAAATACACTTGGCGACGGAATTTGCCGCAGTACAGACCGTTTTGTGAGTCGGACGATTTCTTCAAATCCCAACGCTGCAAGAATCGGGAGCGCCCCGTAAGAAGCGGGGGAAAGCCAACGCACCGAAGCAGTTCCTAATAAGCGGGGAACGGGGGAGAAAAAAAGTATGAGGGAAAGCAATGAAAATATCCCGAGGAGCATGCGTAGGGGCGGCGTTTTTTGTGCGAACGGTTTTATCCCAAAAGGGATGCAGATAGAAATAGGGCCGACCGCTAGTATAAATTGCCAAAGCGTGACAGAAATGTGCTGACTGTTTTCCCAGGATTTTGCAATTACAAGGATTTGTTGGCGGGCAAATTCTCCATTAGTAAGATATGCCCCTGCCAGCGCCGGGGCGGCGAGAACGCTAAACGATATGAGGTGAAGAGCCTCCATTTTCCCTTTTCCCGTTATGATGAGCAACAAAGCAGTAGCAGCGACGACAAGAAGCATTTGTATAGGACTTACGGTTGCCGATATAAAGGACACAAGCGTGAGGGAACCAAGCATGACTGTTCGTTTGCGGCCCACCAGGAGTTGCTTTGGGTGCATGGTCAACGAGAATAAATACATTGTCAAAAGAAGGACGATTGTTTGGAAAATTTGGTGCGGAACTCCGCCCAGACGATTGAGCGCCGGAGTAGGGGAAAACCAGAAGTCTCCCAATCCGGGGAAATTCGACGCCGTCGTGATAAACAAGAATGCAACGAGTCGTGTGAGGGGTTTATCTGGGAGTATTACCCTGAGCATCTTCCACCAGAGGATAAGTGTCAGGGCAGAAAAGGCGACAATACTTATGTTGTACACAGTAAAGGGATTGACTCCTATGCTGCTGAATTTACCTAAAATCGTGTAAAGCCAATAAATCCAAGTGGGAGTCAGCGGCTCGTTGGTGAACATGTGCCTTGTGTATAGCCACGCGCCATTTGCTCCCTGGACAATGTGAGATATATAGAAAAAATAATCTATGAAGTAATGCGATACGGCCGTAAATACTTCGTTTGGTTTGTTGATAAGCCATTCGGTTATCACGTGCCATGAATTCGCCGTAATGATTAACGCACCTATGATAAAAGTAGCACTCGTATCTCGAGATATTTTTTTCATTGTGTCACAATGGTGTCATTATCCCATGCGACTAACACAATTTCGAGTGCCACTTGCGAAAATTTTGGGACTTTTTTCCTTCTGCCTGCTTTTGCTCCTTTTATGGTCGCGCTGGCATAGTTCACTTGTGCGGTACTTCGATGCGGATGAGCTCGCTTATCTTCATTGGGCACATAATGTATTTTCCGGACATCTTCCTTATCGGGATTTTCTCCTTTATGCGCCTCCCGGGTTTCTTTATGTGTTGGCCCCGATGTATGCGTTTGTTGAAGGACAGGTGGTACTTTTTGTAGGGCGCACCGTCGCATTTGTCCTATATGTCATGACGGCGGGGGCTATGTCGTATTTGTTTTGGCAGGTGCGGAAGTCTTGGGTGGCGGTACTGGCTGCAGCGTTGTTTGTTTTTCTCCCGTTGCCGCAAGACAAGCTCATGGAGATACGGCCGGACACGCTGGCCGTGCTTCTTGCATTGCTCGGTCTCATCTGTGAGATTGACGCGATCCGTCTGCCTCGCCGATACTGGATGTTCATCCTTTCGGGGTTATTGTACGGCGCGTCGCTTCTGGTGTTACAAAAGACGCTGCCGCAGGTCGTCGTTTCCAGCGTGGTTCTTTTTGCGTGGATGTTTTTGGGTGAAGAAAGTATCCGGGACAGAAATCGAGCATTCATAAGCTTTGTCGCCGGAGGGGTGATATCTTTCGGGATGTTTGTGTTCTGGGTCGCTTTTGTCTTCCGAGACTGGACGGTCGTTGATACGGTCGTTTATTCCCTAACCAAGCTTCCGTTTGAAGTAAACCGAATAGGAGAAGTATTCGGTATGCAGGCTGATTTATTTTTTTATCCGAATACCGTTTATTACGGTCTGCCCGGATGGTCCGTCGGGCTCGTTGCAAATCATATATGTTGGTTTATAGGGCTTATGGCCGGAAGCATTCGGTTTGTCAGCCCGTTTGTTGCACACGGCAAAAAAGGCGTATGGCAGGAGATGCTTATTGCGGGGACATGTCTCTCCTACATCCTATCGTTTCTCTATGGCTACCCGCTGCGTCACGCCCAATATCTGATTCCTATTGCGGTGTTTGTAGCGTTTTATGCAGCGGATGTCGTGTTGGTTGCATGGAATTATTTGAGTCAGAGGCAGGAAGGACGGTTCGT
Source organism: uncultured Gammaproteobacteria bacterium (assembly GCA_964573695.1). Lineage (GTDB taxonomy): Bacteria > Patescibacteriota > Microgenomatia > UBA10105 > UBA927 > UBA927. The sequence goes on along the minus strand of CAZNKB010000003.1, from coordinate 77,377 downwards.
ATTTACCTTAGGTTTTGCGGCCTTGTGCATCGGCATATGGAGCGTAAACGGCCAGATCAATATGCCTAAACTCATGCTTACCAATGATGAGGATGTCCGTATTCTCAACAGGGCTATAGCGATGATTCCCAAAGGTGCGTATGTTTTGGATCTGGTCGGATCAACGATCTATTTTGCCGATCCGTATTATGTTTGCTGCGTTCCGTTCGGACAATGGGAACCGTACTTGTCACGCCCGTTGCCTGATTTGCCCAGCACCTTGGAACGGACGCACACACGATATATATATCAGGGGCGGTTGGGGCGCGTATCGACTTTGTCCGCCGCCAATCAGGCCTACATCCGCGCGCATTACCGATCGGAATCGGCTGATAATAGCTTGCTTGTCCGTATCGACTGATGCGTGTGTTGCATCTTTACATTTGCGCCTGATATGATGAGCGGCAATGAAGCAATTATCCCTGGATCTTTCCCTTATATTGCCGTGTTTCAACGAGTCCGGTTTATTCATGGAAAGTGTCGAGCGAATCGTTGAAGTGCTTGATGCGAGCAGGCTTTCCTATGAGATAATTTTCGTTGACGACGCCAGCCGGGATATCACCCCTCGATTAATTGCATCCGTTTGTCGCAACAATCCATCAATGCGGGCCTTGTATCACGCTACCAACAGAGGCCGTGGTCAAACCGTCATGGACGGTATGCGTGAGGCACGCGCTACCGTTGTGGGGTATATCGATATCGATTGCGAAGTATCCCCGGTGTATATTCCGCTGCTTGTGACGATGATCCTCAACAAAAAATCCGATGTCGTGATCGGAAAGCGTTTTTATCGGACAAGTCCGAGAGCGGTCCTTCGTGAGGTGCTGAGTCGGGGGTATCAATGGCTTTCTGACATGCTTATCGGAACGGGAGGTATGGATACGGAAACCGGTTATAAGTTTTTCCACAGGAAAAAGATTTTGCCGGTTATCTCAAAAACGCAGTATGCCGGATGGTTTTGGGATACCGAGGTCATGGTATATGCGCGCCGCGCGGGTTTGAGGATTACCGAAGTTCCGGTCTTGTTTTTGCGCAGATTCGATAAAGTCTCGTCGGTAAATATATTCCGGGATACGCTAGACTATGTGGTACAGTTGTTGAAGTTTCGGAAGCGATTACATCTATGAAGGCGCTGCAATCCATAGGGGTGTCGAAAGCGATCCGCTATGTGTGGTATGGCTTTTATGCCTGGATTATTCATATGTCGTTGCCGCCCGTACGGGTGGTTCTCCTGCGGCTGGCGGGAGCAACGATAGGAAAAGACACGGTGATAATGAATGTGCAGTTTACCAATCTGCATCATTACGGTTTCCGCAGGCTGACAATCGGCGACAAATGTTTTTTGGGCGATGAAGTCAGTTTGGACGTTCGCGGCGGCATTGAGCTTGCCGATGAGGTGACGCTCTCCGGCAGGGTAACGGTCGTCACACATATAAATGTGGGTTACGACGATCATCCGTTGCAGCGCATCTATCCGACTCGTGAAGCGAGTGTCGTCGTGAAGCCGGCGGCTTATGTGGGTACGGGAGCGATTATATTGCCCGGAGTTACGATAGGCAAAAAAAGCGTGGTCGGTGCAGGCGCCGTCGTTACGAAATCCGTGCCCGACAGCGTTATGGTAGCGGGTGTGCCGGCAAAACTCATTAAACGGATTTAGCGGTATTTTTTTTCTTCAGCTTGGCTTGTTTCGGGGTCAAAAATACAGGTTCACGAAGAGCGCCTCGCGGCGTGGTGAGGTAAGGCAAGCTTGTGAAATAGTTAAGTGACAATACTTCGCCTCTGGCCAGGGCACGCAGTATTTCCCGTGCGGACTTGTGATGCTCGGTACTAAGCGCTTCTATTGTGGCTTTTCTGGCCTCCTGACCGTGGCTTGCTGCTGTTTTGCTGTTTGTGAGGTAGTGTGTTTCGTATTCCGAAAATGTGTTCGGTACCCGTACTGCCAACACCTTTTTGTTTTTGGGCCATTTCATGAGTTCGCGCACCGTATTACCGGGTGTGTCCATACTGACGGTAATGGGAACGTCTATTGGTTTATACACGACATATTTCTGTTGGTGTGTGGCCCTTGGTTTGAGCCTATTACCCATTTCGCTCATGTGATTTAGTTGTAGCCGTCTCCGGCAGGTCTTGTCAAACCCGTATGGCTTCAAGTATGATCGGTTTTGATGAAAATTCCGCTCCATAAACCGTTTTGGGGGGTGAAAGCAGAAGCAGGCGTAATCCATGCTATGCGTACCGGTGTGGGTACTGCAGACGGGCCGGAGTCAGTGCTGATGCGCAAAAAACTGATACAGCTTACGAAAGCCACATACGCAATTCCGGTCACGAGTTGCACACACGCCATGGAAGCAGCAGTTGCCTGTCTGGGAGCAAAAAAGGGTGATGAAATCATCGTACCCAGCTTTACACTTGCCTCCACTGCTACGGCCGCCATGGTCAGAGGTGCAACTCCGGTATTTGCTGACATTGACCCTCTACACTATAGCCTTGATCCACGCGATGTTATGCGTCGGATTACCAAACGGACTGTCGGTATTATCACAGTACATTACGCAGGGTTTGCCGGCCGGTATTTTGAGGAGCTCATGCGGGTCGCAAAAAAAGCAGGGATATGGGTAGTTGAGGATGCGGCGCACTGTATAGGCGCTTTATATAAAGGAAAAGCCTTGGGTACCTTTGGGGTAGCCGGAGCGCTTAGTTTTCATGGGACAAAAAACGTCGCGGCCGGTGAGGGAGGAAGTATTCTCACGAATTCCAAAAAGCTGGCAAATGCTATGGAAATATTCCGTTCTATAGGCACCGATAGGATGGCGTTTTTGGCCGGTAAAGTATCAGCATATAGTTGGGTAGGGGAGGGAAGTAGTTTTATGCTTTCCGATATACTTGCCGCATTGGTAAATATACAACTAGGTCAAATTGATAAAATAAATAAAGATAGAAGTCACATTGCATCAGAATATAGTAAGGCATTGCAGTCATTTGCCGGGAAAATACAGATTCCCATGGCACCGGAGGGGATGACGCAGCCGAATTGGCACATTTATGCGCTTAAATTTGCCGACACACGCATGCGGGAGGCCTTTGTAAAAGCAATGCGCGCCAAACATATCGAAGTCTCTACGCATTATATGCCGCTTCACGCTTCTCCCATGGGAAAGCGTCTATCGGGAGGACATATCAGATTGCCCGTGACAGAAGATGTAGCGGCAACGCTGGTGCGTATGCCAATCTATGCCGGGATGACAGGAAGAGAGCTGGATTATGTAATATCTACTGCCCGGAAGGTGTTGAAGGCTCTGTAACAGTAGGTTGTCGCTCCGGCCCACGGGTAGGAACCCGATGTTTGAGAAAATCTGATTGGTCCCGGATTAGGCTCGCCTCGCTGAGTCGAAGCGATCCCGGGATGACAGGAAGACATTATGAAGCCATATTTGTCGGTTATTATTCCCTATTTTAACGCTCCGGATAAACTAGAACGACTTCTATTCACTCTTGCCAAAAGCAAGAACGCTCCGCCATATGAAATTATCGTCGTTGACGACGGATCCAAACAGCCATTGCCGTTTCGCGTGATGCGAAAGAAAACCGCAAATATCGTCCGCTTACCACATAACAAAGGACCTGCGGTGGCTCGAAACAGGGGGGTAGCTGCGGCGAAAGGGGAATTTGTCGTATTTTTGGACGGAGACGTTGAGGTATTTCCTGATACTCTATCGGAAATAGCGAATGTATTTTCGGACGACCCGGATATCGTCGCGCTGACAGGCGTTTGGGTAAAGCATCAACGCTCGAAAGATTTTTTCCCCAACTTCAAAGCGCTTCGGGATTGGAGTTATTGGATAAATGAGCGTGATAAGAGCGGGTACTACTTTCTCTTTTCGACCAGGATCGCCGCGATAAAAAAAGCCGTGTTTGAGAGGCTGGGAGGCTTTGACGAAAACTATCCCGCGCCGTTAGTCGAAGATATCGAGCTGACATATCGGATAGCAAGGCGGTATGCGATTATTTTTGCACCTCAGGTGAGAGTCCGGCATGAATTTGAAGGATTTTGGCCGATTGCCAAAAAATATTTTCTCCGTGCGTATTACTGGACCAAGCTATATGCCAGGCGTAAACGATTTGATCCTGTGGCAACCACCATGCAAGAGGCTCTGACGACTCTGAGCGGGGTAGGAGTGGTGGGAGCTGTGATCGCAACATCCCTGAGTTATCTAAGTCATTTAGGTAGCGTAGGATACGCGTTGGTGGCGCTTGGGGTGATCATAGTCATCCACTTTTTCCTGATCCGAAAGTTTCTCGTCTTTGTGTATCAGGAAAAGGGCGGGGTTTTTGCCGCAAAAAGCTTTTTCACCGGGCTTACGTTATATTGTTTCATTTTCGCAGGCGCACTCGCTGGCCGTCTTATCCATGGAAGAGCATGAATATCAGGTGATGTATGATGTCGAGAAAACTCACTGGTGGTTTGTCTCACGCCGCTTATTTTTGGAGTCCATGTTTCGGCACATCGGGATAGGTGTAAAGCGCCTCACCATTGCAGATATCGGCGCGGGAACCGGAGGGATGTTTTCGCTTCTCAAGCGGTACGGAACGGTGATTGGTATTGAGCCGCATCACAAAGCACGCAAGTTGGCCAAAAAGCGCGGCATATCGTTGCGGGCAGATAATGCGGAGCGGACAAAGCTGGCTACGAGAAGTATGGATATGGTTTGTTTATTTGACGTGCTTTATCACCGGGGGATAGACGATCGCAAGGCGTTAGCTGAGGCAAACCGGATTCTTAAGCCGGGCGGACTGCTTATCGTGACCGACTGCGCTATGCCGTGGTTGGCTGGTCCGCACGACCGTGCGGTACACGGCAGGATACGCTATACAAGCGCGCTTTTGGGGTCGCGTGTCGCTCAGGCGGGATTTGGCATCCGGAAAATCTCTTATATGTTCTTTTTTTTGTTTCCCTGGTTTGCCATGAAGCGCCTGGTTGACCGTTTTTTCAATGTGAAAGGGTGCGCATCGGACGTTTCGGCTGTACCCACCAAGATAAATGAAATGTGCATCTTTCTCCATAGGATAGAATCGTGGATATTACCCTTCGTATCGTATCCCTACGGATCATCGGTTTTGGTCGTTGCCAGGAAAGAAGGAAGCGGCAGAGCCCGTTGACTCGTTTGTCAGCACCATAATAGTCATATCATGTAGTCTTCGCTCCATAAGAAAGCGATATGGTGCGGATTTGATGACGGGTTTTATACACGTGTCGTGTAATGAATCTGTTAGAGAAAACCCCCAACAGACGATGTACATATAGGGTTTGAGTATGGGGGTAGAATAATCATGCGGGATTTGTATGTCCCCTTGGTTAAGGGGAAATGAAATTGCCTCACGTTGCAGTAACCAAAATAAAATACGGTATATGCCGTAATTTCCATTTGTCGGGTCGTTGGCAGCTTTATAGAAAATTCCTACCGTGTCCCGTGGTATATTGCGCGTGACGATATCCGATTCGATAAAGCGCGCGACGTCTTTGGTTTGTTTCCTCTGGTCGGGAACGGTCCCTATCCAATATCCTTTCGCGCCATAAAGATTGAGTATGATATACCCGAACAACAATGCGGCCGCAAGAGATTTCGTTCCACGATTCGTATTCCATGCTCGGGCCAATAGATCCGCTGTCAACAAAAAGCCAAAAGGCAAATATGCTACCGTACGGTGGGCATGCGCTTCATACGGATAGAAGAGAAACCACAAAAAACCCAGCGCAAGCGGCCAAAGCTCAAAAAACGGAGGCTTATCTCCTCCCCAGGAGCGTGTTTTGTAAACGAGGAAAAGATAAAGCGCCGCGATGCTTATGATCATTATGGGTTTGAACGGGTCGGGTAGATGCTGTATGGCAAAAAAATCCGTGAAAAGCAGGGAAATGTTTTGTGCCAAGCTTGTCATGGGATTGAGGATGAGTTTTTCCGTGTGTGTCGAGAATAGTGACATAATTGTTGGAAATCCACGGGTAAATTCAAATACAATTTGAGGCAAATAGACGAGCGCGGCTGTCGCTCCAAGCGTAAACATCGCAAGGAAGACTGATGTGGCGACTCGTTTGCGTCCGGTAAATCGATACCAGAGAAATATTCGGTAAGCCACAAACGGTAATAACAGGATCGGGGAAGGATAGATAGAGCAGGCCACAAGAAAACAGAGTGATGCGAGCCATACAAATACCAGGCGTTTGGTTTTGTGTGCCTGCCATAATCCCAAGATGCTAAGTGCTAGAAATATCTGAATAGGATAGGGTTGCCAAAATGTCCTACTCTGATCAATCATAGTGTCGGATACGGCAAGAAGGATTCCCACAAAAATTGCTGCGCGCCGCCCCATGCTATCGAGCGCTACTTTTGTAAGAACGACTATGGTAAATAGATTAAGAAGTGCATAACCATAGACGACGCCGATGACGGTGTGCGTGACTTGATACATCGCCCATGTGATCAGATAGTACGTAGGTGGCGTATATACCTCGGGAATATCCAAAAAAGGTCCGACGAGAGGCAATATCCCATGTTTTTCCATTTGCAAGATGCTCACCATATCAAGCCCCTGGTCATTAAAAAACCATATGGTTTCGGGAAGGCGGTAGAAGCGAAGTGCGAATGAGATCAATAGGATGCAGGAAAGAATAAGCCAGAATGCCGTAGTTTTGTCTGATCGGCGCTGTCCGGTAGTGTCGTCCGGAGTATTTTCCAGTATGTGATTGAGGGCGTCAATTTTTTTCTTCCAGGTGTGCGACGAGGCGGTAAGACGCGCCCTCCGTTTTTGAGTTTGGTCGAGCGGGTGTGCCAGGGCATATCGAATTGATGTCGTCCATTCGCGTGTGGTTTGCGCCATAACCACAAGGGGGTTGTACCCGCGAAGTTCATTGATTTGGCTTGTGATAGTTCTCTTTTTGGCATATAAATATTCCATGATTTTCATGGGGAAAGCATAGCGGTTAAAAGCGAAATCATTCCGATAGGGAATGATAGTTATGTCGCTTTGGGCTATGATATCCGGCACTGCGTTTGGCCTGACAGTGTTGTGATATACGTTCGGAAGGGTCAATACGGTGTCCATGAGACGACGGGATTTTGCCACCATATGGTCATAGAACACAGGGCCGATGAGTGCAAACTGCCAGTTTTTGTTAGCCCTTATAAGGCGATATAACAGGGGGAAATCCAGGCGGTAATCAATTGCTCCGGTATAGCAAATGATCGGACGTTTTCGGGAAAAAGGGAGCGGATGTTTTTGGGGGCGTTCAAACATTTCCGACCGGAATCCAAGAGGAACCATGTGGATGTCTTTTCTCGTCTTTTGGAGTCTACTGCGAAGCGTATGCGAGTTGGTCGCGACAATCCAAGCGCGATCCAATATGTCCGCTTCTGCTTGCTGGAGCCGAGAAGCCATCTCCGGTTTCGGATGCCACGGGGTATCGACGCAGTCGTACAGCGTAGGAGTGTGCCGGAAAAATATTGGCAGGAGAATAAAAGTCGGGTCGTAGATCCCGAAAAACCAGAAAAGGAGCTGTTTTTTGTGATAAATTGCGGTTATTGAACATAAAATATATGCAATCAAGAGATTGAAAAACAAGTTTATAAACTGTACCGCAAGCACGCGCTTTCCCGGAATGAGGTAAATCGGCTGATACAAAATCGTGCGTCCACGACGGGTTATCGGACGGTACTGTTTTCTTCCCGAGAAAATTTCGCGAAGGGAAACTGTATCACCCCACAGGAAACAGATCACACTGTGGTGTAGAGACAACAGTGTAGCGGTTTGATTTGCGTAATCCGTATGCCAGTCCCATGGATTGTGAAAAGGAATGAAAATAAGGTAGCGTTTCATTGGCGAAAAAATGACCGAACTGCCGAGGTTACTGTTATGATTTGCCGATCGGTGAGCTTGGGATACATGGGCAAACTCAGTACTTCTTTTGCGGCGGTCTCGCTTACCGGAAATGCCCCTTTGGTGTACCCAAGCATGTGGAGCGCTCGTTGTTCATGGAGCGCCTTAGGGTAGTGGATACCTGTTTGTATGCCTCGGGCAAGCAAGTGTCGGCGTAATGCCGCACGCTGTTTAGTGCGGATGACATACAAATGCATGTTGGTGATGCGCTCCTTTTGCGTTTTCGGTAATTCGATCGGCAACTCCTTAAGTAGGGAAGTATAGCGCGCCGCTATGTTTCGGCGTCTCGCGTTCCATGAATTTAGCATCGGGAGCTCACTTGAAAGAAAAGCAGCCTGCAAGCTATCAAGCCGATTATTCACCCCGATATCTACGTGTATGTATTTTTTTGTAGTGCCCAAATTTATTATGGTTCGGATCCGGGAGGCGAGACGAGATGAGTTTGTCGTTATGGCCCCCGCATCTCCCAAGGCTCCTAAATTTTTGGATGGGTAAAACGAGAAGCACCCCATATCCCCAATAGAACCAGCCGGACGCTTCTTATAGAAACTCCCGTGTGCTTGAGCCGCGTCTTCAATGACGGTGAGTCTATACTTTTTGGCGAGGCGTCCGATCATGTCCATATCGCAAGGCATGCCATATAGGTGTACGGGAATTATTGCTTTTGTTTTGCGAGTTATCGCCCGGGCCATTTGGAGGGTGTCTATGGTATATGTGGTTGGTTCTATGTCTACAAGGACAGGTCGTGCTCCGGTTTGAAGCACGGCAAACGCAGTGCTCACAAACGTAAACGCCGGAATGATCACTTCGTCTCCCGGGCCGATATGGACCGCTTTGAGGGATACCGTAAGAGCATCTGTGCCGTTTGACACACCGATAGCGTATTTCGTGTTGGTATATCGGGCAAAGGCCGATTCGAATGCTATAACTTCCGGACCCAAAATATACGTACCATGTTTCATGACTCGCTTAAGAGATGCGATGAACTGATGAGACAAGCTGCGATGATGAAGAGAGAGATTATTGAGCGGTATCATACGAGAATTTAGATTTGCCGTGCCTATTCTATGATAGAAATCAGACAGCGTCTATAGAATGTCACCATTGCCGTTTGACTACGGGAAAGCGAAGTGCTCAGAAGATGATGTCTTGTAGCACCGGAACAACTGTTTTTTGCAGTACTCTGGGTGAAATATGATTGCCGCCAATTAACAAAAGCACAAGATTTGGAGGGAGGACGCGGGGAAATTCTTTTAGCTGGTTTCCCGTCAGATCGAGAACTTGAAGATGCTCCATATTCGCAATGCTTGTGGGAATTGACTCGATGTCGTTATATGAGAGATTGAGTGCGGTGAGGTTGGTCAGATTACCAATACTATCCGGTATGCGCTTTATGTGATTTCCTGCGAGCATGATTTCTTCTAATTGAGTAAGATTACCGATCGTTTCTGGTAATACTTTGAGATTTCCATTGAGAACATATAAGGATCGAAGTTGGGTCATATCAGAAATATTTTCGGGAAGTTTTCCAATGGGATTGTTATTGACGTAAATATGAGTTATGGGGGTAATGTACGGAAGAGTTGTAGGTAACGATCTGACATAATCCCGTGAATCCAAATATACCATTGTTTTGCGGAAGCCCTCTTGTTGTTCGTTGATGCGTTGAAGAAATAAATGCGGAGTGTAGCGTATCCCTTCATAGAGAATATATTCGCGTGTAAACCCAAACGCATATGGAATATCGCGAGCTATGGATAGGAGGTATCTTGAACCGATTTGAGATACTACTGCACAAAGGATGCAGCATATGATGACTCGGGGAATATCTTTGATTTGTAAAAAAGCATTCCCGGTTGCCGTCGGTGGAATCGGATTGCTCTGTGACTGTGATGCGGTCAGGGCATCGGCAGGTGAAGTATGTGCTTCTGCTATCGGTATGGACATCGGTTCCATTGTTGTTTCTAGTTGGCTTTGGTTACAATGGATGTATGGAGCCAAAGCCTTCTATAGCCAGTATACCGCAAACGACACAACTCACCCAGGGTGACACACAAGTGAAGGCAAAAACTGTACCCACACCCGTGTTTTTGTGGAGTCGTTCGATCCTTTGGGCTATCGTGTCAGGAATGATTTTAAGTCTTATTATGGCGCTAATTATCGCGGTAGCACCGTATAATCGCGTTGTCATATTTCCACAGGTGCGAAGTTCGATTATACAGTTGGCATCCGTTCGTCTGAAAGATCCGGGTTTTGTCATGGTGTATCTTGAGACGGATGTGGGGTTGTTGCTTGTTGGGGCGTCTGGGTACCTTGTGGAGGGGTATTATCCCCGGATGGTGATTCCCATTTCGCTAGACGAAGTTGAAAATAATGTAGGAAGAATTATTACCGTGCGCCTCCTTAAAAATACCGGAAGTGTCGAGCTCGATGAGCCAAAAGAAATCCCCATTCGCACGTTATTTGGCCGCATCTATCAAAAGAAAGTGACATTTTTGTACCCTAACAGGAAGCTTCAGCAATGGTTATTGTATTTCTTCGATGATCCTCTCGGGGTAATCGGAAATTACCTCATTCCTTAGTAGACTTGAATCGTTATGAGTTTGTCAGGCGGATTACTGTGCCGTTTTTTTTGAGGGACAGATGAATTGCTTCTATAACACGGGTTACCTTGAGGCCATGGTCGCCGCTTATCAGAGCGTTTTCTTGGTTTTTTGTGACGCGGAGCATATGCATAAGAAGCGCCTGAAGCGGCTCTCTATGAGGAGTGCAGCGTTTGGCAAAACTAATCCTGTTGGTATTTTTTGACGCGTCGGATTTGTACGCGGTGATAGATTCCTCACCATTTTCCCAAGACAAGAATATCGAGCCTTTGGTGCCGATGATTTCCATAGACCGTTTTTTGACCGGAGCGCTCCAACTTACATGACAAATAACTTGTGTGTCTAATCCATACGTGAGCACGTAGAAGACGTCACCGGGTACGCCATTTTGAAGGTTCATGCCGGCAAGCGCACGTGTTGTACGCACAAATGCATTGAGAAGATAGGAAGATAGTGCGATATCATGGGGTGCCAAATCCCATAACACGGAGCTTCCGGGGTGTATGCGTCCCACGTGGCGGATGCTATGTATTCTTCGCACGCGACCGATGTTACCTCTCCCGAGGAGATTTTTTGCCTGGTGGACAATAGGGGAGAACAAATAGACATGATCTACCATGAGAATCAGATTGTTCCTACGCGCGAGTGCGACGAGCGATTTGGCTTCCTTGGAGTCTAATGTCATCGGTTTTTCGACGAGGACATGTTTGCGGTGGTCAAGCGCCTTTTTTGCGAGCGCATAGTGGGAAAGCGGAGGAGTGGCTATGATGCAAACGTCAATTGCCGGATTTGTAAACAACATATCGGCGTGAGGTACTACAGTGACACCGGGATACAGCTTTTGTATGGCGCGTACGCGTTTCGGATCGGTATCGCAAACCAATACCGGTAGCCCAAGTGAGATGCTCGCACGTAGTATTTTTTCACCCCAGTATCCGAGCCCTATAATGCCGAGGGTTTGCCGGATTTTTCGTTGTGTTGGCATAAAAAAGACTCCGGCCCATTCTATGATAGAATCGGTTGAAATGAAACTCCCGCATCGGACACTTCTTTTTTCAACGCTTATATTTTATGGGGCGACGCTCATGGTTCCCCACAAAATAGTCCTGTTTATTCTCTGCAGTCTGTATTTTTTTGTACTTTGGCGACTGTTTCATAATTTCCGTCATGCATTCATGGCGCTATATCTTACCCTCGTGCCACTTATCGTCGGTAAGCTGTTTGTCATCGATCTTATCTCTGCACAGCAACTCGGAATCACCGGGCGAACGTTTGGCATTTCTGCCGACGTTATCGTGTCGATTGGGGATATGGTGGTGGCTCTTATGGCGGTTATTTTGGTGGCGGAATCTGTGAGGGGTAAAACGCCCGTTCGTCGAAACCGAATCATAGAGTTATTGCTATTTGCATATCCAGCGGCGACGATTCTCTCAACGTTAGCTGGATCGGTCAGACCAGACATATCTATTTTACATAGTCTTTTTACGATACGGCCGCTCATACTTTATTATTTTTTTTCTACGTTTTCTTCGTTTTCTATGGTATCAGCGCTCGTGATACTCGGTGGTGGTTTATTTTTTGAATTAGGTATTGTATTGGGTCAGGTGTTCCGGGGAGGATCCATAGGTCTTGTGATTGAACCGTTGGTCAATTACGTTGTGGTCGATCTGTCTCGTGATGCCGGTGGGATACTCCGATATGCCGGAACGTATATGCATGCAAACGCGCTCGCGCATGGCTTGCTTATCCCTCTGTTTATCGCGTTACCCGCCGCGTTTTACCGATTTGGCAAGAAAGATGTGTTGCTGTTTACAAGTTTTTTTGCCGGTATCGTCGTATTGGTATTGACGATGAGCAGGTCTGCATGGTTAAGCGCTGCCGTCGCGTTTGCCGTGTTTTATGCCGTCATGAAATTTGTATGGAATACTCCATTATCTCTTGCCGTCACGTTGAAAAAAACACAACGCGTCGTGATCTCACTGGCGATTTTAGGACTGGGCGTCATTATGTTGCCGCGTTTGATCAGTACGTTGTATTCCGGCGGGAAGTACGGGAGTTTAGAAACCCGCATGATGCTTCTTAAGGAATATACCAAAGACATCACTCCGAATTTGTACTTCGGTGTAGGCCTTGAGATGGATGTGTATATACAATATTTGCGTTCCGAGTGGTATGGAAGTTGGAATATTGATGCGCCGAATCGATCCGTGGTGCTTTATTTCCCTGAGCCCGTGCACAACGGATTTTTGCGGTTACTTATCGAAGTGGGTATCGTCGGCGCACTTCCGTATTACCTTCTCGTGGTTTCGCTATTTACGTGGGTGATCATACGCGTTCGCCTCGCTAAAACGCGGATTTCCAGAATATTTGGCGTATCGTTGCTATGCGCATATTGCGCTTCGGTTGTGAACGGATTTATGCAGCCGATTCTTCCCGATATCTCGTTATTAACGTCACTTACTATGATATACTTGTCGGACACTGTATGAAGATCGGTTCCTTGTTGCGGAAAGTCGGATTTATAGAGTACTTCGGTATCTCAGTGTTGTTGGTCGTCGCGGCCCTTATTTATATTTTTATTTCTCCCAAATCTACTGACGTATTGGTGACCCTTCGACTGGCAGACAAAGACCTGATTTGGCTGGACGGCGGTTCGCCGCGCGGCGTACGTGCAAACACCGTGAAGGTGGGCATGAAGGAAACGGATCTCTTTGGACGAACGACTGCAGAGGTTGTGAAAGTAACCTCGTTTGATCAGCCACGGGTGGAGTCTGCGTATGTGAACAAAAAAACCGTTTTCGTGACGCTTCGCCTGCGCACTTCCTACAATAAACGCAAAAACCAATATCGATATGAAGGCATGGTATTGCAATCGAGCGATTGGTTGCGTTTGACGATCCAATCGACGGTCATAAACGGAATTTTGGTCATGGTTCCCTCACAGGATATGAAGCCCCCGACATACGTAACCCTAAAAGCGCAATTAAAACTAGAAGGGCCATTTTTGTATGAGCCGTTTAACGAGACGACCGGGGTCGACCGCTATAGTGCAGATGCGATTTCCGTAGGGGACAAAGCTATGGATTCGGACGGAGTGTTGCTTGCCGAGGTGCTTGAAAAGACGGTACGTCCGGCATCCGTTACAACTGTTGATCAGTACGGCAATATTTATGAACGACAGCATCCGAGAAAGGTGGATGTATTTTTGACGCTTCGGATAGCAACGCAAATCGTGGATAATCAGATGTATTATCTCGACTCAATTCCCATAAAAGTAAATCTTCCCATTCCGTTATTCCTGGGTAAGATAGATATCGAGCCCCGTGTCACCGAGATTGTCTCGGTCGGGAAATAGCGGATTTTTGCCTCATGACCTCGCGTATATAGGTAAGAAGCCGTTTCTGGAATACCGCCTCGCTATATTTTTTGGCATGCGTATAAAGCAGAACAGGATCAAATGTCCTCCGTTCTATGCGGCGGATCGCTTCGGAAAGACTCGTATCCGTGTGATTGTGAAAAAACGTGCCGGTTATTCCTTCTCTAAGCGTTTCTTTGGGTCCGCCACCATAGAAGGCGATAACCGGCACACCATGTGCTAACGCCTCGAGCGGAGCAATGCCGAAGTCCTCTTGTTTTGAGGGAAACAGGAACGCGTACGATGATTTATATAGCGAGTTTACTTCCTCGTCGGAACGGTAACCCATGAATTGTATTGTTGGGCCGGCAATGCTATGCAGATACGTTTCATAGCTCGGTTCATTGGTAACCCCAACGATGCGTAGCGGTACCCCGAGTTTCGTGCAGGCCAGTATCGCAAGCTCCAAATGCTTATCCCGGTCAAGCCGGGATACACACAGATAAAATTCCGGCTTTTTCCGTATCGGTTTATTGATTGGAATATGTACCGGAGGGGGTAAAACGTGAGCCGTGATGCCGAAAAGACGATTGATCGTCTGCTGCATATGCCGTGAACTGGTCAGAATGTGTGGCGTGTTAGAAATCGCCATGCGATATTTTGGTGCGATCGATGCGTCGTACCCGATAAGTCGTTGCAGCGGGGTTTTCGGGAGTAGTCCAAAAAGGTTTTTGGGTATCGTGTGAATATATTGGATATGTGCTCCGCGTTTGACTGAGACCATATTACACATGAGGTTGCTTGGGTTTGACAGTACCAAATCATATCGGGATAGGTCCCAGTGTCCCCACAGAAACGGTGAGATCAGCTGCATAAGAGAACGATGTGTGGCGACAAATGAGAGTATTTGCCATGGGGTGTGGATGTGCGGCGTTAATCTGGTAAAGAAATTTTGTACGATCTTTTTGTTCGCAAATGACGTGAAGAAATCTGCATCGGGAAACATCCGGAGCATGGTGAGCGCTACACGTTCGGCGCCGCCGAATTCGTCAAGCGTGTCGTTTATGATTGCGATTTTCATGAAATTTTCCGTACGTGATACCATAACTTACCGATTCTCGATACGGTAGGGAAGGAAAGCAAGAGTAATGCGTAATAAAGCTTTTTAAACCAGGAATAACTTTTTTTTGACCGTATTTCACCGATAAACCAGGTTAGAAAAAATGACGGGTACGGAGCCGCACGAAGATTGACGTGATAAAGATCTGCGGTGCAGGCGTCTGAGTATCCATTCCAAAATGCCGCGATCCACAGCGGGATAAGTGATGTCCTCGGATACGCGGTTGCTTGTATGGACGGGTCAAAGATAACGTGTTCTCCGGCTTTGGTAAGTCGCAGGCCCAACTCGACGTCATCGTTTCGGTATAGCCTGTTTCGATCCGGAAACCCGAATGCTTTGAGTGTTGCCCTTCGGATACCCATAACCTCACAGTCCAAAATTCTTCCCCATGTAAGAGGTGCTACGTGGTTGAGAGTCGGGAAAAAGCGTCGGAGTCCTCGGTCATAATATGCGTACTGTGTGGAGGCGTACACGTTGTCAGGAAGGCCGTTTATGATCCGGCCGATCACGGCCGTAAGGCTCGGGTCTTCGTGGAAATGGTTACGGAATTTCGTAAGATACGTGCGTTTTGCCTCGCAATCATCGTCCAGATAGACAATAATATCTCCGTGAGATGATTTCATGCCGATAGACCTGCCGTACGATATCGAATGCTCGGTATTACGCTTGATAATGGGAAGCGCATTGGTATAGGCCTTGATCACGGCAACGGTTTCTTTGTGAAGAACAGAAGAATCGTCAACCGTCACGACTTCTATGGGTTTGGTAGTCTGCCGTTTGATCGACATGAGCGCCTTTTTCAAAAGATGAGGACGGTCATTCGTGAGAATCACGACGCTTATGGATAGCGGATTGTTTTTCATGAACTGATCGGGGTAAATAATGGTTTACCGGTGGACATAAGACCGACAATGTCGCCGGCTACCCGGAGTTTATTTTTTTTGATCGCGTCTTTTGCCGTACACACGATCCAGCAGTCGTTGCAGGCGTGGGCTGGACCCAGAAATTTTTGTTTTGGGTTAGAATACCAAATTTGTTCAAAAGATTGTTTTCGTAAGTTACCAATAGGCCAATTCTTTATCTGGCACATAAAAACATTTGCAAACGGATCCATATAGAAGAAGTTTTCTCCTGCTCCGCAGGGGAGAGGGCGTTTGTGATGCAGCATGTATTCATACGAATAGCGGTTGAACCATGCTTTGCCCCAGTCTTTCGGGTTGATGCTTTTCATTTGCTGAGAAAAGAGATATTCAAAGTCTTTCTTTACCTCTTTGGGTTTGGGCTGCAGGGATGTTTTTCCGGTGCCGAAGTAAATGGGTGAATCGTGAACAACGTTTAGTGAAAACGATAATTTTTCTTTCCGGCAATAATCATAAACGGTTTTCAGTTCGTGCTGGTTTATCTTCATGAGGGTAAAAGTGAGGCCGATATCGTTAACTCCCGCCGATTTGAGAATCGTGATCGTTTCCATGACTTTTTCAAACGCATCGGGAATGCCACGTACTTTTTCGTGGGTAGACCCCCAGCCGTCGAGCGAGAGACGGAAGGCGATGTTCGGGTCATGTTTTACAATTGCGGCGATGTATTTTTTTATTTTGGCGGGAAGAAATCCGTTTGTCGTAATGAGAATTCTTGCTTTTGGACAAGTTTGGCGAACCGCCGCTACAATTTCCGGCATGTCACTCCGAAGAAACGGCTCGCCTCCGGTCAGGTCGACCATTTCCAGGGTCTTAGGAAGTTTGCGGTAGATATCGACGGGCAAAAAATCCAGGCCTTTGTTTTTCCAGATGTCACAGTGAATGCACCGTGAATTACAAAGCATGGTGACCGCGATAAACGCGCTGGTTGGCATGGAAGATGTGTCTTTTCCCGGCATAAGATAGCTTCAATTATAGTATAAGTTAGGCCCTCACTGTTTATCAGAGTTTTCCCCAAGCAACGAGTCAAGAAATACAGACAACTGTCGGTTGGTTTTGCGTATGGGTGGAATCGATTTGTCCGTCATGCATATGCGCGTTATCGATGTTTTTGGGGTAATAATATGAATGAGTTTATGTCTGGCCATGAATTTGGCAAAATCTACCTGATGATTGTTGAGATGTTCCCCGAAGCGCTTTTGGCGTGGCAGGACCCAGGGAATTTTACCGAATGACAGCGCCTGATAAATCGTGCCCGGGCCGCCATGACAGATGATAATCCGTGCGTTGACCATGTACCGCATGAGTCTCGCATGCGGGATAAACGCGTATGGCTCGACGTGACGGTCCAAAAAATGCGGTTGGGTATGGCCGTACTGAAAGATGATGCGTTCGTTTCTTGGTCTCACGTGTGCCAGATGCTCGACCAGCGTCGTCATTCGCTGAAACGGGAACAGCGTGGAGCCTACGGAAATCAGTATCATAAAATCGCTCCTTTATAGAGC
The DNA here is from genome assembly GCA_964573695.1 of uncultured Gammaproteobacteria bacterium. Taxonomy (GTDB): domain Bacteria; phylum Patescibacteriota; class Microgenomatia; order UBA10105; family UBA927; genus UBA927. The sequence continues at coordinate 59,909 of CAZNKB010000003.1, read as the reverse complement.
GCGTGTTTATAGAATTTGCGTTGCGTCGGGTGCTGGATGAGGAAGTAATTTACAAAAGGCTCCACGAGTTTGCCGGTGAGACTCGGGTGCTTCACCAGGTCAAAGACTTCTATAAAGACTGTCGGTATACGGAGTAACTTAGCGACGAGAAAAAATGGGGGAGCGATTCCCGCCCCGCAGCTGATGAGTAGTGTCGGTCGTTCGCGCAATAAGATACGCCACGCTAATCGTATGTGGCGGAATGCGTTGATGAGATTTCGGGTTTCGGGATAATACCCAAGATATACGCGTTCATGGGAAAGGAGCGACTGGGAATCCTGTCCCGGAAACGTCACCCAGAACCGGTCATAGCGGCTCCACCAGTCTTTTAGCCGGTACATCTGATAAAGATGTCCTCCCTTTGATGTGATAATACCAATGACCGGTCTCATCGGTGCCAAGCGTACCCCCAAACCCGGATCCATGCAAGAGTGGCGTAAAGAAACAGAAGAAAGACAGCATCTTTTATGTTGCCCCGGGAAATGGCGTGACGTTCTCTTCGGAGAAAGCTGCGGATATGCAGCATGAGTTTTTTGTACGGTATGACACCCAGACGTTCAGAACGCGGAAGGACGCGGTCCAGGTGGCCTTCACTGGCGGCGAAGCGACGATGCTGCACAAGGAATTCCCAGAGCGTCGTGCGTTCGCGATGTGATACGACGATCGATCGGTCAAGATAAATATTGATGCCGTGGCGTCGTAATCTGAGTCCCAATTCGATATCCTCGCTTCCCAGTTGCATAGTGTGTGATAAGCCGCCATATTTCCAAAAAAGGGCTCGGGGAATGGACGCATTTTTGCTGTCGAAGACTTTGAGGGTGTTGTCTTTCAAGGACATCGCTTCCAACCAATTTGCATAATGGTCGCCCATGATGTCGACATAGAGATTGCCTTTGGGTTCGCTTCGGGAAAACCCCTGAATGATCGAATCAGGGTGGGTCTCGTGTGCCCGACGGATTCGTTCGAGAAACCGGGGCGTTGCGCGGCAGTCGTCATCAAAAAAAACCAGGATGTCACCTTTTGCCTGTTTTGCCCCTTTGTTATAGAAGGTCGGATATCCGGATTTGAGAAACCGGATATAGACCAGGGGTAATTTTTTGGAATACGAAGCCACTATGTCCGGTGTCTCATCGGTTGAAGCGTCGACAACGATGATTTCATCGCCGCGTTTACATTGGCCGACCAATGAGGCAAGTGCTTGATTAAGAAGTGCTGCCCGATTTTTCGTCACCGTAATAATAGAGAGTGTGGGTCTTCTTTTCATAATCCGCTGGCGTACCCGTAGATACGGATACATGCAAGTACCAGATACAGGAAAGGCAACAGCAGCGCCTCTTTTATCTTGGCTGATCGCACATAGGACCATTCACGAGCCAGGGCACTCATAATCTGTCGTTTCAGCTTGGGAAACCGGACGAGCCCCATGCGTTCATGAGGCGGAAGTAATCTATCGAGATGCCCTTCACATTTGGCAAACCGAAGGTGTTGTGCGACGAAGTCGGTGTATGTGGTGCGTTCATGGTGGTAGGCGACTATCGTCGGGTCGAATAATATATTTATCCCGCCCGAGCGGAGCCGGATGCCGAATTCGATATCTTCCGATCCGCAGTCCAAGTCCTCGCAAAATCCATCGACGGAGATCATGAGTTTTTTGGGTATGGAAGCGTTTTTGTTGTCCAGTATTCGAAGATGACTACGATCCAGCATATTGGTGCTAATGAAGTGCTTGTAATGGTCGCCCATGATTTCTGCGAAAATGTTGCCCTTCGGAATGCTGTGCGTCATGCCTTGTATGGCAGCGTTTGGTCGTTTTGCGTGCGCGCGGCGTATACGTTCGATATAGTTGGGGCTGGCGACACAGTCATCGTCCAGAAATACGATAATATCTTTTGTCGCGTGCCTGATCCCGGCGTTGTAGAGGTGCGGATATTTTCCGCGGGACATTTTGTAGATTCGCAGCGGTAGTTTTTTGGCATAGGTGCGAAGTATCGATGCCGTATTGTCCGTCGAGCCGTTATCGATGATGATGATTTCGTCTTTTTGGGATAGTTGGCCGATAAGTGATTGGAGGTTAAGCGAGAGAAGATTCGCCCGGTTTCGAGTCAGGGTAACAATCGAGAGAGTAGGGGGCGATATTTTCATGTGGTTATTGTATGGCAGGGATGAGTGTTATGTCACTAGCATATACGCCGGGAACATATAACTGATCCGGCGTTTGTGCCATGGCAGAGCACCCGTGCTTTGCAAGGGATTGTTGTTGGCAGTCGTCTAATACGCGTTGTGCCCCGGAAGGGTCGTTTTTCCAATAATAGTAGGCACTGGCGAGTTCCAGATGATAATATCCCCAATTCTGTCCGTTATCCCGGGCCAGAGTCCAAAAATATATTGCAGTTTCTGCGTCATGCGTCTGACGAAAGAGCGTCAGTCCGAGATAATAATAGAACTTTGCAAGCCCGTCTGTGCCATGGAGGTAGCTTACCGGAATTGCGAAGTCAGGACTTGTAAGATAGGGGAGTAATGTTTGTGATTGTGTAATACGGCACGGGCGAGAAGGTTGGGTAAGTTGTATGAGATCACAGAGTATGCGTATTTGGGCGTCTGAATTTTTCTCCTGTGAAAAACTCCATACGGCCTGCTGCCAGTAGCGGTAGTTATATGGATCGAGCCGGGTCGCTTTGAAGTAATTATCAAGCGGTGCTACTGCGAGTGTGGCAAGCGCAAATGTCACATCGGGATCGCGCTGGTAAAAAAAGCGAAGAATCGAAATATCCCGCGGTGATAAATGCTGCGAAAGCAGACGTAGTGCCAGGTCTTTGCGGTAAGGTGCCACACGGGTAGCCATACCGATGTTGCCGGTATATACAAAAAGCGTTGAAAGCATGGCACTTAGTACAAAGATAATAAGGAATATGTATTGTGCGCGGACAAAACTAATTCTCGGGATGCGATTTTCCTTTGGTTTGTCTGTCGTTATAAATCCCACTGTGGCCCACCAGAGCATCCATATGCCAATGCTACTTAGGTTTCCTTCAAATATACTGTAGATGAGAGACAAAAGTATTCCCCATGACAGGGCGCGTATATGGGCGTCCTTGTGATGTCTTATACGTGTAAGCGAGTAAAAAAAGATCAATCCCATGAGGACAAATACCGGAATGCTTCCGAGGATTCCCTGATCCGACAAAAGCTGCATCGGATACGAATGTGCGTGAGCGCTATAGACTCCGGGACGCCGTTCAAACGCCCGGGAAACGAGCGCGAACGTTCCCGGGCCATTCCCCAGGATCGGGGAGTGCTTTACTCCTTGTATCGCCTGATAGAGAAATTCTCTGCGCAGATCATCTCGAGGACGTTCTTTGATATATGCCGATAGTACCGGGTGTCGGCCGGCGAGAGAGAGCTTTTGCTCATACGAAAACCCGGATATCCAGCTTATGCCAAAGAGTGCGACACATATCGGAATCAGAAAAAATCCTACCGGCAGCGTGTATTTTTTCCAATCACGATCGGATACTGCGGCAGCGATCAACCAAAGGGATATAAGGAGCATTGCTCCCCGCGAGGCGCTCAACGCAAGCGCTATGACCGCACATAGGACATACATAAGGGATTTTTTGGAATGAGTACGCCGGTGTATTTCATACACGAGTGGGAATCCCAATACGATAAGGTATGCAATCGGGTGGTGGCCGTTAACGGCGGTGATTCCGTTATACAACGGAAGAATATTGAATTGCGGCATAGACACGTTGAGGCCGAGGAACAAAAGAAACAGAAGAATGATCGCGTTGAAAAACCGGTATGCCCATCTCGTGACACGCGACAGATGCGTTGGCGCAAACTGTGACGCATAAATATATACAAGAAATCCCAGGGTGTAGCGGATATATGCCATGAGCGAGGCGCCGATACTCCTCGATGTGATAGTAGTAAGGATAAGAGCCCCAAATACCCATATCCATGTTATGGAAACGGGTGATGATCCGGATATGTGGTGTATTCGCCGAATCATCATAAGAAGCAGGAGAAAAGAACTCCATATGAAGACCGCTGCGTCGCTTTCCTGATGAAAGAAAAAGCTGAAAATAACTGCAGTGAAAAGGAGCCAGTTCATGGGTGCTATAGGTGACTGTAGTGTAGCATAAGGTTTTCGTCGCATTGTGTTGTGGGGAATATTTTGCCATACTATAATAAGCATTGTCCTTATGAAGCGCTTATTTGCCCGAGGCCGCATGGGTTTTCTCAACAAACGATCTTCTCAAGCCGGTTGGACGCTTGCCGAATTACTTATCGTCGTAGTGATCATCGCGATACTTGCTGTCATTTTTCTCCTTATAAGCTGGAAACGGAATATTTACCGGGCGCAGGACGCCCAGCGGAAGGCTGACATAGCAAATATTCGCCGCGCATATGAAGAATATTACAACGACAACGGGTGTTATCCTGCCATGGATATTCTTAATAACTGTAACGGGCCGGGATTAGCTCCGTATATCGATAAGATTCCGTGTGATCCGACGACAAACGAAGCCTATAAGTACCAGCCGGACAGTGACACCAATTTGTGTATAGGAAATCGGGTTTGCGCCAAGTTGCAGGATTGGTCGGATCCGGATATCACGACGTTGGGTTGTGATGCCCAAGTTGGATGCGGCTGGGGTGCATTTTGGAACTATTGCTTGGCTACCGGTACGACGGTTACCGCTCCGGGATTTAACCCTGATCTTACTCCAACGCCGACACTCACACCGACTCCGGCGTATTCTGGCCCGTATGCATGTCGACCTGGCACTATTTCAGGCGGTCAGGTTGTCGCCCCCGGAACGTGTAATAATGTCGGTGATCCTGCGGCATTTGGTTGTCCCAGATCATGGGCAGAAAACGATTGTCTGGGATTATGCGGCGATGCGAGCAATTGGTGTACACAGTGAGTTTTTGGTTTTGTATTATGAAACGTCTTTGGCAGTCAAAAAATAAGCAATCAGGTTTCACGCTTATGGAGCTCCTGATCGTCATGGTGATTATGAGTATTTTGGTCGCTATCGCGACTGGTTCATATGCGTCCAGTTCGCGAAGAGGCCGTGACAACCGGCGGAAAAACGATTTACGGAGTCTGGTGACGGCGCTTGAGGCCTATTATAATGACAAGGGGCAGTACCCGGTCGGTTCCGCAGGTGTCATGATGGGATGCGGAGCGCTTGATGCGCAGGCATGTTCCTGGGGTGGCGCCTTTCGCGATCAGTATAGTACACTCTACATGGTGCTTCTTCCCTCGGATCCTATAAGTACGCAAACATATTATTATGTATCGACCAGCGGTACAAATTTTAAAATATACGCGAAATTAGAAAATACAAACGATGCCGGTGACGGCGTGGATCAGAATGGATATACCGGCACCAATTGCAGCACCGATAGTACCATTGAATGTACCTACGGTATAGCAAGCGGAGATGCGAGTCCTTAATATATACTTATATATATAAATATATGAAAAATAATACTAAAAAACATATTGATGCATTTACGTTAATAGAATTGCTTGTGAGTATTGCGGTGATTGCCACTATCATCGGATTGGCGTTACCAAATTTTTTGGGAGCCAGAAGCAGAGCGCGTGATGCGAGACGAAAGGGAGAATTGAATCAACTTAAGACAGCCTTACAGTTGTATTACAATGATTATAAGGTCTATCCTGACGCCGCAAACGGGGGCGTCGGTAAACTTAATTACATCGCAGGGTGCGGATCCAATGCGTCGACGCTTTGCCCCGCTACGTGTTCGGTGGCATTTGCCGCGGGAGCGACCGGCTGCGACACCGTGTACATGACCAAATTCCCCGGAGAATTAGGGAGTAGTATGTTTTATTATCAGGTAAACGCAGGGGATGATTTTTGCCTCAAGGCGTCTCTTGAAAACGCATCTGATAGCGAAATCGGTGCGTCTTGGTCGCGATGTGGTACGAAGTGCAGCGGATTATCCGGCACGGATTATGCTGTGTGTTCGGAGTAGCTAGTTTGGCGCAACCCAAAGACCTTCCTAAGGTGTAGGCATAAATTTATTATATTCCCCAGTTGGCGTTGTGATTCCATCAGCCGAACCTGTGGAAGGTAAGTCCGCCTCAACGAGGGGAGTGGGGTTGGTTTGCGGCATGAGCTGTTGGGAATTTTGTGTCGCATCATTAAATACAAGCGGAGCCACGTCAATCACTCGGTTTGTTGAAGGTCTGTAGAGGATGACCCGTCGGGATGCTTCATAGATAATAATTTTGTCGCCGTTAGCTGCTTTTTTGAAAAATTCCTGGTTTTGGAGCTTTTCCCGGTCTGTAACAGTCACTATAGAGGGAGTTTCATTGGGTAAGTCCATGAACGCGGAGAGTTTTTTGACGATTGTTTGTATTTCTTCGGTGGATCCTGCCTGTGGGTTGGTCACCACGGTTTGATATCGGTTGTACCAATAGTATGATGCACCCGCTCCTGCCACGCTGATAAGGAGGAGTATTATTATCGCGACGATTTTCATTATGTGTTTCATATACCCGTTTCTATCGGACTACTATACTCAATGTTTGGGTTGATGTCTAGCCATATTGTTACGGCGACCCAGTTAACGGGCCGAATCGAACCGCACTTTCTCCCATAACGGTTTTGATTTGTTGAGGGGTGAGTGGATATCTGTAGATTCTGACGTCATCTACTGTTCCAGTAAAATCATTTGATGTGCCATCGGCGTCAATTCCTAAATATATTGGATCCGCATTTGTTAGTGTGTTCGTCGCTGTAATTGATGAATCCGTTGTTATCAATATACCGTCAATATATAGTTCTAAACTGGTTGCACCAGTTTTTATACAGGCAATATGGTGCCAATTATCATCATCGTAGGTAGCGAGTGTTGAAGTTACCGAATCTGTTGGTGTCCACGTAGCGTCATAGTCTAATCCACATGTTATATCCCCGTCGGATTCCATGATAATTTTATATCCGGCTGCGGCGTATTTTGACAAAATAACCTCCTGCGTGGATGCAGTTGTGTGTTTAAACCAAGCCGTGAGGGTCATGTTTTCATCATCGGCAAAATCAAAATCAGGATCATCTCCAATCAACACATGTTGGTTGCTACCTGCAAATGATATCGCCTGATTCAATTTTCCGGTTGCCCACGTAGGCGTGTTGGTGAGCGTTCCAGCTGTACTATTGCCCATGGAATCATTGGCAGCAGTTCCCGTGTTTTCATCCAATTTCCACCATCCAACCGGTCCGCCGCGGTTGTAGTCCCAGGCAATTTGAGCAGGGGTGCGGGCGTAGTTGTATATTCGCACATCATCTACGGTACCATCCACATCTGTAATACCGTCTACCCGATCACCAATCCGTACCGCGGCAGTGCCGTTGGTATACGATCCCGAAGCAGTCGTATCCTCCGCCGCAAATTTTCCGTTAATAAATAATTTTAAAGAGGGGATGCTTACATCTGCAACCAACGCAAGGTGATACCATGTATTGGTCGCAGCCGCCAAAGCAAATGGTGTAACCATGTATGTACCTCCACCCGATTGATATAAGTATGCAAGTGTGTTGCCGTCAGTATTTATCCGGATTGCCCATTCGTAGTTAGAAGCAGCTCCTTTATTGACGATTTCTTGGGTAATACCGAGCGCGTCAAGATATACCCAGGCTTCGACGGTAAGTTGATTGGTCGTATTTGCGGAAAACGCATCATTGTCGGCAATATTGACATAATCATTTGCGTTATCAAAATTAATACCTGACCCGAGTTTTCCTGTAGCCCAATCATCTTCACTTATGTTTGTCATTGTGCCGTCTCTTCCATTTCCACTTGAATCGTACACTGTTGATGTGCCAGTGTTTTCATCTAATTTCCAGTGCCCGACTGGCGCAGTGCAATCAGATCCTTGGCCCGGAGGACAATATTCGTCGGTGGCGGAATTGGAGGGATTATTTGAAGCGTCGGTGGAAAGAGCGCCTAATTGGTTTTGGAAGCCATGATTGTATTCCACCTTGACCTGATCGGTATTCAGTGCCAAGCGGTATATTTTCATTTCATCTATTTTTCCGACAAATTCATCTCCGTCGTTGGTCTCGTTTCTATCTGCAAACCTACTAGTGACAGCGTTCTCTAGCGTCCCTGTTGCGGTCAGACTCGTATCGGACGCGTTCAGTTTTCCGTCTACAAAAAGATCAATTCGCGAGGTTCCCGTTTTTGTCACGACGATATGGTGCCATGTACTGTCGTACAAATCAGTAGTAGAGGTAACTTTATCGTCGGATGTGGGTTCAGCAGGAGGAGTTGCCACCCAGTTGCCTGAGGTTGAGCGTATGGCAAAGGAAACATTACCACTAGAGTTTGTATAGAGAATATAGCCAACTGTCCCGGCAGCGACAATACCCCCTTTGGTATAGACATATTGGACATTGCCGGAAGTCGGTTTATCGGCGGCACTGGCGTATAGCCACATGCTCATGGATAGATCGTCAGCCGCGGCAAAATCGAAGTCACTGTCATCTGCTCTTGTTGCCAAAACTGCTCCACTTGCATTAAACGCTTTGCCAAATTTTCCGGCGTTCGTTAGTATGGTCGTAGTAGGTGGAGCAGCCAGATCATTGGCGTTTACGCTCGAATCGCAAAAGTCATTGGTTCCTCCAGAGCAGGTATTCAGCGCTCCCTCGTCAAACTTCCAATATGCGACGTAGGAGCCAATGGGGGAGCCGGGAGCCGGATGCCCGGCGTTCATATCTTCTATAATTTGACCCGGCGTACGGGCGTAGTTATATATAATAACATTGTCCAAAACAACAGAGTCGTTCGTGGACGATGACGTGAATTTGATTCCACCCATGTCTATGTTTGCGTCGGCACCGCCGCTACTGTCCGCAACTGAAGTTGGTTCTAGCTTGCCGTCAATATATATTTGTGTGCTTGCTGTTGTGCAACCGGACCCCCTGTTAAATACTGCTTCGACATAATGCCAATTGTTGTCTTCAAGGGTCACGCCAGTATTCCGTATGGAACAATATGTGCCGCTTCCGATAGCTGCACGAAGTTTACCGTCACTTCCCGTGTATAATTCAAAGCCTGCTGATACAACGCCAGTTGGATTAATTAATGATTGTTGAGATCCGGTATCGGCCGTTACTTTAACCCATGTTCCCACGGTAAACTTTGTAGATGTTCCAAAATCAAATCCGGTACTATGTAGAGCCAAAATAGATTTGTTTGCGCCTACAAATGAGACGGCAGAGCCGTATTTTCCATTTTTCCAATCTGCTTTTGTTAGGCTATCCTGAAATGTGCCGTTATATCCGTTTCCGCTCGTGTCGTAAATCGTTGTTCCCGTGTTTTCGTCCATTTTCCAATATCCGATTGGTCCTGGAGCCCAATTGTATAACTGATTCACGTCTGATGTGGAGAGGGCTCTGTTGTACACGCGTACCTCATCGATAGATCCGTACCAACGATTTCCTCCGCCGTTATACCCAATGGACGTGGTTTGTGAGTGACTCGCATAGGTTCCAGACGCGATGTTTGTTTGTAGTTGTCCATCAAGATATATTTTGAAGTTGGTCATGGCTCCCGAGCCTTGACCATTATATGAAACAGCTATATGATGCCACGCGCCGGTTAAACTCGCCGTCGGAGTGTCAGTTTTTATCCCTGCGAATGAGTTATCATTTCCAATACTGACTCCTAAGAAGTTAGTTTGATTGGACAAAATAATAAACCATGGGTCGGTATCATCGCTTCGCAAAGCGATAACAACTGGATAATTTGATGTGCTAAAGTCAGTTAAATTAACCCATGCGCTTGCACTAAATGGAGAATTCATTGTTGCATATACAGTAGACCCGTTGATAGGGATATAGTCGTCACTTCCATCAAAGGCTACTGCTTTTCCGAATTTGCCCACATTTCCCCCGACTGGTCCAGTTGAAGTAGGACATGCGTCGCCGTTTGCTCCATTGCCAGATGAATCCATGGTAACGTCCGTTGAGCAATTTGGCGTACCCCATGCGGCTTCATCCATTTTCCAGTACCCCACGAGTCCGTTGGAAAGCGTGTTTCCCGTATCGGGACCGAAACGGGCACCCACGCCGGACCGAGAAGATCTGGATGTAAAATCTAGTTTTACTTGAGACGAAGATCGGGCATAATCATACAGCGTAAATTCATCAATAAACCCATTAAGATAATTGGTGGATTGTTTGCCAATGGTTATCGCTGAGGCGGTAAACGCTGTGGCGGTCGTGACTTCTATGTGCTGCCATGCGTTAGCAGTTAATGTATTTCCTGATTTTCCATTTACGTAAATAGTAGAGGATGAAAAGCCGGTGGCGGTAATGGTGCCAGCTGACGCAGAAATATAATGTGTGCCACCGTCAAAATCCACGAGTGTTTCTGCGTTTGTCTTCGGCTTTACCCAAAACGAAACAGACTGAACGTTTGGCACCGATGTTCCAATGCTTGTATAGGCAGTGGAGCCTTGATAATAGAGGCATTTGCCGGAAATACATTGACTTTCAGATTGCCAGGAAGGCGTTGTAGCGCCACTGAGGGTGCCAGTATATCCATTGGATGAAGAATCATTGACGGTTGTTCCGTACCCTTCGTCAAAGGCCAGATTGAGAACTGCTGACTTTCTCTGTTCTGTTGCCCCTGTGGTAAAAAACGTGGTGGGACTACTTTGATTATTGTATTCGGTCGTGATCCATGTGCTGCTCCGTTTAAGATTATTTGATACCCTAAATTCATCGATGACCCCTCTGGCGTTGTTTCCTCCCCCTGCACCATTCTCACCTATAAGGAGGGCGTAGGTGGAAATATCGATATCTGTGTGATTCTCTATATTTTGTGTTTGCGCAACGCTATCAATATACAAGTCCTGTGTGTTATTTGTGGTATCGTACACAACGGCTATATGATGCCAGGAACCATCAAAAACATTTTTTGCTAGAGAGGTCCAGTTTGCACCACTAGAATTGACAATAAAATCTAGACTAGTGTCTAGCGTACTACGTTGAAATTGAAATTGATTGTCTCCCTCATTAGAGCCCCAAAAACTTAAAAAGTTTGCAGAGGAGACAGTATTTTTGTACCACCAATCTACCGTACCAACTGATGTATGTATATATCCCGATAGTGGCACCGAAAAATATTCACCGTTCGCATCAATGAGTCGTCCATCTCCTGCCTTACCCGATGTGTTGGTTGTGCCATTGTTGGTGCCGTTATGTGCCCCTGAGGTAGAATCGGCAAAGCTGTTATTTTGGAGATGGTGTATACCGGAAAAACTACTATCCCACACATTATTTTTCCCATAGGTGTCGCTAGCTGCATAGTCGCTTGCACCTGCATTTCCAAAATAGATATAAACGCTTGTGTCTGTTGATGATGAAAGTGTTCCTGTGTATTTAAAATGTAATTCGCCTTTGTTTGACGTTGCATCATAAAAGACCACTTCGCGAGGTAGTTCAGTCGATCCATTGGCTGTGGTAACGCGAATATCTCGTCCATCGGTCTGATTGACATGAGCATGAAAGATTGCAGGTAGTTTTGACAGATCCACGTAGACAGGAAAATCTGTCTGGTCTGCAGCAACTTTCGTATGATCGATCGTGAGTTTTACCCGAAATCCCCAGGTATCGTTGTACCAGGCGGCCTCAATTTGTTCCGGTCTAAACCATATGAGTCGAATGCCGACAACGAGTATGAGCGCGCAAAGAAGGATTGCGAGCGATTTTTTCCATATCTTTGTACTGCGTCGTTTTATCATAGTTATTGTGCATCTAACCACCCGGAGGGTGTGCTTTCGTTTGGAATACCAGAGCTTGTTGATTCAGTTGATCCTGACGGCGTTGCACTCAGCTGATCCTCAACACCGAGAATATCCATAAGCGGGGAACTCGACACTGTTTGGTGTGTATTGCTGACAGATACGGCAATCCAGTTGTATGTATAATTCCGTATGGCAAGTGTATCTAAGGATATGGTAAATCCGTTGGGTGTAATGTTGGATACTCCTGCATTAAATCCTTCGGATAAAAATGCGCTATCCGTGGCATTCGTGATTACCTGCGAAATAGTGACCACTGGCGTTGTGTTAAATGGGTGATCAAAAACCACGTCAACCGATTGGGTGTATTTGGAGATTACCGCGCTTCCGGCCATATTATCCGGGAATGTGAGTTGGCCACTGAATGTGGCCTCTTTGTTTACTGTGAGTTTTCCTCCTATGCCGACGTTTGCGTGAAACACCACATCAGCAACAAATTGTACAAGATTGCTGAACCGAATTTCTGATAAAAATTCCCGGATACCATCAATGAATGTCGTGGCTGTGCCTGATACAGCGAGACTGCCACTTTGCGACGCGATGGCGGCATCAATGTTTTTGAATTTCTCTGAAAGACTCTTGCTTTGTATATCTTCGATATAGACAGCATTGATGTGCAGTCCGTTTTTGTCCATCAAGCGGTAAAACCCTGGATTATTGGGGTCATCGGTGAAGTGAACTTCTCCGCGGACGTCTATTTTTTGGCCTGCTTCTATGGCGATATCTTGCTGCAGGATATCTTGGCTTAGTACCACTGCATCGTCTTGCCATACACGGAAGAAATCGACATCGACGGTTCGTGAGCCGGTCGTTTCGGTGTGCACGTTATAGACAGTCGCACCAAGAGCAGCGGTAGGATTGGCTCCGGAAACGGTTCCGCAGTCTATAAAATTAACACCATCTGACACATCATAGTCCATGAGGAACCGCACTGACGTGGCACTCAGCACCTCAATACGGCCCAACGCAAATTGTGTCGTGCTGACCGCTCCACCGGTGCATGTAGCCGTGCCCACATTTGCAGATCCGCTTCGAACATAGCCTGTCCAAGTCGTCGTATTGTTGTGCCAGAAGAATATGCCGTTTGCCGGAAGCGTATCGTTGACCGTTGGTGCAGTGGCCTGATCGGTAATACCCCAAACGATGTCGTTTGTTGTGTTGTTTATATTTGTGCGAAGTTTCATTTCAACGATCGGCAAGTTTGCTTTCAGGAATATGCTATTTAAGTCATTTGCGGCGGTATCTCCGCCAAAACCGATAAGACCTCCAACTCCTGTGGTGGTGCCAAAGGTAAGTCTTGATATGCCGTTTACCGTATCTGTTGGAGTTGAGTATGTTGATGAAACGTCTGTAGTATCGAAATACCAGGATGCATCATCTCCAATAGCTGCGCTATCTGCAGTGATTGCTGAATTTTGTGTGTCCATGTTGAATTCTTCTGTCAATCGAGAATTGGTGTCGATGAATGCGCCAGCGACTAGAGCGCTTCCAAATGGGCTGTTTGCATTGGTAAACGTGAGTGATTTTGAGGTGTTTATATCGATAATCGCTGAGGCAATATCTAATACCAGATTACCGCTATTGTAGGATTTGAGGATAAGGTTATTTGATTCAAATGATTCGCCGGATTCTATGGTGAGTGGGCCATATGATTTGATGCCACTTGACGTTTGATTGGTGAATATCAGGTCGTAAGCGACTGCCACGTCCCCAGCTGCCGTGAATTGGTGGGGGAGGGCAGAGGTGATTTGTGTTTCGGATACACTAAAAAGTGTTGACGCATTGTCAGTGACATTGAATAGATTGCCCACGGTTCCATTTGGTCCGATGTTGATTCGAACAAGATCGCCAGTTGCAGTTGTAGCACTTCCTGGCGACCAGTCGATGTTTGCAAGTTTTCCTGTAGAAAAGCTTGTAGATGTGGATGTCAACGAAAGGCCTGTTCCTGAAGATAAGCTGTTTGCAAGTAATGAATAGGCAACCGTTGTCGTATCTGTCGCTGTTTGTGTGATTGATCCATCGCTATCAAACTGTACTGCAGTGCCATGAAAATATATCGTTCCAGTTCCATTTGGATCAATGGTTAGGTTTTCGTTCGTGTCTTGTGTCGTGATATCAGCACCATCGACCCCACTGTATCCTAAGATTAAGTCTTGCGTCGCGAAATCATATGTGTACGTTGTGTTGTTGTATAAAAATGCAGTTTCACCGCTGCCGGTGTAATTTAAGAGAGTTTCTCCTCCTGGTCCCACAGGGCCCGTCGGACCTTGAACACCGGTTGTTCCCGTTGAGCCGGTAGGGCCTGCAAATCCTGTTGCTCCTGTCGAACCAGTCGGACCACTTGCTCCAATTCCACCAGTTGCTCCGGTGCTACCAGTAGGTCCAGATGCACCAATTCCACCAGTAGCCCCTGTGGATCCGGTTGGGCCAGACACGCCAGCACTCCCGGTTGCTCCAGTGGATCCGGTTGGGCCAGATGCCCCGATACTACCAGTGCTTCCTGTGGCGCCGGTGGGACCTTGGGCACCTGTTGTTCCAGTAGATCCCGTCGGTCCAGATGCACCAATTCCACCAGTAGCCCCTGTGGATCCGGTTGGGCCAGAAATACCTATTCCACCTGTCGCCCCTGTGGAACCAGTCGGACCACTTGCTCCAATTCCACCAGTGGCTCCTGTAGCCCCCGTCGGACCAGAGGCGCCAATACCTCCTGTTGCTCCCGTGGAACCTGTGCTTCCTGTTGGACCGGATGCCCCGATGCCTCCAGTGGCTCCCGTACTACCCGTTGGGCCACTTGTTCCAACGCCTCCAGTTACACCAGTAGAGCCAGTAGGACCAGAAGCTCCAATGCTGCCTGTTGCTCCCGTGGAACCTGTGCTTCCTGTTGGACCGGATGCTCCAATTCCACCAGTGGCACCGGTACTACCCGTCGGGCCTGATGCACCTACACTCCCAGTTGCACCAGTAGAGCCAGTAGGACCAGAAGCTCCAATGCTGCCAGTTGCTCCTGTGGAACCAGTCGGACCACTTGCTCCAATTCCACCAGTCGCTCCGGTACTACCTGTCGGTCCTGAAGACCCTTGTATTCCCGTCGCTCCAGTTGCACCCGTACTTCCAGTTGGACCAGAAGAACCGATACTTCCCGTCGCTCCAGTAACTCCTGTTGGGCCAGATGAACCAATGCTACCGGTTGCGCCTGTTGATCCTGTTGGACCTGATGCCCCTTGAAATCCAGTGGCACCCGTACTTCCGGTGGGACCATTTGCTCCAACACCACCTGTGGCACCAGTACTTCCCGTTGGACCGTCAACTCCTGTTGCCCCAGTCGAACCTGTTGGACCTGAAGAGCCAACTGCCCCTGTTGCTCCGGTGGAGCCAGTAGGACCTGATGCCCCTTGAAATCCAGTGGCACCCGTGCTTCCCGTTGGGCCTGATGAACCATTTAATCCCGTGCTCCCAGTGCTTCCAGTCGGACCATTTGCTCCGGCTGTTCCAGTCGCCCCAGTCGAACCTGTTGGTCCAGATGCTCCAACACCACCAGTAGCACCAGTACTTCCCGTCGGACCACTTGCACCAATTCCTCCTGTTGCTCCAGTTGAGCCGGTTGGCCCTGAGGTACCAACATTACCGGTTGCGCCTGTTGATCCTGTTGGTCCAGATGCTCCAACACCACCAGTAGCACCAGTAGAACCAGTCGGACCATTTGCACCTGTCGGTCCGGTTGGTCCATCTCCTCCTGCTCCCGATATACCCGTTCCACCGGTAGCACCTGTGGGTCCATTTCCTCCCGTCGCCCCCGTTGATCCCGTGGGGCCACTTGCTCCTATTCCTCCCGTCGCACCAGTAGAGCCGGTAGGACCAACGACACCACCAGATCCTGTTGCTCCAGTTGCTCCACTTGGTCCGTCTCCGCCGCCTCCACCCGTCCCGGTGCTTCCTGTCGGACCGATTGGACCTAACTCACCATTGGTGCCGTTTGTACCATTTGAACCGTTTGCACCATTTGTGCCATGTGGTCCTGTTGCACCCGTAGCGCCGTCTATACCGTCGCGTCCGGATATAGACGTCGAACTATTGGATTCAATAATTTTTGTAACCTGAGCGACGATCGTTTGTATGATGTTTTGGTCTATAGTCGTGGCACCGCTTGTCGCTTGTGTCGGTACTGTTTGTTTGCTCGATTGCATGCCGGCAATTTGGAGTCCAATAATACCGCTACATAGCAAAAAAATAAGAATAACAAGGATAAAATATAACGAATTACGATGTGGCGGCTGTGAATATGAGGGTATTTTTTGATATGTTTCAGTATATTTTGATGTAGCTATTATTGGATGCACGTTACTGCTTACGTTTTTGTCGGCTACCTGGTTTACTCTATTTACCCGGGGTGTTTCCGAAGGAACTCGCTGATATGTGGTTCGTTTACTGAGTAGGGAAGCTACTGCGTCTTTTTGAAATCGGCGAGCTCCTCCTGGCGTACGTGAACTGACGATCAATCCGGCTTTTTCCCAACGAAGCAATGTCCACGTTGAAATTCCCAATGCTTTTGCCGCTTGAGCGGGGGACAATGCATCGACATCTGGTAATAGTGGTGAAACAACCGGAGTAATGGTTTGGATTTTTTGTAGTGCGGATTCGTTAAAAACATGGATGCCTTGGGCATCAGTAATCACATCAATTTTGTGTAATTTTATCCACCGGCGGAGTGTGCTTATTGAGACACCAAGACGTTTTGAAGCTTGGCTTATAGTATATAATTTATCAGTTGGGCTCAATGTCATGACGGTGTGTATGTGAATGGGAAGCTATGCGAAAGAAGGTTGCTTATTAGCCTCAAATGACTAGAGTTTGCATGGGTTTGCTCGGTAAAAATCATAGGCCTATTACTATTACAGAACCTTACGAGAAATGTGTCAAATTATCACTCTCAAAATTAGCATATCGAGGCTATACTATAGGTATTTTATATTCTAATTATAGGCCTATTTTGGATAATAGATCGTCATTGAGTGAGTTTGGATTGTTCTAATAAGATTTTTCATGAGTATATACTTTGCTGCTAGAACGGGATAAATGGATATATGGTGTGTACAGGGATATATGTACCTAAATATATATCCTATAGACATATTGTAATGACACATTTTTGTTCTATGGCCGAACGGTTTTGGTTCGTTTATTTAGAGTCCGTGACATGCATCAAACTTGAGATAACAGAAGGAGGGAAGCACATGTACCTTTGTAAACGTTTACCCGCGTAGGGGTGACCATGAGCTGGATTTGTTTATCGTGTATATATGGATTGGTAGTATTCATAGAAAGGGTCTACATGTGGTTGTGTGCGCCCATGTATGGCTATTTACGGGTGAGGTGCTTAATATGAATAAACAAGCGCATAGTTTATGAGCCACGATGAGATTATACTGGATCGTTCCGATGAGAAATCTACGACAGTAGCCAAGTTGTTATACACGCCCGTGGGGATTCGCTCGCAATGATTTACAGACAGGTTTGTGTAACGCTGGAGGTAGTAGCACTTGCTGCACAGTTTGCAACAGCGGGATCTACACACGTTGCATTGGTTACCGTATAGTATGTGCCTGCTACTCCGCATGCCGGTACGGACGTTTGGAATCCGTTTGTGGTATTTTGGAAACTCGCATACCCTGATCCGTTGGTGCACGCGCTACAGGTATATGTGGCTGTAGCGTATGTTTTCGTTTCCGCGCCATTACAATTCCAATCACCGCTTAACCCGGTGGCGGTATTGGTAAATGTCGTTGACTGGGCAACAGTCTGACCTGGATTAGCGGCGCTATTTCCGTCTCCACAGTCAACTCCCGTATGGAACCCTGATGAGAATTTGCGGATTTTCCCAGCACCACTTGTTGAAGAACATACATTGGGGGTTGGACTGTATCCGTCGCCGTCAGCATCGGTCACATAGCATCGGAATCCGCTTTTGATCTGCACGTAGTTTGCAGAAGCCACAAGAGATCCTGTTCCAGTGAGATTTATAGCCCCGACATAGAGCGTCGTGGGTGTACCCACAGAACCGGTGTTGAGGGTAACGGTGACTCCGTTGGGAATGGTAAGCGTGAGTCCGTTCGTAGAGTCATCCGTTCCCGAAGAATAATCATACGCTTCTTCTGATTGTCCGTCGATACCGCATGTTGTGGCGGTAACACTTCCTGCGCTTGGGCTCCAATTGCAGGCTGCCTGTGCTTCACGCGCACCAACACTCAAACTCAAGAGCAATAATACGGTAAATCCTATAGACTGTGTCGATTTTTTCATTTTCGTTCCCGGATAATGATCGGAATGGATGTTTCTTCCTTGCCCGCACTGGCAACCACTGTTGCTGCATAGTTATACAGGTAACTTTCCGGAATAGTCCAGGTGGTTTGCCATGTGCCGCCCAACTCCGTGCCCTCTGAGCGGTTTAACTTGAGCGTGGTGGTTTTGGTGTCGGTGCGCAGTTTGACCGTGACGTCTGTCACGGGATTGTTGTGACTGACTTTTACGGAAATGATTTGTTGTGCGCCTACTGCCGGATCCAACGGATCAAATGTGATTTCTGAAATATTTGGCCCTTTGGCTTGGGATCCGCGACTGACTATATAGGTGTCTTTGCCATGGAATAATTTCGTGGGAGTCGGCGTTGGCGTGGGGATAGCAGTCGGCTGTGCTTCTACTTGCGTGGGCAGACCTGCTTTTTCCTGTATGTTCTGGCGCTGCATCCTAAACCAGACAAAGACGCTTGCGCCTATAATAACGACAATAGCAACAAATGCAGATGTGACTTGCCCTGTGGTAGCCTGATTCTTCGATGATTTCATGGCAGGGAACTAAACTCTTTTTAGAGTACATCATTCCCGTTATATTTTGTCAACTGGGAAAAAGTATATCACTATACATATATTAGTTAATGATCCACCCCCAGTACCAAGCTTGCTTGCTCCCGTGGTTTACATCCACGCGTCGCAAGGGCGCAGGTACGGGGCTACGCAGTTAATTGATAATCCACCAATTGAAGTTTATGGGTATAGATAAGGAGGAATCAATTGCCACGATGAATCCGACGCCCGGCAGTTTTTCCTTCACATAAATCACTTGGTTTCCCGTACTCGATAGCGGGGTCAGGTATACCAGTGAATCGGCTGCAATCTGATTGGAGAGTACGGTGATTTCGGTAAAGTTTGCGGGCAATAGGCCAGTACCTACAGAGCTGGAAGGGATAGCGGAGTCCGTAGATGCCGCCACATCACCCGTGCTGATATTGAGTTTGCTTACCGTTGCTGATCCGCTCGCTACAAGCATATCAGCGGCAACAGTTCCGGTAAACGTCGCGCTTCCGGATGCGTTTATCGTTGCGACGGTTTGGTTGTTTATGCCTTTGATGACTAGGTCAGCAAATCCGGATGAGGGGGTAGCTTGCTGTAATGCGAAAGGATCCGGGATGGACTGATTCAAATCAATAGTCAGGTTACTACCGGTAATCGGAGACAGCGTTGATGCTCCGAGGACGCCTCCGATCGTTGTATTGCCTGAAATACCCAGTGTGCCCCGGACGAATACCCGGTTCCATATGTCGGCGATAATCGTGCCGTCGAGGATATCGACAGACGCGAGTTTGTTTTTTTGGATATATAGGGTTTCCGAAATGGTTTCTATGACATTTTCTGCGAAGCGAATAACGCCGTCGACGAGCAACGACCCTGTAATTGAGGTTCTGGAAAGCAAGCTGTCGCCCAATACAAAGAGATTCGTGTTGACGACGACATCGCCTCCGGACAGGGAAATTGCTCCTCCGTAATCGGCAGCCGGACTCGTAGAAGGTGTTGGGTTTGTGTAGGCTATGGCAGATTGTGTGCTTATAGAATCGATCGATTGCTCTATGGTTTGGAACCGGGTGTCCAGGTCGCCGAAGTTGGTGACAATGCGGTCTGCATATAATTGACCGGATACGGATGCCTGCCTCGCCGATAGCGAGTCAAGGTGGGCATCTTCCGTGGTTACCGATGTGCTGGTTAATGCTCCCGCAACCGTCGCGTCACCGTTTATGTTGAGGTTTTCTGTCGTGAGTGTGCCGGAGAGTGTCGCGTTCCCCAGTGCATCAAACGTCGTGGTTACGGTATTTGTATCCGTATTTTTGATTCCGAATGATTGTGTTTGATTTAGATTGACAGTGATTTGTCCGGATTCCGTTGCGATAGGTGAAATGGAATTGGTACGTACCGAATCTATTTGCGCTACCGGGGATGTTATAGACTCGGTGATCACTACTTTTCCGAATATGCCGTTGATACTGCGGATTGCTCCCGTTTGCACATTAGCGACGAGCAGCCGGGCAAAACTGGTCGCTTCTTCTATGATGTCGCCGTTTTCATGGCGGATCCTAAACTGCAATGTGCTTTCGTCTACGGGCTCGATCGTAAGATGAGCAAGCGGATCTTCGGGAGCCGCGGCCGATCCGCTGCCGGTAAACCAGGCGTTGTCATAGTTAAGCGTCATACCTCGCCGATCGTCATCTGCGCGCGTGTTGGCCCATTGCTGCCAGTCGAAGCGGGGAGCCGTAAGCCGGTACGAAACACTGGTCGGCCGCGAAGAATACATGGTGAGAATAAGAGCGTCCGGATCAAAACTGTACCATACACGCGCAGATGAGGCCGGAGACAACAGCACGACGAGTTGGTCCGCATTGGTTTTGAGGTCCGTCGTCCGTGAGAACAGCCAGAGGTCTGATCCTATGGGAAGATCGGTAAAGTCAATCTCTGTCTTGTATCCGATACCCGCTACATACGTAGATGTCTGGATAGTTCCTACTGTTTCTTCTTTGATGCCCGTCATGCTTGGTGCGTAGGTGGCATAGTTTTTGTCATTGATCGTATAGGGAGGATCAAACGTCGCGGCATCGATCTTGCCGGTACACGTCGAGCCGTCTAGGCTGACACATACTTCTGCTCCGGTGCTGTCGGCAGTTCCCAGAATGACGTCTCCGGTGCCTGCGCTAATGGTCACATTACCATTCGTGCCATTTGATGTGATGCTAAAAGCGCCGTCGCTTATGATAGCTCCGTCTACAACTATGGATGTCGTGCCATTTGCCGGGTCGATATAAAACGTTCCGGAGGTGTTACCCAGGTCGACAAACCGTTCTGCGATGACGTCGGACGTATTGGTGACCCGAAGCTTCGTCACCCCTGAGGCGGAGGCGGCGATAATATCCTGGTTTTCAAATTGGTCGAATATGGCTGCGGCCCTGCCGGTTGTATAAAGGGCTGCGAGCGGGTTTGAGATGACATGGAGTTTGGCAAGGGGAGTCACCTGGTTGCCAATACCTATGTTGCCATTGCCGAGCATGGTGAAGCTCGCTGTGTCATCGTTGTTGGCAATTTGGAAGACCGTTTCCGCATTGGTGCCACCTTGTGTAGAATCTACATCGAGATCTCCGAATGTCGTGCCGCTAAGTTTACCCCCGATGATTTTAATCGCTGGGGTTGTGTTGGCCGGGGTTGAACTGTCGATTCCACCGCGTATGGAAAAAGCTTGTGCATCACCGCTTGATAGGCCTGTAAATTGAGCTCCTCCAGCTGTTGTTGATATGGAAGAGATATGGAGGAATGCGTCTGTGGCAGCGACATCTGTAGTAAATCCTTGTGCGATATCATCGTCAGACAATACGATAACCGGTGTGTTGGTTGGGTCGTAGAGTTCCAGGGTATAATCCGGGCTGCTGTCGCCGATACCGACATTGCCCAAGCCGTCTATGGCAAACGGAGTCGTGTCAGCGCTCTCGTCATCTATTCGCATGGCGAGGTTATTGGTCCCTGTAGCATAGTGTTGGATATAGAATGACGTATTTGCGTTTAATGTCCCGGTGTTTGCCAATTGCAGTAAATATCCGGTATTGTTTGCATTGCTACCGGAGTGGGTGATGAGCTCGAGTGCACAACTAGTACATCCTGTAGCCGATGAAGTTATTAAGAGTCCACGACCGGTAGTAAGTGCGTTTGTAGATAGATTTATACCTTCCCCAGAGTTGATTGCAGAGCCACTAATATCAATGACAGTTCCGGATGTATGGGTACTGTCGTTAATGTCCATAGCAACCGATGATGTTTGAGTATTTAAATAGTTATACGTGAACATGCCGGTGCTGTCGACCTTCAGGGCTGGGACTTGGTGTTCTCCACCCGTTGCGTCATCATCGTTTCGATTGTATACATCGTATACCTGTAGCACGCTGGTAATATTTGCGATATTTTTGGTAAGGCTTGTAGAGCCCAAAAGACTTAGTGCGTCCGCTATAGACACTGTGCTGGTTTCCATCCATACCCTGGTGGCAGAATCGTTTGTTCCTGCGATTGCTAGCGTTGCGGAGTTATTACAGGTTGTGGATCCGCCGTTGTATCCGGGACACGGACTGCCGGAAAGCGAGATAGAAACGACGTCATTTGCCGAAAATTGGGTACCGATGTCATCGTCTTTGCTGGTGTTAGCGGTACTGTCAAATAGATCGATAGCAGTATCCGCTTCTTCTGCGATAACGGTAACGCCTCCGGTATTGGTAGTGGCGTCATGCAATCCGGCGTAGATAAACCGGCGGGTGTCGTCGATAGCGATACTTGTTGCATTGTTGCTTGCAGCGGTACCACCCGACGCGTTTCCGAGAAGTCGTTGATAATTATCTGCTCCGGATATACCGGTAATACGGCTTGACGTGTGATTTTGTAACGCGCGGTATCCGGATTCATATATGCGCCGGATATAAGAAGGGTCAAGACCTTCTCTGTCGTAATAGACTTCGTCTATGGTGCCGCGGAAAAAGTTGGCCGCTGTATTTGCTGCCCCGGACAGGTCTGCCCCTATAGTAAACGCCACTGTATTATTGGGTTGATCTGTTGATGATGCAGTATCGGAGTCGACCAGTCTCCCGTCAACATAGAGATACTGTATGTTTGCGGTGCTATTATTGAACTGAGCGGTGATATGGTGCCAGTTGGTATCGGTTATAGCCGTAGGGCTTACACTTGTCGTCGTGGATGTCCCGTCGGTTGTTTGAAACGTTGGAAAATCCGTCGCATCAAAATACAGGCGGAATTCTTGGTCTCCAATAGCGTTGCCCCAATCTGCCGCAATTACATCGACATCAGTGCCTGATGCGCTCCGCTTGACCCATGCCCCTACGGACATATCACCGGTCGTATTATCGAAGTCGCTGTCATCATCGCAGCTGCCGTTTGCGACACCCGTCTCGCTGCAAAGATAATCACTTGTCCCTTGGGTGAATGTCATGCCGGTTCCGCGAACGCCTGATACGCCGAACGTCACTGATCCGTTGTTGGTAAGTTGATTCGCAGCGTTTGACACATCACGTATAGCACCGTTGCCACCTGCGGATTCCGTCATGGGGAGTGAAAGTCTGGCGTCACCGTCTAATTCCTCAGATATATAATCTTTGGTATAGAATTTGGTCCATCCGTTGGTCGTTGTGGTCCGATTGTGCTGTATTCTGGTTACCCCGTCTGCATGGGCCACATAGATAACATCGGATTTATCATCTGATGCAGATTCACCGTCAGCCACAGAAATGGCTTTGGGACCAATGGTTATGTTTTGTGCGGTATTTTTTTGGAATAACGGCGGATCAGTGGTTTGATCCCAGACTTTATCGGGTGTTCCGTTTAATTCACTTGCAGTATCTGTGCCTGCGTTGTTCCATACTTCCAACTGTTGTTGAGTTTCATTGAGTCCGTAGAGATCTCCAAACCGGCTTATATAGGCGCTGTTATAGTCATCTCCCGTAACATCAGAGTAACTGTAGATCACTTTGTTGGTTTCGTTGATAGTGGAAATGCCGGTGTCGGTTGCGACAATCACCATGGTTTCTCCTGAGCGTAGTATGGATACCATGACGCTGTTTATGATCGTGTCTACAATGGTCGCCGTGGGTCCAAGAGAGGAATCAGAAACGTACGTGGTAGTGGTGTTGCGGTTAGCAATAGTGAGGTTGCCGACGTAATCATCAGTGGCGTTGTATTTGTATGATTTGTCGGTTTTGAAATCGATGACATAGAGTCCGCCCACCGAACCATTATTAGCATAATAGACTTTTCCGTTGAGCGCCCAGACGGAGGATCCTGTGGAATTGGTCGTCGGACCGATCATTTGTTCGGTGGCCCCTGAACCTTTGGCAAAATCCATCCAGAGTGTGTTGTCTTTTGCGTCAAAAATATATAGTTTCGTTGTGGTTGTGACGATGATAGCTTTGACGGGGAAGTCGCGCGTGCCGCAGCGGTCACTCGTGTCGACTATACAGGTGGCCGATATGTTATCAATCGTTTCGTTATACCAGCTGGAGGACTTAGCCCTGTCATCACTGCGCCATGCGCCTGCGTCAGGATCTTTGGATGTGTCGTAGACAAATACGTCGGTGACGTTACTTAGTGAGCGCAAATCTGTTCGGATATTGGTACCAAGAATCGAATCTGCGCCTAATATATTGCCGTTATCGCCATTTAAGAAGATAAGCGCGCTGGCGGTAGAAGTCGTAGACGGGTTATCGGAAGGGGAGAAGGTATCGCTTCCCAAAGCGATACTTCGGTTGACAACCGGATAGGTATAAATCAGGTTATTTGTCTGATCAAAGAGGTTTTCTCCTGCTGCTCCTCGTTCTCCTGTTGCTCCGGTAGAACCCGTACTTCCGGTCGGACCGTTGGCCCCGGTGGCTCCGGTAGAACCCGTACTTCCGGTCGGACCGTTGGCACCCGTAGCTCCCGTAGAACCGGTTGTTCCTGAGGGACCTGTGGGACCGTTGGCTCCCGTGGCCCCCGTAGATCCGGTCGCTCCCGTCGCCCCTGTTGGTCCGGCTGTTCCCGTCGCTCCCGTGCTTCCCGTCGCCCCTGTCGCTCCGGTAGACCCGGTCGGACCGTTGGCTCCTGTGGCTCCTGTACTTCCTGTGGCTCCTGTCGCTCCCGTTGGTCCTGCTACTCCCGTCGCCCCTGTCGCTCCGGTAGACCCGGTCGGACCGTTGGCTCCTGTCGCTCCGGTAGAACCTGTTGGTCCATTGGCTCCGGTGGTTCCGGTAGCTCCTGTACTTCCTGTCGGACCCGCTTCACCTGTCGCTCCCGTGCTTCCCGTCGCCCCTGTCGCTCCGGTAGATCCAGTCGGACCGTTGGCTCCTGTCGCTCCCGTGGCTCCTGTACTTCCAGTCGGACCGTTGGCTCCTGTCGCTCCCGTGGCTCCTGTCGGACCGTTGGCTCCCGTGGCTCCGGTCGCTCCGGTAGACCCGGTCGGACCGTTGGCTCCTGTGGCTCCTGTACTTCCTGTGGCTCCTGTCGCTCCCGTCGGACCACCACTTCCTGTAGTTCCTGTGGCCCCTGTCGTTCCTGTGGGTCCTGCTTCTCCCGTGGCTCCGGTACTTCCTGTTGGCCCGGCGCTACCCGTCGCTCCCGTACTTCCCGTCGCTCCTGTTGCTCCCGTCGGACCGTTTGCTCCCGTCGCTCCCGTACTTCCCGTCGCTCCTGTTGCTCCCGTCGGACCGTTTGCTC
>CAZNKB010000003.1:34254-34366 GCA_964573695.1 uncultured Gammaproteobacteria bacterium | reverse complement strand
CCGTGGCTCCGGTACTTCCTGTTGGCCCGGCGCTACCCGTGCTTCCCGTCGCTCCCGTACTTCCTGTTGGCCCGGCGCTACCCGTCGCTCCCGTACTTCCCGTCGCTCCTGT
>CAZNKB010000003.1:12057-34154 GCA_964573695.1 uncultured Gammaproteobacteria bacterium | reverse complement strand
CTTCCCGTCGCTCCTGTAGACCCGGTTGGTCCGTTAGAGCCTGTCGCTCCTGTTGCTCCTGTCGGACCGTTTGCTCCCGTCGCTCCCGTACTTCCTGTTGACCCTGTTGGACCCGCTTCACCCGTCGCTCCCGTGGCTCCCGTGGCTCCCGTGGCTCCGGTACTTCCTGTTGGCCCGGCGCTACCCGTCGCTCCCGTGCTTCCCGTCGCTCCTGTAGACCCGGTTGGTCCGTTAGAGCCTGTCGCTCCTGTTGCTCCTGTCGGACCATTGGCTCCCGTGGCTCCTGTTGGGCCTGCTGTTCCTGTAACACCGGTACTTCCTGTTGGGCCTGCTGTTCCTGTTGCACCTGTAGATCCTGTGCTTCCAGACGGTCCTTGTACGCCTGTCGCTCCTGTACTTCCGGTAGCTCCCGTAGATCCTGTTGGACCTGCTGTTCCTGTCGCTCCTGTAGACCCGGTCGGACCCTGTAATCCCGTTGCTCCGGTTGGTCCATTTGTTCCGGTGGCCCCTGTCGTTCCCGTTGGTCCGATGTCTCCCGTCGCTCCTGTAGACCCGGTGCTTCCGGTGGGTCCTTGTGTGCCTGTAGCTCCGGTACTTCCCGTCGCCCCCGTAGATCCGGTCGGGCCGGCGTTACCTGTCGCTCCCGTAGATCCTGTTGCACCTGTTGATCCGCTTGGTCCAACAAAACCCGTACTTCCGGTGGCCCCCGTAGATCCGGTCGGGCCGTTATCTCCGGTCGCACCCGTACTTCCGGTAGCTCCCGTCGCTCCTGTCGGTCCTGCGCCTCCCGTCGCCCCTGTGCTTCCCGTTGCTCCTGTACTTCCCGTGGGACCATTTGCACCCGTAGCTCCGGTAGCTCCTGTACTTCCCGTGGGACCATTTGCACCCGTAGCTCCGGTAGCACCTGTACTTCCCGTCGGGCCCGCGTTTCCGGTGGCGCCGGTAGCACCGGTGGAACCTGTCGGTCCTGCGCCTCCCGTAGCTCCTGTACTTCCGGTGGCTCCGGTAGAACCTGAGGGGCCGGTTGCTCCTGCTATACCTGTTCCTCCGGTTGACCCCGTTGGACCTGCTTCACCCGTGCTGCCAGTGCTTCCCGTGGGGCCGGCGCTTCCTGTCGCTCCTGTCGGTCCTGCACCTCCCGTGGCCCCCGTGCTTCCTGTAGCTCCGGTAGAACCTGAAGGTCCAGGCGTTCCCACTGTTCCTGTCGCCCCTGACGCTCCTGTCGGTCCTGCCTCACCGGCTGCTCCGGTTGCTCCTGTTGTGCCTGTCGGTCCTACACCTCCGGTTGCACCGGTACTTCCTGTGGGTCCTGCACCTCCTGTGGCTCCCGTGCCTCCGGTAGCTCCCGTCGCACCGCTCGGTCCTGCACCTCCGGCTCCTCCGGTTGCACCTGAAGGTCCTACTTCTCCCGTCGCTCCCGTAGACCCGGTAGGACCGTAGTCTCCACGAAGACCGGTGGGTCCTGTGGTGCCGGTCGGGCCTTGTGTGCCTCCCGTTCCGGTTGGTCCCGCTGTTCCCGTGGCTCCGGTTGTTCCCTGTGGTCCCGTCCCGCCGGTGCTACCGGTAGCACCTTCGGGTCCGGAAGCTCCGGTGGATCCTTGCGGACCAAATAACCCCGTACTTCCGGTCGCTCCCGTAGATCCGGTCGGACCGGTGCCTCCGGTGGCTCCCGTGGATCCCGTTGCACCAAGAACACTTCCTGTTTGCGTGGTGGCTGTACCCGGGTTGTTTCCGCCGACGACCGGTGGTTGTGTCGGGGCGCTATGCGCTTGAGGTGGAGCAGTAGTTTCCTTCAATCCTGAAATTTGAAAAAAAACAAATCCCCCCGCAAAAAGTAGAAGCAAAAGTAGCGCTGCCAATCCGTACGGAGAAAGAAACGCGCGAAGTAGTGAGCGTTTTTCCGTCGTGTCGACGGGTGCGAAATTGGGAGTAGAGGGGATAATGATCGTGTCAGGCTCCGCAGGTTTGGCGACGAACGGACTGGCACTATCAACTGCCGGTTGGCTAAAAGAAGCGGTTGCTGCTTTGGGCTGTGACACGGCTGCCGCAACCGGAAGGGGCATATCGATATGAGCCGGTAACGCGTGGACTGCCGGCAACATGCGAACCGGAGGAAGCGCGCGATAGGATTTTTTGGCTCTTTCCTCGACTGCTTCTTTTGGCATTGGTACGTTCGTCACATATTGTGCCGGATTACTTTGTGTCCACCCGTTGAGTGCCGCAAAACGAAAAAAAGCCCTGATTGCCGATAGTCTCCGGTTGATTGTGGCGGGGGGCGTATGAGAAACGATGAGCCAACGCTTGAAGCCGTCTATGCTTTCGGTTTGGATAAGTCGCAGTGCATCTGCCTGTGATTCTATGCGGGTGATCGGAGAGGGTGTCTCCTGGACTTGGCAAAACCAGGAAAAAAAAGCAGTGAGGTCGCTCTTGTAGTTCTTACGGGTCTGTCTGGCTGCGTGTTCTACCCCCAAATACTCATCGAACGATGCGATGATTTTGATCAGGTAATTCAAGACATTCTCCCACATTACACTAGCCATAGTATTAATTAATACTATTACTAATAAGGCTGTCAAGAGGCTAATGATCTAGTTTAGTCCTGGTAAAAAATTTGAGAAATGTGCCAAATTATGCGGAAATAAGTAGATTTCACATATTCCCGCATATGAACATTTAGCTTCATATTTCTATATCAAATATAGTCATTGCGTTAATTAAGTTGAGTTATGAAGTGGTCATTTTTATCATTTTTGGAGTAGATACATGGGAAAAGTGCGGTTATCATTTGGAGCGTTAGAATAGCCTTGAGCTATTATAAACCTATAGTTATATGTATCAATACCTTATAGTATTTTATGCCATATTAGTGTCCTTTCTATGGCGATAAGGATTTCACACGAACACACGATGAGATGACATAAGAGGCAACTAGCTTCAATTTCGTTATTAGCAGTATTTATATGGTAGTGCCAGATTTGTTGCGGGCCTTTACGACGGGCCACAATGTATTATTCAACGAGCGAAGAAAAAATTATGAAATTTACAATGTTTCTCTATCGGCCCGTACAGGTTTTATATAAGAGATTATGTTGTTATAGTAGTCCATATCGTCTTTTAAATAAGTTCGGCCTTGCCTAAAATTCAAATGATTATATACTTAGAGGAGTAGAATACTTTCGTGCTTATATGAATATAAAATACCCGGCAGCAGAAATTGAGGCTAAATGGCAGAAGGCCTGGAGTGATAAAAAGACTGATAAAGCCCCCATAGAGAAAGCCGCAAAGCCTTTTTACAACCTCATGATGTTTCCTTATCCTTCGGCGGAAGGACTGCATGTGGGGAACATGTACGCATTCACGGGGACCGATATATATGGCCGTTTCAAGCGTATGCAGGGGTTTGATGTATTCGAGCCGATTGGTCTTGACGGTTTCGGCATTCACAGTGAAAATTACGCATTCAAGGTGGGGAAACATCCGGTAGAACAGGCTAAACGTAGTGAAACAAATTTTTACCGACAGCTATCTCTTATTGGATGTATGTATGATTGGTCCAGGACGATAGAAACATATGATCCCAAGTATTACCGTTGGACTCAGTGGCTATTTGTGCAAATGTTTCGTAAAGGACTCGCATATCGGAGCAAAGCCGAGGTGAATTGGTGTCCGTCATGCAAGACAGTATTGGCAGATGAGCAGGTTATCGATGAAAAGTGTGAACGATGCGGGAATTTGGTTACAAAAAAAGCGCTAGAACAATGGTTTTTTAGAATTACCGCATATGCGGGAAAACTACTGGAAAACATTTCCAGCCTCAAGTGGTCGGAAAAGGTGCTCATAGCTCAGAAGAACTGGATCGGGAAAAAAGAGGGGATAAATATTACTTATCCGGTGGTGGACGAAAAAGGATCGTCTGTTGGTGACGTCACATGCTTTACTACAAGACCTGATACCAACTACGGTGCTACCTTTGTCGTGCTTGCCCCTGAACACCCATTTATCAGTAAAATTATGGGAGTGATAAAAAAGGAAAAGGCCGATGCAATAACCCAATATATCCGCGTGACGACAAAAGCGTCTTCACAGGAACGTATAGCTCAGGGAAGGAAAAAAACAGGAATAGCTACCGGATTGTACTGCATGAATCAACTTACAGGATACAAAATGCCGCTGTATGTTTCTGATTTTGTCGTTATGGGCGTAGGTACCGGGGCTGTCGTGGGAGTTCCCGGTCACGACACACGGGATTTTGAGTTTGCCCAAACCATGAATATTCCTGTGGTGCGTGTAGTGGTAGGTCCTGACGGGGACACGGCTCCGATTACCCGTTTGGAACAGGTGCAGGAGGATGCGGGCACCATGATAAACTCGGAATTCCTTAATGGTCAGCCTATTTTGGAAGCCATAGAGAAGATGAAAGATCATTTGGAAAAAAATAATTGGGGTAAACGGGTGGTGACGTATCATCTTCGGGATTGGCTTATCTCCCGTCAGCGATACTGGGGTCCGCCGATCCCCATGATTTACTGTGTCTCCTGTGAAAAAGTCGGCAAAGGAGAGCGTTCGGACATGCCGGGCTGGTACGCGATGAACGAAAAGGATTTGCCTGTCGAGCTTCCTATGATAGAAGATTACAAGCCCGGTGATGACGGGATAGCGCCGCTTGCCAAACATAAAGAATTTTATGAAATGACTTGTCCGGGTTGCGGTGGTAAGGCTGTTCGTGAGACGGATGTTTCTGATACGTTTTTAGATAGTTCGTGGTATTTCTTGCGGTACCCTTCTTTGGGTTCCTCGAGTGCTGATTCAGCCCCTTTTGACAGTGCGATTACCAAAAAGTGGTTGCCGGTGACGATGTACACCGGGGGAGCTGAACATAGCGTGTTGCATCTTATGTATAGCCGTTTTGTGACTATGGCACTCAAAGACTGGGGATATCTGGATTTTGAGGAGCCGTTTCCAAATTTCTTTGCACACGGGTTAGTGATCAAAGAGGGCGCTAAAATGAGCAAGAGTAAAGGGAATGTGGTCAATCCTGATGAGTATATCAAACTATATGGAACAGATGCTCTTCGTATGTACCTTATGTTCATGGGACCGTTCTCTGAAGGGGGAGATTTCCGGGATTCCGGCATGGAGGGGGTTTCCCGTTGGGTAGGTCGAGTTTGGCGCATCGCAATAGCTTCTTTAGATTCTGGCACTGATTTATCTGTGAGTGACAAACTCGCGAAGATGTTCCATAAGACCATAAAGAAAGTGGGGGACGATACGGACAAGCGTCACTATAATACGGCTATTGCCGCGATGATGGAGTTTACCAATATGGTTACAGAGGAAGGAAGGAAAGAAAAAAGCGTAAAGCGTGGAGATAGTGGTCCTGCGAAGCAGGACCATGCTTCGCATGGCACTCTTCCGTTGTCAATGCTAAAAACATTTATCCTTATTCTGGCGCCCTATGCTCCACATATAGCCGAAGAGCTTTGGTTTCGGTGTCAGGCCAAGGAGGGGAAAACGGGCAGCGCTTCGAAATCATGGTCCGTGCATGAACAGGCCTGGCCCGTCTATGATCCTCTCAAGCTTGTGGAGGAAACGATTCCGGTGATTGTCCAGGTAAACGGTAAGCTTCGGGATACATTGTATATTGATATGGAAAGTGCTAGTAATAAAGAAAAAATTGAAGCTAAAGCCAGAAATTCGGAAAAAGTGAAGAAATATTTGGAAACGGCAAAAGTGCACAAAGTAGTCGTGATTCCCTCTAAGCTTGTCAATTTCGTGATTTGATTTTTCTTCTAAAATATCCTATAATATTTAAATGGGCTCATTTACTCTCAGGGAAAATTGTATGGCTGGGGCCGTGGAGCTAAGGCTAGACACGCTAGTCGTCCATAAACGCGTGACATCACAGCGGCTTCGACCCGACGGGGGAGGCTATCGTGGGAGGAAAAATGTCGTATTAACCGGTGGTGTCATTCATGAAATGCTTGCGAAACTAGCTCAAGGAGCAACTCTTGAGCAGGCGTTACCCGCTTCATATAAAGCCAGCATTGCCGCATGTACTGGTTGCGTGGGCAAACCTGATCATGCGGCTTGTTCACTCAAGTCTCTTTCTTCGCGAGCGCGACGCAATTTCCGTAATCTTCGTTAGGTACGGCTATATTGAGGTAGTTCCGTGTCCTACCACACAGACATTTATTTATCCTCGTGCTCTAATATTTATATATGCATGAGGATGACGAGCACCAGGTCATCACTCCGCGGTTAGTTTGGCGTGTATATCACATGCCCATAATTCTTGGGCTGCTTAGTATTCTTTTTATAGCTCTATCTATAACAATCTTTATAAAATCATATCAATATTCTGCGCCAATAACTTTTAGTTCTGATGAGTCCGAGGCAAGTAATACTGGTACAAAAAAGGATAGGGAAGTGTCGCTGGTAGTAGATATCGAAGGAGCAGTACGAAATCCCGGTGTCTACCGGGTTCCTTTGGGGTCGCGAATCGATGACCTGCTTACTCTCGCCGGAGGACTGTCTTCTGATGCCGACATGGAATCTATAGCACGATCGATAAACCGGGCGGCCCCTTTGACTGACGGCGCCAAAATTTATATTCCGGATAATCGTTCGTCAGGTCCAGATATCTCGATCGGAGTACCGGATGTTTCGTGGACAACTCTCAACATAAATACAGCTTCCCAGTCAGAGCTCGAGGCATTAAGCGGCATCGGCCCTGTAACCGCCGCAAAAATTATATCCGGTCGCCCATACCAGCGGATCGAGGAGTTGTCTGAGAAAAAAATCATAAACCAATCGGTGTATGAAACCCTTAAGGATAAACTAACGCTATAAACCCATGACGTCATTTTCTGTTACAGGATTTGCCGGGATTCTTTCGCGACTCCTTCCCGAGCCGCATGCCGGATTATTAACTGGTTTGTTGTTTGGAACCAAGACGTCGTTGCCAAAGGAATTGTATGAAGCCCTACTTACAACCGGCACGATTCATATTGTCGCACTTTCTGGAATGAATATTGCCATTATGAGTCGTCTGATTCAGGGAAGTCTGGTAAGTCTGGTTGGTAGACGAATATCCTGCTTGCTAACACTGCTTGCGATCTGTTGGTTTGTATCTCTGGTAGGATTTGGTGCAAGTATAGTACGGGCTGCAATTATGGGAGGTATTGCAATTCTCGCCGTGCTAAGCGGACGACAGTACTGGGGGTTGGGAGCCTGGGTATTAGCAGTTGGTAGTATGTTACTGATAAACATGGCATGGGCAGGAGATATTTCGTTTCAGCTTTCGGTGCTAGCCACTCTCGGCATACTATTGTTTGGTTCTGAGCGGAATGGTATGCATGAAATAACTGAGAATAGCCGTCACGACGGTCTGTCTCTATTTGATCGGCTGGTGCAGGGCATGCGTGACGACCTTCGATTGACGCTCGCCGCGCAGGCTCTTACTATTCCGGTAATTGTATTTCATTTTCATAGGATATCGTTGGTTGCTCCTATCGCAAATCTTATGATTGGCTGGGTTATCGCGCCGCTTACCGCTCTGGGGTGGGTGACCGTGTTGTTGGGATTTGTGTCCTTGCCGCTTGCGCAGCTTGTTGCATGGGTTGATTGGCTTGCGTTGGAATATATTGTTAGGACAATCTACATGATGAGTTCCCTGCCTTTTGCGAGTGTGGGACGGTAACTAGATCAAACTATACATACGTGAAGCTAAAAATATCGAAAGACGAACAGAAATATTACCTATTATAGGTATAAATATAATTCACGCATAATTATCGATGTCAAAAAATACGTGCAATAATTGTTCATTAAACAAAGCCAAAAATTTTGTTTTATGCTGAAACTTCATGTAGGTTATTTCGTTTGCGGATTAACTACAGGCCTTATTTTACTTTTTCATTTTCTAACGTCACTACCCGACGGAAAACTGCATATTGTCTTTTGTGACGTCGGGCAGGGAGATGCGGCATATGTTCGGTTTCCCGACGGGCGTGACATGTTAGTTGACGGCGGACCCAATGACCGGGTGTTTGCTTGTCTTGGTAAACACATGCCCTTTTGGGATCGTTCACTTGACTTGGTTGTACTGACGCATCCTCAGAACGATCATCTGCAGGGACTTTTGAGTGTGGTGGACCGGTACGAGATAGGGGCGTTCGTACGAAGTGACCTAAGAAATAATTCTGAAGGTTTTTCTAAGCTTCTCGAGAGTCTGGAAAGCAGGCACGTAGTTGAGCGGCTTGTGACGACAGGATCGCGTATCGGTGTATCAGGTGTGAATATGCAGGTTGTCTGGCCTTCGCGGGAGCAGATAGCCCATATGTCGCCGCCTGGGTATACCACGGGAACGTCACTTCTGGATTCTCGTGCGGATACACTTGGCATAAGTACGGGAGACCTAAACGAAGGATCCGTAGTGTTTTGGTTGACGTTTGGAGATTTCGACGCGTTGTTTTCCGGGGATGCCGATACGCATGTGGAGTCGCGTATTCGCGAAGAAGTGTTAGCAGACAAGTCAGTCGAACTGCTAAAGGTGCCACATCACGGAAGTAAGACCGGGATTTCGAAAGAACGTATTGATAGGATAAATCCGGAAGTTGCGGTAATATCGGTCGGGAAAAATTCTTATGGACATCCGTCTCCCGAGTTGCTTTCGGATTTAGCAAACGAGTCACGCCAAGTGCTAAGAACGGATCAGGAGGGAGATATAGAAATCGTAAGCGACGGAGAGCGTTGGTTTATAAAGTGACACATGTTTCTGTCAGTGTTGCTTTCTCCGGCGCTGCTTTTTTTCTGCAAGTTCCATGGCATACCAGCCCAAGTGCCCTTCTCCTTCTGCGAAATAATGTATGGTTTCGTGCGCTAATGCTGAGGGAACGAATGGTCCGATGATGCCAAATGCATATCCGGTGAGCGCTGCAGCCACAGTCTGTAGGGCTGATCCGAATATATCCGGTGAGGCCACATGAGCCATAATGGCGTTCAATCCCAAAAAGCCGGTGAGCACCCATGGTATTCGGGTGTCGGCGTATGCAACCCCGGTACCGATCATGTAGGCAGCTCCTTCGGTTTTTTCGTCCTTTTTGCGTCGGTAGGCCTGATTTCTTCCCATAAGACTCGTCATGTCATTAAGGGACATGTCCGCATGTCGTTTGATGATGCGGTCTGCCATTTTTTCATCCCCGCTAAACCACGCGGTCATAAGCAGCGGCCGGATATCGGGGTCGCGAAGGAGATTTATGAAGGGTTGCAGTTTTTTGGGAGGTGTACGAAGCGGATCGGTTATGGCAAATTGTTTTTCCAATAATGAGGCAAGTATTCGTGTCCTGACCGGGTATCTCCTTCCTTTGTCGGCAAGTGCGCCAAACGTGTCGTGCGTGGCTTCTCCCGTCATGATCTCATTTGCCCACATGATACCCCGGTTAAAGCCCGCAGGATCCCGTATGGGCCGGTGAGAGACAATGTTTATATCATGGGGTCGGGTAAATAAACCTCTGGCTTCCCGATCATCTGTGCCGAGCGCAATACCTAATCGTACCGCGGAGGATGATCATTGGTGATCTGTGACCGCACGTGGTCCGGCACGGGCAGTCCGCTCAATATCATTTCCTGGAATCTCCTGGTCCAATTCAGTGGGAATTCTACTGTCTGATGCAATCTCGTGAGGCTTTGAAATCCTTTGGCTCGCGCATCCTGCCATGCGCGTTGACTTGTGAGAACGGCATCTACGTATCGGATTGATTCGGTCTGCATGTCGTTTGTGTGATTATAGTGAGTATAAAGACTAATTTCAAAGTAGCAACAAGGTTTTGCGAAGCCCCCTATATTTAGCTTCAAAAGAATTGACTATAGGCTTAATAATCGTTATAATCATGTCTATATATAGACTACATGCGCGCTGAAAAAAAGCGCGCTTTGGCGTTTTTCCATGATAGAAAGTCTTTCTTCGCGTCACAACGATAATTCGTATTCCGAATCGTATCCGGAAGCTGTTTTGCGCCTTGATCGTGAGTATAGACTCGGGTTGTCGAGAAGCACGCATCGAATGGCAGCTATTCAGTACAATCGCCTGAAGCATTCGTTTGATTTGGCTCACAAAGAAGATCACCCATTGGATTTGACCTGGTGCATCGAGTTCATGCTCCGACGAAAGCCGTCGATTCGTCGTGAGGTGAACTGGAATCAGGCATTTGATTTTGTGAGTTTGCATGATCAGGGCAGGGCGTTCATTCCGTTGACACCGATCACACTGTTTTCGAGCCAGTTACTAGAGCATGTCATAGCCCCTTTGGTAGCCCGTCGGATTTTACGCAATCAGCGTTCAAATCCGGTTGATGAGGAACTAATAGAAATCATCCGACGACATCCGTATCATGCGGGAGACGCAAGGCGGATAGGTCGTGTGTACTCGAAAACAGAGCAGCTAGTTGTGGATGTGGACGGATTGACCGTGCTTACGCCACGGCGCGTGGACAAGATGTATGCGCATATCAAAAAAGCTTTTTTCGGCATGCCACTCGAGCCGTTTCACGGATTGCTTTCGCATATATTTAGTAGATTTACTAATTTCCGATTTTTCTACCCTGAAGCGGAAGATTTAGCCAGATCCTGGCGGCCTGAGGCAGAGGCGTATATCCGGAAAAAATTTCTCCTTCGTTCGAGAGAGTAGCCAACTGTAAGGTTACGGTAGCGTAGCTGAAGACGACGCTGTCGCTTGATTTGTTTGGCTTCCGAGCAAAAGCAACCAATCCATTGTTGCCCCAGCGGGCGCTGCCGATGCAAATCGGATCGTGACGCTTGTCGTTGATTTCGCCGCTACCCACACGCTGGTATCCCAACTCGGGGTCACGAAGACGCTATAGAAAGTGTCAGGTAGGGTGAGTCCGCTGATAACGAGTGTCGTTTGGCCTTCAGAAACGGACACGGATGATCCAAGGCTATTTGAAGCGAGTTGGATCGGTCCATTGAGCCTGGTGGCACCCTCTATGGTGATATCTCCGGCGAGGTTGGCCGATCCGCTAGCCGTGATTCTTGCTACCACTTTGTCACCTGTTCCGCGGATGACAAGATCTCCGAATCCGACTGAGGGCTGGCCAGACTCAGACGCAATCATGTCCGGGATCGGGTGACCCAAATCGATAGTGAGATTACCACCCGTAAGTGGTGCAAGTGTGTCGGCACCTAAGACACCATGTACAGTTGTATTGCCGCTGATAGAGACGTTACCCCTAAAGAAGATGCGGTTAAAGGTATCGATGAAAACCGTGCCGTCGAGGATATCGACCGCTGCAAGCTTGGCTTTCTGGATATAGAGCGTTTCTCCGAGTGAGTCGATTATATTATTGGTGAATCGTATGGCGTTATCGATAACGAGCGAGCCGGTTATTTTGGTTTTCGAAAGATTGGCGTTTTTAAGGACAAAGAAATCAGTATTGATCGTGAGATTGTCCTCTGTTGCGGTCACGGCGTCGGTAAGAAGAGCGCTTTGTGAACTTTGTATGACGATAGGCGGCGGCAGTACGACGGATGATCCCACAAGGTCGCTTATTTGTGTCAGTGAGGATTCAACGGCTGCAAAACGGTCGTTTATGTCGCCGAAGCTGGTTGTAATATGGTCCGCGTAGAGCGTTCCGGAGATAGTGGCATCGGTTGCGACGATGCTTTTGGCCTGTAATTCTGCGCTGAACGTGGCATTTCCGAGTGTATCAAACGTTGCAGACGGGGTACCAGTGTCACTGGTGATACTGAGCGTTTGGTTATCGTGTAATGATATGGCGATGCCCGCGCTATCGGTAGCAACCGGCGTGATATTGTCTGTCGCAAGCCTATCGATACGGGCGGCAGGGGATACAAGTGACGAAGCGACCGAGAGCGTCCGCGTGACAAGATCATAGGATTCCAGGTATCCGGTAGAAATTTTACCGCTGACCACCTCCGCGTATGTTCCCAAACGCGTGAGTGTTTCATGGGTGTTTTCGTTGATGACATCCCACGCGTCCGTAAGGATAGTAAATGCGCCGCCGTCGGATACATCCGCATCAGGGGCGGGGGAGACAGACTGGACGAGGACAAGAATCCGATCCTTGCCCAAATTCGGCGTCCAGTTTTCCAGCGCCCGACCCATGATGAGTTCTCCGGGGTTTGCTTTGCGGCCGCGGCCGGGCTCTCGAGAAGACGTGATGAGATCGCCGGCTGCGATACTGGCTGAATCTGAGGCGATCTTTATCGGAATCCGGCCGGCAAGTGCGAGCAATCTGCGGTTAGGAGCCTCAAGGCCGAGCGTTTTGCCTGCTTTGGTAGAGATGCCGCCGACGAGCCGATGATCGTTGGGGTTTGTCGTTTTGCGAAGTATCGGGACGTCGTTTTCATCCAGGTCGCCGGTGACGGCGACGAGGTCACCTTCCTCTATGGTGTCGTCACTCACGGTATACCATTCGGCTAAGTCCGCGCCAAAGACAACGGCATCCAGGCGCAATTGTTGTGTTTCTCCTGAAAAGTTATAAAGCCTGACCGTGTTTGAATCAGTCTGAACTACTTTGTATCCGTCACCCCATTCCACCTGGACGTTATAGAGTGTTGGTTTGTAACCAGGATCGGACGATGCGAGGATAGCGCGGTATTGGATATACTCATTGGGCGTTGAGGTGATCGTCGAGCCTGCAGCAGTATTCATGAGCCGTTCGCCTTCGACGTTGTCGATGTATATCGTATAACTCGTGCTTGGTGCGGTCACACGGACATTTCTTACCTCATCGCGTTCGTGTGTGGGGATGTGGCTTATGTCCCAGTAGACTTTTTGCCATGTACTCGCTGCGTCAAGTTTTACCAACGTTTCGTGTTCTGCGGATGATGTTTCGCCAAATCCGAGTTTGACGGTGTTCCCTGCAGATGTGGAGTACACCCACGCGGTAAGAAAATCGTAATTGGCGAGATTTGTACTCCCAAAATGCGTTTCTGCGTAGGTGTTGGCATTGGCGCCGACAGTGAGTTTAGTCAGATTGCCCGTCGTTGATTCGTCTTCGTCTTCGAAAAAGTTGACGTCGCGCGTGATATCGCCGTCTGCAACGGTTAAAGTAGTGTCGCTGGCGGTCCACGTCGTATGGGTGTTGGCATTGTCGAGCGTGACGTAATTGGTGCCGCTGGTGACCGGTTTCCATGCCTCCCATGAGCCGTCTGTCGCGTTGTTGGATTTGCCTGAACGGGTCTGGAGTCCGACGATGCCATAGGGCGTTTCGTCAGCAAGCCAGGTGAGCTTGGAGTAATTCGTCGCATTTGGCGTATTGATCTCATCAGAGATAAAGACGGCATAACTATTTGTTGGCACCTGGGCGACATTGTAGGTAGGGGAGCTGGAGCCGGAGACAGATGACCCGTAATTGACAGATATGATGCCTGTGCCTCCGGCTCCGCCATAAGCATATCCACCGAGATCTGTGTACGTTGTTCCGTAATCAGAATATCCCGTTGTGCCGCCGGAACCTGCTGCTGCCGTCACTTTGCTGGAACCGAGGTTTACCGTATTAGCGCTGAGTTTGACTGATCCACCGGCGCCACCGCCTCCTCCTCCCGGGGTGATATCAGTTCCGCCAAGATCCGCAACGGATCCACCGGGAACGCCGTTAGCCGTAATCGTTCCGGAAACAACAATGGAATTTGCTGCAAGATAGACGATACCACCACCGTCTCCTCCCGTACCTCCGTCGTATACCCAGCCGCTGGGAGAAAGATATCCCGTTCCTCCTGCGCCTCCTGCCGAACCGAAATATAATTTCGTAAGATCCGGATTACCGTATGTCGGGTACCTAGTACCTCCTGTTCCTGGTATATTACATGACGTGCCCGATCTTCCTCCAGTGGCGCCTTCTGTGGCATATGCGCCACCACCGCCACCAACACAATTATAATAGGCTCCTCCTCCACCGCCTTCGGATTTTGCCACATAGGTTAATCCGCCGGCTCCTGTTGTGGAGCTTCCCTGATATTGCGCTGCCTGATCTGTGTAGTACGTGCCACCGATGTATCCCGTACCATAGGCATACAAATTTCCGTTGATAGTCACGTTATTTTTAGCGCGGAAAAAAATGACTCCGCCCTTGGTTCCATTCCATTCCGATGGAGTAAAGTTGACACCCGAATCGACGACAAGTGAATTATAGTTCGGTACTCTTTGGAGCATAACCATTTGATTCCCTGTAGTCGTGCCGATATTACTGTCATCGGATATTCCGTCACCATAGTATTTCGTTTTTGTTGTCGTAAAGCGCACAGTGTTATCGGCAATGCTTTCTACTCTCAATGTTTCGTAGTTGCCAACATTGATAGTCGACGTAGTGTTCCCTTGGAGATTGATGAGAAGGATTTCGTCACCTACAGCCAAACACCCTAGTGAGGGGGCCTGTGTTAGTGATGCCGTTCTCGAAGTGAGCGTTGTGACGGAATAGTTGACCGCGTCTCCGCCGTCTACACAGGAGCGGCTTGCTATAGAATTATAGGTGTTGATATTACGGGTTGTGCTGATCACAACATCTCCGTCCAGGCCGGTACCGACCTCTATCGAGCCATTTGTAGTTATCCCTGTGGTTGTTTTTGTGATACCGCTACTCTTATATGTATCAAGATCTACGGTGGTGATAGAAACTCTACTGTTTTTATCGTATGCGTCGGTATCATTTTGGTTACTTAATTTGTCATTGATGACTTGCGCCCCGGAGGCGGTAGTGTAATTGATTCGTACTTCAGATAACGTCGGAGTGACCGAAGCGCTTGTTGTGGTCATGATAGCCCGATATTGGATGTAATTGTTGGCAGTACTGGTAATAGCGGAGCCGGTATTTGTCGTCAGGTAGCTTTGTGCAACGACATTATCCAGATAGACCGCGTTGCTATTTTGGGTACTCGTTACTCTGAATTTGGTGATACCGTCCCGTGAACCGGAAGCAATTTGGGATATGTCCCAATACACTTTTTGCCAGACATCCGCGGTTTCAATTTTGATCGTTTTTTCCTGTTCCGTGGCAGCAGTTTCGCCCATGCCAAGGGTGATAACGGATCCGGCTGTCGCTGACCTCAACCAAAGCACAACGTATTGGTAAGAAGAAAGGTTGGTGCTTCCCAATGTCCGTTCCGCATACCCATTGGCGAGTGTCGTCGTAAATTTCGTCAGGTTTCCTGCCGTGCCTTCATCTTCGTCTTCATAATAATTGATGTTTCGGGTCACATCTCCCTCTGCCACCGTCGCATTGGTGCCTACCCAGTCTGTATGCGTGTTGGCATCGTTGACTGTAAGTGATGTTGTCGTCGGCTTCCACGTTTCCCATGTGCCGTCTGTACTATTTGTCGTGTTGCCGCTTCTGGTTTGCAGTTCGATTTCGGTACCGGAAGGAAGATTTTCGGTCCATTCGATATTGCCAAATGACGTAGTACCGGTCGTTGCGAGCTCCTTACTGATATAGACTTTATAACTGTTGTAGTTTGCTGTTGCTGTATCCGACGTATATGTTGGAGATGTGGTTCCGGAAATTGAGGTGCTGTAGTATGTAGCAACCAGTCCTGTCCCTCCATTCCCACCATATGCATATCCGCCAAGATCCGCATAGGTAGTACCATAATTGGAATAGCCCGTCGTACCTCCGGATCCTCCGGCTGCCGTCACAAGCGAGCTTCCTAGAGTAAGGCTTCCTCCCACGATCTTGACCGATCCTCCTGCACCGCCACCACCGCCACCCGGGGTGATATCAGTTCCGCCAAGATCTGCAACCGATCCACCCGCATTCCCGTTTGCACTGATCGATCCGGAAACACTGATGGAGCTGACTGCAAGATAGACGATACCACCACCGTCTCCTCCCGCGCCTCCGTCGTATACCCAGCCGCTGGGAGAAAGATATCCCGTTCCTCCAGCACCTCCAGCTGAGCCCATATAGAGTTTCGTAAGGGTGCTGTTTCCGCCGGTGGGGTAGGCGGATCCGCCGGTTCCTGCAGTGGAACAGCTGGTTCCGGCTTTGGTTGGTGTGGTTCCGGCGGTGCCATATCCTCCGCCTCCTCCTCCTGCGCAGTAGGCATAGGCTCCTCCGCCTCCTCCTTCCGCCTTAACCGTGGTGTTTTGTGTTCCCACACCGGTAGTGGAGTCTCCCTGATATTCGTACACCACATCTCCCGCATACGCGCCGCCGATATAGCCGCGTCCTGCGGTGGTGATACTGCCGCTTACCGAGACGGCACCTGTCGCCCGGAAGAACATCACACCGCCTTCTCCTGCTCCTCCCGCACCGGATTCCGGGCTTCCTGACGGTCTGACCCATTCGTCGGGATAGAAGTTGATGCTGCTGTTTACTGTCACCGTTGTGTAATTGGGAACGCGTTGGAGCATGACATCCTGGGCGCCGGTTCCTACTCCGACATTGGTATCGTCCGATGCTCCGTCGCCGTAGTATTTGGTTTTGGCAGCAGTAAAGGTAACCGTATTGGTGGAAACACTGCTCACTCGGAGTGTCTCCCAGTTACCGACGTTGCCGTAGGCTGTGGCAGTGCCACGGAGGTTGATGAGGAGCACTTCGTCTCCTGCAGCAAGACATCCTGTTCCCGGTGAGGCTTCCAGTGTTGCCGTGGTGGATGTGAGCGCGGTTACGGAATAGTTGACTGCATCACCGCCGTCTGCGCAGTTTCTTCCGGAAATGGAATCGTAATCGTTGATACTTCTACTGGTGCTCACCGTGATTGCTCCGTCTGAGCCGGTACCGGTGGAGTACATGGCATATTCAAGGATTGTCGGGTCAGTGCGTCTGCTTGTTTGGCCCAACACTGCAGCATTTGGGTCCACGATACTATCCGCATCTATAGTGGTTGTTCCGCTTAGGTTCGTGAGATTGATGCGCACGGCAGAAAGGGTAGGGGAATTTACCGTATTTGTGGTAGAAAGAATAGCCCGGTACTGGATGTAATTGTTGGCGGTGCTGGTAATTGTTGACCCTCCGGATGTTGTAAGGAAGCTGTCCGCAGACCAGTTATCGAAATACACAACGTTGCCATTCGTGATATTGGTTACCCGTAGTTTTGTCACGGCATCAATACTGGTATTAGTGATTGCGGAAATATCCCAGTAGAGTTTTTGCCAGGCGTTGGCCCGATCAATATAAAATGTTTTTTCCTGCTCGGTAGCCGCGGCTTCTCCGAGGCCGAGTTTGACAACCTGTCCTGCTGCGGCACTTCGTACCCAGACGCTGATATATTGTTTAGCGGATACATCCGTACTACTGATAGTGCGTTCCGCATACCCGTTGGCTGCTGTCGCCGTTGTTTTGGTGAGGTTTCCGCTGTTGCTCTCATCTTCATCTTCAAATGTATCGACGTTTCTGGCGACATCTCCCTCTGCCACCGTCACATTGGTACCGGTCCAGTTTGTATGTGTGTTGGCATTATCAAGCGAAGTAGAGCTTGTCGTCGGCTTCCACGCTTCCCAGGTGCCGTCCTGTGGATTACTGCTGGCACCACTTCTCGTTTGCATCTGTATTTCCGTGCCGCTAGGAAGACTCTCTGTCCATGAAATAGTGTTGAATGCTGTGGTTCCGGGGGCGTGTATTGGTTCAGAAACGTATACAGCGAACGGATTGTATGAGAATGTGATTGATGTGTACGACGGAGATGTTGTGCCGCTGATACTATTTGAATATCCAATGGCCACCAGTCCTGTCCCTCCATTCCCACCATATGCATATCCGCCAAGATCCGCATAGGTAGTACCATAATTGGAATAGCCCGTCGTACCTCCGGATCCTCCGGCTGCCGTCACAAGCGAGCTTCCTAGAGTAAGGCTTCCTCCCACGATCTTGACCGATCCTCCTGCACCGCCACCACCGCCACCCGGGGTGATATCAGTTCCGCCAAGATCTGCAACCGATCCACCCGCATTCCCGTTTGCACTGATCGATCCGGAAACACTGATGGAGCTGACTGCAAGATAGACGATACCACCACCGTCTCCTCCCGCGCCTCCGTCGTATACCCAGCCGCTGGGAGAAAGATATCCCGTTCCTCCAGCACCTCCAGCTGAGCCCATATAGAGTTTCGTAAGGGTGCTGTTTCCGCCGGTGGGGTAGGCGGATCCGCCGGTTCCTGCAGTGGAACAGCTGGTTCCGGCTTTGGTTGGTGTGGTTCCGGCGGTGCCATATCCTCCGCCTCCTCCTCCTGCGCAGTAGGCATAGGCTCCTCCGCCTCCTCCTTCCGCCTTAACCGTGGTGTTTTGTGTTCCCACACCGGTAGTGGAGTCTCCCTGATATTCGTACACCACATCTCCCGCATACGCGCCGCCGATATAGCCGCGTCCTGCGGTGGTGATACTGCCGCTTACCGAGACGGCACCTGTCGCCCGGAAGAACATCACACCGCCTTCTCCTGCTCCTCCCGCACCGGATTCCGGGCTTCCTGACGGTCTGACCCATTCGTCGGGATAGAAGTTGATGCTGCTGTTTACTGTCACCGTTGTGTAATTGGGAACGCGTTGGAGCATGACATCCTGGGCGCCGGTTCCTACTCCGACATTGGTATCGTCCGATGCTCCGTCGCCGTAGTATTTGGTTTTGGCAGCAGTA
This sequence comes from uncultured Gammaproteobacteria bacterium, assembly GCA_964573695.1. GTDB lineage: Bacteria > Patescibacteriota > Microgenomatia > UBA10105 > UBA927 > UBA927. Next base: position 15,549 of record CAZNKB010000003.1, on the reverse strand, counting down.
AAGGTAACCGTATTGGTGGAAACACTGCTCACTCGGAGTGTCTCCCAGTTACCGACGTTGCCGTAGGCTGTGGCAGTGCCACGGAGGTTGATGAGGAGCACTTCGTCTCCTGCAGCAAGACATCCTGTTCCCGGTGAGGCTTCCAGTGTTGCCGTGGTGGATGTGAGCGCGGTTACGGAATAGTTGACTGCATCACCGCCGTCTGCGCAGTTTCTTCCGGAAATGGAATCGTAATCGTTGATACTTCTACTGGTGCTCACCGTGATTGCTCCGTCTGAGCCGGTACCAAGAGAATCAACCTCGTTTTTGAGGGCGACTGTCGTTACTTTTTCTTTCTGCGTAAATTCAGGATTGAATTCGTTATCCAGGTTAGATTCAAAGGTTTTTGCCATAAAGTCCGTGATGCGTTTCCAGGTGCTTGAGAGTGTGTCATAAAACCATGCGGTGATAGACAGATCATTTGTGTTCTGGTTATGAGTTAGTTCGATATAGTTTTGATTTGCAACAGAGGTATTGTTCGTTGTGTATTTGGTCATATCGATCGATACCCTGTGCCAGGCAGACGGTTGGGCAGTAAATGACCAGTTCGTGCTCAGTGTGTGGCCGGTTGTCGCGCCAAAGGTTACGGTGACACCATTGTTGAGGGTCTGTGCGCTTCCGGTGATAGACACGCCGGTTGCATCCCAGGTGGATCCGCCGTCATCGGACCACTTGAAGGTGTCGGGTGTCCCGGTTGCATCGATTTGTACTTTATAGTTGGTATTGATACTGCCGTTGTATGTGCCGCCGACGGTCATATCGTCGAGGTTGCCGTCTGCGCCGCTAAATCCAAGGGCGGTGTATGTAACACCACCTCGTAGGAACAAGTGATCCAGGTCGTTGTCATAGTAGATCGTTCCTTCTGTTGTAGAAGTAGAAGAGGCGAGGGGATTAAGGAAAATTTCTCCGCCGGTCACATACACGTCGTCGCCAAACACTCCGTCGCCTGCCACATTGAGTGATGTGGTAGAGGCAGCCGGATCGAGATAGTAATCATAGGTAGCATTTGCGATATCGATGAACCGTTCGGCATAGGTGTATCCGATGTTATCAACCCAGAACCGACGTACGCCGGAAGCCGATGCCGCAAGGAGATCTTGACTTTCATATTGATCGACAATAAGCGCGGCTTTACCGGTATTGTAGGCAGTTCCTAGCGGGTTGGATGTCACGGTAAGTTTGGCAATGGGAGCAGTGTTACCGACGCCGATATTACCATTGCCCATGAGGGTAAATGCTGCTGTATCGTCGTTGTTGGCAATCTGGAACACCGTTTCGCTGGCGTTTGCCGTGAGTGTTTCTGATGCGAGCAAATCGGCCATACCGGTTGTTCCGTTGGATTTGGCACCTATAAGTTTTATCGCTGCAGTCGAATCGGTAGGATCGGTGTACCCTATGACACCGCGGACAGATAACGCTTGTGCATTCGTTTCCGAAATTGCGGTAAGTTGTGCCCCTCCTGCTATAGAGGAGAGGGGGAGGATGCTAAATATCGCATCTGTTTCGGCAAGATCGGTAAGACCATGGAGGATGTCTCCGTCAGAGAGGGCAAATGACGGGTCAGCGGCTGCTGCGGAAGAAATTTCGAGCGTGTAATCCGGACTCGTGTCCCGAATACCCACATTTCCTGTTTGGAAAACATACGGGACTCCGGTGAGCGTATCAAACACAAATCCGTCAAATCCTCCCTGGGCCACAGTGTACACGGATATGCCTTGTGTACAGCCGGATGTGAAACAGTATCCTTCGCTTTGCCCGGTGTCATTGATTCGGAAATAATCAGCGCCTATTACACTGTTGTTTTTGAAGTCAAACTGATTTCCCGTTGAATTGACCGTGAGCATTGCAATACCAGAGGCATTTGCTATGTTGAGTGCGGTTGTCGAATCCGTGAGGGGCTGCCAGGAAGCATTGGCAACCGATTTTATCGTGCCGGTAGAGTCGACTTGGAATTGACTACTGCTTCCGACGGAAAAGAGGGATGACGGATTAACAGTTCCGATACCCACTGAGCCGCTCGTGTTGATTGTCAGGAATGGATTGGTTCCGACGGTAAGCCCGTCTCCGATTTGAAACAGATCATCATCCACGCCATTGGCGTCATTATTGTTTGCTATCCAAAAGTCCGTGTCTGTGGTGTTGCTTGCATCGAATAGTATGGCGGGATCGCGGTTATTTGACCAGTCGCGAAGCGTTATATCGCCTGTGTCGCCATTTAAGTGAATTAACGCGCTTGCGGTTGACGTCGTACTCGGATTGTCCGTGGGAGAGAACGTGGTACTACCAAGGGCAATACTTCGGTTGACGACAGGGTAGGGGTAGATAAGATTACTCGTTTGGTCAAAGAGATTTTCTCCCGCGGCTCCTCGTTCTCCCGTGGCTCCCGTAGCGCCCGAGGGGCCTTGCAGGCCGGTTGCTCCTGTCGATCCGCTTGGCCCTTGTGCGCCCGCACTTCCGGTTGCTCCTGTCGATCCGCTTGGCCCTTGTGCGCCCGCACTGCCAGTAGCTCCTGTTGATCCCGTTGGTCCGGATTGTCCGTCTATACCAGCGGCTCCGGCAGCTCCTGTTGATCCCGTCGCCCCTGTTGGTCCTCCATTTCCTGTAGCTCCCGTCGGACCGTTGGTTCCCGTGGCTCCGGTGCTGCCTGTTGATCCTGTTGGTCCCGCGCCTCCCGTTGCACCCGTTGCTCCTGTGGTGCCTGTCGGTCCATTGCTTCCTATTGTTCCCGTCGCTCCTGTCGAGCCAGTCGGTCCTGACGATCCTGCTGTTCCCGTGGCTCCGCTTGCCCCGGTTGCTCCCGTGGGGCCATTAGCTCCCGTGCCTCCGGTAGAACCGGTACTTCCCGTTGCTCCGGTGGGACCCGTAGTTCCCGCAACCCCTGTTGCTCCTGTTGCTCCCGTTGCCCCAGTGGGTCCGGCTTCGCCGGTTGTGCCGGTCGCGCCCGTCGGTCCAGCTACTCCTGTTGCTCCTGTGGCACCTGTACTTCCCGTCGGGCCATTTGCTCCTGTGGCACCTGTACTTCCTGTCGCTCCCGTTGCTCCCGTCGGTCCAGCTACTCCTGTTGCTCCCGTTGCTCCTGTCGGTCCGGCGACACCCGTCCCTCCGGTACTTCCTGTCGGGCCATTTGCTCCTGTCGCTCCCGTGCTTCCTGTTGCTCCTGTGGCACCTGTACTTCCCGTCGGGCCATTTGCTCCTGTGGCACCTGTACTTCCTGTCGCTCCCGTCGCTCCTGTAGATCCGGTTGTTCCTGTCGGTCCGTTTGAGCCGGTTGTACCTGTGCTTCCCGTTGGCCCGGCAACTCCTGTAGATCCGGTTGGTCCGTCTACTCCGGTAGCACCCGTACTTCCCGTCGGGCCATTTGCTCCTGTGGCGCCCGTGGATCCCGTCGCTCCGGTTGCTCCCGTCGGGCCATTTGCTCCTGTGGCGCCCGTGGATCCCGTCGCTCCGGTTGCT
>CAZNKB010000003.1:0-11957 GCA_964573695.1 uncultured Gammaproteobacteria bacterium | reverse complement strand
CCCGTCGGGCCATTTGCTCCTGTGGCGCCGGTACTTCCCGTACTTCCTGTGGGACCGTTCTCACCTGTGGCCCCCGTGCTTCCCGTACTTCCTGTCGGTCCGGCAACTCCCGTGGCTCCCGTGGCTCCTGTCGGTCCGGCAACTCCCGTGGCTCCCGTCGGCCCTGCGATGCCTGTACTTCCCGTGGCACCTGTACTTCCCGTCGGGCCATTGGCTCCCGTTGCCCCCGTACTTCCCGTTGTTCCAGTTGGACCGGAGGCGCCGGCAACTCCCGTGCTTCCCGTGGCTCCCGTCGGACCGGCGACACCTGTAGCGCCCGTACTTCCCGTTGGTCCTGCAACTCCCGTACTTCCCGTCGGACCGGCACTTCCCGTACTTCCCGTGGTACCCGTACTTCCCGTCGGGCCATTGGCTCCCATTGCCCCCGTACTTCCCGTACTTCCTGTGGGACCGTTCTCACCTGTGGCCCCCGTGCTTCCCGTACTTCCCGTTGGTCCTGCAACTCCCGTACTTCCCGTGGCTCCCGTCGGACCGGCACTTCCTGTACTTCCGGTCGGACCGTTCTCACCTGTAGCACCCGTACTTCCTGTACTTCCTGTAGGTCCGGCTCCTCCCGTCGCCCCGGTGCTTCCTGTATTTCCGGTCGGACCCACACTTCCTGCATTTCCTGTCGGTCCCGTACTTCCTGTAGGTCCGGCTCCTCCCGTGGCTCCGGTCGATCCTGTTGCCCCCGTACTTCCTGTAGGTCCGGCTCCTCCCGTTGCACCTGTTGCCCCCGTCGCTCCCGTCGGGCCGCTTGCTCCTCCTATTCCCGTCGCCCCGGTACTTCCTGTGGGACCGTTCTCGCCTGTCGCCCCCGTACTTCCGGTAGATCCTGTTGTACCGGAAGGCCCCTGAGCTCCGATAGTTCCTGTGGCGCCGCTTGCCCCGGTCGGGCCAGACGCACCGCCAGATCCCGTTGCTCCGGTATTCCCGGTTGGTCCCACTAACCCCGATGCCCCCGTGCTTCCGGTCGGTCCTGAGGCTCCTGCTGTTCCGGTAGGGCCCGTGGCTCCCGTGGCTCCGACCGGTCCGGCATCTCCTACTGTTCCAGTGGGACCTGTCGCTCCCGTCGCTCCTGTGGTTCCGGTCGGTCCTGAGGCTCCTGCTGTTCCGGTAGCTCCTGTGGCGCCGCTTGTTCCGGTCGTTCCCTGGGTGCCTCCTCCTCCCGTGGCTCCGGTGCTTCCGGTCGGTCCGGCAACACCCGTTGCTCCGGTATTTCCCGCTGGTCCGGTGACACCCGTGGCTCCAGTGGCACCACTTGCTCCTGTAGGGCCGTCACCACCGTCGGGACCCGTCGCTCCTGTTGGCCCTGTTTCGCCAGCCCGTCCGGTCGACCCCGTCGCTCCCGTCGGGCCGGTAGTGCCGCTTGTTCCTAATACTTGTGCCTGCTCAATCATTTCCTGCCGGGTTTTTTCATCAACGGCAATAGTGCCTTCTTTTGCTAAAGAGATGAGTGTTCGTTGCCAACCGCCGGTAAAGCCGTAGATTTGGAGGATCAGTGCGGCAGCGGAAAGAATTCCGACACCGCCGAGCATGGCTACTCCTTTGGGAGATTGCCAAAATCGCTGGACAAATGACGTTTCTTTTGGAGAAGCTATGGGAGTTGGAGGAATATATATGGTATCGGGAACTGCGGGTTGTGCTGGTGATGGATCGGGGGGTGGGGTAGGTGCTATCTGATCTGTTTTATTATCTTTTGATATTGTAGTTGGCACAGTAGCGGGCACGGAAGTTTGTGGAGGCGTGGACTCCAAAGACACGGGAGAGGGTGTAGAAGTAGTTGGTTGTTGTGGTGATGTTTCTGGTGTGTGTGATTCTTCGGGTTCCGAAGGAGGAATTGGCATTGGTTTTTGCTGATAGGGAGTATGGGAATGAGCAAGTTTTTCCAAATCTTTTATCCGGTAACGGCGGGTACCCTGTGCAGTTCTTGTGGGAGTGATAAGGCCTGTTTTTTCATACCGTAGCAGAGTACTTTTGGACACGCCGATTTTTGCCGCAGCAAGAGCCGGGGGAAGGAACTGTTGTGATAGAGGTGTAGCAGGTGACACTTCCGGGATAGTGCCGGACATTTTTCTTAGTACATTCTCGTCAAAAAGATGCGTTCCGTTGGAGTCCGTCGTGAATGAAATTTTTCCTACTTTCATCCACCGTCGCAGGGTGCTTTTGGAAACGCTCAAAATCTTTCCTGCTTGACTTATAGTATATTTTTTGTGATTTGTCATGTGTCGTACAAAATGGTATCAGCGTATTCGGGTATTAGAGGTGTAGAGTGTGTTGCAGGGCTGCGACAAATGAATAGGGTTTGGTGTAGGTTGCGAAGTAAATATTTCGATCATAGTTCTATTACAGGCAAGATTTGAGTCGGAGTCAAACCGGGTGCGGGAAATTAAGGCTATCAAAGCTAGACTATAGGTTCTTTTGATCTATGAACTATGGGGTACTTTACGATTATATAATGACATGTATCTACTTTGGCCCGTTAGGGAGGCAAAATTCATACTTTTAAAAGTACGGGAATTTATAGGTTTGTGTCGTAGGTTCTTGTTGCGTTCTCAAAAATCCGGGTTTGTTACCAAATTAACCCATAGTACGTCAGTAATTCGCACATGAGGAGTACAAGAAGGGTATGGGGAAGACATGTATGACCTTCACTTTACCAAAAAGGAAAGTACGTTTCTTCGACATACTGATCATATTCTTTTTCATTGGCAAATGTGCCGTGTAATCCAAGTATTTCTTCCAAAGCAGCTCTTCGTAACCGTGTCATGCGGGGGATCCACTCTATTTCTGAATCCAGTACTCCACGAAGGATATCGCGGTTTACAAACGTTGGGGCGCGTTTGTTTTTGTTGTACTTATGGGCATGCTCGGCGATTGTGGCAATTTGCTCGATAGCTTGGTCATCTTGGCGCATCGCTCGGAGTTTTCTCGGGAGGGAGCGGTCGGATTTGGTTTGCAAGGCGAGGGCAGCTGATTGTGCCGTGACTGAGGCGGGATATGCACGGCTTATTTCCGAAAAAATTCTGATTGCCTCGTGGTGATTCATGACTCGTTTTTAGACTTTTTCGAGCTGAATGACGGTGTACGCCGTATTTTCGGATGAAACGCTTCCGCTGCAATGACCATGGTGAGTCCGCGTGTCCGGCGAGACTGGAGTCTTGCCCGATCCTTCATCTGTTGTGCAGTCTTTTTAGCAGCTTTGTTCATGGCGAGTATATCATCGTGTGTAAACCACATGAACGCCTCATGGAATGAAATATGTTTCATATTTATATTGTACGATACCTTTTGATGTCTTGACAACAGGAAGTACCTGTAGTAAATTGACTATTCACAATTAAATATGCCGATGATCCATTCGAGATGGGGAGGCAGAGGTTGAAGAAAGTCCGATAAAATCGGACAAGTAAATCTCAAAACGAGGTAACTCGCTCGCTGTCAAGGCTATACAGCGAGATTATTTGTTTTTACAAAACGGGTTACGAAGATAGGTGGCACCACTGGTTCCTTTTGAACCGTCCTATCGGACTTCTCTCGGTCTTTACCGGGAGAGATCCGAGCGGACGGTTTTTTAATGGCTGTTAACGAGCGAATTCCTATTCGCAAGTTCTACAGCAAATTATGGTTTCGCGCAAAGTGCAATGAGGTACATACGAAACCATAATGGCGGTTAACGAGCTCAATCGGGTGGAGGCATATGCAAAAAGAACATAATCACATGTGGAGCGAAAAAGATCAGGATACATTCCGGATCCGCTCCGACGTAAAAAATATGACGGACCTCTTTGGCCGTGAACTTACGCCTGAGCTTGCAAAGGAGTATATCGGGTCATTGGTTGCCCATATTGGTCCAGGGTACAGCTCATATGAAGAGTTTATAAAAAAGGGTAAAGAGGTACACAAAACATTGGGTAGGGAGGTGTATGGGCCCCTTATCGTTGGGTTTCTCGAATGGGTAGAACACGAGCTGAGTGAGAAAAACGTGCCTCCCGGCCCGGTACATTTTGCCCTGCGCGACGCCTGGCCGTTTTATGCGGCGGCTCACGTCTTGTGGGACGGAAGCCACGTATATCACCCGGTAGGAACATACCTGAATCGTCCACTGCTGGGGATAGAGGACGAGATAGCTCCTGAACTCACGCATACCAACGGGTTTGTCGCCGAATATCTCAAGAAAAATAATATCTCGGATGCCGGTAAACCCGTCGCCCTTGTGGATTCGGGAGCATGGGGTACGGTGATCCGGGCCCTCAAAGAGACCTATCTGCCCAGTACACCGCTCTTTCCGTTTTTTTGGTATTCCCATAACCCGCATATCAAAGGATTTATAAACGGACTACTTGCCGAAGTATCGCTCCCTCCCGAGTTCGGCGAAGTACTCAACGATTCTATGGAGTGCGTATTCCCTCAGGGGTATCGTCGGCCTGTTGCGTTTGAAACCTCAGGAACCACTCGGACGTTGAGTTTGACCAAATCAGACGCGCTGTCTGTGGCTTGGGGGCAAGCTGCTTTGGAAGGCGTTATCGAAGCGGCGCATGCTTACAAGAACGGCATCTCCCACGAAGACGTGCTCCGCGGTATTCACAAGGCATATAGGCTTTCAGAGCAATCTAAGTTATCAGGGGAGTGGACAGGGGTGTTGTCTACCCATACTCCGACCTGGAGCAAGGGAGATGAGTTTTTGGCATCATGGCCAACACATTTACTACCATAATATGAAACCAGAATCCTTTCTGTCCCTTTTTCCCGTATCAAAACCCATTATAGGCATGGTGCATTTGGGCCTACTCGCGGGCCAGCCGGGGTTTCGTAGCGAGAAAGAAGTGGCAGTCAAGGCACGTCGCGATATCCTGGCCTGGCAGCGGGGCGGGATAAACGGCCTTGTAATAGAGAATTGGAAGGAAGATTCGATTGAACCCCGAGTCTCTAAGGAGCGCGCTGATTCCATGCTTCGGGTTATACAAATACTTCATTCGTCTATCGATGTTCCGTTTGGAGTAAACGTGCTCAATAATGATTATGAATCCGCATATCGGATTGCGGCGGAGACCGGCGCATCATTTATCCAGGTTGATGTGTTGGTTGATAAGGTAGTATCTGATTTTATATATAATGATATGGCGAAAGCTCACCCATTTGTTCTCGATGTTTCGGTTTCCCACATGCGTTCCATAGCCAGAAAGTACGGATTATCGGCACTTCCGGTTTTGGCAGGCATCCATCCGAAGCATTACCGGATGATTGATCGCCATAAGACCCTTAAACAGTCCGCACAGGAATCGAAGCGTGCAGGAGTTGCGGGAATCGTGATTACCAAAGCAACGGGAGTAGCGCCGCTTATAAGCACCCTTGCGCGCGTTGGTAATACCGTTGACATACCCGTTGGCATCGGGAGTGGCCTCACGCCTGAATCTGCGTCTTCGGTACTCAAGCGTGCGGATTTTGCGATTGTGGGGACGTTTGCCAAGCAGGGAGGTATAACGGATAACCCTGTCGATACTGAGCGTGTCAAAACGCTTATGAATGTGGTATATGATATAGCAAAGACAAAGGTATGACAAAAAAACGCGATATTCTCTCTGTTACCGATTTGACCCGACGGGATTTTCTGGATATTTTAGGCCTTGCCGCCAAACTCAAACGTCAACGTAAGAAAACAGGCAAGAACAAGCCGCTTCTAAAAGGTAAGTCGCTTATCATGGTGTACGAAAAACCAAGTTTACGCACGCACGCGTCGTTTGACATCGGTATGTTTGAGTTGGGTGGCCACGCGTTGTATCTGGGACCTGAGCATATCGGACTCGGTGTTCGTGAACCGGTTGAGCATGTGGCCAAAGTTTTGTCCCGTATGGGTCACGCAGTTATGGCCCGGGTATTTGCCCATGAGACGGTTGTTGAGCTCGCCAAGTTTTCGACCGTTCCGGTGATTAACGGATTGTCGGATTTGGAGCATCCGTGTCAGATTCTTGCCGATATTTTGACGATTGTGGAACACAAAGGGAGCCTAAATAAGCTCCACATCGCATTTATCGGTGACGGGAATAACAATGTGACGCACTCACTTGCCCTTGTCAGTGGGCTTTTGGGAATGCATATTGTCGTTGCAAGTCCCAAAGGTTATCGTATGCGTCCTCATGTTGTCGCGACGGCCAATAAGCTGGCCGCACGGTATGGAGGCAGTGTTACGGAAACGCATAACCCGAAAGCGGCGGCAAAAGACGCGGACGTTGTCTACACCGATACCTGGATTTCTATGGGGGTAGAACGGCAAAAAGCCAAGCGGCTCAAGGCTTTCCGGCCATATCAGGTGGATGCGGCCCTTATGAAGCTGGCTAAGCCGGACGCGTTGTTTATGCATGATATGCCGGTGCATCTCGGGCAGGAGGTTACACAAGATGTTTTTGACGGACCGCAATCCGTGGTTTATGATCAGGCAGAAAATAGATTGCATGCACAAAAAGGATTGCTTGTATTTTTATTGAAAAAGCGTACTAAGTGACCTAAGATACATAGGTGACCTATCTATGAAAGCCCACCTCCAACAACTACTGACAGATATTCTCAAGGACATGGGTGTCTCCGATGTCGCCCCAGACGTTTCGATTTCCGAAGATCCCTCCCATGGCGACTACACGACAAACATCGCCATGAAATTGGCGAAACCACTCAAAAAATCCCCAATGGATATTGCACTACAGGTCAAATCTTTGTTTGAGGAGGCGATTTCATTAAATAGCCATAGATCCATAGATCAGAATATCTATAAAAAGGATCAGAAGTACTCATGGTTGTCTGAGTATTCAAACGTATTACAGGATATTAGTAAACTGGAGGTGGTAGCACCCGGGTTTCTTAACGTATATGTAGCTGATTCTGCGTTAAGCAGTCGAGTGCATCAAGCGCTAAAAGCCAAGGAGCGCTATGGTACAGCCTCTTCAGGAGAGAAGAAACAGCAGACTGTCATGGTCGAATACACAGACCCCAATCCATTTAAGGAGTTTCACATAGGACATTTATATAGTAATGCAGTGGGAGAGAGCCTGGCAAGGCTCCATGAGGCAATTGGTTGGAAGGTAATCCGGGTAGATTATTTTGGTGATGTCGGTATGCACGTTGCCAAATCTATTTGGGGTTTAGAGCGGAAAATGAAAGATGATAAGGTAACGATTGAGGATCTGGAAAAGCAACCGCTTCCCAAGCGGATTGAATACTTGGGACAATCCTATGCAAAAGGGGCGACAATATATGAAGAGAAAACCCCGGAAGCGGAAGCCGCCAAAGAAGAAATGAAGGACATTAACTACATGGTATATCTAGCGGCTCAGGAATATATGCAAAAGACGCTTGAGTGGAAGCCGCAAGTAGACTATAGGCAGCACGTCCAAGTAGAGGATTCGGTATATCAAAGAGTCAAAAAGCTCTTTGAGACGGGTAGAACCTGGAGCATGGACTATTTTGAGACTATTTTCCGCCGGTTGGGAACCCATTTTGACGATTATTACCCTGAATCTATCGTCGGTGAATACGGGGCTAAGCTTGTTTTGGAGCATGTTGGTAAGGTATTTGAGAAAAGCGACGGGGCAGTGGTGTTTCGCGGGGCGCACACCCGGGTATTTTTGAATTCACTTGGACTTCCGACATATGAGGCAAAGGAACTCGGACTTAATTGGAAAAAGAGTCAGGATTATGAGCTCGACAAGTCGTTTATCGTTACCGGAAACGAGATCAACGAGTATTTTAAGGTGGTCCTTGCGGCCATGAGCCAGGTGGTGCCTCAAGCTGCAGAGAAAACCCACCACATCGGTCATGGCATGGTCCGTTTGCCAGAGGGAAAAATGAGCTCCCGTACGGGAAAAATCCTTTCCGGCACATGGCTTCTTGAAGAGGTAAAGAAATCAATCTATTCTATATTAGAACAAAATGAATCAAAATATAATAAAGTAGAGAAAGAGGGTATTGCAGAAAAAGCAGCCATAGCCGCGATTAAGTATTCATTACTGCGGGTAGCTTTGCCGGCAAATATCGCATTTGATATCGATACATCGCTTTCTTTTGACGGCGATTCGGGCCCGTACCTGCTCTACACGTATGCGCGGGCCAAAAGCGTTTTGCTCAAGGATAAGGAAGTCAAAGACGTTGTCACTACGGATACGCCTCTCAATATTGAAGAACGCCTGTTAGCCCGGCTTATCTCTATGTATCCTGAAATCGTACACGAAGCAGCGACCAGTCTTTCTCCAAATAAGCTTTGCAGCTATTTATTCCGGCTCGCATCGACGTTTAATCTTTTTTACCAAAAACACACTATTATCGGTTCCCCGATCCGTCATGCGTTAACGGCCGCCACAGCTCAAGTGATCCAGAATGGCCTGTATTTGTTGGGTATCCAAACGGTCGAGCGAATGTGACCAGTTAGGTATATGTAGGATGCTTTGGGGAATTATCCCTGAGAAGGGAGCGCTAACTCCATTTCCTCATGAATAAGCTGCCGTATGGATTCTGGCTTTACGCCATGCCCCCAGGCGACAACGACAAGGAGTCTGTCAATCATGAGTTCCGCGGTTTCCAATTGTTTTGAGGTTGCTCCAGACCCCATTTCCCATAAGTGAAGAGAAGGGAGGATGCGTTGGCCCACTGCCGTATGGGAAAAATCCAATATGCTTGTCCTGATTTGACGAAAGTGGTCGAGTGCTTGGGACACCTCGTGAGGGGCCATATCATGACGACGGCGTAAGCCTGCAAAACGGGAGCGCACTGCGCGCCGATCCTGATCTGTGATGGTGCGGATATGATGATCCCTCATGAAGATAGTAATTATACTATGGGATTTATTTGAGCGTCAAATACGCTCAAGGAATGACGAGAACCAATAGAGTGATCAGGTAATGCCTAAGGGTTGCTCAAGTCCCTTTATGAAGATTTTCTCCCGTACCCTAGGATTTATGCCTTCAAATGTAATTTTTGCTCTGTTGCGTCGTTCTGCCTGTCTTTTGGCGCGGATGAGTTCTGCGAGTCCGGAATCATTTATGGCTTCGAAAGAACTCAGATTGATGATTATGGATTTATTCGCGTTTGCAGGTACGTCTTTTAAAAGTGAATCTAATTTGTGTCTGACTAACGATCGAAACTTATCTATGTTTCCATTGGTAACATGTGTCGAATCAAGCTCCGGCGTAATCATTTGGGTTATTATATCGCACTATCCTGTAGTGTCAATATTTTGGGGTAGCGTGAGTACCTCATCTTCGGGCTGAAAGCATAGGGTCTTCGTGGCGGCCGGATACGTACGGCAACTCACATTTTTTGCATACATATCCCCGCTGTATTGATTACTGTAACGGTCTAAATTATGGTGTATGTGTCGTTCACTTCTTTCTTCTTTGGCTTTCTTTGTTGATACATATTCATAGGGGTATATGACAAGACGAACTCTTGAGGCGGCAGAGCAGGCGAGTATGCTCGATGCGTTAAACGGGCTTGTAGATGCGAAAGATCCCGTTCGTCGGGGGCGACTTATGCGGGGAGTGCTTGACGCCTGGGGCGGTCGGGAGAGCCCAACCGTCGGAGATTTGGCGGATCTGCTTATGTCTCTTGATGATCCAGTGCGGTGTCTCACAAAAGCCGAAGTGGTGAAATATCTTACGGAGCATCCCGGATTTTGGAATCAGTCCCGTGATGACGCGCTTAGGAAAGCAATATTACATGATCAAGCGCGCGGAAGATTTCCCAGAAGCCCATTTGGTTTGTGGAAATAGCGTTTAAGAACATATATGAGCCATGAGCGATTTCCAAAGCCCTGCCGTATTCTCCGGCGACTCGGTCGATGCAAAAGAGAGCAGGCATGCGGATTCCCGCTTGGCCTAACAGGATGTTTTAGCGAGTATGAGAACGAAACACGCACGGGGGGATGTCGTACCCCCGCCCTTGTCGAGATGTTAGACATGACCACCGAACTTCATGAACAACGTTTGGATAACGGCAAAAAAGTACAGGTTTTTGATCATCGCGTGTGGTAGGCACTTGATTTCCCCACGACCTCATTATCGTCACTACAGTGCCATATGAGAGGTATTTGCTATCCGGCTGCAAGAGCGGCAATTCTGCGTTGTCTTGCCTGATAGGAAAGTATCATCAGGGGAATTTTCGCGGCAACGTATCCCAGTATCCCGGAGATGACGTCACCAGTAAATTCGACGTTATGCGGTCCGAGGTCATAAAAAAACCATGGCGATTCCACCATGACATTGGTAGCGACCACCGTAAGGAATCCTAACGTGCGTACAAGCAAAGCAGGCATATGAAGGTGGTTGATAGCGACTTCTTCTCCCATGTGGACGCCTAAGGTGAGCAATTCGGATTCGGAGAAGTTGCCGAAATGGTTTTCGAGTAGGGATCCCTGAGGAAATATATTCCGATTCACGAATTCACGGTGTATTTCAACGCCTCCGGCAGCTGCATCAGCGGCGATCATTGCATACGCTCCCGTTCGGGCTACTGCTCTGCCTACGCGTCTGACACGTTCAGTTTCCTGGCGTACCATAATAGTCGAAGATTATAGGGGAAGTGTCGTGTATGTTCAAGGGATCTGTATGGTAAATTACCAACCCATAAGTTGTCCGAGTATGCCCAGTGATGAAGCGAAGATGATCACCGCCGCGCTTCCTATGAGGAGCCAGTTTTGCATTTTATTGTTTGTATGGGTTCCCATAATGGCTTCATTGTTGGCAAACTGGTAGAGGAAATAGAAGATAATGGGTAAAATGGCGCCGTTTATAAAGTTTGCAGCCAGGGTGATCGCAAACAACGATACGTTGGGAAGCATGGCGACACTGGTGCCGATAATAAGCTGAATAAATAATGTGCTGTAGAATAACTTGCTTTTACGGAATGTCTCGTCGAGTGAGCCTGAATATCCGAAAAATTCCGAAAACGCGTATGCCGTGGTGAGCGCGACGATGACACATCCCAACATTCCGGCAAACAATAATCCGACACCGAAGAGAATCCCCGCGAAGTCACCGGCGAATGGTCGGATCGCAATGGCGGCCTGCGCTGCGTCAGTGACGACGATTCTATTGGCATAGATAGTAGCAGCGACGGCGACCATCATAAAGAAGGTGAGTGTGTCTGTCACCACCGCTCCGAGATAAATCTCTGCGCGGTTGTATTTGAGGTGCTCTGTCGTGAGGCGCTTATCCTTGATGTAAGAGTTGATAAAAAACTGTCCCCATGCGGTGATTGTGGTTCCTAGTACGGCGATACCGACATAGAGAAGTCGGGGTGTAATTGGGCCATGCGGAAGCACAAGTGATTGCGTGGCCAGGGCCCAATCCGGTTTGGCCATAAATGCAGAAAAGACATACGTTATATAGAACGCCACCAAAACCAGGAAAAAACGTTCGACAATACTATAACTAGCCAGTACGACGAAGAAATATAAGCCAACGATGATTGCGGGTAAAAATATCGTCGGATTTAGGCCGAATAGGCTTAATGCGGCTTTGAGTCCGGCAATGTCCATGATCACCACGGCAAGATTGACGAAAAACAACAGGCAGTACATCACTATTGCGACACGAACGCCGTACCGCTCCCGGATGAGATCCGCCAGTCCTTTCTCTGCGACGATGGCGATCCTGGCACCGATTTCCTGCGTAGTGGCAAGCAGTATAGTCATAGGGATCAGGATGATAAAAATCTGATAGCCAAACGTTGCCGCAGCCATTGAGTAGGTCGAAACACCCGCGGCATCATTATCTGCGACCGCAGTAATAAGCCCCGGGCCAACGATCGCAAGGGCAATGATAAGTCGTGTTTTCCAGCGATGTATCCAATGTCGCATAAGGGTTATATAAATTTGTCCTGCATACTTTCTGCCAAATCATCTATCGTGACAACACCCAACAACTGACGTT
>CAZNKB010000002.1:0-185220 GCA_964573695.1 uncultured Gammaproteobacteria bacterium | reverse complement strand
GTAAGAAACGGAAAGATATATGAAAACAAATCTGGTTATCGGTTCCGACGGGTTTATCGGCACGCCGTTTTGTGCGTTCCTCGAAGCAAAAGGGGAGAAGGTTATCCGTTTCGACATAAAGCGTACGGAAAAAGAAGATGCGCGGACAGCGCAATTGCCGCTTACCCAAGTTGATGCGGTCTATTTCCTTGCTTGGGATGTGGGGGGCAGCAAATATCTTTATGAACCGAAGCTTCAGAAAAATCAGCTTGATTGGAATTTAGCGCTTATGCAAAACGTCTTTGATCAGCTGGAAAAAGCCAAAAAACCTTTCCTTTTCGTATCCAGCCAGTTATCGGAAGAAGTCGACACGGTATATGGCGTCACGAAGCGTCTGGGCGAGGTCTGGACTGACCTTCTGGGAGGCAGGTGTGTGCGCGTGTGGAATGCATATGGGTACATGGAGGGGGAGGATGTCAAAAGCCATGCGATATCGGATTTCATCTATCAGGCCCTTAAAACCAAAAAAATTACCATGATGACGAGCGGCGCCGAGTGGCGGCAATTTACCCATATCACGGATTTATCGACTGCATTCTACATGGCGCTAAACTCCAAGGGGCTACGAAAAACCGTGTATGATGCCAGCAGTTACGAATGGGTTCAGATCATCGATATCGCAAACATGATAGCCGATATTACCGGAGCGGTCGTTGTTCCGGGCAGCAAAACAGGCCATGACCCTATTGCTTCGCCAAACCGGGGACGTATTCCCGGCTGGCTGCCTACTATCGAGCTTCGGGACGGGATCCGTGCGATGGTCGATGAGGCAAGGGCCCGGATCAAGAATGAAAAACGCTAATCTCGGGCTCACAAAAGACACGTCCGTTCTGTTTGCTACGTTTTCATTGTGGACAAACGGTAAACGCATGCCGACCAACGGCAGCGTAGAACCGCTTCGGGATTTTCTGGTTCCGAGAATAAAAAAACTGGTGCTGATCGACCAGCTCGTTCCCAGCAGTGAAGACGTGCTGCATAAAATCGAGGTATATTATTACAAAAAGCATGAGTTTATTCCCTATAAACCTTCCTGGTGGTTTCTGCTCCTTAAACCTATTTTGTATTTACGCAATACCAACGGCACTCACATTTCGTTTAAAATTCGCGACTTCCTTTCCATTATGGATTGGACGCTTAGGGATAAAACGCAATTTGATTATTTTATCGGTCTTGAAAGCGTCAACACGTTGGCTGGCATCCTGTTACGAAGGTTAGGAAGAGTGAAAAAGGTGATTTATTATGTATCGGATTACTCGCCGAACCGGTACAAGAACAGATGGTTTAACGCGCTATATTTGGTATTCGACCGGTTCAGTGCGAAGCATGCAGATTACATCTGGGACGTGTCCAGTGCGATACATCCGGCGCGTATCAAAGCAGGATTAAACCGTTTTAGCGCGGCGCCGGTGATTCACGTCGCAAACGGGCTTTTCCCCTCGCAGATAAAAACGAATCCGTTACATAAAATAATACCCAATTCCATCGTATTTATGGGGACATTAGGTCCTGAAAACGGTCCGGACGTGGTGATACGGGCGCTGGCTCTCGTCCGGAAAAAAATAAAAAATGCCACACTTCATATCATTGGAGGAACGCAGGAAAGTTTTGCGTGGCTCAAGCCAATCATACGCGATTATAAGCAGACGGACGCGGTATATTTCCATGGCTTTATTCCGGATGCCGCAAAAATGTCAGAAATCATGCGCTCCTGCGCTATTGCGGTGGCCCCATACCGGTCGATGAAGGGCTCTCCGAGGTATTACGGCGATGCAGGAAAAATCCGGGCATACTGTGCATCGGGGTTGCCTATTATTTCATCAAAAGTCCCTCCTTTGGGTATGGATATGGCGGAGCAGGGGGCGGCCGTGTTGGCGGATGATGACGAAAAAAGTTTTGCCGAGGCGATCATAACAATCCTAAGTGACAAAAAACTCTATGTACAAATGCGACAGGCAGCGATTACAATTGCTAAAAGCAATACGTGGGAGCATCAGTTTGCGCATGCGTTTGAGGATATGCAGAAATCGGTATGAATATAATTCTGAAAGCAAAACAGGTGGCTGAGTTCTTTTTTTATTCAGTGCTCCGGTATGTATTGCGTGACTGTGACTCTGTCCTGGATGTGGGATGCGGAACCAATTCAGCCCTGCAGTTTGTGCCCGGTCCAAAGATAAAAGCGGGGATAGATGCATACAAAAAAAGCATCGATATAAGTAAAGCAAAACATATTCACGACCGGTATACTCTCGGAGATATCCGCAGGCTGACTTCGTATTACGCGCCCAAGTCTTTTGATGCGGTGATTTGTATAGACGTCATCGAACATATTACATCCGCAGACGGTAAGAGACTTATAAAGATGATGGAAAAAATCGCAAAAAAGCGGGTCATTATCCTTACTCCTAACGGGTTTTACCACCAGCATGAACTGGAGGGAAATCCTTACCAAGTGCATAAATCAGGCTGGAAAAGTGCTGATTTTCGGGCGTTAGGGTATAAAGTATTCGGTTTGCGCGGCCTGCAGCAGCTCCGCGATGATCACGCGTCGGTGAAATACCGTCCATGGTTTATATGGGGAACGCTTACGTTTCTTTCTGAGATCATTTTCTTTCCGTTTCCCGATATGAGTTTTGACATCCTGGCCGTAAAAAGCACCGGATCATGAAAATCAAATCCATAAAATTTACCGTATTTAATATTCTGGCACTTTTCATCCTTGCGTTGACGCCGCTTGTTTGGCTTCCAGAGGGGCATATACTTACCGGTCACGATTCAGGGTATCCGATTAATGTACTCGAAGCCTATAAAAACCGCTTTTTTTCCTGGAATAGCGCGGAGAATCTCGGGATAGATAATACAACCAGCCTTAGCACGATACCGGTAATGTCTATAGAAGCAGCCGCCAGTTTTCTCGGAGCATCAGTTGCAACCGCGGAAAAAATCACGTTTGTGTTTTGGTTTTTTGCCATGCTTCTTTCCATGTGGTTTTTCGCGCGGAGTCTGGGTGACCGTATTGAATACCCATGGTTCCCGTTTCTTTCCGCGACACTGTACGGTATGAATTTTTATTTGCTGGCGTTATGGCGGTACGCAGCGGGCACGACGTACTCTGCATATACGGCGCTTCCGCTGGTGATGATGATTTATCTTAAAGCAGTGCGCGATCATTCGAAGGAGTTTTTGCGGCCGGCTTTGGGAATTGCATTTGTCATAAGTATATTTAACGGCGGGGGAAGTCTGAGTCTGCCGTTGTTCGGCGGACTGTTGGTTTCATTTTTTTGGGCGACCCTTTATTACGTCATCACGGAAGAATCACAGCTCCGGAAGCAGCAGTTGTATAAGATTTGCAAGTTGATCGTTGTCGCGGGGTTTGTGAGCATACTCCTGAATGCATATTGGTTCGTGCCGTTTGTTTACTATGCGGTTATCAACTACGCACAGACCATAGCCAATCAGGGCGGGAAAGCAGTCGTTGTCGTCTGGACACAATCAGTGAGTATTTTTACGAGCATAGCCAACCTCTTCCGTCTTCAGGGATTTCCGGAATGGTATGAGAATCCCTCTCATCCATTTTCCAACCGGTATTTATCAAACCCGTTGCTAATTGCCATAAGCATGTCATTTGCGCCGATGGCGTATATTTCGCTGTTGATGGCAAAGAAAAAGCAGCTTGCGCGGCTTATCATATTTTTCGTCATCCTGTCACTGTTAGGCATTTTCTTTTCTGCAGGGGTGCATCCCCCCACGGGATGGCTGTACAGACTTTTTATGCTCTATGTTCCGGGGTTCGTCATCTTCAGGTCTGCTCAGTATAAATTTATCCCCGCCTTATATTTTGCTTTCGCGGTACTTGTTTCATACGTCATAAACGCAGGCATCGCATATATCGGAAAAGCAAGGTTATTTTCGAAAATTCCCCCCGTCATACTACCCGGAGTTCTCGCACTTTCGGTGGCTGTCGGAATGGTGGCATATCATTATCCGTATTTTCAGCGGGGATTTTTCTTCTATACAAAAAATCTGTCGACGCTTCTTGAAATACCCCCGTATGTAACGTCATTTGACCGCTGGACGGATGGCGCTTCCGATGATGACGGCAGAATGCTTCTTCTGCCCAGATATAACTCCGTATGGAAAGCCGGATTATATAACTGGAATTATTTCAGTTTGTACAGCGTATTTAATCTGATTAAAACAAAGCCATTCGTGCAGTATTCGTATTATCTTAATGAAAGCCAGCTTTCCTTATTTAACCGGCTTGCTCATGAGCTTCCCAAGCAAACGGCATTGTCAAAAAAACTTCTTACCATGTTTCAGATACGGTACGTGATGATTACAGGAGACGTCAGTTATTTAAGCGAGGATATGCCGGGAGAGTCTCCGGAAATCTATTCAACATCCCTTTCACAACATAATGCATACCCGTTGCTCTGGCAGGAAGGTCCGTGGCAGCTAAGGGATAATCCGTCGTTTACGAAACGCCGTATATATTCGGTTTCGTCACTTACGGAACTGAACGGGAACGGTTCCGATGCGCCGGCAGCAATCCTTGTCGGCGCCGATAATTTTGTATTACGGCAAATGCTGGGAAAATCCGTTCAGAATCCGGTTGATAAATTGCCGGTGAAAAGCGCGATCCACGCGTTGCCGTGCTCGACATGCAAATTATATACGGAAGAAACTAATATTTTACCGCAGTATACGAACATATTGCCGGGCTCGCTTTTTTATACCATAAAGAAATGGCGTGAGCGCGATGTGCTTCCTGAGGGCGCATCGGATTATTCGGCAGTGTCGCATGAATTAGGGCTGACGCTGAAGCGATTGGCGGAATTACGGGGTTCAATTGATGCTAATTTAAACGAAGCGATCGTGCTGGGTCTGATAGGCGACATTGAGAAGTCATGGGGTGATGTAGGAACCAGAATTCATTTTGAGGATTCAACTGCTGAAAATTATGAAGCCATTGCCCGGGTTAGCAGTTTTGCCAAGTCCGAATACCAGTTTCTGTCCAAAATGATATCTGCAAACAGCAGGTATCTGGAGAGGCTTATTAGCTTACAGAATACCCTCAAGGGATTTTCGAAACGGATCAGCGAATATAAAACTGCTGTTGCAAATACGTCTCTCTATACCGTAACCCGGGATGTCAAAAACGGCAAAGCGTATCTTGATGCAGATACACTTAGGTTATCTGCGGATGGAAGTACCATACTGCCCGTCAGCATTGCGATAAACGGTAACGTCAGCACACACAAGCCGGCAGTCGTTGACGGAAAGGTGGATTTGGGATCCGGGTCGTTTTCCAAGGGAGATACCATAACGCTCACATATCCTGATAAAACGTCACTTCTGGGTGATGTATTCCGCCAGAGTGTCACTGTCGATAACAGACTGCAGTCATGTCAGATAGCGCAGATAAAAGCGTATGATTGGGAGAAAAATTACCGTATCACTCTAAAAAGAGCAGCGGAATGGTCGCCGACGGCGCAGTTGTATCTTCGGCGACAGGTTAATTCCCAGACGGCTTTTTCGATTGAAGACAACATCATAAAGCCTCACTTTTCGTTTAATTTTGACCGGACAGTTCCTTTCGATCAGGATGTGTATTTTGCCGGAACGGACGGGGATGTGGGCGCGTATTTGTATCTATGCGTGACAAAAGGAGACCAGGAGTTGCCGATGAAAGACGTAGTGGTTGCGTATGAGATGGTGAAACCGCCGCTGTATTTATACGACAATCAATCTCCGGAGGCGGCAATACAGCCGTTGTCTTTCCGCCGTATTAACCAGACGAAGTACGTTATAGACGTCTCAAAAGCATCTTTCCCGCTGGTTTTGGTGTTTGATGAAAATTATAACCCGCTGTGGAGGCTTAGCTCTGTCGACGGAAGCAGTTCAATAGAAAAGCTTATTACCCGATGGCGCGTACCGTCATTGGCGGAAAATACACATACGCAGATAAACGGGTACGCGAATGCGTGGTACCTGGCGGAAAAACCTTCTGACTCCGTTATTCTCGAATTCTATCCGCAGGTGCTTTTTTATAAGGGTATTATCATTACGGCAATAGCATTTGTCGCGGCAGGAATATTGTTAATTCTGAAGAGAGGCCGGTCATGAAAAAAATGTATTTGATTTCCAAACACACGATTCTGAAGTTTCAGTATGACGCGGTATCGTTCGCATGGAAGTTTATAAAGAGCAACATATTTGAAATGGAATTATTTGTTTTCCTTAGTGTGGGCCTGTCATTGTACAGGCATATTCCGTATGTAAATATTATCGTTTCTCCGTTTATATACGATGTTACCGTGCTATTCCTTTTTATAACGATTTTTTCGGTGAGCCTGAGAAGTCTGATTATATTAACCGTTGGATCTTTTGTTATAAGTTTACTTCTCGTTTTGGGGCGCATGAATACAGCCGCGGACACGTTGGCAAATCTTCAGTACGTTCTCTTGTGGTATATAAGTATTCGGTCGATAATAGAGTTACAAAAAACACATGAGACAAATAATTGAAGTTGTTTCACGGAAAGGTTATATCAATACTGCAGCACATGCTTTGCGGATTGTAGCAGGGCGAATATATTCGTTATGGCGTGTCATGGAATTACGTCTGAGGGGCATGCCGGTAGCATCGGATGTATATTTAGGCGGCAGCAACAGTTTTTTTCAAAGTCATAAGGAGCATATCCGCGTCGGGACAAATGTGCGGTTTGGAAGATTTACACGGGTGGATGCAGGATTCGGCGGTCATGTCCGCATAGGTGACGACGTCCTCATTGACGATAATTGTTTTATCACCGCGCAGAAACAAATAGAGATAGGCAATCACGTGCAGGTATCCGCCTACAGTTTCATTACGGATTTTAACCATAACTTTTCCAAGCGCGAGGTTCCCATAAATCTGCAGGGATGTACGTCTGCTCCCGTCGTGATAGAAGATGACGTCTGGATTGGCGCGCACTGTATCATTCTTCCCGGTGTCAGAATCGGGAAGGGAGCCGTAATCGGCGCAGGGTCCGTCGTAACAAAGAGTGTAAAGCCGTATATGATAGCCGTCGGAAATCCGGCGAGAGAAATCAAAAAACGTCCATGAAGTTCCATCTCCCGATTGTCGTGAAGCTGGCGTGCTTGGGAATCGTCATAGCAGCGTATTTCCGGTGGTTTCAGGGCGGGATATTGAGCGCTCCGGACTTTACGTTCCTGTTCCCTCAGCGGCTCGGAGATTTTACATGGCTGCCTCTTGCGTGGAGCGAAGTAGCAGGCAACGGGTTGGGCGGGAGCACGTTTCATATTCTGAATCTTGATACGTACCTGCATTTCGGAATCCGGCTTCTTGTGTTTGTTTTCCGTATCCCGTGGCATATTGCCATGCGTATTATGTTTTTTTGGCCGTTTTTGTTTTTCGGCTTATCCGGAGCATATTATTTCGTGAAGTCGGTGATAAAAGAACGCAAACTGGCCGCTATCGGTGCACTGGTGTACATGACCAACACCTACATACTCATGATTGCAGGCGGCGGTCAGGTCGGGCTTATGATGGCGTATGCGGCGGCTCCGTTCGTACTGGGTAGTTTCATCCGCGGCAATACGCTGCTTTTTACCATCGTATCGGTCGTATTTATCATTTTTGACATACGCTACGCATATCTTCTCTATGCGGCTCTGCTGCTGTACGCAGTAATTCGCATTCCTGCATCACGCTGGATAACCACGGCACGTATGTATATGGTCCCTGTTCTGTGGATTATTGCGGCAAATCTTTTTTGGTTTATCCCGCTTATGCTAGCTCCGTCCTTTGGTTTGCCGGCCGGATACGGCGATCCCGGATGGCTCTCGTATTTAAGCTGGGCGGAATTTTCCAAAACCGTGTCGCTGCTTCACCCTAACTGGCCGGAAAATATATTCGGAAAAACGTATTTTATGCGTCCGGAATTTCTGCTGTTGCCGTTTATTGCCATGTTTCCGCTTGTTTTTACCCGACAGGAAAAAACGCATGAGCACGGTCAGTACCGGTTTTTTGTCGTACTGGCGCTGATTGGAGCATTTGTTGCAAAAGGAGTAAACCCGCCGTTCGGACAGGTATATGAGTGGGCGTTTACGCACCTTCCTTTGTTCAACGGATTCCGTGACCCCACGAAATTTTATTTGCTTACGGCACTGTCATTTTCGGTGCTGCTGCCTTATGCAGTCGGAAGCATTGAAGCGGTACTGGGCAAGGCAAAGAAGCCCTATGCAGCATATGTGCACCCTGGATTTCTCGTTTTCTGGGTGCTGCTTCTGCTGCCGTTTTGGCAAGGCCAGGTGCATGGCACTTTCACAACCGTGACCGTCTCTCCGGACTACTCCCGGTTTGAACAGCTGGCTATGTCGGATCAGGGATTTAACCGTATCCTTGCCGTTCCGTGGAGACAGCGGTTTATATTTCAGTCGGAAAATCACCCGCTTATAAACGCGAGCGACGTATTCAAAACGAGCGACCCGGAGGCGATTATTTCGGCACTGACGGATCCTTCGGCTCAGCAATTGATCCGGTCTTTTTCTATTAGATATATAGTAATTCCCGAAGATTCTATGGGGGAAATATTTTTGACTGACCGGTCGTATGACCCGAAGCTCCGCGAACGTATGGTGAACGCATTGGATACGATTCCGTATATACGGCGTTTACCCGAGTTTACCGGGCTTACGGTGTATGAATACGCAAAACCTGCCGGACATTTCTACCGCGAACTGGAAAATTCGGATCTGGAACGACAGCAGGAACAGCGCGTACGGTCGACGCTGTATACGGTCAACATCAATACGTCGAATCGGCCGGTAGAACTTGTATTTTCCGAAAGCTTTGACCCTTCATGGAGACTCTGGGACGGGAAATCTTATATCCAAAGCAGGAAAACGAAAGACGGGCTGAATAGTTTCGTCATCGATTCCGATCACACCAGCAGGGTTTCCGTTTGGTATTCCAAGGAATTGCTGCTCGTGTGGGCGTACCGGGGCACGGGAATTGCGCTGTTAATCCTTTTGCTGTTTTCCCTGATAAGAAAAAGACGGATAAGAAACGTGGCGGGTAAGACGGTAATGATCGTTATGTTGGCAGGAACAATGGTTGTCGTGTACCGTTTTCTCCCACAGGAAACCGATGTATTGCAAAGTCCCGCAACCCGGTATTCGTCCGAATGGGTGCGGTTTACGCATCCGGTAACAGGAGAGCACATCGTGGGTTCCCGGTTCGGGGGAAGCGAAGTGTCGTTTAGGCTGAAGAATGCAACAGTACTGCACGTTGAGGCAGACGGCATAAATACCGTGCCGGATGAACAGATGCTGGAGCTATACGTCGGGGACGTTGTGTATACACTTGCGTCTCCGTTTAGTGCCAAGCATCTTGATATCCCGGTGCAGTCCAAAGAACCGGTGCCTGTAACAGCGCGCGTAATCTGCAGCAGTGCGATGGTACCGTGTGACGTGCGCATCAGGAGATTGTCGGCAGATACGGGGAGTATCGTGATGCCCCCGGAATCGCAGGAAAAACCGGTCATGGCTATTTTGGGAGATTCACTCACGTCTTCATTCGGACCGAAAAATTATTCGTATCAGCTTGCCGGGCAATTAGGGTACAGAGTGCATAATGCAGGGATATTCGGTTCGTCCGTTTCTCAGGCGGCGGGATGGGATTCGGGAGTGCTCCGGGTCAGTACCGACATAAGCGTATTCAAGCCGGATATCGCGATCATATTTATGGGTACTAACGATCTGGCCCATACGGTTCCGCTTGATGTTTTCCGTTCGAATTATGCAGCGTTGCTGTCACGGATACAGGAAGAAAGTCCCGCTACGCGCATCATCGCCGTGGGATTACTGCGGAGGAAGGATTTTGCCGAGCAGGAAGTCCGTTCATACAGTAATGTCATACGCCGTGAGGCACAAGCACGGAATATTGCATATATCGATCCGTACGCCTGGCTGGATTACTCCGATTTTCAGGATGTGGTGCACCCTTCGCCAGAAAGCCAGGACAAGCTTGCGGATAAAATGTACCAGGCGCTGTTGCCGATTCTTACTCGCTAGATGATTCTTTACTAATGTTTAGGTATTTATTTTGAGACAATGGCAAAAGTCAACACAAAAGTAAGAAAAATTCCCCTAGTTTTTTTGTTCCTCGTTTGCCTTTTTGTCATAGTGTTTTCGGTAGTCGCATTTCGTCTGTACCAGCGTGTTGGCGTGTTCGGATGCGGAGATGAGTGCATCAACTACACGGCAGGGTATTTTCTCCTGTTGGGTAAATCGCTCTACGGCGGAATATTTTTCAACCACCAGCCCATTTTAGCCTTCGTAAGCGCTGCCATACAGTGGGCGACACAACCCAAAGACATCTATCATCTTGTGTTGTATCACCGGCTGTTTATGATCGCCTATTCGCTAGGTGTGGGAGTATTATTGCTTTGGCGGTTCCGTGTGCGGGGAGTTTTATTTTTGCTCTTGTATGAGAGTACGAAATACTACATGTACGGGTATCAGTTTATCGGCGAAGCGTTTATCATATACCCGCTTGTTTACCTGTTTGGTTTATTTTGGGAGTCGTTTGAATCCAAAAAGTTATCACGAATCGATGTCTATCTCGCGAGTGTGTTCACATGCGTTGTCCTTTGGACCAGGGAGCCATACGTGCCGGTGGCCCTAGCGCTCGGGGGAATGCTTTTTTGGCGTGAAAGAAATCATCCGGCTATGAAAAGGGCGGCGCTGCTTTTTGGTATGCTGGTGCTTATCCCGTTCATCCTTTTTCCGTTTAGGGAATATGTCGAACAGGTTTTCATGGCAAATATTCCTGCGGCGAGTGTAGGCGGGACAGATGAACTCGTCCGATCGGTTGTCCGCTCGGTATTTTACCCGTTGTTGATATTTTTTCGGGGAAGCTCGAGCTATGTACGGGTGATAGAAGTCGGCGTGTCGGCATTTTTTTGGGTCGGACTGGCTATCTGGCTCAAAGAAACCAAAAAATATGCTTCTGGTGCTGTACTTTTCGGAATTCTGGCGCTTGCTGGTATCCGTACCGTGCCGCCGGGAACCATGTTTTATGAAGCGTTTCATATGCTCCCCTGGTACGCACTTTTTGTCGCGGTAGCCGTAAGCGTTGTCACTTCATTGCATGATAAGAGGATTCGAAATTTGCTGCTTGGGTTGTTTGTTCTTTTTTCCTGTTGGGCGGCAGCATCACCGCAGTCGTTTATATGGGAACGCATAAATACCCAGAGCGAATTCGAAAGCCAATACGCCAAATATTCCCACTATTCCCAGGCAATACAGATCGTTTCGACTCCAAAACATACGCTTTTTTTGGACGTGTGGGACGATATTATCTACTGGGAATCCCGCCGCGATTCCTCATATCCATTGAGTCTCTATATTCCTACAGAAAGCTCGATCCTGAAATATCAGACAATGAGAACCACAATGTTTCGGGAGACACCCCCGGATATGTATTACAGCTGTCCTGCTCTACAGTCGTCTGGCAATAGCTTGTCCAGGGAGGTTTTACATAAATACGTACAGCTGACGAGCATGGGAAAGCCGGGTTGCCTGTATATCACTGCCGAGTTGTTCGATGCGCTTACTGAGAGTCAGTGGAAGCAGCTTACTGGGTTGGGTTTTTCTCAACCGTAATCCGTGGCTGTGATACAATT
This sequence comes from uncultured Gammaproteobacteria bacterium, assembly GCA_964573695.1. Classification (GTDB taxonomy): domain Bacteria; phylum Patescibacteriota; class Microgenomatia; order UBA10105; family UBA927; genus UBA927. The sequence goes on along the minus strand of CAZNKB010000002.1, from coordinate 173,492 downwards.
ACGTTATGACAAAAGCCAATGTTGTGGTGACAGGAGGGGCCGGATTTATCGGCAGTAATCTCGTCGATGCCCTGCTTCAAAAAGGCTACAAAGTATTTGCACTCGACAATCTGATTACCGGAAGCGAATCGAATCTCCGCGAGGCCAACAAGCATCCCGATTTTACGTTTATCAAATACGACGTCATCAATGAATTGCCGGTGTTGGGGCCCATTAGCTACATTTATCACCTTGCCTCGCCAGCGTCGGTGCCGGACTACCAGAAGTACCCGGAAGAAACGGCGCTCGTAAACACTGTCGGCACAAGAGCGCTTCTCAAAGTTGCGAAAGCACACAATGCTAAGTTTCTTTTTACCTCCACCTCCGAGGTGTATGGGGACCCTAAGGAGCATCCGCAGAAGGAAACGTACTGGGGGAATGTAAACCCCAATGGCGTACGTGCGTGCTACGATGAATCCAAACGTTTTGGTGAGATGATGACCATGCTCTACGTGAGAAATTTTGGCGTCGACGCTAGGATTGCCCGGATATTTAATACATATGGCCCCAGGATGAGACCGACCGACGGACGGGTGATATCCAATTTCGTAAATCAGGTGCTTCAGAATAAACCGATTACCGTGTACGGAGACGGCAAACAGACACGGTCGTTTTGTTTCGTGAGTGATATGGTCGAAGGACTCATACGCCTCATGGAAAAAGAGTCAACCAAAGGCGAAGTCGTCAATATCGGTAATCCCGAGGAATATACGATGATCGATTTGGCAAACAAGGTAAAAACGATGATGAAATCCTCTTCGGACATAGTGCACACGGATTTGCCTCCCGATGATCCTATGCAAAGAAAGCCTGATATTGCCAAAGCCAAAAAGTTGTTAGGCTGGGAGCCCAGGGTGACGGTTGATCAGGGACTCAAACAAACGATCGCCTATTACAAGGCGCTGTAATGAAATGAAGCCTCAGGATATAGTATTTTTTCTTACTTTCACGCTGCTGTTGGCTATCCGCAAGCCGCGTTTGTTGGTTGTCGCCGGTTTGGGGTGCCTCGCACTGGCTATCCCATTGTTTGCGACCTGGACGTTTTTTACCGCTGAACGTCTCACATGGTATGCTGCGGCGTTTTTTGTGACGTTTATCATCATTTCAACTTTGCGGCCTCATCGGGTACAATAAAGGTCATGAAGATTTTGGTTACCGGGGGCGCCGGGTATATCGGCAGCCACATGAGCCGTATGCTCGTTAGCCGCGGATACGAGCCCATAGTGCTGGATACGTTCGAATTTGGACACAAAGAATCACTCCCCACGGGAATCCCTGTCGTTGAGGGAAATGTCGGTGATGCGGCGCTTGTCAAAAAGGTACTGAGCGACTATAAAATCGACGGAGTACTTCATTTCGCAGGCTATATCCAGGTTGAGGAGTCCGTAAGGCTTCCTATCCGGTACATGCATAACAACGTGATAGCGCCTATTACACTTCTTGAGGGTATGCGCGAGGCTCACGTCAAACATGTCATTTTTTCCTCCACCGCAGCCGTCTACGGCAATCCCGAAACTCCCCTTATCGCAGAAAACCATCCCAAAAACCCCGTTTCCCCGTACGGATTATCTAAGTGGGCGTTTGAAGAACTCCTTCGAGTGTATGATCGTTCATCGGGGATTACGAGCATATCATTTCGGTATTTCAACGCCGCGGGGGCGTCGCTTGACGGTGCGCATGGTGAGATGCACTTGCCGGAATCTCATCTGATCCCGCTTGCATGTGCCACCGCACTGGGGAAACGCAAAGAATTTCTGATGTATGGCACGGATTACGAGACCCCCGACGGGTCGGCCCTTCGTGATTATATCCATGTTGAGGATTTGTGCGAGGCGCATGTTGTTGGGCTCGAAGCGCTTTTTTCGGGGCACAAAACCGACGTATACAACGTCGGTACCGGCCTAGGGGTCAGCGTACGCGAGGTAGTAGAGGTGGTCAAAGCTGTCGCCGGAAATGCGTTTCCCGTTCGGGAAACGGCCCGCCGGGCAGGGGATGCGGCTATCCTTGTATCGGATCCTACCAAAATTACCAAAGAATTCGGCTGGAAGCCAAAGCACTCGGATATCCGCTCTATCGTAGAATCCGCGATGCGTTGGCACAAAACGCACCCGGAGGGGTACCTGTCAGGCGCAAACACGTCGAAAGGATAGTACTCCCGCTTTGCGGGATTGCAAATTATTATGAGAATCGGCATAGATATCAGCCAGATAGCGCATGAGGGGACAGGAGTTGCCACGTATGTCCGTCAACTGGTTACCACGCTGATCCGAAAGTATCCGCAACATGAGTATGTGCTGTTTGGGGCGTCACTTCGTAAGCGCCACGTTTTTTCGGAATTTTTCCATAGGTTTCGGGATACACAGGCAAATCTCCGACTGGTGTCGGTTGCTATCCCTCCCACGATACTGGATTGGTTATGGAATCGGATGCATATTGTTCCGGTGGAGTGGTTTACGGGGAGTTTGGATATTTTTTGGAGCAGTGACTGGACGCACCCGCCGCTTATTTCTGCGGTCGGGGTGACGACCATACATGACCTGAGTGTGCTACGGTTTCCCGAGGAATCGCACAATCAGGCGGTGCTGGACGTTGCCCGAGGCAGGGTTGCAGCTAATATAGTGGCGACCCAGACCCGCAGACTTACCCGGGCTGCCAAAGCATGCTCGGTGTTTTTTTGCGACTCCGAAGCGACCAGGCACGATGCACAGGAACTCTTAGGCATTTCACAAAGTAAACTGACGGTCGTGTATCCGGGATTGGAGGATGCATGATACTGGCAATCGACGGGTATGAAGCAAATACAGTAGTTCGGGTCGGAATCGGGCGGTATGCCTTTGAGCTTATTGACCGTATAGCTAAACTTCAGGCAACGCAACGAGCAATGTTTGATGAAGTGCGGGTATATGTGCCGGGCCATGTCGCGGTACATATGCCGAGTGAGTCGGCATCGTTTCGGTATCGCGCCGTGCGCCCCCGGCAGCTTTGGACATTTGCAGGTTTTCCCCTCGCGCTTACCCGGGACAGACCCGCGGCCGACGTCGTATTTTCGCCGACGCATTATGTCCCCCGATTTACTCGAATTCCCAAGGTTATGGCAATTATGGACGTCTCCTACCTAAAATATCCCGAGCTATTTCGGCCTCAGGATCTGTATAAATTAGTTCATTGGACTGCGTATTCGGTGCGTCGGGCCGCGAAAATTATAACCATAAGCGAGTTTTCTAAACGTGCTATAATTGAGGCATACCATGTTCCGGAACCGAACGTCGTGGTTGCCTATCCGGCGTTACCGGATAGCGTCTCTCGAGATGCTATGCACGCAAAGCGTACTGATTCATCGCCTTCCTTGCCAAAACGCTACATCCTCTCCGTAGGAACCCTTCAGCCGCGTAAAAACTTTGTCCGGCTCATCGAAGCGGTCAGCGGGCTTAAAGATAAAGATATCTCGCTTGTTATCGTCGGCAAAAAAGGATGGCTTTACGATGATATTCTCGCATCCCCCCAAACGTTCGGCATCAAAGACCGCGTGCATTTTCTCGATTACGTACCCGACAATACGTTACCGGGGTTATACAAAGGAGCTGCATGTTTTGCGTTGCCGAGCCTCTATGAGGGATTCGGGCTTCCGGTTTTGGAAGCGATGAGTCATGGGGTACCGGTGGTGGTAAGTTCGACTTCGAGCCTTCCGGAAATAGCAGGGGACGCGGGTATTTACGTGGACCCTGAGAATGTTTCCAGTATAACTAACGGCCTGTCCGAGGCATTATCAGAAACCGGCAAGATACGCCAATCACGGGTGGAACTGGGTAAGTCGCGGGTGAAGGAGTTCACCTGGGACAAAGCAGCAGAAAAAGTTATGGCGGTGTTGACCCAGGTCGGCAAGAAAGGATCAGCGTGAGATTTTTTATCGATTATTGGGTTTATCTTTGTACCATGACGGGACTTATTCCGAGTCATACTATCCGGTTGTTTCTCTATCGGTACATATTTGCGGTGCGCATAGGAAGAGATTCCAGTATTCACTGGCGTGCACAGTTTAATAATCCTTCGGGAGTACGCATCGGTCACAACACGATTATCGGCAACGACGCGTTTTTGGACGGCAGATACAAGCGCGCGACCCCAAAAGGCGAGGGCAAATTGCATAGCTATCTCACGCAGTTATCCGGTAAAGGGCAAAGGCCGCTTACGATTGGTAACAACGTATCTATCGCGGGAGAGGCAAGGATTTATACTATGGAACACGATATCGACTCTCCTGAATTTGCCGAAATAGGAGCGCCTGTCACGATTGAGGACTATGTGGTCATTGGGTCGCGGGTCACGATACTTCCCGGGGTGACGATCGGAAAGGGTGCCGTAATAGCATCGGGGGCCGTCGTTACCCGAGACGTAGCCCCCTACGCGGTAGTAGGCGGCGTACCTGCCAAATTTATTCGGGAACGGAGCAAAAATCTGAAATACAGCCTTAAATTTGCACGGCTATTCCAGTAATTGCTACCCCACAATGCCAATATGGCCATAGATTTGTCCATTATTATCGTCAGTTTCAATACCAGGAAGCTCACCGAAGACTGTATCTCCTCCGCCAGCCGAAGTCTCAAAGAGTCGAAACTTAGCTACGAGATTATCTTGGTTGACAATGTCTCGACCGACGGCACACGCGAGATGCTCAAAAAAAGGTTTCCGGATGTGAAACGCATATTCAATGACGAAAATGTCGGGTTTGGCAAAGGTAATAACCAGGGAATCAGAGCGGCAAGCGGTGAATACATCCTTCTCCTTAATTCCGATACGGTCACCCTAAACAACGCAATCGGCAAGCTCGTATCGTTCGGCCGTCAGCATCCCAACGCATTTATCGGACCCAAACTCCTCAATCCAGATCGGAGTGCTCAGAGCTCATGCGGGCCGTTTTTTTCGCTGCCGGTCGTATTTGCCGCGCTGTTTCTCAAAGGCGACGTCCTGGGTCTTACCCGCTGGTCACCCAATAAAGCGAGGAAAGTCGATTGGGTATCGGGCGCGTGCATACTGGCACCCAAAAAGCTTTTTTTGCAGGATTTGCTGTTTGATGAAAAGATATTCATGTATATGGAGGAAATAGATCTCCTGATGCGGGCCAGGAACAAGGGGTATCCCACCTATTTCTATCCGCGAAGCCATATCGTACACTTAGGTGCAGCCAGTTCAACAAACAAGCGCAAGGGTCCGGTTCTCAATATCTATCGGGGATTTATATACTTATACACGAAGCACGGGTCGAGGTTGAGCCTGGCAACGGTGCGCTTTATGCTTCGTACTAAGGCAGTGATAGCCTGGACGATCGGAGCGCTATTGGGCAAAGAAACGCTCAAGGAAACATATGCAGAAGCTTATAAAATGGTGTAATGATCACGGGTTGCGTTTTGTGACGCTTGTATTGCTCGCGTTTATCCCGTTGTACCCCAAGCTCCCTCTTCTGGATATCAAAAATACCTGGGTATATATCCGGGTTGAGGATTTTCTTGTGCTGTTTGTCTTGCTTGCCTGGGTTATCCTTTTTATCCGGAACAAAGTATCGTTCAAAACGCCGCTTACCCTGCCGTTTCTTCTGTTTTGGCTTGTCGGAGCAGTTGCGACTATCCACGGTATGCTGCTTATTTTCCCTTCGATATCAGGAGTATTTGCAAACGTCGCGTTGCTCAGTTTTTTGCGCAGAGTCGAGTACATGAGTGTATTTTTCATCGCGTTTGCCGCGATGAAAGAGCGTACGGGAGTGACCCCGGTGATCGTAACGGTTGTAGGGACGACACTGCTTATCAGTCTTTATGGACTGGGTCAGAAATATCTGGGGTTGCCGGCGTATCTTACGATGAACGAAGAGTTTGCCAAAGGCGTGCCGCTCACGCTTTCGGCACTGTCCCGCATATCCTCCACGTTTGCCGGACACTATGATCTGGCTGCCTATTACGTGTTGGTCCTGCCGATTATCGCAAGCCTTATATTCGGATACCGGAACTGGTTTCTCAGGATTGCACTCGGTGTAGTCGTTCTTCTTGGTGTCGTCGTGTTGTTCTTTACGGTGTCGAGAATTTCGTTTTTTGCGCTGCTGTTGTCGTTTGCTGCAGTGCTGTTTTTCCAAAGCAGGAAAACAGTTATGGTGCTTCTGCCGCTCTCGATTGTCGGGGGTATCGCGTTTCTGATTCTTTCGCCTCAGCTTATGGCCAGATTTGGCAGTACGATCAAACCGATCGATATCATCGTCGATGCAAAAACCGGGTATCCGATCGGTCATGTCAAAGAAGTACCCAATACGTATTTTGCCGACAAGCGCGTGTGGCAAAGGTTTTACCTGACTATCGGGGATCTCGCGACCAAAGCAAGCCCGACCGCATCGTTTGTCGTGCCGTTTGCACAATTGCCGACGTCTGCGGTGTTACTCACCGAACCTGCGGCCCCTACGGGTGAGGATTTGCCCAGCGGTACCGGGTATATCAACCTGACACTTTCTCCGGTCGTGAAGCGGTTAGGAAATTTTTACTACGAGCCTCCCCTCAAACAGGCGACCTCGTCTGCCGATGTGTATGTCATAAACGGGCAGTATCTCATGAAAAAAGCGTTTGCCTACGATCTGTCGTTCACTACGCGGTTCCAGGGTGAATGGCCGAATGCGCTCTTGGCTTTTAAAAGAAATGTCCTGCTAGGCAGCGGCTACGGATCCGTGAGTCTGGCCGTCGATAACAGTTATCTTCGGATGCTGGCAGAAGTAGGGACACTCGGATTCATTTCCTTTATCGCGATATTTTTGATCGTCGGCGTGTACATCGTGCGCGCATGGGGCAAAATTCATTCTCCCGTAGTCCGCAGTTTCGTACTTGGGTATGCGGCAGGGGTAGCAGGGCTTGCCGTTAACGCGGTATTTATCGACGTATTCGAAGCGTCAAAAGTAGCGTTTGTCTTATGGCTGTTAACCGGCATCGTTATGGGAACGGTATCGATGTACGTTAGGATTCCGCTTACGTTCTTTTCCGAAGTGAAACGGATGGCGATGTCTTCCTATGCCGTCGCGATATATCTTCTTGTCGTCGTCGTGCTGCTTTTTTCGCAGATGACACGCAATTATTTCGTCGGAGACGACTTCACCTGGTTTCGTTGGGCAGCTGACTGCGGCAATGTCGCTGCGGCCATTTCGGAGCGCTGTATGCCGACTCTTTCGCAGATCGCAGGATACTTTACAGACGCTCAGGGCTTCTTTTACCGGCCGGGAGCCAAGCTGTATTTCTTAGTGATGTATCAGTTTGCATGGCTCAACCAGGCTGCATATCACGCCGTATCACTGACACTTCATTATATTGTCAGTGTACTCGTGTATTTGGTCGGGATAAAAGTATTCCGGCGCAAACTGCATGCTGCCATAAGCGCATTTCTGTTTGCGGGACTCTCCGGATTTTCGGAGGCGATATTTTGGGTGTCGGCCAGCGGATTCTTGTTTGCATCCGCATTCATGCTGACAAGCTTGCTTTTCTATATTACCTGGAGCGAGAAGAAAAAAGTGCGGTTTGTCTGGTTTGCAGCCGTATCTTCTATGATTGCCATGACGTTTCATGAATTGGGTGTCGTTACCCCGCTTCTGTATCTTTTGTATGAGTGGACAATTGCGGGGACGCGTTTTTCGCGCGGCACGTTCATGATGCGTATAGAACACTGGCTATTGGCGCTGCCCGTACCTGTGTATGCGGTGTTCCGTTTTATATCCGGCAGCCATTGGTTAAACGGGGATTATAGTTACAATTTCCTGAAGTTTCCGTTAAACAGCATAGGCAATGCGTTCGGCTACGTATTACTAGGGTTAACCGGTTCGTTCGGCGCTCCGTTGTATCAGATCGTGCGGGCAAACATGCGTACGCACGTACTTCTGACTGCGGCTATCGGTATCGTTATTGCTGCAGTTTTTGTGTGGATTGCACCCAAAATCAGGCAGTTCATGACCCCGCGTGACCGTACGATCTTGCTGTTTTCATCAGGATTTTTCCTGATCGCTCTGTTACCGTTTTTGGGGCTCGGAAATATTTCTCCCCGGTACGGGTACCTCGCTTCAGCGGGTCTTGTATACCTGTTGGTATTCGGCCTGGAAAAAATATACACCCTGACCATACAAAGCGGGAAAGACGCTGCTCTGGGGGTTGTGGCCCTTTTCATATCGCTATTTTTTATGGTGCAGATTACCAGCATTCAGCAGCTGCACCGCGACTGGTTTGAAGCAGGAGAGAAAGTGCAGAGGTTTTTCGTTTCCATGGAAAGTCATTATCAGGACGAATGGGCATCAATGCCGATGCAGTTCCATTTCGTTTCGGTGCCGATCCGGTACCGCGACGTGTGGGTATTCCCGGTCGGATTGTCGGATGCGTTATGGTTTATTTTCCGCAATCCCGACGCCAGGCTGTATTCGTGGAGCAGTGTCGATGAGCCGCTCAATATGGTAACACCGGATTCCAATACACAGAAGATTTTCGTGTTTGACGAACAAGGGAACCTGAAGGAAGTGAAAAAGGAGCCGTCTACATTGCCATGAAAAAACGGTACTGGATATTTATTGTTCTTGTGGGTCTTCTGACGATTGCTCTCAGGCTCTACCGTGTGACCGCGCCTGTTGCCGACTGGCACAGTTTCCGTCAGACAGATACGGCGTCCGTCGCGCAGATGTATGCGGCAAGTAATATAGATTTACTGCATCCACGGTACCAGGATCTGTCCAATATCCAGTCGGGCAAGGACAATCCCAATGGCTGGCGCATGGTGGAATTTCCGCTGTATCAGGGGGTAGCAGCCGCCGCAGCACGGCAATTTCCCGCTATTTCCGTCGACATATGGCTCCGCCTTGTCACTATTTTTGCGGCTGCAGGAACTGCCGTACTTATCATGCTGCTCCTTTTTGAGATTGGGACACCGCTTACAGCCGTTATGGCCGGCCTGGTTTATGCCATACTTCCGTACAGCGTGTTTTATGGCCGCTCGATACTACCCGAGACATTTGCAGTGTTTTGGGCGATGCTGAGTATCTACCTGAGTTTTACGGCGATGAGTAGTACAAAAAGCAGTATGTGGGGTATAGTAGCTTCGGCTGTCGCGGGAGCCATAGCAATACTCGTAAAGCCCACGGCTGGTTTTCTGCTGCTGCCGGTGCCGTATGTTATCCTGATGCGGCATAAACTGTCCGTTGCCTCATTGATCCGTCTTGCTTTATATGCGCTTATCTGCCTGCTGCCGTTTTATGGCTGGCGGGTATGGATACTGCAGTATCCCGAGGGGATTCCCGTGTTTGACTGGCTGCTCAACAAGGGGAACATCCGGTTCAAAGGCGCATGGTTCCAGTGGATTTTCGCCAAACGGTTGGCAGAACTCATATTGGGATACTGGGGCATCGTGCCGCTTGCTTTGGGATTCCTGGTGCGCCCGGGCAAAAAGGAGGGCTGGCTGTTTCCCATTATGGCTTCAGGCGGACTGTTGTATGTTACGGTTTTTGCAGCGGGCAACGTGCAGCATGATTATTACCAGATACTGCTGTTGCCGGTTATAAGCATATATGTCGCGCGCGGAATAGCATTTCTTATCGCCGAAAAAACGTTTTCCTCTGTTGCCCGCTACGGCGTGCTTATCGTCAGCTGTCTATTCACGCTTGCGTTTTCGTGGTACACCATGCGGACGTATTACTGGATTAACCGGCCGGAAATTATAGAGGCAGGAATTATGGCAGACAACCTGCTGCCGAAAGATGCGAAAGTGATCGCCCCCTACAACGGCGATACGACATTTCTTTATCAAACCAAACGCCAGGGGTGGCCGCTCGGATTTGATATAGACCAAAAGCTCAAAATGGGAGCCACGCATTATGTCACGGTGTCGCCTACGGATGACGACTGGGAAACCATGACGCTCGCCAAAACTTATACGGTTCTTGTGCGAAACGAAAAATTCGCCATTATAGACCTTACCACACACAAAGCTCCATGAAAATATTATTCGTTTCCGCAGTAATGCCGTGGCCGCTGTACTCGGGCGGACAAATCCGGATGTATAACTTGCTCAAAGCACTAAGCGTGCGTCATGAAATTACGCTCGTTTCTTTTATCCGTGACACAAGCGAGCGTGAGTACAAAAAAAATCTTTCGTTTTGCCGGAACGTGGAAGTGGTTATGCGCGGCAGGGCATGGCTGCCTACATACATATGGGCTGCACTGACGGGGAAGTATCCGTGGCTATTGGCTACATACGACAATACGGAAATGAGGCAGCTCATAAGCGATCTTCTAAAAGGCGGCCCGTTTGACGTTGTCCATATCGAGCCGTTTTATGTGCTGCCGGCACTCCCGACAATTAACACGCCGCTCGTCATATCCGAGCATAATATAGAGTACGACGTATACGGTGCGTATGCGGATCTGTATTCCGGATATTTGGTACATCAGCTGCTTGCCCGCGATGTAGACAAACTGAAAAAATGGGAACACACAGCATGGAGAGCTGCAGACAAACTCACGGCTGTGTCGAAAGAAGACGCTGCGGTCATGGAGGAGTATCTGAGTCATCCCGTCACGGTGGTTCCAAACGGTGTAGACGGTACTTCCTTTCCGTACCGGAAGGTACAGAAAAACGTGAGTCCCGTCGTGTTGTTTACGGGCAATTTCCGCTGGCTCCCCAACCGGCAAGCGGCAGAAGTGCTGGTCAGTAATATCTGGCCGGGTATCAGGGCGCGGTTTCCGCAATCGAAACTTCTTGTCGTCGGCCGCGATATACCCAAACGTCTTTCTGCCCGGGTGCGGGTGTCAGGGGGTGAGGCGCGGGAACACGTGGAAAATATTGCCGAGGTATATGCAGAGTCTGACGTGCTGGTAGCCCCTCATGCGATTTCGGGAGGGACGAAGTTCAAAATGCTGGAGGCCATGGCAAGCGGTGTCCCAGTTGTGACGACCCCTCAGGGGATGAGCGGACTGGAAGTAACTGCCGGCATTCATTATTTTGAGGCAGAGACTCCGGAAGAATTTATCGCGCAGGTTGGCGCTGTGTGGGATAATACGAAACTCACGCTTGAGGTGACTGCGAAAGCGCGTGCACGCGTGATACAGCAGTATAGTTGGGACCATATTGCCAAGGCGCTAGAGGGTGTCTGGAAAGAAGCATATGCCAAAAAATAATCCCGATCTGTCCGTCGTTATATTAAATTACAACACCAGAGATCTTACACGCGTGTGTCTTGTAACCCTGCTTCAGTCCGAACTGGGCCCGTATACCATGGAAGTGATCGTTGCCGATAATGGGTCGACAGACAACAGCGCGGACATGATAAAGAAGGAATTTCCGGGTGTTATCTTTATACAGAACGGCAAAAATTTCGGGTTTGCCGCCGGAAATAATCCCGGAATCAAACGCGCAAAAGGCAGATACATATTGCTTCTCAATACCGATACGGAAACGCCTCCCGATACGATACGTACGATGATCGCGTTTATGGACGAGCATCCTAAAGCGGGGGCAGCGACCTGCAAACTGTTGCTTCCGGACGGCACTATGGATCCGGCTTGTCACCGAGGATTTCCAACACCGTGGGTATCTTTTACGTACTTGCTGAAGTTGGAAAAATTGTTTCCCCGGACTCGACTTTTCGGAGAATATCATCAGGGGTACAAAGATGTGTCCCGTATACACGAGGTAGACTGTATCGTCGGAGCGTTTTTTCTCGTCCGGCGTGAAGTAATACGTGAGGTTGGTTTACTGGATGAGGAATATTTTATGTACGGTGAGGATATCGACTGGGCGTACAGGATACGCAATCGTGGTTGGAGTATATGGTTTAACCCAACCGTCACCATACTTCACAAAAAAAAGCAAAGCGGACGCGCAAACATATTGCATAAACGTCGCGTTACCACAGAAATCTATTTTCACAGATACAATTGGCTCTTTTACACGAAAAACTACGCCAAAAAGTACGGTCCGATCCTCACATTTTTGGTTGACACAGTCTACAAAACGCGGATTTTTATGCTTGAAAAATTTGGAATATAACCGTATGAACATAGGAATTGACGCAAGACTTATCGACGAAACCGGGGTGGGACGGTATATCCGTAATCTTATTAATGAACTCAGCGTCCTTGATGCGACAAACAATTATGTCGTCTTTTTGCCGCCAAAGGGTTTCGCGGGATTTTCGCTTCCGAATTCGCGTTGGAGCAAAGTTAAGGCCATGGTGCATTGGCATACGGTGTCGGAGCAGTTTGTCATGCCAAGGTTATTCCGTTCACATCACCTCGATCTTGTGCATATTCCCTATCATAACCCGCCGATTTTTTACGGGGGGAGGATGATACTCACGATTCACGATCTGACGATCCTGCATTTTGCGACCGGCAAAGCAACCACATTGCCATTGCCGCTTTATGTTCTCAAGAGGCTGGGATATTGGATAGAGCTTTGGGTGGGGCTAAGGCGAGCGGCTGGCGTCATCGCCGTTTCCCAGTCTACGAAGCAGGAGATTATGGATCACTTTCATGTCCCGTCAGAAAAAATTATCGTGACGTACGAAGGAGTCGATTCACGTATTTCGGACACGCAAGAACGTCCTGTCAAACGTATTGAGCCGGAACCGTATTTTCTTTACGTGGGGAATGCCTACCCGCACAAAAATGTTGAAACGTTGCTACGCGCGTATGTGCTGTATGTCAAACGCCGGGAACATAAACCGACGCCCAAACTCGTACTCGTCGGAGGGGAAGATTTTTTTTACCGGGCCCTAAAGGCGCGCGTACACGAGTTGCATCTCGAATCATCCGTCGTCTTTTTCGGTTCGGCAAACGACAGGGAGCTTACGAGTCTTTATACTCATGCGGTCGCGTTTGTTTTTCCCTCGCTCATGGAGGGCTTTGGGTTGCCCGCACTGGAAGCGCTTTCGTTGGGGTGCCCGGTTATCGTTTCCGATATTGGGGTATTTCATGAAATTTTGGGTGATCGTGTACAATACGTTGATCCGAAAAATCCGGACAGTATCGCATCGGCTCTAGCAAGTGTTGGAGATACGAGAACGAACAAGAGTCAAGTAAAGAGCCGTGCCCGGATAGGTTTCGATGCTTATTCATGGATGCGTATGGCACAGGAAACATTATCACTTTATGAACGTTGCGCTCGTATATGACCGGGTAAACAAGTGGGGAGGTGCTGAGCGCGTACTGCTCGCATTGCATAAAATCTGGCCGTCGGCTCCGCTTTTTACTGCGGTTTATGATAAGAAACGGGCCTCATGGGCCGATGTATTTGCGGTGAAACCTTCGTTTTTGCAGCGTATTCCGTTTGCCACACACGCGCATGAATCGCTATTGGGCCTGACGCCGATCGCGTTCGAGTCATTTACGTTTGACGAATACGACGTGGTAGTGTCGGTAACCAGTGCTGAAGCCAAAAACGTCATCACAAAACCAGGTACGCTTCATATTTGTTACTGTCTTACCCCGACCAGGTACTTATGGAGCGGATTTGAGCAGTACATGAGTCAGCCTGGATTTGGCATGTTCAGTAGTATGGCTGCCATGGGGCTGGAGATGCTTGCTCCCACGCTGCGACAGTGGGACATCGTCGCGGCGAGCCGGCCAGACTACTATATTGCGATCTCCAGCCGGGTCAAAAGCCGTATAGAAACCTATTATCATCGGGAAGTACATGACGTGATTTATCCGCCCGTCAGCCCGGAGGTTTTTCAAACATCCCTCAAAACGGGACCTCAAAAAAAAGGTCAATATTTCCTGACGGTATCGCGGCTCGTCAGTTATAAACGGCTCGATATTGTCATCAAGGCCTTTAATCACCTGCGTCTTCCGCTTGTCATCATCGGAGACGGTCGTCAGAAACGGGAGTTGCGTTCGTTAGCCGGTCCGACCATACGGTTTATAGATCGTTATTTGACAGATTCTGAGCTGGTTCGATATTATGAGGGATGTCGTGCATTTGTGTATGCGGCGGATGAAGACTTCGGACTGGCTCCTGCTGAAGCGCAGGCAGTCGGGATTCCGGTGATCGCATACCGTCAAAGTGGGGTTGCCGAAATTGTGAAGGAAAACGTATCCGGTGTGTTATTCGATGAGCAGACACCGGAGTCATTGATCGAAGCGGTAACCGTATTTGGGACACGTGAGTTTTCCGCCCGTTCGTGTCGTAACCAAGTGAGACATTTGGGAGAGCGGCAGTTTCGAAATCGTATACATGCGTTAGTAAATTCGCTGTATAAGAAACAACATTCATTATGAAAGCAATAATTTTCGCAGGGGGAGTCGGGACCCGATTATGGCCACTGTCCCGAAAAAAGTCGCCCAAGCAGTTTGAAAAAATTATCGGAGACAAATCGACGCTCCAGCTGGCCGCAGAACGGTTGTTGCCGGATTTTTCCTGGAACGATATCTACATTTCGACCGGTAAGCAATATCTGCCTCTCGTGGAGGGCCAATTGGAACACCTGCCTCCCCGGCATGTGATCGGCGAGCCTCAGGTACGTGACGTCGGCCCTGCCGTAGGCCTTATGACGGCGCTTCTTGCGAAAGAAACACCGGATGAACCAATGGTGATTTTGTGGAGCGATCATTTGGTGCGTAAACAGGAATTGTTTCGGAAAATTCTTCGGGTAGCAGGAGACATCGTCAAAAAAGATCCCGACAAAATCGTATTCGTTTCCCAAAAACCCCGATTCGCGAGTGAAAATTTAGGTTGGATTTCCTATGGCGAGGAACTAAAAAACGTGGAGGGAATTTCGTTTCACGCGTTTAAGGATTTCCAGTATCGGCCGGACGCCGATACCGCCAAAAAATATTTTACCAGCGGTCACCATGCGTGGAATTTGGGGTACTTTGTGGCGACTCCTGCGTTTTTGTGGAAGCAATACGAAGCATTTGCCCCAAACCTTGCCAAAAGCATATCCAAAATTGCCGAGGCCTGGAAGACTCCTTCGTTTCATGATGTGTTGGACGAGATATATCCGACGCTGGAAAAAATCAGTTTCGATAACGCGATACTGGAAAAACTAGATGCCAAGGATGCGCTCGTGGTGTCTGACAATATCGATTGGAGCGACATAGGAGCATGGGAAGCTCTCAAAGAAGCGTTGGAAGAATCGAAGGAAAAAAACGTCGCCCAGGGAAAAGTGATGCTTACCGATACGTCAGATAGTCTGGTATATAACTATAATAACAAGCAATTGGTGGTCACGATAGACATGGAGGACGTATTGGTGGTCAATACCGATGACGTACTGCTCGTGTGCCGGAAAAAGTCGGTTCCCAAAGTGAAAAAACTTGTGGAGTCCATGCAGGGAACAGAAAACGACCATCTCACTTAAATGTATACAATTCTCAAGCGGATTATCGATATTTCCGGAAGCTTGGTGCTTGCGATTATTTTTTTCCCGGTCAGCGTGGTGGTGGCACTTGCTATAGTGCTCGATAGTCCGGGGCCAATATTTGCCGATACCCCGTCGCGGGTAGGCAAGGACGGTCGGCCGTTTAAACTCTTTAAGTTCCGGTCGATGATCGTAAACGCGCATATCAAGCTGCGTACGGACCCCAAACTCAAGAAGTTGTATCAGGAATACAAACGCAATAGCTACAAACTGCGCGTGGATCCTCGGGTGACCGCCGTCGGTAGGTTTATAAGGAAACATTCCCTCGATGAGATACCCCAGTTTCTCAACGTACTCAAGGGGGACATGAGTCTGGTGGGTCCGCGGCCGTATTACGCCGATGAGCTGGTGGAGCAACAGCGCAAATATCCGCACACCAAGGAATTGGTTCAGATCGTGTTGTCGGCCCGGCCCGGCATCACCGGATATTGGCAGGTATCGGGGCGAAGCGAAGTGAATTTCGACAAAAGGATCAAGCTTGACGCGGATTATGTGCTGAAACGGTCGTTATTCCTGGATCTGTATATATTACTCAAGAGCCCGTGGGCGATGATTTCGGGCAAAGGCGCGGTGTAGGCGTCATTTTTTTCTTGTCGGGGTTGACATTTTTACCGACAAACCCGACAATTATTCCATGGTAGACGAACTTAAAAAAATTACCGTTGATACGACACCCGATTCGATGCCTCTCCCCATGAAAAAAAAATTCCAGATTAAATTTGTCCTGATCCCGCTGGGTGTTGTTTTGGCTTTGGTAGCGGTTGTCGGCATTATGCTTTTGCCTCTTCGGGGAGTTATGGCAAAGGCCAAAGACGTGGCGGCGGTTGGTCGCCAGACGGCAGAAGCGCTAAAGAGTCAGAATTTGACGGAAACCAAAAACGGGTTGGTTAAAACTCGCGAGGCATTTACCCAGTTATCCCAAGAATACAACAAAATCACGCCCCTTAAATATGTTCCTTTTTTGGGGTCTTATGTAAGTGACGGATCACACGGGATAGCGGCAGGGTTTGCTGCGCTCGATGCTGCAGATCGTGCCATAGAGGCGTTGGAGCCCAACGCTGACTTGCTGGGATTTACGGGGGGAAGCAAATTTGTCCAGGGGTCTGCTGACGAGCGCATACAGGTCGCGGTAAAAACGATGAAAGCATTGACTCCCAAAGTGACGGAAATGGCCAGCTCAATAGACACCATGCGCAAGGAGCTGGATCAGATTAATCCGGACAGATACCCCGCCAAAATCGGCAAGACCGTCGTCCGGGCAAAATTGGTCGGTGTCAAAGATGTCATCGATAATGCGGCGAATCTGTTTGTCAACGCGCAGCCGCTGCTCGTAAATCTTCCTGCCATGCTTGGGGAGCCCGAGATGAGAAGATACCTTGTGCTGTTCCAAAATGACAAAGAGCTTCGCTCTACCGGAGGGTTTTTGACGGCGTATGCACAGTTTAGGATAGAAAAAGGTAAAATGATCCTCGAAAAATCGACGGATATTTATGATCTGGATAGTGCACTCAAGCAGAAATTCCCGGCGCCCCGGGAGATTACCACGTTTCACAAGAACGTGTATAACCTGTATATCCGGGATAGCAACTTGAGTCCGGATTACAAGGCATCCATGCAGCAGTTCCTCAAAATGTACGATACGGCCGCCGGCAAAGAAAAAATTGACGGCATTATCGCCGTTGATACGCATGTATTGGTGGAAGCGCTCAAAATACTTGGCTCTGAGACGATCGGCGGCAGAGTGTTTTCTGCTGATATAGATAAGCGATGTGATTGTCCAAGGGCAGTATACGAGCTTGAGGATTATTCGACCAGGCCGGTCAACTACGTGAGGACCGAACGCAAAGATATAATCGGCACGTTGCTCCAGCAGCTTATGCAAAAAGCCCTGGGCGTGTCCCCTTCGCAATACTGGGGGAAGCTTTTCCAGATGCTGTTGGCGGAGGTAAACCAAAAACACGTGTTGGCTTATTTCCTCGAGCCAGATGCCCAGAAGGCTTCCGAGAGTTTCAATATGGCCGGACGCATTATGACCGCATCAGAAACCGCGACCTTGCTTGCGTACAAAGAAGGAAACGGTTGGGACTACATACACGTCAACAACAGCAATATGGCGGGAGCCAAGTCCAACATGTTCGTCAGCGAAAAAGTGACAAAAGACGTGACAGTCAATGGCGGTACACTCACGACCAAGCTGACGATTGACTACAAAAATCCATATAAGGGCAGTGACTGCGGTTTGGAAAGCGGAGGACTATGTCTTAACGCACCGCTTCGCAATTGGGTACGGGTCTATGCCCCTGCCGGGAGCTCGCTCGTTGAGAGTAAGGGTGTGATTTCGCCGACAGACGGCAAAGCCAAGCCTATGGATACATACAGTGATTTGGGGAAAACGGTATTTGAAGGATTTTTGATCGTCAATCCCATGGGAACGGCACGGATCGAGCTTACCTATACATCTCCCGTCACCTCGCCCGACGGTAAGTATCGATTGCTTATCCAAAAACAGCCGGGAACTAACGGTCAGGAATGGTTGATCCGCCTGGGGGGCAAGGACCGCAAAAAAATCACGTTGGATACTGACACGGAAGTGGCACTGTAACTCTTCATGACCGTTTCCCGTTCATACAAAGCAGAAGGAATAATCCTCAAACGAAAAAATATCGGCGAAGCAGACAGGATCATCACGGTGTTTACCAGGGAATACGGCAAATTACGACTCATTGCCAAGGGGATCCGCAAAGTGGCAAGCAGACGAGCTCCCCATTTAGAGGTGTTTACCCACGTGCGTCTTATAGTGCACGCCGGCAAAACGCTAGAGAGTATATCGGAAGCGGAGCCCATAGAAATTTATGAGCAGGTGCGAAGTGATTTGTCCCGGGTGAGTATGGCGTACTATCTGTGCGAGTTGATCGATAGCCTCGTCGCTGAAAAACAGGAACACAATGACGTATTTGTTCTTCTTAGTCGAGGACTCCGCGATTTAGGTGCAGGCAAGGTTAGCAGCATATATGCCGTGAGCAAGACGTTTACGCTGGAACTACTTTGGACACTGGGTTTTTTGCCAAAAGGCAGGACGCTCTCGGGAGACGCACTGCAGCAGTTTATCGAAACAATCACAGAGCGGCGCATGAAAAGCACGAAATTTGCTCGTCATATACTGGATCAGGCGGCTTGACAGGTGAAAATAGCTTGCAGTACACTAAAGATGAGGAAAGACGTTGATCTCAGGTGGCACTGAGGGAGTCTTCATCAAGCATAAATGAAGCAGTCCAGCCGCTGGGTAAGCAGCTGGGAAGTAGGGTGGAACCGTCCGAAATAATTTGGACCCCTATCACAAGCATATTGTGGTGGGGGATTTTTTTGTAGTCAGTTAACGAGCAAATTCATATTTGTGAGTTTACCTGAATACAATGGTTTTGTACGAAGTACAAGTAATTCATCCTACAAAACCATATAAATTAGTGAGTAAATAAGGAGGAAACATATGGTCACACTAGATGCAATCGCAAGTTTATGTAAACGCCGGGGATTCGTGTATCCTACGAGCGATATTTACGGGGGACTTATGAGTTCCTACGACTATGGACCTATGGGAGCGGAGCTGCTTCGAAATTTGCGCTCTCTGTGGTGGAAACGGTTTATCCATGAACGCAGCGATATGGTCGGGTTGGATTCCCAAATATTATTGCATCCTGAAACCTGGGTAGCTTCAGGACACGTCGGATCGTTTAACGATCCGCTGGTCGAAGACAGTAAAACAAACAAGCGATACAGGGCGGACCATATCATAGAGGCATGGTTGAAAAATCATCCGGATCCGGCCGTCGTCGTTGAAGATCTGACAATCGACCAAATGGGAGACTATATTGCCACCCACAAAATTTTAAGTCCTGATAATAACGTGTTGTCCAAACCCAAAATATTCAACCTCCTGTTTGAAACGAAGCTGGGCGTCGTCGAGGGAGAAAAGTCCACCCTCTACCTTCGTGGAGAGACGGCGCAGGGGATATTTACGAATTTTCGAAACATCATGGATTCTACCCGCGTACAGCTTCCGTTCGGTGTAGGCCAGATCGGGAAATCATTCCGTAACGAAATCACGACCGGGCAGTTTGTTTTCCGTACGATCGAATTAGAGCAGGCAGAGATTGAGTATTTTTTTGATCCTGAGCTCGCAGACTGGCAGAAACTGTTTGATTCGTGGAAAGACGCGATGTGGAAGTTCGTGACTGACCTGGGTATTGACGCATCGCATCTGCGGTGGAGGAGGCATACGGATAAGGAGCGAAGTCACTATAGCAAGGATACCTATGACCTGGATTATGAATTTCCGTTCGGTTGGAAGGAATTGTGGGGAATAGCGTATCGGACGGATTATGACCTTACGCAGCAGGCGAAGCATTCAGGGGCGGATTTGACGTACGTAAACCCTGTGAGCGGCAAAAAGATTATCCCGCACGTGATAGAGCCAGCGGTAGGCATAAACAGACTCTTTCTTATGGTGCTTACCGAAGCATTCACACAGGAGGAAAAGCGGATCGTACTCAAGCTCAATCCCAAACTTTCGCCTTACAAAGTCGCTGTGTTTCCTCTGGTGGCCAATAAGCCGGACCTGGTAGAAAAAGCAAAAAGTATTTTCGATACACTGAAATCATCTATGACCGTGGCGTGGGATGACCGCGGGAACATCGGAAAACGGTATCTGGCTCAGGACGAAATCGGGACCCCGTGGTGCGTGACGGTCGATTATGCTACGCTTGAAGATGGTTCGGTAACGGTGCGTGACCGCGATACCACCAAACAGGACAGGGTAAATATCGCAGACCTTGCAGCGTATTTTCAGCAAAAACTTATATAAAGGAGGCGTAATATGAAGCCAGTTACCAAGACAAACCATGCCATGAAATGGCTCTACGGGGGGCTTATCGTTCTATTAATCGCGACGGGCACGGTGGTGTATAGGGTATTGGCGCCCTCGAGTGAGCCCGTTCCGGCACAGGAAGAAGAAATAACCGAGGTGTTGCCGCAGGCGGATGCATCTATTCTCGTCAACCTCGCCCTGAGTCGTACGAAAGACAACACTGTGATTTTGAAGGTCAATAATCTTTCGAGTAAATATACATCCGTAGGGTACGAGCTCACCTACGACAGTCAGGGGCTTATCAAGGGTGTGAATTCGGGATCCAAGCCCATAGAGGTGTCTTCGCAGGACGGATTCGAGCGGGAGGTATATATGGGCACGTGCTCACGCAACGTGTGTAAGCCTGATTTGGGTGTTTCCAAGGTCTCTGTCGCTCTTGAATTTACCGGAGTCGACGGCAAAAAGAGCCAGTTTACCAAAGACTTCGACCTC
Organism: uncultured Gammaproteobacteria bacterium; assembly: GCA_964573695.1. Taxonomy (GTDB): domain Bacteria; phylum Patescibacteriota; class Microgenomatia; order UBA10105; family UBA927; genus UBA927. The sequence goes on along the minus strand of CAZNKB010000002.1, from coordinate 152,682 downwards.
TAAAGAGAGCTAGAGCTCACGGTAAATTTGATGCGCCTTCCTTTTGAGGGCAACGATCGGACAAATCGTACACACGCTTCAGGATTCCCGCCGGGTATTTGCAAATTTGAGGAACCATGGCTATCAAAGCTTACTTCATGTACATTGAACAATTGATCTGCAAAACCTATTGCTCGGATATGCGCCCGGCTTCTTCCGCTGGCTTCAAGAATTTTCGTATGGTTTTCGTATTGGGTACTACCCATCCATAACTCTGGAGGTTCCTCGAAGTAGATATACCGGCGATTATCCGGTGTTCTGGTTGCAAACACGGCATCCTGCTGTTTTTCAACTTTTTTGGCCATAATACCCTGAATTATACGTAAATGTGTTGTCGTGTCAACGCAATGCCCCAAAAAGATTCGTGAAATCTCCCCTTGACATGGCGTGAAAAATGGGTAACTATGGATATTAGTGGGAAGAAGTGGTAGATTAGGATCATGAATTTGTTCCTTGGGGAATACGACCATAGTTTAGACGATCGGGCCCGTGTAACGCTCCCAAAAAAGATACGGCAAGAGATTACGGGAATAGAATTGGTACTCGCGAGAGGTTATGAGGGATGTATTTTTGGATTTGACAAAGAAAGTTGGGAGCGGGAAGCGGGAAAGCACCTTGACACACCGGTAACCGATGAAAAAGGACGACAAATCCGCCGTTACCTATTTGCAGGGGCGCAGCGGGTAGAAATTGATAAACTTGGCCGTATTTTACTGCCTGCCCAGCTCAAGGAGCATGGTGAAATCGTGCGTGACGTAAAGGTCATCGGAGCCGGAGACCATTTTGAGATTTGGGACGCGGCACGGTGGCGAACATATGCCACGAAACTAGAAACATCATGAATGTGAACCACGTGCCAGTGTTACGTAACGAGAGCATAGAGGCGCTCAAGATTGCACCGGGCAAACGGTATATCGATGCGACAACGGGTGCCGGAGGACACACACAGGAAATTGTCCGCAAAGGCGCAGTCGTGTTGGGAATAGATCAGGACGAGACGGCGCTGACAATTGCCGATGCAACACTTAGGGAAATCGCCGAAACGACAGGAACGAAAGCGACATGGAAACTGATACACGGGAATTTTCGGGATATCGAGGCGCTCGCAAAACGTGAAGGGTTTACGGGAGTAGACGGGATTTTGTTTGATTTGGGCGTATCGAGTATGCAGTTGGATACACCCAAGCGCGGATTTAGCTACCGGTTTACCGATGCTCCGCTGGATATGAGGCTCGACGCCTCCGGGGGAGACACTGCTGCCCAATTGGTAAACCGCGCAACGAGCGAGGAACTTTATGACATTTTTAGCACATATGGCGAAGAACAGCTGGCTCGGAAGCTTGCTGATGCTATTGTCCGCGCGCGTGCGCTGAGCCCGGTCAATTGCGTCGGAGAGCTCGTAAGGGTTGTAGAAGAGGTAGTACCAAACGAAGGGATGCGATTTGGGGTGTTGTCGAGAATATTTCAGGGATTACGGATCGCGGTGAATGATGAGTTGGGGAGTTTGAAAAAGGGATTGGAAGGAGCGTATCGGATTTTGGCACCGGGAGGAAGATTGGTTGTCATAAGTTTTCATTCTCTGGAAGACAGAATCGTCAAGCAGTTTATGAAAAGCGAGCATTGGATTGTAGAAACCAAGCATCCCGTACGGCCCACAGAAAGCGAAACATACGCCAATTCGCGGGCACGAAGCGCAAAAATGCGAGTAGCGGAGAAAAAATAGTATGAAGTACCTCTTCAAAATTATTGGAATCATTCTGCCAATAGCGGCTGTTGTTATGATTATTCTTCAGGTAGTTGTATCCAATGAATTAGCCACATTGGGCAAAAAACTCGGACAACTCGACCAAAATGTGAAGCTGGAGAGCGACATAAATGAAGCGTTGCGCACGGAAGTCGCATCCGCTTCGTCACTGCTTGTTATGCGTGACCGAGCCGAGCTTCTGGGGTTTGTAGAGCCGACTTCCAAACAGGTTATCAGTCTCACTAGTGAGGTTCCTGTTGCCCTCAAGCCCGGCGATGTGCCTATCCGTCCGTCGTTTGAATAACGCCCGGGGCGGGGCAATAGTAAACATGATAGGATACATTCATGGCTTCTTCAGGTCGGTCTTCCCTTCTGTTTAGCGGGTTTGTCATATGTTTTTGCGCTCTTTTGCTGCGCCTATCGTATTGGCAGGTATTTTCTGCCGACCGGTTGGGAAAAGAGGCTGCTCGCCAGCATTTCGTCGAACTCACCGTCCCTGCTTCCAGAGGAGAAATCATTGACAGAAATTTACATCCGCTGGTCGTAAATCAACCGGCTTTTTTGGCTTACGGCGAGCCCCGTAATATCAAAGACCTCACAGCATTTTCAACGTCTGTGGGGAATATCCTTTCACTCGATCCCGAGGAACTTCGAACGAAACTCAGTCAACCGAATCTTGTGTGGGTGCCACTTGCACATAAAGTCGAGCTTTCGCTCGTACAGAGTCTCCGGACGCTCAACATCCCGGGACTGGGATTTGAAAAAGAACCTAAGCGGTTTTACCCGGAAGCCTCCACTGCGGCCCATTTGCTGGGTTTTGTGGGGAGTGACGTCAATGGTGTTGATCAGGGATATTTCGGATTGGAAGGATATTATGACCGGCAGCTTCGGGGTATTGAAGGCATGATGAGAATCGAAAAGGACGCTCATGGAGCGCCGATCCTTATCGGTCAGGAAGAACGTATTCCTCCGCAAGACGGGAGGACGCTCGTGTTGCACACGGACAAGGTGGTGCAGCAGATTGTCGAAAGGAGACTCAAAGAGGGAATCACCCGATACGGCGCCAAAGAAGGCAGTGTCATCGTTATGGATCCGGTAAGCGGAGGAATTGTTGCCATGGCGTCGACTCCGTCGTATGACCCTCGAGATTATGCGCGTTATGACAAGACGCTTTACAGAAATCCGATTGTCGGAAGCTCTTACGAACCCGGGAGCACGTTTAAGGCGCTCATTATGGCAGCTGCGATCAATGATCACCTTATTGAGCCGGACACGATCATGGACGAGAGCGGACCTATCGAAGTCGGGCCATATGTGATCAGAACCTGGAACAACGAGTATCACGGCAAGATCACCATGACACAGGTGCTCGAACATTCATCAAACGTCGGCATGGTGTTTATCGCGCAAAAATTAGGGAGAGACAAACTGCTCGCCTCGATAAAACGATTTGGCTTCGGTAAGCCTACGAATATCGACCTCGAGGACGAATCGTCGCCGTCGCTTAGAGCCGATAAGGATTGGGCAGAGGTAGACGAGTATACGGCGTCATTTGGGCAAGGTATTGCCGTAACTCCTGTCCAGATGATTCGGGCTGTAGCGGCGCTCGCCAATGGCGGACGCCTTATGGAGCCGCACATGGTAAAGGAAATTCGGGAGCCCCGTGGTAAGGTTATTCCTGTTCCTCCGAAATTTGTGACCCAGGTTGTGAGTCCGGAGACTGCCCGGATCGTGACGGAGATGATGGTGTCAGCGGTAGATAACGGGGAAGCCAAATGGGCGAAGCCAAAAGGATACCGCGTGGCCGGTAAAACAGGTACGGCGCAAATCCCGGTAGCCGGCCACTACGACGACAAAAAAACGATTGCTTCATTTGTCGGATTTGCGCCTGCAGACAATCCGCGTTTTGTCATGCTTGTGACGCTTCGGGAAACGAGCTCTTCGCAATGGGGTTCGGAAACGGCCGCCCCGCTCTTTTTTACCATAGCACGGGATTTGTTTACTTATTGGGGGATTGTGCCGCAATAGAAGTGTTTTTTTCTTGATACGGTCGGCAATTTTGCTCTTCGTGGCCGTTTTTCGCTATAATAGACACATGCTTCGAAGCCTCAAAGGGCTGTATCATCTATTGGTTGCGATGATTGCCAACATATGGTTTGGATTTCCGAGTCACAAGCTCACGGTTATAGGAGTGACGGGGACCGACGGCAAGACAACAACCACGACGCTTATTTACGAGATACTCAAAAAAGCCGGGTATAAAGCCTCGAAAATTACATCGGTACACGCGACCATTGCCGGCAGGAACTATGATACGGGGTTTCATGTCACCACACCGACGGCATGGTGGGTCCAGAAATATTTGCGTGAAGCCCTCAACCACGGGGATACGCACATGGTGCTCGAGGTGACCTCGCATGCATTGAGCCAGTATCGGGTATTCGGCGTACGGTTTGCCGTATCGGCGATTACAAACGTGACCCACGAGCATCTGGACTGGCACGGGACGTTTCATCACTATCTCAACACCAAATTGTCGCTTTTTAGACAAAGCAACGTCGCGGTCATTAACCGTGACGCTGCGAAGGTCTACCTGGCGGTGACACCGCTCCTGTCCCGCAAACGCTATATCACGTATGGAATCCGAAGAGACAGCATGGTCAATCCCAAGACATTTCCGTTTACATCGATGCTACCAGGCGAATTTAACAGGTATAATGTATTGGCAGCTTTGGCCGTTTCACAAGCGCTGGGTGTAGATAGCACACTCGCCAAGGCGGCCGTTTCCCAATTCGGAGGGGTCCCCGGAAGAATGGAGACCGTACAGGACAAACCGTTTCGCGTCATTGTGGATTTTGCTCACACTCCCAATGCGATTGTCAGCGCACTGGCAACCGCGAGGAAAATGACCAAGAAGCGTCTGATTCATGTTTTCGGAAGCGCGGGACTGCGGGACAAGAGCAAGCGGCCACTCATGGGTAAGGCATCGGCCGAATACAGCGATGTCATCGTGCTCACCGAAGAAGATTACCGCACGGAAAATGTGGAAACCATTATCGATGCCATAGCATCGGGTATTCCGGAAGGAAAAGAAGTACATCGGTATCCCAATCGGCGTGATGCACTCAAATTCGCCATATCCTATGCCAAGCCGGGCGATGTCCTGATTGCAACAGGTAAGGGGCATGAGAAAAGCCTGTGTCGGGGTACCAAGGAGTTTCCCTGGAGCGATACGGACGAAATAAAAAAGATAATAAAACGCATGCCATAACATTCTCTTATGCAGAGTGACAAAAACGATCTCTATCAATCTACACTTTTGTCCGGTATATCCGGTTTGGTTCACGGGTATTCGACCCGAACATACGGGGACGCGCGGATTGAGCAAAATACCCACGCGATTGCCAGCGCCTTAGCCTATGGTGACGGTCCCATTGTAAGAGGGCAGCAGGTTCACGGAAACGATATCGCCGAGGTGAACTCAGCCGTCACCGCAGTCATTTCCGGTGTCGACGGTCTGGTGTCCAGGCGAGCAGGTCTTTTGTTGGAAGTACATGTAGCGGATTGTGTACCCGTGTTGCTCGTTGATCCAAATGCTCGGGTCATCGCCGCCGTGCACGCCGGCTGGAAAGGAACATTGTCCCATATAGTCGCAAATGCGGTGAAGAAAATGACCGACATGGGAGCGACAAGAAGTGATATATATGCTTCTATCGGGCCGCATATCGGGGGATGCTGCTATACCGTACAGGACGATCGGGCTGTCAAATTTCTTTCGGTTTTTGGCGACACCCCCTCCGTCGCGGCAAAAAAATCAGACGGGTGGCATCTTGATATAGGGTACGCAAACCGCTGCGAGTTGTTGAATTCGGGAATCGCGCCTGATCACATCGATGCGCCGATTTTGTGTACGTCCTGTCAGATAGATACGTTTTATTCCTACCGTAAAGACAGCAAAGACACGTTCGGCGAACTTATCGGAGTCATCGGTTATACCGCATAATCCTATTATGAGAAATACCAAAACCGCGAAAAAGAAAGCACATTTAGTCGGAATAAAAGGCGTGGCAATGACGTCCCTTGCCGTGTATCTCACTCAGTCCGGGGTGAGAGTAACAGGAAGCGATGTGCCGGAAGATTTCCCCACCCAAGAAGAATTGAAGGCCACAGGAATCACTGTTTTTTCTGGTTTTGATCCGAATCACATAAAGGGACAAAACAGACCCGACGTCGTCTATTACACCGGAGCGCACGGAGGAAGGGATAATGTCGAAGTTCAAGCGGCGATAAAAGAGGGTATTCCTGTTTTACCCCATGGGGCTGCACTCGGCGATATTATGAAAACTTCGCGTCAGATCGTCGTATCGGGATGCCACGGAAAAACGACGACAAGCGCTATGATTGCCGTTTTGCTCACGCACGCCAAGCTCGATCCGAGTTTTGCTATCGGGTGCGGGTCCATAGCGGGGCTTGGGGCCGCCGGTCACAAAGGAAAGGGCGCCTGGTTTGTGGCAGAAGGTGACGAATACATCACTGATCCGACTCACGACCTGACGCCTCGATTCCTTTGGCTTGATCCCAAAATATTAGTCGTCACCAATATCGATTATGATCATCCCGATGCATATCCCGATCTGGAAGCGGTAAAGGGAGCGTTTCTCAGTCTTCAAAACAAGAGCGCTATATCAGTCCTCAACGCCGATGACCCCAATAGTCGTGAGTTACGAAAAAATACATCAGCCCTGACGTATGGATTTTCTCCTGCGGCGACATACAGGATTACTCGGGTAGGTGCTGGTCAGGAGCGGACTTTTTTCTCCCTTGAAGAGCGCGGGGTATTGCTGGGGGAGTTTTCGCTCAAAGTACCGGGTAAACATAATGTGTCCAATGCGGTAGCAGCGCTTGTTACCTGTCACGTTGCTGGCGTTTCTTGGGATGTATTGCGTGAGGGATTGCTTGGGTTTACGGGCACCAAGCGCCGGTTTGAAAAGTTGTCTCTCGTGCGAGGTGTAACGTTTTATGATGATTACGCTCATCATCCCGCGGAAGTCGCGGCAACTATAAAAGCCGCCAGGGAGTGGTATCCTAAGCAGCGTATCATCGCCGTTTTTCAGCCGCATACGTATTCCCGGACCAGATCACTGTTGCAAGAATTCAGCAGGTGTTTTTCCAGTGCCGATACGGTGCTTTTGGCTGATATCTACGCCTCTGCCCGCGAACACGATTCACTGGGAATAAACGGTATGACGCTCGTTACGGAGGCAGCCAAATATCATAAAGATGTGCATTACGCAAAAGATCAACGAGCCATATCGCATAAACTTCGCGAGCTTGCGGCAGAGGGCGACATCGTGCTGTTTATGGGAGCAGGTGACATCTATAATTGGGAGCCGGCAATCATAGCTGAGTACGGACAAACCATGTCAATATGACAATTCAAATTCCGGAAGCATTACGCAGTGCATTTGGCGACCGCCTGAAAACGGATGAACCGCTGGGACGATACACCACCTTCAAAATCGGCGGGCCCGCCGATGTGTTTTTCGATGCGAAAACCCGTGAAGATTTCGTCACGGCAGTTACTCTTTCCCGAAGTGCCGGATTGCCGATTTTTATACTCGGCGGAGGCACCAATATCCTCATCGGTGACAAAGGAATACGCGCATTTGTCATAAAAAATTCAACCCAGGGTATTTCGATACGGGGGGTAAAGGGATCAGTGGAAAAGGGTGCATCGCGGCGTACGGTATTTGTCGAAGCGGACTCCGGAGTAGCGTTCAACAAGCTCGTACGATTTACGATCGAGGAGGGATTATCAGGGCTCGAGATGCAGCTCGGGCTTCCGGGAAGCGTGGGGGGAGCTGTATGTATGAACTCCAAGTGGACGAAGCCCGAGGGGTATGTCGGGGATCCGGTTTTTCAGGCGACAATTATCACCCCGAAAGGGGAGACAATGTCGGTGACAAGGGATTATTTTAACTTTTCGTATGATTATAGTGCGATTCAAAAAACCCAAGATGTCATCGTATCCGTAACGTTTGCTCTCCTACAGGATCAAAAAGATCGTCTTTGGGAGATTGCCAACTCGAGCATATCCTACAGGCGGGAAACGCAGCCGCAGGGAGTCTTTTCCGCAGGGTGCACGTTTAAGAATATATCAAAGGCGACAGCGCTTACGGCAAATACTCCCAACCTCACCACGTCGGCGGGATTTTTGGTAGACAACGCGGGGCTCAAAGGCCATGTCGTCGGAGATGCCCAAATTTCACCCGTGCACGCAAATTTCATCATTAACCGCAAAAATGCCAAAGCCGCAGACGTGGTAGAATTAATTGAAAAAGCACGAGTGGCCGTCAAGCAAAAATTTGGTGTCAATTTGGAAGAAGAGATAGTCAGAGTCGGGGAATTTTAACTATATGGATACGTTTATTATCAAGGGAGCCAAGCCGTTGCACGGAGAAATCGGGGTAGCCGGAGCCAAAAACGTCGCTCTTAAGATTCTCATCGCCTCGCTTCTGACGGACGAAGAAATTGTCATCCATAACGTTCCTCACCTGAGAGACGTGTTTTCCCTTATCGAAGTACTGAGGAGTCTGGGGGTAACGGCTCAATTTGATAATCACGACGTTCGGATCAAAAACGGCACGATGAATAAATATCCATTGGTGCCGCTAGATATCGGAGCAAGATTGCGAACGTCGTCTATGGTGCTGGGTCCTCTCCTGGCCCGATATGGTTCGGCTACGGTTCCCAACCCGGGAGGGTGTCGACTCGGGGCCCGACCGATTGATAGGCATATCGAGGGTCTTAAGGATATGGGGGCTACGATTGAATACAATTCAGAGGACGGATTTTTTCATGCGAGCGCCAGCTCGCTTCATGGCGCGACGGTGAATTTTCCCAAAAATACTCACACCGGAACGGAGACGATATTGCTGGCAGCCGTGCTTGCCAAGGGGAGGACCATTATAGAAAATGCCGCAGAAGAAGTAGAGGTAGACGATCTCATAGCGTGCCTTAACCTTATGGGAGCCGATATAAAACGGGTCAGTCCACGGGTGATAGAAATCACCGGCGTGAGCTCACTTTGCGGGATAGAATATACCATTATGCCTGACCGCAATGAAGAAGTTACTTTCGCTATCGCCGCCGCAATTACGGGCGGGGATCTCGTCGTTTCGGGTTCGCAGCGCGAGCATTTGGGATCGTTTTTGGAGCAATTCACAAAAGCCGGCGGTATGTACGAGCCTATAGACGCGACCCGCACCCGGTATAGCCATAAAGGTAGTATTATTGCGACAGACATCGTGACGTCGCCGCATCCCGGATTTATGACCGATTGGCAGGCTCCCTGGGCGGTATTTATGACGCAAGCCAGTGGTGCCTCAACGATTCATGAGACCGTATTCGAAAGCAGATTTTCTTATGTATCCGAACTCAAGAAAATGGGAGCTGAGATAGAATTCTATGACCCCGCCGTCAAAAATCCGCCGGAGTTTTATAACTTTAACTGGGAAGACCGAAAACCGGAATTTCATCAGGGTATCCGTATACAAGGACCCACTAAACTTCACGACGCTGTGCTTTCTGTCGATGACATACGGGCGGGAGCGTCGCTCGTGTTGGCGGCGTTGACGGCAAGCGGAGAGAGCTATCTTCATAATGTCGAACTTATCGACCGGGGATATGAAGACCTGGAAAACAGATTGACGAACATCGGTGCGACTATCAAACGCAAAAAGGAAAAAGTCCTATGAAAAAAACTATCACGCTCGTCATATTGGCCGCGGGGGAGGGCAAACGCTTTTGGCCGTTTGTTACGGACAAAAATCTATTCCCGTTTTTGGATAAATCGTTATTTGATTATGCAATGCCGAAGGATTTTCCCGAAGAGATTTCTGAATGTGTTATCGTGACCAGTAATCATAATCGGGATTTTTTTGTAAACCGAACGTTTCCCGTACCGGTGACCGTGGTCGTACAGGAGCGCGCTAACGGTATGGCAGGTGCGGTGCTAGCCGCCAAAAAAGAGATTTCAGGCAAAAGCATCATGATCATGATTGCTGACGATCTCGCGGATTCCGGGCTTATGAGTGCGCAACTTTCGCTTGCTAAACCTGACGTATTTGGTGTGCTGACGGTTTGGAAACCGAAATCATACTACCCCGGCGGCTACGTTGTTTTTCGGGAAGATCGCCCTATCGGTATACGGGAAAAGCCGGGAGAGGGAAAAACTCCCAGTGACTACGTCTATTTCGGTGGTCAGTTTATGAGGGATGCCGATGCGCTTATCCGAGCCCTCGAGTCGATCAAACAGGATACCGACGACGTATACGAACAAGCGCTTACGAGTCTCATGAAGGAGTATCGATTTGCAGTATATCCGTATGAAGAAAGGTTTGTTTCGCTCAAATATCCCTGGCACGTGCTTGATATTATGGATCACGTGCTCGCAAGCCAGCTCAAAGCCGGTCGGGGTAAACAGGTGGACATTCACAACAATGTGAGTATCGAAGGCACCGTCTACCTAGGCAATAACGTAAAGATTATGGAAAACACTAAAATTGTCGGCCCGGTCTATATAGGAGACGGAACAATTATCGGCAACAACAACATTATTAGAAACAGTTATATCGGACCACAATGTGTGACGGGATTTAATACCGACATTACCCGCAGTTATATTGGGGATCATTGCTGGTTCCATAGCAACTACATCGGCGACAGTGTATTAGAGGGGAATATCAGTATGGGATCTGGTTCGGTGTTGGCAAACTTGCGGCTTGACGAAGGAGAAATTTCATCGGTAGTAAGCGGATCCCGATTGTCTACGCACAGAAACAAATTGGGCGCGATGATCGCCCGGGATGTGCGAATCGGGGTAAACGTCAGTATCATGCCTGGGGTAAAAATCGGCTCCAACTCGATGATAGGTGCAGGAGTTGTCCTTGATTCGGATATACCCGAAGGGTCGTTTTGCGTCGCGAAGTCGGGATTTACGGTTATGAAGAACACCAAATCTATAGGCACTGACCGCTCCGTATACAAAGCGAAACTATAACCATGATATGAAATCAGCAGATGTGATCATCCTGCATGGGTGGAACCTTTCCGGTAGCAGATTCGCGTCACTTGCCCAGGTGTTGAGGCAATCTGGATTCCGTACCTTCACCCCGGATTTACCGGGCTTTGGGACTGAGAGAGCCCCCGAGAAACCGTGGCATGTGGTGGACTATGCGGAGTTTCTCAAATCCTACATGGTCAAAAACCATATCCATGAGCCGATTATTATCGGGCATTCATTCGGAGGCCGTGTGGCGCTTAAGTTTTCGCAGTTGTATCCAAAAGACATCCGTTCGCTCGTACTCACAGGTACTCCGGGATTTAGCCCCATACCAACCAAAAAACTACTGTTTTTTCTCGTCATTTCCAAAATCGGAGGCATGTTGTTTGCCCTCCCGGTGCTGAACGTCCTGGCTGATCGGGCCAGGAGATTTTTGTATTATATTGCCGGAGCCAGGGAGTTTTTGCGGGCGGAAGGCTCTATGCGACAGACATTTAAATATATCGTACAAGACGACCTGACACTCGCAATGGCGTCTATTCGGATACCGTGCCTTTTGGTATGGGGAGAATTTGACGTAATCGTTCCGCTTCAGGTGGCGCGTCGCATGGTGGAGGTCATTCCCGCCGCAACACTCAAGATTATCCCCGAGCAGGATCATGGTGTGCCGTTTAAGCAGGCCAAACTCTTTTTTTCCTATATAGAAGACTTCATGCACACGTAATATGGACATAGCTTTCACAGTGTTGGGAGTGGTAGGTTTCATCCTGAGGTTGAGTTATGTCGTGTCCGGGTTGCTTTTTCTCTGGTGGAGAAAAGAATATCGTTTGGACAGGATGCGTATTCATCTGCGCACAAAACAAGGGAGCCACATGCTGTTTGGCGTATCCCACATCGCACTCATGGTTCTTATCACGGCGTGGTTCGTGACCCCGATGAGGCAGATTATAGAGATAATCCTTTCGCTTGGCGTGTTTGCCGTGGGGCTTGGGTATATAAGACATATGAGACGCTGGTCCTTGCCGCCAATTTCCCCGAAAGTGTTCGTGATTGGAGGATTTGCTATGGTGGCCACCGGCCTTGTATTGCTGTTTGCACCAACGCCTCCCGTCGTGTCTCTGGCGCTGGTGGACGTATTACTGTTTCCCTATAGTGCTCTTGTCGTGTTGGGTCTATCTGTCCCGACGCATATATATCACGCACTGGTCATACGTCAGGCGCTTCGTATCTTTAGGAAGCATGATCCGATGACCGTCCTGGGCATCACGGGAAGTTACGGGAAAACTTCTGTGAAGGAGTATCTCGCGACGGTGATTGCAAAAAAGTATTCGACGCTCAAAACGGAAGCAAGTAAAAATTCTCCTATCGGTATCGCTGAGGTGATACTTCGGTCGCTACGGCCGGATACTTCGGTATTTGTGGTGGAAATGGGCGCATACAAGAGAGGTGAAATTTCGACAATGTCTTCTATGGTCAAACCCCAAATCGCGATATTGACAGCCATAAATCCCCAGCATCAGGATTTGTTCGGCTCGATAGAGACGACAATGAAAGCAAAATATGAACTCATCCGGGGGCTTACCGGGAGGCGAATCGCAATTATAAATCTCGATGATCCCCACGTAAGGGAAATGGGTTTGCGTGCACAGGCGGACGGGTGTGACGTATGGGGGTATGCCCTGAACAAAAAATCCATTGATGCATATACCGGTCGGTTGCGTCATGTATTTTGGGCGAGTGAGACAGAGGCAACATTAGAGGGAGTCAGGTTCCGCTGTCATAGCGATACATCCGGGTTTTTGGTTTCTGCGCGGGTACTGGGCGCACACCAGGTCCAAAATTTACTTGCTGCGATAGCTGGGGCAGTTGCCTGCGGGATGACATTTGAAGAATCCTGCCGTAGCGCTAGGGATGTATCCGGCGCGAGCAAGGTTATGGAAGCTCATCGTGGGACAAAAGGATCGATTTTTATCGATGATACGTTTAACAATAATCCCGATGCGGCACGTGCGGCAATCCATTTTTTGGACCGTGTGAAAGGTAAAAAGATTTTGGTATTCCAGCCGATGATTGAACTTGGCACGTATGCGGCCTCTTCTCATGAGGAGGTGGGAAGGCTTGCCGGAAAAGTATGCGACACCATATTTCTTACCAACAGAAATTATTTCGAGGATTTTGCACGCGGGGTGAGACGCGAGTCTGCCAAGGCAGATCTTCGGGTCGCTTCTCCTTCTCAAGTGGCGGAGTTTATCCGGTCCCACGTAGGAAAAGGAGACGCGGTTCTCTTTAAAGGCAAGGATACGGAGCACGCACTTAAACTGCTTATAAAGTAAATACGCATATGGTTGTATCGCGCATCATTTCGGCATCTCTTTCTCCTAATACCGAGCAGGAGGACGTGTGGCGGGCAATCACAGTGCTATTTGCTCCCTGGAGTTGGAAAAAGGGAGAAGGTGTAGCGCGCGTGCGCACATGGTTACGTTCCTACACCCAAACCGAGACCGTAGAGTTATTTAACAGCGGCAGATCCGCGTTGCTCGCCCTTCTTCACGCTTTTTCCATTGGTGCGGGAGACGAAGTGATCATTCAGGCGTTTACCTGTGTGGCTGTTCCAAATAGTATCCGTTGGGCAGGGGCTATACCTATATATGCGGATATCACACCGTCGTATAATCTGGATCCGAGGGACATAGAAAAAAAGATCACGTCAAAAACAAAAGCTATTATCGTCCAACATACCTTTGGTATGCCCGCCGATATGGACGCAATCAAGTCGATTTCCCGTAAACGAAGGCTCCTCCTTATAGAAGATTGCGCTCATGGATTAGGGGCCACGTATAAAGGGAAAAAGCTGGGAGCTATTGGCGACGCTGCTTTTTTTAGTTTCGGGCGTGACAAGGTGGTTTCCAGTGTGTGGGGCGGGGCAGCTGTTATACGCGGCTCCTATAAAGATGAAGCCCGCCGTCTCAAAACATATCACGATAGCCTCGCCATGCCGGGTTACTTTTGGATATTTCAACAATTATTGCACCCGGTGGTATTTTCCGTTATTTTGCCGCTTTATACGCTGGGATTAGGCAAGGTCTTGTTGGTGGCACTGCAAAAGCTCGGGTTACTGTCATACCCGGTGTACCCGGAGGAAAAATTAGGAGGCCAGCCGGTAGACTTTCCTTCTCGCTATCCCAATGCATTGTCTTTGATCCTCGAAAGACAACTACGTAAGCTCGATCGTTTTATCGCGGTGCGCGAGGCTGTCGCGCTTTATTATACGCATGCATTGCATCATCCCGTGCCACCAAATGATATAAAGCCGGGTTTTTTGCGATACCCGATACTGGTGGCAAAACCGGACCGTATCATGAGTGAGGCAAAAACCGCAGGGATACTGCTGGGGAACTGGTATCGTGATGTGATCGCCCCACACGGAGTGGATATGTCAGTCGCCGGGTACACAACCGGCAGCTGTCCGGCTGCGGAAAAGGCTGCTATGCGGATTATCAACTTACCGACAAGGATTTCGCTTTCGGACGCACGCCGCGTATTGGAAATAGTCGGTGCACATACATGACTATGGAAGCCTATTGGGTGGACGCCGTTATCGGGGCGATACTTATTTACGCGCTTAAAGAGGGTTGGCTTCATGGGGCGACCCGGCAGATCGCATCTTTTGCAAGCTATATACTTTCTTTTTGGATAGCGGTGAGGTTTCATGTCGTTATCGGAGCGTTTTTTGAGCAAAAATTCGGTGTCGCGACAATCTGGGTTGATACGATAGGCTACCTTATAGCGGCCATGCTGTCGCAGGTGATACTTGAGTCGCTCTTTACGATCCTGTTAGATAGGCTTCCCCAAAAATTTCATACTTCCAAACTAAATCATTGGTTAGGCAGCCTGTTATCCGTTGCCAACGCGCTTGTTATCATTTCGTTTTTCCTTATCCTTATTTTGGAATTGCCGATGCGGGGCGCGATCAAACAGGATATTCAGCGTTCATGGATCGGTAAGCAGATCATGTCTTTGTCTGATCGTATGGGTGGCAATGTGCGGGAGAATATAGAGAATTTATCCCGTAATATTACGAAATTTATGACGGTTGAGCCGGGAAGCCGGGAGCAGATATCTCTGGAATTGCCCACCAAGCCGATTTCCCTCACGATACATTATGAATGGGAACAACAAATGACGAACCTCGTGAACGCTGAACGCAAGAAACAGGGACTTGCCCCGCTTCGTTTTGATGAGCAGGTAGCAATAGTCGCCAGGGGAAAAAGCAGGGATATGTTTGAAAGAAGATATTTTTCTCATTATGATCCGGACGGTAAAAACGCCGCGGATCGCCTCGATGCTGCCAGCGTATCGTATGGGCTAGTCGGAGAAAACCTTGCTTTTTCGCCGGATATCAAAAGTGCACACGAAGGGCTTATGAACAGCGAAGGTCATCGGGCGAATATTTTGGATACGCGATTTCATGTTATCGGGGTGGGAGTGATCAGCGGAGGAATATACGGCACTATGTTTACGCAAATATTCACCGATTAAGCACCCGTATATAAACTAATCCAAATAGAATTATGGCATCTTCAATTTCCGTTATGACACTCCGGGTGGGATCTATGGAGACCAATTGCCATATCGTCTATGATTCTTATTCGAAAGAAGCAATCATTATCGATCCCGGGGATGATGCAGAATACATAAGCGATAGGCTCACGCAATTGGCACTCACCCCAACCCGTGTTGTGGCGACGCATGGGCATTTTGACCATATCATGGCAGCATTTGCCCTTACGCTAGGATTTTCTATCCCCTTCGGCATCCATGCGCTTGATGCATTTTTGGTACGCCGCATGCGCGAATCGGCACAGCATTTTTTGGTGCTTCCCCATATTGACCCTCCCCCTGCGATCGGTCAAACGTTGTCTGACGGCGACACACTTCCGATAGGGAGGACCAATATCTTTGTACTTCATACCCCTGGACATACGCCGGGGAGCGTATGTTTTTATATACCCAGCGAATCCCTTATATGTACCGGAGACACGATTTTTGCAGAGGGAGCTATCGGAAGAACCGATCGGTCGTACGCGAGCTCCAAAGACATACAAACATCCATTCGCATGATACTTTCCCTTCCCAAACATACCCGTTTGCTTTCCGGGCACGGAAACGAAACGACCGTTGGCGCCGAAGCAGCGTTTCACGTACAATAGCCGTATGTCACTCAGGTTCGAGATGATCCAGGATCAGTCATCATGGGAATTATTTGTTCTCCGCCATGCACCGCAGTCATTATTCCAAAGCTATACGTGGGGAGAAGTGCAAAAACGTACCGGTCACACGGTATACCGGTATGGGATATATGAGCGCGATACGCTTGTCGGAATTATTCAGGCAGCGCTCATACGGGCAAAACGGGGGTCGTTTCTTCATGTCCGGCACGGCCCCGTACTTTCCGGCCGTAACAAGCGCGTATGGAAACAAACGTTGGAATTTTTGAAAAAAGAAGCCAAGCGGCACCGGTGCTGGTTTGTTCGGATGAATCCGCTCTGGGAAGATTCCGATGTTACCCGGAAGTTTTTTAGGGAATTCGGGTGTCTGCCTGCTTCGATACACCGAATGGACGGAGAATATTGCTGGGTCCTGGATTTACATAAGACCGAGGAAGAACTTTTGGGTGATATGCGAAAGACTACCAGATATGAAATCCGCCGCGCGTCAAAAGGTGGGGTACAGGTCTATACCACGACCGATCCCAAACACCTCAAAGAATTCGATGCCTTGTATGCCGCAACGAGCACCAGGCATGGATTCATCCCTCATGTGGGTATAAAAGAAGAATTTGAGCTTTTTGCCAAGCGTAATCAGGCGATGCTTTACGTGGGCAAACAGGACGGGGTGACGACAGCCTGTGCGATTATTTTGTATTACGGCAATCAGGCGATCTATCATCATGGGGCGAGCCTGCCCTCCAAAGCTGCCGTGTCTTATTCCGTCCAGTGGGAAGCGATTACTGAGGCGAAAAAACGAGGTATGAAAGTGTACAATTTTTGGGGAATAGCACCGGAAGGAAGCCCAAAGCATCCATGGCGAGGTATAACATTGTTCAAAACAGGATTTGGTGGCCGTAGCATAGAGTATTTGCATGCACAGGATCTGCCCGTTTCGCCCTTTTATTGGCTCACGCGAATCATTGAGTCCGGACGGCGTATTTTGCGCGGGTACGATTAGCCGTCCTGGCCGTCAGGTTTGTATTTTGGGGTGTTAGTTCCTATACTATAAACCTGAGGGAGCGGGAAACTAGCATGAAGAAGATATTGCATCGGCATCATATTTCGTTCCAAAACGCATGGAGCGGATTGTGGTGGGCTATCAGGACGCAGCCGAATTTTCGCGTACATATCGCGTTATCTTTACTGGCAGTCTACCTTTGTTGGTTTCTTGAGGTTACCCCGGTAGAGTGGACGATTGTGGTTTTTACAATAGTGTTGGGCCTCTCGGCTGAGCTTGTGAATACTTCACTCGAGGCTATGACAGACCTCATAACTCACGAGTGGCGCAAAGACGCCAAGATAGCCAAGGATGTAGCGGCTGGCATGATGCTGACCGTCGCAATCGGGGCATTGTGCGTGGCCGCTCTTATACTGGGCCCGAAGCTTGTCACGAGGATCGGATTCTAATCATATGCAACTACTGCTTGGTGTCGTGCTATTTTCTTGGTTGATGCACAGCATCTTATTTATCCCGTTTATCCGGCTTTTGTACCAAATCCGCCTGCAGAGGCTAAAGCAGGTCACCCGAGACATGTTCAATAACCGGACGCCCCTGTTTGATAAGTTTCATCATCATAAGGCAGGTACTCCTGTAGGAGGCGGGCTCCTTATCATATTACTCACCACAATACTGCTGCCGACAATTTTGCTTCTTATGTATTATTTCTGGATACCGGTGACTTCGGTGTACCCTATGGCTAGCGAGGTAAAAATTCTCATATTTACCTTCATATCCTTCGGGTTGTTGGGACTTTTGGATGATACGAAAAAGACATTCGCATGGGTCAAAAACGGATTTTTCGGGCTGCGGCTTCGGCATAAGTTGATTTTGGAAATTATTTTGGCGGGGGTTATCAGCTTTTGGTTAGTGCATGATCTCAAAATCGGCATATTCCATGTCCCGTTCTTGGGGGTGTTTCACTTGGGGTGGTGGTACATTCCGTTTGCCGTCTTTGTGATTATTGCGTTTGCAAACGCGTTTAATATTACCGACGGCCTAGACGGTCTTTCTGCGGGAGTACTGGTTATCGCGTTGTTTGCTTTTTGGTTTCT
The DNA here is from genome assembly GCA_964573695.1 of uncultured Gammaproteobacteria bacterium. GTDB lineage: Bacteria > Patescibacteriota > Microgenomatia > UBA10105 > UBA927 > UBA927. The sequence continues at coordinate 134,513 of CAZNKB010000002.1, read as the reverse complement.
TTCGGCTTCCATATTAGATACCGTTCTGTCCATATTTATCGCCTTGTGGATCGGTGGTATGTTGGCGTTCCTATACTTCAACGTGCTGCCGTCGCGTATTTTTTTGGGCGATGTAGGGGCGTTGTCTTTCGGGGCGACATTTGCAGTCGTCGGGTTGATTTTGGGGAAAACGCCGGCATTGGTCATCATCGGCGGAATTTTTGTCCTCGAGGTAAGTTCATCGCTTATCCAGCTGGTGGCGAAGTCTGTGACAGGACGCAAGGTTTTTGCAGCAGCTCCGCTTCACTTGTGGTTACAGGTAAAGGGCTGGCCCGAATCAAAGATCGTTATGCGGTTCTGGATCCTAGCGATTGTATTGGCGATGTTTGGTCTGTGGTTGGCGCTCCTCAACTAACGCATAAGGATGTCAGCAACCCATGAATATATTTACCACTCTTTTCCGCCCAAAAGACACGCTACGTAGTGTCCGTCACACCAAAGCCACGGGTATGGGAGATCGGTGGCTACTGGCTGCCACGGTGGTGCTTTCCGGGATCGGCATACTCATGGTATACGATTCATCCGTGGCAATAGCCCTGCGGGATTTTGCAAATCCGTATCATTTTGTCCGCGATCAGATAAAGTGGCTGTGTTTGGGGTTTATCGCATTTGGCGTGTTTTCCCGGCTTCCGTACACGATATTTCGGCAATTTGCGGTTCCCATGCTTATCGGCACGCTGATATTGCTGCTTGCCGTGTTTGTTCCCGGATTCGGCGTACGTGCCCTCGGCGCCCACCGCTGGTTGAATTTCGGGATATTTATCGTGCAGCCGGCGGAATTGGCGAAGCTGACTATGGTGATTTATCTGTCTGCGTGGTTTTCGACCAAGGAACGGGGAAGGCTGCTGGCTTTTATGTTGCTCATCGGCATGGTGGTCGGCCTGGTCGTTATAGAACCGGATTTGGGAACCGCTGTCACTATCCTGACGACTGCCCTGGCTTTGTATTTTCTTTCCGGGGCACCGGTTATGCATTTCGTCGGACTCATCCCGTTACTTTTGGCGGCTGTCGGCGGACTTGCAGTGGTGCAACCGTATCGGTTGCGTCGGGTGCTTACGTTTCTCAATCCTGAGCTGGATCCGCTTGGGTCGTCCTATCAGATCCGTCAGGTGCTCTTGGCGCTAGGTTCCGGTGGATTGTTTGGAGTGGGACTGGGGAAATCGCGTCAGAAATATGAATATCTGCCCGAGGCAAACACGGATTCGATATTTGCTATTCTTGGGGAAGAGACCGGATTCGTGGGGGCGGCGATCGTGGTGCTGCTGTTTCTGTTTTTGGTGTGGCGTTGTTTTAAAATAGCAAGGCGGGTGAATGAACCGTTCGGGAAACTGTTGGTACTTGGTATAGGGTCGTGGATCGGTACGCAGACATTCATCAATATCGGGTCAATGGTAGCAGTGTTGCCGCTTACCGGCGTGCCGCTTCCGCTTATTTCTTACGGGGGATCAAATTTAGTGATAACCTTGGGAGCGTTGGGAATAGTCTATAACATCAGCAAAAAAAATACATGACACAGATCCAAAACAAACGAATCAAAGTACTTATGACCGGAGGACATATCACTCCGGCAATGGCCACGATAGAAGAACTTCGGCATACGTATCCCTCGTGGGAGATAGTATTCGTCGGTCGAAAAAAAGCGCTTGAAGGACACGCCACACTTTCAGAAGAGTATAGGATCATTTCTGATTTGGGTATCCCATTTTTTTCGATTTCTGCCGGGAGACTCAAACGCGAGGGCGGTGCAGCAGCAGCGCTTTCGATGCTCAAGATCCCGTTGGGATTTTTTCAAAGTGCCTGGTATATCCTCCAGGAGCGGCCAAGTGTCGTCGTATCGTTTGGCGGGTATGTAGCCCTTCCCGTAGTTGTGTGCGCTTGGATTTGGCGGATCCCTGTCGTTACCCATGAGCAGACGACGAGGCCCGGACTTGCCAACCGTATTATTTCCAGATTCGCGACCAAAATTTGCGTCAGTTTTGAAGAAACGATGAACAGTTTCCCTCGGGCTTCGGACACCGTTCTGACGGGTCTTCCGGTAAGAAAAAGCATGCTTTATCCTCCCAAGACAAGTTCCTTTGCTTTGGAAACCACCCGCCCGCTTATAAGTATTGTCGGAGGAAGTACCGGTTCAACAAGTATCAATAACGTCGTGTTTGAAGTGATACGGACCCTTATTAAGGAGTACTCGGTCGTTCATCAGGTAGGCAGAATTTCACTCGAGAAAGCATTAAACATAAAGCGGGCTATTCCGAAGGCGCTACAAGACAGATATATGCCTGTCGCGTATCTTTCTACGGACGAATATAGTTATCTGTTGGGTAAATCAGCGTTAGTGATCGGCCGCGCGGGAGCAAATACCGTAGTGGAATTGGCGCTACGGCAAAAAGTCGCAATATTGATACCATTGCCATGGGCCGGGAATAATGAACAATATCACAATGCACAAGTGCTTCGCGATGCGGGAAGTGCGATCATCGTGGAACAGAAAAATCTGTCGCACGCATCCCTGCTTCACGCGATAGAGACGATTATGGATGCTTTACCGGAGTACTCTAGGCGCGCCAAGGAACTGGCGCCGCTACTCCCAAGCGACGGGGCCAAACGATTGGTTGCCGTTGTGTCTGGCGTACTCCATATATAAACACTCATGGCATCCCGACTTCACGCATATACTATACGGCGCTTCTTGAGGATATTTGCAGGCGTTGTCCTTTCGCTACTTTGTATCGCAGGAATTTCTTTACTGGTGGTGCGGGCATTTACGATAACCAACGTGGTCGTTGATGCACCGTTCATGTCCATTGAACTGGATTCTCAAAGATTCGGAAAAAATTTATTGTTTTTGCCCGTCGAGAAATTGAAAACCGATCTTTTCAATACCTATCCGCTGCTGTCGCAGGTTCGGTTCGAGAAACGTTTTCCCGGTACGCTGGTTGTACACCTCTCACGGAGAAATACGCATTTTGTGCTTCATTCTGCCGGGAACACATATGCGCTGGATGAAAACGGTTTGGTGTTGGGTGGCGTAGATAACCGCGCCGGGTATCCCGAGCTGGAATTCAACGCGGGGATACTGGTAACCGGCAATCCGGTGACACATCCGGGAGTCAAGGCGGCAGTTGCTTTCTTGCGGCAGCTTTCCGGACGGGTACCTGTTTCGCGTATCGTAGAGCGGGATAGCTCGAGCATACAGGCTATTTCGGGACATACAAACATATTTCTTCCTCAAATAGGTGATATGAGCGCGAAAGCAGATACTTTACAAACAATTGTAGAGGGGTTTAGAATAAAAGGAACACTGCCCACCGTGATAGATCTTCGGTTTGAAAAACCGGTCATCACGAACTAATAACACCAGAAAGCTCTTTATGGCACGCGATCGAATCCTCTCCGCAATAGACATCGGTTCCTCCAAAATCGTAACGCTTATCGCTTCGATTACCGAAGAAGGAGAGGCGCGCATCATCGGTGTTTCTTCTTCGCCGAGCCGCGGGCTTCGCAAGAGCCAAGTGGTAAATATCGAGGAAGCCACGGAAGCAATCTCCGCATCCCTTGAAGCGGCGGAACGCATGGCAGGAGCGTCGGTTGCTCAGGCCTTTGTGAGCGTCGGCGGATCCCATATCGCATCGATCAATTCCCACGGTGTGGTAGCTGTCGCCGAACCGGAAAAAGAAATTACCGCCTTTGACGTCCGCCGGGTAATAGACGCGGCAAAAGCGGTGCAATTGCCTACATCGCGCGAAATACTTCATGTGTTGCCGAGGGGTTACAGCGTTGACGGTCAAGAGGGTATCGTGGATCCGGTCGGGATGAGCGGCGTACGGCTCGAAGTAGAGACCCACTTGGTGACCGGAGGGGCCACAGCCATACGGAATCTGCATAAATGCGTCAGTGAACTGGGAGTGGAAGTTGCGGGAGTGGCATTTGGCGGATTAGCGTCTGCCACTGCGACGCTTTCCGATACGGAAAAAGAACTCGGCGTGGTACTTGTCGACATCGGTGGAGGGACGACCGACGTCGCGATTTTTGTCGAAGGGGCGTTATCATATTCGTCCGTCATCCCGGTAGGAGCAATCAACATTACCAAAGATTTGGCAGCCGGACTCCGGGTGTCTCTCGAGAGCGCAGAGAAAATTAAATTACGTTTGGGTCAGCTCCCCAAAGCGCCGATGACCGTCGACGAGGATAAGCCGAAAGGCAAAGGTGACAAGGAAGATGAAATCGATGTCGCTGATTTGGGATTGCCGGAAGGTATGCGCTCGATTTCTCGAAAAACCCTGATCGAGGGAATTATCAAGCCGCGACTCAACGAAATATTCACTATGGTAGGTTTGGAAATCAAGCGCAGCGGCTTCGGCGGCATGACTCCCTCGGGAGTCGTCATGACCGGCGGAGGTGCGTTGACTGTCGGAGCGGTAGAGGCGGCACGACGAAATCTGGCCATGCCGGTACATGTAGGTATGCCCCAACGGGTGACGGGACTTATCGATGAAATTATGACGCCTTCCTATGCTACCGGTGTCGGTTTGCTCCTGTGGGGCAATACCACCGGAAAAAGTGAATCTTCCAGCTCTCTTTTGTCCGGTTTCGGAAAGATCGGAAGTACCATGCAAGTTAAAGGACTTGCCGGAAAGCTGGTCGATCTGGTAAAGTCATTCTTGCCCTAATATTACCCGCCCCCGTCAGACTTGCCCCTGAAGGAATTATCACATAGTTATTTGTCATCTATGCTTATAAAACCTGATTTAGCCCGGTTCGCCAAAATAAAAGTCGTCGGTATCGGCGGAGGCGGCAGTAACGCAGTCAACTCCATGATCATCAATAATCAGATCAACGGGGTGGATTTTATTTCCGTCAACACCGATGCACAAGCACTCCTTTTGTCTCAGGCGCAGAACAAAATCCAGATTGGTGAAAATCTGACCCGGGGATTGGGTGCCGGCGGGAGTCCGGACATCGGGCGTCAGGCGGCAGAAGAGTCGCGGGAAAAAATTGCCGAATATTTGCGGGATAGCGACATGGTGTTTTTGACGTGTGGAGAAGGCGGCGGCACCGGCACGGGAGCGACTCCGGTATTTGCCGAAATCGCCAAGGAGCTCGGGGCTCTTACCGTGGCAGTCGTGACCAAACCGTTTCATTTCGAGGGCACGAGACGTATGGTGTCTGCGGAAGAGGGGATAGCAAACCTCAAGGACAAGGTAGATACGCTTATTGTCATCCCGAACCAACGGCTTTTGGAAGTTATCGATAAGAAGATGACATTGGTGGAAGCATTCCGCGTGACGGATTCCGTGTTGGGACAGGGTGTACAGGGAATTTCTGACCTTATCACCATGCCGGGACTTATAAACGTCGATTTTGCCGATGTCCGTACGATCATGACGAATGCCGGAAGCGCCCTTATGGGAATCGGAACAGGTGTCGGAGAAAACAGGGCAGCTACCGCAGCTCGTACAGCCGTCGCCTCACCGCTTTTGGAAACGACGATCGAGGGAGCCAAAGGAGTACTCTTTAACATTATCGGAGGCAACGACCTCACTATGGCCGAGGTCGATGAAGCAGCGAAACTTATCTCGTCTGCCGTGGATCCAGATGCAAACATTATTTTCGGCGCCATTATAGATGAGAAGCTGGTTGACCAGATAAAGATCACGGTGATAGCCACAGGTTTTGACGAGACGAAGAAACGCCTTCGGGAACTCACGGGTAAACCTACGAACGATCCGCGGTACGGGTACCCGCGTTCGGCTGCTTCATTTACCAAACCCTCCATACAGCAGTCGCCAGTGGAGAAGCCGGTAGCACAACAACCGCCTCCTATCTTTACGCCGACTGTGGATGAAACGCCTCCGGAAGAGGATGAGTTTGATATCCCCGCATTCCTAAGACAGCGGAGTTGATAGGGTTAGCGCTACACATTGACGGTAAGTCGTATAATGTGATCATGAAAAAGCGAAATATCTTGATCATCCTTCTCGTGCTTTTGCTCCTCTTTGGTTTCTATTTTATATTTTTCTATAACCGTGCTTCATCCAACAGGGAAACGGTATCAAAATCCGACACTACAAACGTAACAAAGCAAGAGGCTTCGACTACAGGTAGTGATAAGGATGCACTCCGGGATATCATCAAATGCCAAAATGTGGTGGTCACACCGCAAGTAACCACAGAACTTTTTACCTACGTATCCGGTAAGAAAGTCCGTATGGACTACCGCATGAGCGCCACCTCAGAGGAAAAATCCGGGAATCATCAGGCATTCTACGACGGAGAGTGGGTGTATATCTGGGACCGTGGGGTAAATGATTTGGCACCGGTAGACGGGCTAAAAACACGTGTTGGGTCGTTTGCTATAAACAACGATACAGGCACCCTCGGGGAGGTGAAAGCTTTTAAAAACGGGAACATGTCCGGTGACCGTATGTGTAACAAATGGGATGATGTGGATCCGGTGTTTGAAGTGCCGAAAAACGTGACGTTTACAGAATCAGCAGAAACAGAGAAAATATGGCGAGAGCGGCTGGATGCAGTATGTATAATCTGCGGTAAGGTGCCCGATGAAGAAGCACCCTCAGTATGCCAAAAGAATCTAAACTGTAAGTAGACTTCGTGCACATAGGGGCGGGAATTTGCACTTCCGGACATTTCCCGGTATATAATATAACCATATGGTTATCCAGTTGCTCATCAATGCGTTAGCTTTCTATATAACTGCATTCCTTCTGCCGGGGTTTTCTATCAGCGGGTGGGCGACCTTATTTGTAATTTCTGTAGTGTGGGGAATCCTGACTGTTGTCTTGCGGCCTATTCTCCTCGTTCTTACCTTGCCCATAAATATTCTGACGCTGGGGTTGTTTACTTTTGTGATTAATGCGGTGGTGCTTCTTGTCACAAGCAGGATTGTGCCGGGATTTACAATCGACGGGTTTGGGACCGCGCTCCTTGCGTCGGTCGTCCTGACTATCGTGAATAGCTTCTTATCCAGTCTCAAGGCGTAGTCTTTGGGTTTCTCACACGATCGAATAAGTTGATTTTTCCCTATTTTAGGCCTATAATATAATATTCTTATCGATCTAGGCGCGGTAAGCTCGTATGAATAACGAATCGCGTGTAACTTATAGTGATATTTACCGTCACAACGGTGTCTGGGGTATCCAATCCGGACATGGGCCCGAGGCCCTACGTTCTTACGAGTGCTACGCATCAAAACCCCGTATTTTAGCCTTTATGGGAGCTTCGGGATCCGGCAAAGATTTGGCGATAGAAATTCTCACATCGCTTCCCGGCCGGCGGAGTGTTTCCAAGAAGCTGGAGTTGTCCGATCCTGTTTCTATCCGGGTGGTTCCCAAAGTGACCGATCGTACGCCGAGGGTTACGGAGGTGTCGAAAGACCCTATATCCGCTGAGGAGTTTACGAGTCTTAAGGAGCGCGGCAAGCTTATCGGGGAGTATACGCTGCGGAGTAACAACAATAGATATGCGTACCGCTTAGAAGACCTGACGCAAACTTGTAGAGAAGAGTTTCTCGTGGCCGAGCCAAGCGTTCTTCATATCCTGGATCTCAAAGAAAAATTCGGGGATCAGATTCATTGCACATTTCTTACCTCGTCCCGGGGATATCGTGAACGACTACTTCGCAAACGCGGTACCGAATCACCAGAGGAAATCCGAAAACGGTTGGATGAGGGCGACGGTCAAACGGTCGTAGCGCTGCTTCTTGCGGGGAAGTCCACGGATTTTATCGGACAATTCGTCTCACCGGAAATATCGTCCGATTTTCAAAAACTTCTCGATACCGATCCAAAAGCCTGGAATAGCAATGGAGAACTTAGAACATTGCAGGACAAGATTGGTTCCGAGTTAGTCGACATACTGGAAAACGTTATCGCGCACAGAGGAAAAGTCGTTGACGAGCTTATCAATATCGATCGGTTTCAGACGTTTATCGATGACATCGTTATATTGGACGACAAATTCCTGACGGAAAATCCGTATGAAGCGGGATTATTCTCCGAGTCTATTGTAGATACGGCGACACGGATGCTGCTCAATTCCGAAAACAGAACACATAGTATCGACCAAACAGCAGATGCCAATATCATCTGCAATCTCGTCGTCCCGGAATCGGCTAAGTCAGCCGAAACGATTTTTGGGGTACCATACCAGAAACTTTTTGATTCGATTACAAAAAATCAGGAAGACCGTGAGATAAAAATACATATAGATCAGCAGGAAAAGCCGGCTATCGTTCGCTGGATATCCTACTATGAAGATAGGGAGCGGGTTTTCGGTCTTATCTTGCGGGATCCCAAAAATCCGGAATCGGTGGTAAGTTTCCGCGCCATAAAGCCGGACGAAAGTCAGGAAGCGTTGATAGAGTACCAGATTCATTTGGCTCCGGTTGCCCGAGCTGTAGATAGGAATCTCATACAAATGGCTTTTATGTCCAAGGCTCTCAAATTATGTGAGGAGCTGGGGATCAAGAAATTCCACTATGCGGAACATTTCGATCTCGTAGATGAGGCAGACAATGTGATCGGACTCATTCCACGGTCAGTGGCGCACGAAGAAAATCGCTATATCCACAGGGCTGCTTCGGTCATGATGTGGCGGTGGCACTTCGATGAGTCGAAACAAATGAATATCAAGCAGATCCTTATGGTGCGCCGAAACAAAAATAAGAAAATGAATCCAAATGTGTGGCAGGCGGCTTCCTCAGGGCACCTGCTTCCGGGAGAAACGTATACAGAGGCGGCCCGCCGGCAACTTCGCGAGGAAGTCGGAGCAGAGTGTGCGCGGAAAATCACGACGCTAGAACCACTTATGCCGATCCGGGTATACTCCCAGCGTTCAGAAAACGTGACGCCACAAAAAGAAAACTTTTACTTTTTCCTCGCCCATGTGGACCAGGAAACATCGGATTTGATCGATACAAATTACGAATCAGATAAAGCCGTATGGGCAGACGTCGACTCCGTGCGGAGCATGATAGACAAACAACCGGACCAATTCCGGGACGCTTTTCGCATGGCATTTCAGTCAGTAGATTGGGATAAAATTTCTCCGAAGGAGATCACCTCCTAATTTACCGGTAATATTTCTCTACCCCCTTTACAGCCCTCGCATAGTAGGAGTATCGTAACAGTATACAAACAGCACCTAAACGTACAAAAAAGGGAATTATCGTATCGATCATCCTTCTGTCGATTGCGGTATTGGTGGGTATTAACAAATACGGGAAACAAATCCTGAGTACTGTATCTTTGAACACTCCTGAATACCAATCAGATTGGCCGCTTCCGAATCAAAACTTTTCTAATACACGCACAGCCGTCAGTTCGTCCATAAGCAGCACAACCATAGATAAGCTGACATTGGCGTGGACAGTTCCCATTACCGGAATCAGCGGGTCCGGCGCCGCGACGACAAACCCTATCATCATAGGGAATATGATGTATTTTGAGGATCTCAAGAGCAACATCTACGCGGTGGAGCTTTCGTCGGGGAAGCTGGTGTGGAAAAAGGAATATAACACCACAGTGGGAGGGCCGGTCGGGGTGGCAGTCGGACAGGGAAAGATAATCGCAATCAAAGGGCATTACGATGTGATTGCGCTGGACATGAGCGGAAAAGAACTTTGGTCTACGACAATATCCCACAATGCGAACATCGGAATCGATATCCAACCCGTGATATACAGAAACACCGTATACGTCGCGACGGTTCCGGGGCTTTCGTTGGCAAACTTTTATCGCGGTGGGTCGATCGGCAATATTTATGCCCTTGATATCACCACTGGAAACATACAGTGGAAATTCGACACTGTCGATTCCGAAGATATCTGGGGCAATCCGGCGGTAAATAGCGGTGGCGGCGTATGGTATCCGCCGGCAATAGATCCTGGCACAAATATCTCATATTGGGGGATCGGGAATCCTGGTCCCTTTCCCGGGACAGAGGAGTTTCCAAACGGTACGAGCCGACCCGGGCCGAATTTATACACAGGGAGTATCGTCGCGTTACATCATGCCGACGGTAAACTGCTGTGGTACAACCAGGTGGCACCGCACAATTTGTTCGATCATGATTTACAGAATTCCCCGATATTAGGGCAGATAACAGTCAATGGAGAGTCCAAAGACGTCGTCTTCGGATCCGGCAAAATGGGCAAAGTATTCGCCTTTGACCGCAAAACCGGCAAAACAATTTGGGAGACATCGGTCGGAGAACATCTCAATGATACGCTTACCCTATTGCCTCCCGGGACGACTACAGTGCTTCCCGGCACGCTTGGGGGCGTATTGACCGCCATGGCATATGACGGTGGAGTATTGTATGTTCCGGTCGTAAATTTGACGACCGACTATACGCCGACGAAACAAGTATTTGAATCCGTGAATCTTGATTTGGGCAAAGGCGAATTGGTAGCCATAGAGGCAGCGACCGGAAAGATCCTTTGGGACAACAAGTTGGAATCTATGAACTTCGGAGCCGCAACAGTCGTCAATGATCTGGTGTTTACTGCCACCTATGACGGTAAAATTTACGCGTTTCTTGCCAAATCCGGCAGCAAAGTCTGGGAGTATCAGGCTCCCGGAGGTATCAATGGTTGGCCGGCAGTAAAAGGCAATACCATAGTATTTCCCGTCGGTGTGGGAGAGTCTCCCGTGATGATGTCCTTTACCGTCAAGGCCGAGTAATCTCCATTTTTTATAGAGTGACTAGAGTCCGTCCAGCTCGTTGGGAGTAATGGTGCCCGAAAATACATTCCGGTCTATCTGTGTCCGGCGGCATCTACCGGTGAAACGATTTTTGTGGCCGCATGTTTTGGCGTGATTGCGAAGCGTAGTCCGTTCAAAGCTATTGATATCGTGGATATGGTACGACCACGTCGAGACGGTGGCTCCGTCGCACGTGGTAATGCGGATGGTGAGTTTGCGGCGAGGTTCACGTCGTTCCATAGCAAAAAGAAGCAAACGACCCGAGATTGTACGAAAGAATACAGTTGTTGTCAAAATTTCCAAGGGGTATGGTATACTACCAGTAGAGCAGAGAATCCCGTTATCAGCGGGAGGTTCCGACAACAATCGGAACAGGCTGGGAAAAGAAATCGGCAACGAAAGTAGAATTCCCCGGGTATGCCCGTCATAGCAGCAAATGAGATCCGCAATCCGCCAGCCGGCGGAGGGTGGGAAAGAAGGTGGTACCACGGACATCCGTTCGTCCTTCAGTATATACTGGAAGAGGAGCGGTTTTTTTATGGCGATAAAGAAGACGAATTTTCAGGAAAAACTCGATGTCTCCAAAAACGAGCATGACGTGCTCGAGTATTGGGATAGCGTCAAAGCGTTTGAGCGGTCCGTCAGTGAACGCCCGGCGGACAAACGGTATGTTTTCTACGACGGCCCGCCGTTTGCTACGGGGTTGCCGCATTATGGTCACCTTCTTGCTTCCACGGTGAAGGATGTCGTCCCGCGGTACTGGACTATGAAAGGATACCGGGTCGATCGGGTGTGGGGGTGGGACTGTCATGGTATACCGATAGAGAACATCATAGAAAAAGAATTGGACCTCAAAGGCGGCAAGAAAGGGATAGAAAATTTCGGCATAGATAAGTTCAATCAGGCCTGCAGAAGTGCCATACTTCGGTTCGACAAGGAGTGGGAGGGGGTTATCCGCCGGTTGGGGCGTTGGGTAGACTTCAAACACTCATACAAGACCATGGACAAGACGTTCATGGAGTCCGTATGGTGGGCGTTTAAAACGCTGTATGACAAGGGTTTGGTTTATGAGGGTCGTCGAGTGATTTTGTACTGTCCGCGATGTGCTACACCGCTCTCCAATTTCGAAATTGCCATGGATAACAGCTACAAAGATTTACATGGTCCGAGTACTACGTATAAATATAAGGTAGTGGGTCATGAGGACACATATTTGCTTGCGTGGTCGACGACCCCATGGAATAAACTCGCCACCCCTGCATTGGCGGTGAATCCCGATCTGACCTATGTCAAGGTGAAACAGGGAAACGCTTCGTACATTTTGGCGGAAAACAGACTCTCCATGTTGACACCCGAGCCCTATTCGGTCGTTGCGAAATACAAAGGAAGCGAGTTGGAGTCGTTTACGTTTGAACTGCATTATGATTTCTACCCGCGTAAAGACGGAGAGAAAGCGGGAGTCATAGTTGCAGATCCGTATGTGACCGATGCGGAAGGGACCGGAGTTGTGACGCTTGCCGTTTATGGAGAAGACGACTATCGTATCATGACGTCGCGCGGTATACAGCTTGTCGAGCACGTAAACGCAGAGGGTATTCTTAAGCCGGAAGTGACTCCGTGGGCGGGAATGTTCATGCTCAAAGCAAACCCTCTCGTCAATGAAGATCTGGCGAAGCGGGGACTCATTTATCATGATGAGGAGCGGCTTCATAGTGTGCCGGTATGTTACCGCTGCGAAACCCGGCTGTATCACAATCCTGTGCCGGCGTGGTTTATAGACATCCAGAAGATCAAGCCGGACCTTGTCGCACAGAACGAAAAAATAGAGTGGTATCCCGATCACCTGAAACACGGCAGATTCGGTAAAGGATTAGAAGGGGCTCCCGATTGGAATATTTCCCGAAGCCGGTATTGGGGTACACCCATGCCGATATGGAAAGAGGGTGACCGCATCCGGATCGTGGGTTCTGTCGAAGAGCTCAGGACCTGGGCGGTCAATCCCGAGAAAGTAGCCGGGCTTACCGACATCCACAGGGAGTTTCTGGATGATTTGGAAGTATGGGTAGACGATGCGCGTACGATAAAGGGGAAACGAATTCCGGAAGTTTTTGACTGCTGGATCGAGTCCGGAAGTATGCCGTTTGCGTCATTGCATTATCCGTTTGAGAACGAAGAAGTATTTGCAGCTAGCCATCCCGCGCAGTTTATCGCTGAATATATCGCACAAACCCGGGCATGGTTTTATACGCTGCACGTGATGAGTGTCGGGTTGTTCGGCAAATATACGTTTGAAAACGCGGTAACCACGGGAACTATCCTTGCCGAGGACGGCAATAAGATGAGCAAATCCAAGAAAAATTTCCCCGATCCGGTCGTCGTCATGGAAAAATACGGGGTTGACGCGCTCCGATTTTATCTCATGGCTTCCGTCGTCATGAAAGCCGAGAATCTCAATTTTTCTGAAGACGGTGTCAAAGAAGTGTATCAGAAGGTGATTGCTATCACCTGGAACGTGTTTAGCTTCTATAAGCTGTACGTATCGGCTTCTCCCCCTGTCGAAGAGCCCCGTGCCACGCATGTCATGGACAGGTGGGTATTGAGTCGCCTCAATACGTTTGTCCGTGACGCCACGGCTGCCATGGACGGGTACGATACCACATCGTATTGCCGTTCGATAAGCGTGTTTCTACCGGAACTTTCCACATGGTATCTGCGGCGGAGCAGGGATCGTATTCAGTCGGACGCTGCGTCGCAATCCGTGTTCGGTTGGGTGCTTCTCGTATTGACCCGCGTCATGGCGCCGGTGACCCCGTTTATCGCGGAAAGTTTGTATCAGAATCTGGTTCCCGGAGCAGATTCCGTGCATCTAACCCTGTGGCCTATGGCAGACGTATCACGAATCGATAACAGGCTTGAGGAAGATATGCGTATTGTGCAGGATATGGTGGAACAAGCGCACGCCAAGCGAAAAGAGCTCGGGATCAAATTACGCCAACCACTCGCTTCCGTGACGATCGTAAGTCAGAATACGTTGTCAGATGAGTTGGTCCAGGTACTCAAAGATGAAATCAATGTGCTCGACGTGCACTTTACCAAAGGTGAAGGTGAAGGAGTGACGTTTGATACGGTGTTGACGCCCGAATTAGAGCAACTTGGGCTTTTGCGTACGCTTATCCGTGATATTCAGGTGGCGCGCAAGGAAAAAGGATGTAGAATAGATCAGAAGATAGACGTGGTCCTTGAGGAAACGTACAAATCGTTGCCCGGGGTGCTGCTCGAACAGCTCAAACGGGAGACACTCACAACCAACATCGTATGGGGAGACCATTTGGACATAGTTACCGAGACCGTGAGCACCAGACCGACTGGGTGATTTTTTTGCCGCTGCTGCTTTTAGGGTTGGTCGGGCTATTCGTACTTCTTACCACCAATATATCGCTTTTTTGGCAGCAGTTGTTTTTTTTGATACTCGGGGGCGTTATCATTTGGCTTTTTTCAGGATTAGACGCCATAATTCTGTGGTGGTTTGCGCCGTACGGATATATATTGTCGATTCTGCTTCTGATCGCCTCATATTTCGGTGATCCGATTCGGGGCGCATCACGCTGGATAGTCATAGGTGGAGCGCAATTGCAGCCTTCGGAGATTGTTAAGCCGTTACTGATCCTGGCGTTTGCCCGTTTATCCATGACATATTCTCCCCGATCGTGGCGGTGGTTGTTTATTCACGGAGCTTTTTTTGCGCTGCCGTTTTTTCTCGTGTTCCGGCAGCCGGACTTGGGGACGTCCATTGTCTATGCGTCCTCATGGCTTGCTATGATGATCGCCGGAGGGTTTCCACTCATGTTGTTTCTTGTGGGAGGCATCGTGGGTATTCTGGGGTTTCCGGTATTTTGGCACGCACTCGCAGGCTATCAGAAGTCACGAATCCTTACGTTTCTTAATCCAGCCATAGACCCGCAGGGAGCCGGATACAACGCGCTGCAGGCGATGATCGCAGTCGGCAGCGGTCAGCTATTCGGGAGGGGATTAGGCATGGGAACCCAAAGTCACCTCCGATTTTTGCCGGAATACCATACGGATTTCATTTTCGCGACGTTGGTAGAAGAATTGGGCTTTTTGGGCGGACTGGTGCTGATTCTCCTTTACGGGGTATTGCTCTGGCAATTGATCCGGCCATATCTGCGGGGCTCAGTAGGTAATCCTTTTGTATTTTTTTACACGATCGGACTTTTCGGGGTGTTACTCACGCAAGTGGTGATTAATGCCGGTATGAATATGGGTATTATCCCGGTGACGGGGATTACCTTGCCGTTTGTTTCCTACGGAGGAAGCTCTATTTTGTCGCTATGCGTGGCATTTGGTTTACTCTTAGCGCTTCGGAGAAATGCGTCCGACGAGGGAAGCATTGCAATTGGATAGCCGGAAGCTATATAATATGAACCTATGTTAGCTGTAGTACGCGTCGGTAACAAACAATTCAAAGTCGCCCCCAAAGACATCATAGTCGTCGATAAAATGGACGGCGCTGTGGGGGACACCATAGAACTTTCTGATATCCTACTGGTCAAAGACGAAAAAAAGACCGAAGTGGGTAAGCCTGTGGTCAAGGGTCACAAAGTTATGGCAAAGATCCTCGCGCAGGAAAAGGGTGAAAAAATCGATATTCACCGATTCAAATCGAAGGTGAATTATCGAAGGGCCAAGGGATTCCGGGCAGAATTGACTCGCTTGGAAATTGTCTCCGTGGCCTGAGGCATGAAACAAACCGCATTTATATTCGGAAGAACCCCACAGCTTTCTTTTTTAGAACTCCAATCATTTTTCCCCTCTGCGAAGCTTATTTCCCAAGACGCGGCATTGGTATCGGAAGACGTGGATTTTCAGGCTATGATCCATACGCTCGGGGGAACGGTAAAAATCGTGAGTATAACCACAAAAATTCAGAAATTGGACACGGACAGTTTGTTTGAGGAACTCGTAAAACACGTTCAGGGTGGGCGCGTGACATTCGGTATGAGCGCCTATGGCCGGGCGCATGTGACACCGGCTATGCTGACTAACTGTAAGAAACTATTGTCCCAGCGCGGGATTTCCGCCCGATACATAGAAACCAAACACAACGAAACACTTTCCAGTGTGGTGGTTTCCAAACAACAGGTAACGGAGCTTGTTGTGATTGGTGACTCCGAAGGATATCTCGTCGGCGTGACACGTGCGGTACAGGATTTTGAAGATTGGAACACCCGCGATTTCGGCCGGCCGGCCCCCGATCCCAAAGCAGGCATGCTCCCTCCGAAAGTCGCACGCATGATTGTCAATATTGCGCTCGACGGAGAGCGACCCAAGCCGGATCATCATCCGATGTTGTTGGATCCGTTTTGCGGCGTGGGAACTATCCTTGCAGAAAGCCTGCTGCGGGGTGCCAATACGACAGGGAGCGATGTTTCGGAGGTAGCAGTGGCACACGCGAAAAAAAATCTGGAATGGCTGCGGCGTCAGTATTCGTCGATTGATCCCTTGTATGCAAATATTTTCGTATCCGATGCGACCCACCTTTCCTCTCATATCACTCCCAATAGTATCGATGCGATTGCCACCGAGCCGTTTATGGGGGAAACGGTCGATACCAAAGATGCCGCCAAGCTCACCCCGGAAAAAGTAAAAAACGTGCTTAAGGGCTTAGAAAAATTGTATATCGGAGCACTTCGCGAGTGGGCTAATTTACTAAGACACGATGCGCGGATTGTCATGGCAATGCCCGTGTATATGGTGGGAGGGAGAGTGCTCCGCGTGAAAAATGTTGTTGACAGGGGGATGAGCCTCGGATATACTCTCCTCACTGGACCTATAGAGTATAGCCGTCCACAAGCGATTGTCAGACGCGAATTTTATATTTTTCGAAAGAACTAATTTATGGCACACGTAAAAGCAGGCGGAACCGCCAAAGGGAATAAAGATTCGATTTCGAAACGTTTAGGCGTGAAGATTTATGGTGGCCAACAGGCCATTGCCGGAAACGTGATCGTCCGGCAAAAAGGATCGAAATTTTATCCCGGAACCGGTGTAGACATGGGGAAAGACTTCACCATATTTGCAACGGTAGCTGGCGTAGTTTCTTTTATCACCAAGCGTGGTAAACGGTACGTGTCGGTCTTGCCCTCGCACGGATAAATCAATGGCAGATACCCAACAGATCCTGCATTTAGACTTAGATCTATTACAACCGAACCCGCTCCAACCGCGGGGAATGATCAATCCGGAGCAGTTGGCAGACCTCGTTGATTCAATCAAAGAGCACGGCATCATAGAGCCGCTTGTTATCGCCAAAACACCCGCCGGATACCAGATTATCGCCGGGGAACGTCGCTGGAGAGCTTCCAAAGTAGCCGGACTTACCACCGTGCCCGTTATCATCAAAGAAACATCCGCCAAGGGCATGTTGGAAATGGCGCTTGTCGAAAACGTCCAGCGCGTAGACCTAAATCCCATTGATCGCGCGCTCGCATTCCAGCGCTTGATCGAGGAATTCGGGTTGGCTGTCACGATGATTGCAAAGCGGATCGGAAAAAGCGAATCTTATGTGTCCAACACCATGCGGTTGCTGGCATTACCGGATGCGATTAAAGACGGATTGGTATCAGGAGCGATCAGTGAAGGACACGCCCGCGCAATCGCAGGGCTCAACGACGTCAAGCTCATGGTGGATGCGTATAAGACGATATTATCCGAAAGCGCGTCAGTTCGCAGAGCCGAAGACTTGGCCCGCAGACTCAAGGCAAATTCCGATCAACAGCCAGCTCACAAAATCGAGCGTATTCATTCCGATGAACTGGATGCGATAGCCAAAGATTTGGCGCAGTCCGTCAACGGGTTGGTAAAAATTACCCAATCCAAAGTGGAAGCACGGCTCGTATTTGTGATACGCGGCAATTTAGAGACGACCAGCCAGGCCCTCAAACTGGTTCACGAAAAACTTTCGGGTAAAAAATAACACGCGTCGTCCTCGTGTAGCATGCATAACTCCCACACACGGAAAGACATTGGTTTTTTTGCGTGCGTCAGAAGTCGTAGGTGGGATGAGGAAGGATTCCAAAATCTTTCGTGGGCCAGTAGCGGAGGAAAGCCTGTCCGATGAAATCGTACTTGGAAACCGGGCCAAACTCTCGGGAATCCGAACTTCCCGGGCGGTTGTCTCCGACGACAAAATAATGATCCGTTGGAATTTCTATGACTTCGTCTTCCTGCATAAATGATTCGCCATAAACCGGCTTGTTGTACTCATAGCGTTCCTCGAGCAATTTACCATTGATGTAAAAATGTTGTTTGCTCAGCATCACTGTCTCTCCCGGGAGTCCAATCACACGCTTGATGTAATCGATATCTTTGTTTGACGGGGATTTAAAAATGACGATATCTCCGCGCTGCGGGTCTTTTAGCTTATAGATGACTTTGTTGGTGAGAATGTAGTCGCCGTTTTGGAAATTGGGTTCCATGGAGTGACCGCTCACTTCCTGCGGAGACATGATAAAGAGATACACCATGACCATAACGGCTGCGATAGCCACGATTCCCTGGAGAAAATCAAACACCGCCGCAACACCTTTACCCAGTAGCTTGAGCATACGTATTTTTAGTGTAGTGTACTGTATGTAGGTGGTCAAGCGGTGGAAAAGAAGGTATAATAAGTGAGTTTTATAGGACCCGTAGCTCAGCTGGCTAGAGCGTTTCATTGACATTGAAAAGGTCAGAGGTTCAAGTCCTCTCGGGTCCACCAGTATGAACATCCTTCCCCTCAAGCCGACCATACAATTCTCCGACCTTGAGAAGGTAGATATCCGAGTCGGGACGATTACCAGCGTTGAAGACGTCGCGGGTTCGGACAAACTTGTACGTTTGACCGTAAATTTCGGCGCATTTACCAGACGCATCCTCGTCGGGCTAAAAAAAGAACGCGCCAATGTGGCGGATGTCGTAGGGAAGCAGGCGCTTTTTGTCGTAAACCTTGAGCCGAAAAAACTCATGGGCGAGATTTCTGAAGGCATGATGTTCGATATAGGATATGCAAACGGTATCACACCTGTTTTTGCTCAACCGGAAGCTCCTGTGCCCGACGGCGTATCAGCAGGATAATCTATGACCAACAAACGACTTATCCGCCTCGTAGTTGGGTTTTCGCTCATTCTGATCTCGTATCTTCTGGGAACCGGCAAGGCCAAGGAAACAGTACCGAAGCCCACTCCTACGCCACTTCCGACTTCGATGGCGAGTCCTTCTGCTACTTTAGAAGCCAAGCATGGTGGAATATTTACGACTGTTGTAAGTGTCGTGGACGGTGACACGATCAAGATAGAAGGAGGAGAGGTAGTCCGCTATATCGGGATAAATACGCCGGAAACGGTAGCCCCCAATCGACCAGTCGAGTGCATGGGGCGTGAAGCGTCAGCCCGAAACAAAGAACTCGTGCAGGGTAAAACAGTAGAACTGGAAAAAGACGTGTCGCAGCGTGACCGGTACGGCCGATTGCTTCGGTTTGTGTGGGTCGGGGATAGCCTGATCAATGAACAGCTGGTGCGAGAGGGATTTGCCCAGGTGAGCACCTATCCGCCGGATGTGAAGTACCAATCCCTTTTTGTAGAGGCACAGCGTCTGGCGCTAGAGGAGAAGAAAGGGCTTTGGAGCGGTGAGTGCCCACTGCCGGTAACTGCTACCCCAAAACCAACACAGGCCACACCGTCGGCCACTCCCACGCTGTAGAATTGGTCATTGGACAAATTGCCTTTGGGGCGTACAATGCTCCCAATATGCGCCCAAGACGATCCCGGTCTACGGAATTTACCAGTCCTACGTGGTATCACGATTGGCAGCATAGATTTTTCGCGACAATCCTTTATAAGGCAGAAGGCAAGCCTTCTGTGCGTAGGCTTTACTGTTCCAGCTGTGAACGGGTATTTTTTGAAGGCCAGGTCAAAAATTTACGGGATAGGATCCGATTTCACATTGCAGAAGATACGGCTATGCAGCACCATGAGCTCGGCCATGAAGTCGTGTTTGTGAAGCCGGAACGAGCGATATAAGTGAGCTATTGTATTACCACAAATAGGACTCTCTGCGGTTCGGTTTTTGTTCTCGAACCGGTGGGTGCTTACGCAAGAATTGTACTTCGTCAAACAAATTTTGTTTGTGTTCTTGGAGTGGGATACCTAATTGCATTGCTTCTCCACGGAGCTGCTCTTCACGGAGTGCGCGATTATGGCGTTTCCGACCTTGTGCGCGGATCATACCTGCTTGTTGTCTTGAATTTCTACCTTTCATACTGATTCCTCCTTAAATGCGGGCAGCTAATTTATATGGATTATACATGAGCTATTTAGAAGGTCAATAGGCGCTTTTTTGAAATTTATGGTATCTATCCTCAGTTCTATCATTAGCTTCACACTTCCGATGTGTGAAGCTAATGATCTTGAAGAATATCGTCGTGTCTGTTTGTGTTGTCGAAAAGGATCTTAAAGCGCTTTTTTGTGGGATTGTACCGATCGTATTCTTTCCACTTATATGATCCGTCCTCAAATAGTTGCACAACGATTAATTTATATTTGGATTTCCACCACCACTTATGTTCGGGAGTGACTGTTAAGGTGTATGTTTTCGGGCTCGGATCAAGAATTGTTATTTGGCCTTCCGAATCCTTTGTAATATTCCCCTTGTTGTCCGTAAGTGTGGCGCGCGCTCCGTCTACAATAACCATGAGCGCTGCTGTTTTGCGTGGCACTTTATGTTCTATTTCCAGTTGATTATTTAGGCGTAGTGGTTGAGGTGGAGGCTGTCCATGAAGAAAACGGATAATGGAGGCGATACCAGAAGGGTCATACATAAGTGCGGCGTGATCAAGCGGAAGGATTGTATTTAGGGCGCCTGGCAATTGAGCGCTTTGTGCTAATACTGTACCGTCACCGTCGCTATATGTTTTATCGTTTGTAGGTTTGCCGTCTAACCAATTACCGAGCCGTTTATCCAACTTGCCTGCGTCTTTAATTTCAAGCGTGTTCAGTGTGTTGTATCCACTGCCAGTAATTGTTTCGATCGTCGTATTAAAATAGGGAGACGCAAAAGAGGTCGGCAGCCAATTATTTTTTGCCGCCATGGCTGAAAGCGGTTTCAGATTGCCTTTGGTGTCCTTGAGATAATCGAAGGTGGGTAAAATATTCTGGACGGAAGGCATAGTTTTCGTTATCATTTCCCGGGCGGTCATTCCCCGACGAAGACAGCCGATTTTCATAATCGTGTAACCAAGCCGCATAGCCGCGTCATCTAACCACATTTCACCGCCTGACCACGCGGGGTAGGCAAAAACAGATCCTTGATGAGGAGAGCCGACCGTTAATAGTTTGTCTACACGGCTGTTTTCCTGTGTGGATTCCATATAGGCGCGGGCAACAAGTCCTCCGAAACTGTGACCAACAATATCGAATGTTTCATCTGAAGCTAACCTGGAGGAGATGTATGAGTTAAACTTTCCACTTGTATTCGTCGCAACTTGGCGCCAGTCATAATAATAGGGAACTGAGGTAAAGCCGGCAGCGTCTATAGCGTTTATGAGTGGCTGGTAGATATCAAAATTGGATATTCGCCATGGCGACCACGCACCTGAATAATTATCCGTTTTACAGTTTATGAGGGCATCTTTATTCCAGCTTCCTCCAGCCCCATGAAGTACAATGACTTTCTTGGGAAGAGCGGGTGTGGGTTCGGCCGTAGGAGTTGGTGTGGGAGTTGGTGTGGGGGTTAATGTTGGAGTCGGTGTGTTGCTCGGAGTTGGTGTGGGGGTGTTTGTTGGAGTCGGTGTGTTGCTCGGAGTTGGTGTGGGGGTGTTTGTTGGAGTAGGCGGGTCGTACGTTGAGAGAACAAAGTTGGCCATTTCGTAATCACCATTGCCTAAAAAAGAAACCCATACCTTAGTAATCGTAAAATCGGTTGTTGTCAAAAGTGTTGGAAGTTGTTCTTCACCTTCAATAACAGTAATTAATGTATCTCCCTGGGGAGAGATACGAATCTTAAAATGGTGAATTCCTATAGAATGATCCCAGGGGATTAACTTATCTTGTCCATTTGAATCGTGAAGTTGTAA
This sequence comes from uncultured Gammaproteobacteria bacterium, assembly GCA_964573695.1. GTDB lineage: Bacteria > Patescibacteriota > Microgenomatia > UBA10105 > UBA927 > UBA927. The sequence continues at coordinate 112,625 of CAZNKB010000002.1, read as the reverse complement.
AGAAGATTGCCATGTATTTAAAATTTTCCAGTGGTTAGCGTTGTCCCCTATACCGATTCCCCACGTATGTGGGCTGTTATTGTTATTAATTTTTATATCAAACTGAATCTCATAAGTGTTGTTCCAGTTAGTTAAGTATTCAATAACACTCCAAGTATTAGAATTTACGCCGGTAATTCCAAATGTAGAAGGTACAGGTGAGGTTGATTCTGCTGGCGTATGCCAAGCTGACTCATTGTATCCTTCAAAAAATGAGTCTGCAAAAATTACATCTGCCTTAACAGTTGAAGGCAAAAGGATAGCAAATAAGATTAGTGTAACTGCTAGAGCGGACAGGATTTTTTTCACTAAATTTCTCCTGCGATTGTAAGACTTTCTGAAGATAACATTTGAGCTGTGAGCTGTATGTACTGCAACTCACAATATACGAATATGTTAAACTAGCCTCATGTTTCAGTGTCCCTCGTGTGGCTTGAGAGAGTTTACTAAATACATATTAGTTAATAAATATAGGATCAGTCGCTGCAGAAATTGTGGCATTCTTTGCACTGAGGTTAAAAGTGAAATCGTTGAGGCGAACAATATCAAAACTTACTCTCAAAAATACGCATCTGAGTACAAAAATAATCTCCCCAGGATTCAAAAAAGATATCAAAGATATCTGGCACTTTTTACCAAATATAATATCAAAGGGAAATTATTGGATATTGGTTGTGGTACGGGCTATTTTATTCACTATGTTTTAGATACAGCAAATACAAATTTAAAAGTATTTGGCATCGAACCGAATAAAGAATTAAGAGAAATTGCGCGCAGAAATACTGGTATTGATGTAAAGATTGGTAAAATGAATAGTATTCCATACCCAAAAAATTATTTCGACGTTCTTTCTTGTCTCGATGTTTTAGAGCATAGTGTAAATCTTAAAGAAAACATTATTGAGATAAGAAGAGTAATAAAGCCTAAGGGCACTATTTTAATTCAAGCTCCAAATTATGTAAGTTTAATGGCCATTTTATCAGGGAATAAATGGGATTGGTGGTCTCCACCAGATCATACGGTGCATTTTTCGGTAAATAGCCTAAATAAATTTTTGACCTCCAACGGATTTACAATTTTAAAAAATTATACATATGAGGATACAAGCGATTTTATTTTAAATGTAAAAGGAAGATTTTCAAAAAATGTTATTACTAAAATCATTTTCTATTCGTTAATGCCCCTATTAATTGTGTTAGAGAGATTTTCTTGGCTAATAAACAAAGGTGGTCTTGTTGTTGTATTAGCTCAAAAAGAATAAATTATGCTTACGTTAGTAATTATTAGTAACAAAATTGATAAAATGTTAACGTTAGCGATTGCCAGCGTAGCTCCTTTATCACCTCAGTTACTAATAAATATATCTTCAGGCACTGCTATGCCGTTAGGATTAAGAAAAAATAATTTAGTTAATCAAGCTGCGTATGACTGGGTTCTTGTTCTTGATACAGATGAGCTGATCTCAAAAGAGGCCCTTATTGAGATTAAAAAAATAATAGAAAAACCAATTGTGGGAATTCATGCTTATGAAATACCTTATCGAAATTATGCGTTTGGTAAGCAAATTAAGTTTGGAGGGGAGAACTACGCAAAAGCGAGATTATTTAGAAAGCAATTTGGCCGGGTCATATTGGCACCTGTGCATGAAGAAATAGCTACCATAGGAAAAATTGGTAGATTGAAAGGAACCATTTATCACAATTCATACCGGTCCTTTATTCAAATAATTAAAAAATTTACCAAATACGCTTGGCAAATGGCTGGAGAGAAGAGGAAGGCAGGCGAGAGGGTTACCCTCAAAAAATTATTCCTCTATGCTCCGCACATGGTGTGGGCGCGTGCCATAAAAGACGAAGGCTGGCGCGACGGCTGGCGGGGAGTAGTGATCGCCCTTTGCTTTGGGTATATGGAGGGACTGATGTATTGGCTACTCTTGTATAAGAATTTATTTGCGCGATAAGCGCCGTATTATGGCGTCACCAAGGCTTACCTATGTCGATATTGCGCGGGGGATAGCGATCGTAACGGTGATTGCTTACCACACCGATCTATTACCCTTGCAACATCAGTTGCTTCCTCTCATCACACCGTGGATGCTCCCGGTGTTTGCGCTGCTTTATGGCATGACGACCGGTGCCCAACATACCTCGCGATCATTCATGGCGCTTGTGAAGGCGCGCACGGTGTCGCTTCTTTTGCCCTACCTGTTTTATGGATTATTGTCATTTGTTATATGGTTTTTTCTCCGGTGGTACGCGCCTGGAAGTGTGCTTTTCGTGTCGTGGCAGGAGGGGTTATGGCAATTGTTTACGGGCGTGGGAATTGTTTATAACGGTCCGCTTTGGTTTTTGCCGTCATTTTTTGTCGCGGCAGTGTTATTTGCCGTCGTGCGAGAGCCGATGCGTAAGCATACACGGTTTGGGTTGTTGATCATGGCTCACGTACTTGCGGTCATAGCATTCATGATCAATCCGCAACAGGTGCGGTTGCCGTTTTCGTACGACGTGTCAATACTGTTTGCCGCGTATATGTGTGTCGGCGCGTGGATAGCTGCTTCCCGGTGGGAGAGGGTATCCATGGCGGTGTGGCAGTGTTTTCTCGCGGTGTTTGTTTTTCTTGGTCTGAGAAATGGGACAGTGGATATTTTTTTCCGGATGTACGGGAACCCGATTGTGAATTGGATTACGGCAATTGTTGGCAGTATGCTCGTACTCCGTGTTTCGGCAGGGATAGATCGGCAATTACCCATGATCAGGTGTATGCTGTCGCGGGCAGGGAAGGATTCAATGGTACTTTTTGCGATCCACTGGCCGCTCATGCAATACCTGACGTTTCTGTTGTCGGTTACGGGGCTTGTTGGAGCACTAGGAGGGACGATAACATACACGTCTTTCTCGTATTATCACCCGAGCGCTATCATATTTACTCTCATCGAGTTACCATTACTCCTCTTGTATTTTTGCGTTCCATTTGGAGTTTTGTGGTTGCTCCGGCGTCTTGGCAGAACAAATTAGGAGTATTTTGGTACAATAGCCTCTAACAGAATGAAAGGGACGGTCGCATTTATTATCATCGCGTATCACCCCCAAATGGAAGCCCTCGGCCGTCAGCTTGCATTACTCCGGGAATATCCGGTCATCGTGGTCGACAATGGCGGGACGTTGGTTATAGATGACGTTGGCCGAGCAACGCTCCTTTCGCAAACCAAAAATTTGGGCTACGGAGCTGCAGCAAACATCGGCATTCATCACGCAAGCGGTTTGGGAGTCAAATGGTTTGTTGTGTTAAACCAGGATATTTCGTTTACAAAAGCCTCTCTGCAGACGTTCCTTAAAGCCATGAGGAATCTTTCTCCCTGTATAGCAGGGCCCTTTGGCGCCGGATTGGATAGTAGCAGGTGGACCACCATGCTTCCGTCGGAACGCGTGGATTACCTCACCGGCTCGTGTCTGGCTATCCACGAACGGGTCGTGAGCAAGATCGGCTATTTTTATGAGCCCTATTTTCTCTACTACGAGGATGCGGATTACTGCGTACGCGCCAAGGTAGCAGGATTCCCACTGACAAAAATCGTACTCGAGGAGGTCACGCACGAAGAATCGGTTTCGCTCGGTCGGGGTTCGCGGCTTCACCAATATTACCTCGCGCGAAATCATTTGTTGTTTGTATCCCGACTCGCTCCGACTGCGGTAAAATTCTATGAATTTTTCCGCATGATAAAGACCATATCAGAACATATCATATATCACGAAAAAGGAGCGTTGTTAGGACTACGAGATTTCGCGTTCCGACGCTTCGGAGTATATCCTGGGAGGGGAGTATGAACATAGGCATAGACGGAGGAGCGTTGTCGATAACCGATGACCGGTTGAAAGTTGGCGTGTACCGTGTGGCAGATAACCTTGTGAAAGAATTACCGGTTGTTGATGTGAAAAGTAACTATAGGGTTTATAGCTTCAATAGAGGAGAGGAGGGGATTCATAAATCCAAGAATAAACATATAGAATTTATCCAGTTGCCACGGCCCGGATTTCAAAAGATATGGACTCCGTTGGAATTAATCATGCATCCCGTGGACACGTATTTAGGAATATCCCAATCGCTACCTCTTACATTGTACGACATCGGAAAAATCGGCTTCATTTATGATGTAGGATTTTTGGATCATCCGGAGTTCTATCGTGAGTCGTATTTTGCCCTTTCGAGCCAAACTGCAGGTGTGGTTCGTAGGGCTTCCCATATCATTACGATTTCTCAGTCGTCGGCTGATAGTATCAGAGCCAAGTATCATGTACCGAAAGAGAAGCTGACTGTCGCCTATCTTGGTGTGGAAAAATATTTCCACCCCTTAGGCACCAAACATAAGCGTGATAATCCTTACATTCTCTTCGTCGGGTCTCTTAAGCCCGGGAAGAACGTGCCCATGATGCTTCGGGCATTTGCTGCTTTTTTGCATACGAGCGAGGTGGTCTATGATTTTTTGCTTGTGGGCAGTGACTACTGGCTGGATCCGGGAATCTCCGCGACCATAAATTCACTCGGACTTCAGAACCGGGTATCGATTGTCGGATTTGTCGACGATGAAACGCTGGCACAGTATTATCGTGGGGCCCGGGTATTGCTGACTGTGTCACTGATCGAAGGCTTCGGTCTTCCGGTGGTAGAAGCTATGGCCTCGGGTTGTCCGGTAATCGGATCGACGGCCGGCGCATACCCCGAAGTCGTCGGTGATGCGGGCTTGCTTGTCGACCCGCAAGATGAACAAGCCGCCGTTCGGGCGCTTGTCACCATGACAACGGATTCGGGCTTTCGCAATAAACTGAGCGAGAAAGGCCGGCAACGGGCGAAGCAATTCTCCTGGCGTTCATTTGCCCGTACGGTTACGGAGGTCATGGCACGTTTCGAGCCTCACTCATGAAAAACCCGTCTGTTGCCATAGTCCGCGGGAAGTTCCTCAATTGGTATGATATGCAGAGTTTCGTGCCGCTTGTGAGCCGATACCGACTCGCGGCCTTTGCATCGCTCTCCCCTTTGCATGATCAGTTTCCCTTTCCGGTCGTCAAACTGATGAGTCCTATGGATATACCGGATTTCCCGTACAAAATGCCAATCCTTAACCGGATATTTACGGATGCGCAGTACCTGCTGGGGTTGGAGCAATCGCTGCAGGGATTTGATCTTGCTCATACGGCGGAAACATATTTTCGGTATACGAAGCAGTGTCTGGATGCCAAAAAACATGGTCGAGTCCGCAAAGTAGTTGCGACGGTATGGGAGACGATCGCGCACAACAACGAAGGGATACATGGCAGGCTCGCGTACAAGAAACGTGCACTGCGCGAACTTGATCACATTATCGCCGTTACCCAAAAAGCGAAGCGAGCACTCGTTATTGAGGGTGCAGATGCCGAAAAAATCTCGGTGATAGGTGCACATATAGACACGAATCGGTTTGTTCCGTTTGATCCGTCATTTCGGCTGGTAGCCGACCCCAAAAAGCGTGCATTTACTGTTCTTTTTTGTGGGCGGCTGGTTTGGGAAAAGGGAGTGGAGGATCTGTTGAGATCAGCACAGATTTTGGCACAGGATCCGGGATTGTCCGGGTATAGATTACAATTTCGATTTGTGGGTGACGGGCCGCTGCGACAGGTCATCTTACATCACCACCGGAATATCCGGAAAAATTGGCACTCTACTATAGAGAGTGCTACGTATGATCAAATGCCCGGTATCTATCAAGCTGCAGACTTATTCGTCGCTCCGAGTAAGCCGACGAATACGTGGGAAGAGCAGTACGGTATGGCGTTACTCGAGGCGCAATCGTCCGGACTGCCCATAATCACTACCCGCTGCGGCGGCATCGAGGAAAACGTCAAAGACGCTGCGGTGCTCGTTCCTCCCAGTTCACCCGGCGCGATTGCCGATGCACTTCGGGAGTTTATCCTTACCCCCGCAAAGCGAGAAGTATTTGCGCGAAGGGCCCGTCAGCGCGCACTCCGGGTTCACGATGTCGGCATCGGGGCCAAGCTGCTGGATAGTGTATATAGGCGCGTCCTCAGTTCGTAAACAGGTAATAAAAGATTCCCATTGCATTCACTACACTGATCCCTGCGACCATAAGCGGGAGTACAGAGCGAAGCAACCGGTGCGTATAAATACGAGCAATTATATCCCCCAGTCCAATGGCCACCAGCGGCAATGTGCTGACAAACATCCGGCCGCTGATACTTGCCCCCTGCCACCATGTGTTCCAGCTGGCGATAAAGTAGAGCTGCAGTCCAAAGATAATGAGGTAGATGTGTCGATTTTTCACCTGCATTTCGGTTTGCGTCTTTCTCACGTAGGGATATACGAGTCCATACACTCCGACTGCCACAATGGGTGTCCAGAGGAAAAGCCCGCTTTGAGGACTAAAGAGAACGCCCAGTATATGCGGCCGGAGCAGGTCAAAGTACTCGCCGCCCGACAAATACGGATTGGCAAGCGTACCATAGAGCGTCCACCAGGACGTCAGTTGTGGCATAAATCCCAGAAGAAATCCCAGTAAAAGTTGCTTCCAATGAATATGTTTTTGTATCGGGACAAGGGCAATGACATACACCAGATCCTGCAGCCGTACGGAGGCAAGGATCGCAAGTGCTATTCCTATGGCAAGCCAATGTCGCTTTGTGGCAGCCAAAAGATTGAGAAACACGACGGCAGCAAAAAAGGATAGGGCATGAGAATTGACCGCGTCTATGCTTCCGTAAAAAAGCAGATTCGTGGCGCCTGCGATAAGGAGTATGGTGAGTGACACCACGGGTAATGGTTGGCCGATAAGTCTTGTGAGTAAGGCGAGTCCTGATATAGCCGCCAGTACGGAGGTTGCTCCCACCGCTAACTGATAGGGTAGTCCCCAGCCGTCTCCGCGAAGAGCCGTATGAAGCATCACATACGGCGGTGACCAGAATATGGCAGGTCCTATGCTATATTTGTTGCCGTAGGTACCTCGTGTTGTCAGAGGTTGGCGCACCTGAAAATGTGCGTATTCGTTTGCAAAGTTGATATCCCGATCTATGACGACGGACCGAAGCCAGGAATAGTAAAAAATTCCGTCTCCGTACACTGTTTTTTTGAGGTGCCAGGCATGAGAGACAAACGCGAGAAGATAGGCGATTGCGATAAGGCTTAGGGTCCTTCGGAGTGTCATAGCCGTATGATACAATGAATCACGGTATGGGTATATCTGCGGTCGTTCTGACACATAATAACCAGGCTACGCTACAGGTCTCCCTCAAAAGCCTTGGGTTCTGCGATGAAATTGTGGTGATTGATGATGAGTCGACCGATGAAACCTGCGACATCGCCAAAAAATTCGGTGCCCGCGTCATACCGCATCCGCTAAAAGGGGATTTTGCCAAACAGCGCAATTTCGGTCTGGCACAAGTACGTCAGGAGTGGGTGTTATTTGTAGATTCCGATGAAGTGGTGACGCCGGTACTTGCGAAGGAAATAGAAGAAGCGGTGCAAAAAGTAGATGTGCAGGGATTTTTTCTCAAGCGGCAGGATGTAATGTGGGGTAAGTCCATGCAGCACGGAGAAACGCAGCGGGTAAGACTCATTCGTTTGGCCAAAAAGGAAAGTGGCACATGGCAGCGGCCTGTGCACGAAACCTGGAATGTCCGGGGCGTGGTGGGGACACTGGAAAATCCGCTTTTACATACCCCTCACCCTGACGTCGCACATTTTTTGGATGATATAAATACGTATTCGACGATAAACGCTTTGCACTTCTTCGAAATCGGCAAACGCGTTTCCTGGTGGCATATCGTAGCGTATCCTACCGGAAAGTTTATCCAGAATTATTTATGGCGTTTAGGATTTCGCGACGGTATGCCGGGAATCATCGTCGCCCTTATGATGAGCTTTCATTCTTTTCTGACTCGGGCAAAATTATGGCAGCTCCAGCAACACGCCGAATAATCCGCATCTTACTGGCGTTGTTTGTCGCCCTCGCCGCTCTCAAAGCTACGTATTCGCTCTGGCGTATTGTCAGTTCCAGCGCGCCTGATTTCGCATATTATTATCAGGCGGCCCAGGAAGCGACGCAGCAGGTCATTTCACCGATTCATTTATTGCCGCCGGCGTCACTTTTACTTTTTGCTCCGTTGCAGCTCATTCCTTTTGCGGTAAGCCAAGCCATATGGGTACTGGTTTCTTTCGGGTGTCTTATCATGATAGGGATATATCTTGCCCGATCGGCGGGTATGTATAAAGCTCTCGATATCGGCGTGATTCTTGCTTTTTCGTATCTTTCATTTCCGACGCAGTTCACTCTCGGTATGGGGCAAGTGAACTTCATCGCGCTTTTCTTGATCGTCGCGTCTGTCGCGTTAGAAGAGCGGCGCTATCCGATGCTGAGCGGGATACTCATGGGAATTTCCTGGCTATTTAAGCCCGAATTTATCCTGCTGTTGCCGGTTATTCTGCTTCGGCGGCGCTGGAAGATGCTGTGGGGGAGCTTAGGCACGCTTGGGGTTGCGGTGGGTGTTTCTCTTTTGTATTGGAAGGTAGAGTCGTATATCGAGTATGCAAATCGGATGATGCCGGCCGCTTCGGGATTTCGCGATGCAGGTATCTATTATAACCAGAGCCTTACCGGGTTACTTACACGCGCCGGGCTTGTATCCCCGGTGCTGCCTGTCGCAGTCGGAGTTCTCCTCATGCTATTTGCATGTATGCTCCTCATAAGGAAAAAACAGCAGACGTTTGCCCATAGCGTGTGGATGTTTTTTCCGGCTTTGCTTCTTATGGAGCCTATCGCGTGGCAGCACCACTTCGTCGTGCTTATCCCTACGTTTATTACGCTCTGGACTATCAGGCAAAGGTGGCACCAACGAGCGACATTGGCTGTAAGTTATTTCCTCGTCAGTTGGAATTTTGCCTCGAGCGGATTTCTTGATACCATGCCATTGGGGTGGCTTATCGCCTCGCATGTTGGGATCGGTACTCTTTTGGTGTGGTGGCAGACATTGTAATATGCAAACGATAATTCTTGCTTTGTTGTGGATCGGGCTCATCGGTGGTCAGGTGTTGTCGCTGCCGTTTACAGCGGGTGCTCGCTTCATGTTTCTGGATGTTTCCGTGGTACTTGTTTTACTTTACTCCGCTACCAAACAGGGGAAGAAGCGATATATCCCTCCACTTTGGGGTCCGATTTTGGCATTTGGGGCAGTGACTATTGTTTCTCTTGCACTGACGTACGGAAACGTGCCGACCTATGTGATCGGAGGAGGACTTCTCTATGTTCTTCGTTGGGTGTCCTACGCGGCATTGTATTGGGTCGCTTCCAGCAACCTCATCGCTCCGGGGACTTGGGTTACCTTGCTTGTGTATTCGGGGCTTGGAATTTCGGGAATAGGGTTTGTGCAGTATCTGTGGTATCCGGATCTGCGGAACCTGTATTACCTGGGGTGGGATCCGCACTATCAGCGGCTTTTTAGCACGTTATTGGATCCGAATTTTAGCGGGATTATCTTCGTCATGACTGCTATAGCTTTGCTTAGCGCCGTACAGAAAAAGGTATCGGCTGTTCATGTGGGCGGTCTTCTCGTTGTGTTGGCCGCGCTGATCCTTACCTATTCACGAAGCAGCCTGCTTGCCGCAGGGGTAGGATTTTTGATATTCGGCATACTGACAAAGCGCAAGGCGCTTATGGGCGGGATTCTTGCGGCGGTTATCGCATTACTCCTTGTGCTTCCGCATACGGGTGAGGGGAGAAGTCTTTTTCGCACTGTTTCTTCGTATGCGAGAATAGGGAACGCCGAGCGTGCCCTCACACTCATCCGGGAAAAACCGGTGTTCGGACACGGATATAATCTGTTGCGGTTTGTGGCGACCGATCATAGCTGGATCGACGAGAGCCTCATCCCGTCGCGTAGCGGCTCGGGACTCGATACGAGCATGCTATTTGTCGGAGCGACGACGGGGATAATCGGCATGGCGGTTTATCTGTGGCTTATCGTTCGTTTATTCCGTATGGCCATTCCCGGATTACGGGGAAATACCAAACAGCGCCTCGTTGCGGCAGGATACATAAGTACGCTCTCCGCACTCGTCGTCCATAGTATATTTATCAATAGTCTGTTTTATCCTTGGGTACTTGTGTGGATGTGGGTGGGGACAGGAGTAACTGAGCGTCTTACGGCTGATACATGACGGTGCGTTCCACTTTCGTTTCGTTTCCTGCGGGGTCGTGAGAGAGAATAGTCAGTTTGTTTTCTCCGTCATTAAGCGGCATGCTGTAACTAAATGACCCGTCGGATTTGACGACGACAATGCGGCCGTTAATCGTAACTTTCATATCTTCGTCCGTGAGTCCGTTTACCGTCACTTTGTGTGTGCCGTCATTGATAGTTGACCGGTCTTCCGGTTTGTCGACCGTGAGCTTGGGGGCTGTCCGGTCGACGGTCGACGTGAGGACATTGGAAAGTTCGCTGACCGCATTTTTTTCATCTACGGTTTTGGCGCTTATGGTGACGGATCCTTCTTCCACGGGAATATTTTGTTCTTCAAACAGGCCGTTATCTCCAACTTGTAGCTTTTTGTATTCCGTATTATTGAGATATAGGATAAGTCCGGCTTTGGGTGTCGCCTTCCCATGGACTGTTATCGTCGCGCTGCTGGTCGCTTCCGGCAGAGGATCCAATACCGGCGGAAGAATGACGGATTGTTGTGGTTGTGGAGACGCTGATCCGCCGCGAATGCGGTCGATAAGCAAACTAAACCCAATGAGCATCCGAAGACCAAACAACGCGAAAAACACGAGCAGTGCTATAGTGCCGATCAATGCTACCGCTATACGTCGCGAGGCGTTTTTTTCTTCAAACCGGCGGAGTCGTGAATGAACCATGGAGCCCCTTGTCAGAATTGGACTGACATCTACGGTTTACGATACCGCTGCTCTGCCGTTGAGCTAAAGGGGCACTACAGAAACGTACTCTATTGTATCAAATTATCGATAGGTCACAAAGCTGACCACCGGGCAAAAATACCATTTGGCAGGAGCTGATTACCCGAGGAATCCCGAAGTGCCAATTCACCGCTTGTATGTGTCCCGCCCAACAGGTCCGTGAGGTCGCTTAATAATCGAGAAATGACGGTACTGGATAAATCGGCGGTATAGGCATTGATCAAAATAAATCGCACGTTGGGTGAGAGAAGCGGGCGAAGTGCATTTAGTAATTTCGGGAGATCGTCTTCTATTTTCCAGACTTCGCCTTTGGTGCCACGGCCGAACCGCGGAGGATCGAGTACGAATCCGTCGTAGGTGTTGCCTCTTCGTGCTTCGCGTTGCACGAATTTATATGCGTCATCGGTAATCCAGCGGATCGGCTTGGAAGCGAGCCCTGATGCTTGTACGTTCGCTTTTGCCCATTCGATCGCACTTTTGGCGCTGTCTACGTGTGTCACGTCGCTTCCTGCTTCGGCTGCCGCCATAGTGGCTCCTCCGGTATAAGCGAAAAGATTGAGGATTCGGCTTTTTTTGCCGGTGATAATGTGCTTCATCCACTGCCAGTTAACGGCTTGTTCGGGAAACACACCGACATGTTTAAATGATGTCGGTTTAAGGGTAAAAACCATATTATGGTATCGGATAGACCAGTCTGAGGGAGGTTTGACGCGGATATCCCAATGTCCTTCGTCTTTTGTTCCGCGTACATATACGGCATGGGCCTGGTTCCATACGGCGACGGGCGCCCTGCGGAGCCAGATCGCCCGCGGATCGGGCCGGGCAATAATGTACGTCCCAAAACGTTCCAATTTAGCGCCGTTGCCGCTGTCGATAAGTTCGTAGTCTTTCCAGTCGTCGGGAGTGAGTATCGTCATGGAGTTTTCCACGCGTTGATTGTATCATGAGGAAAACACTTTTTGTTCCCGATGAAGCATATTCTCCCGTTCGTTATAGCATTTGTCGTTTCATTAAGCCTTATTTCCATTGGGATGTGGAAGCTGTTAGGTCCGGTCGGGGGGAAGACAGCGGATGACATCGTGTTTGTGGTTCCCCAACTTTCGGCTGATTTTGATGTGCCGAAGGAGTTGTATGCTCAGCGTCTTATACGGAATGAGACGGCATTTCGTTGGTTCATGATGTTATTTGGCCCTGGTAAATCTACAGTTCCCGGCGGCTACCGCCTTAATCCGTCCATGACTGCCTGGTCATTGGTGACGGCGTTAACCAGCCCGCCTCAGTTGGTGTGGGTAAGTATCCGAGAAGGGATCCGCAAAGAGCAGGTCGGCGAATATCTCGCTACTATACTCGGGTGGACCCTTGAAGAGGAAGCTCAGTGGAACATGTACAACAAAGATTCACCTGAGTATTCCGAAGGCGTATATTTTCCCGATACGTATTTGCTCCCGACCGACGAGCCGGTGTCGGCTGTTGCGAAGCGGTTTATCGATCGATTCAACGAAAAATTCGCACCGTACCTCGATAAATTTACGGCCAAAAACATCAAATGGACGACCGCGATAAAAATCGCATCGCTTATAGAGCGCGAATCCGGCGGCGATAGTGATAAGGCGCTCATTGCCGGTGTGATTTGGAACCGGCTCGACAAGGATATGAAGCTCGAAATCGACGCGACGCTCCAATATGTCAAAGGTAATGCAAACGACGGCTGGTGGTCGAGAGTGGTGCCGGCGGACAAATATCGGGATTCGCCTTACAACACCTACCGCAACAAAGGCTTACCTCCGGGTCCTATCAGCAATCCGGGACTAGCGGCCATTGAAGCGGTTCTTAATCCCGAGGAAACCGATTGTATTTTTTATCTGCATTCGCCAGATCGGCAGATTCACTGTGCAGTAACGTATGAAGAGCATGTGGAGAACATCCGCACGTTCCTCAACTAATTCTTTCGTTAGCCTTTGTGCAGATAGTATTCGGTGAATAGGAAAAGGACGTAGATAGCAAATAATCCCGCCGCTTCGCTTTTGGAGATCGTGTGTTTACTGCGGGCGAATATATAAAATAGTACAAGCCCGACAATAAGAAACGTAAGACTCACGACATAGTTGTTGGTAAGCAGGATTGTCCTCCCAAAACATAGTGTTAGAAATCCGTACAGAAACGTATTGAATGCAGCAGATCCCAGATAATCCCCGAATGCCACTTGGTTGCTTTTCATAAACAATGACCGGACGATAAACGACAGTTCCGGCAGGTTGGTGCCAATAGCTACAAGAAGTAAGCTGATAAGAAATGGCGAGAGTCCGAAGTATTCGGAAAAATAGAGAGTTTCTGTAACCACCAAATGACTGGAAGCGAAAATTACGGCAACGCCGGCAATTATTTTTCCAAACTCAACACTGACTTTTGCCTTCGCAAATTGTTTAAATAGTGCTGGATTGCTGGTGAATCCGCGTTTTTGTTCGATAATGAACGCGGAAATACCGTATAGAATGAGTGATATTGCCGCATCTATCCGGTTTACGGAACCGTCCAGTGATAAGAGTACGGGAACGGCTACGACGATAAGGGGTAATACAAGATTGACGCCCTGCAGTTCTTTACTTATTCGGATTTGTTTCCCTGTGATAGCGAGCAGAGGTATAACCAACATAAAAAGTACGATTGAAGCCCCGATTAAATTGCCGACAAATATTTCGGGGTCGTTATCGAGAACCGCATTGATGCCTACCGAAAATTCGCTGATAGACGTAAAAAAGCCAAGGATGAGAAATGAAACGATAAAAGAAGATAATCGAAGTCGGTGCGAGAGTTTAACGACTGACGATATCGCAAGTCCCGCCCCTATCCATATACCGACAAACGATACGATATAAAGTAGGATATGCTGGAGCATAGAGAACCAGTGTAGCAAATTTGAGCGGGCGAAGGGAATCGAACCCTCTTCCTATCCTTGGGAAGGATATATACTACCAGTGTACTACGCCCGCACTAACTTTAGACTCCATTCAATTTTACCATGTAATACTTCTCGTCCGTACCCGCTCTTATAAAATAATTCTTGTTTCATCGCATCTTTCTTTGCAAGATAGGCCTCATAGAAAACTAAATCAAAGGGGGCATATTTTTTGGTATACGTGCCCCCTTGTTTTTCGTTATGATCACTGATTCGTTGTTTAAGATTACTTGTTGAGCCTATGTATTTACTCTTATTTATCTTGCTTACCAATACGTAAACATAATACATATGAGTGTACCCGCCTCATCGGCGGGTCGCCGAAGAGGCGACTAATCCCGCGACAAGGGATTCCCATGTGTAGGATTCCCTTTTTCCAGTGTATCAAAAAAACACTTTTAGGGCAGCGTCAGGACGTTGCCGCTAAAGATCAGATTCGGATTCGATAAATTATTTGCCTTGGCGATTTCTGACCAGCGGAAACCGGTGCCATATACTGCCGTGGCGATTTTCCATAACGTATCGCCTTTGACGACTGTATATTTTCCGTCTGCCGGACGTTTGACTTCGACTGTCGCTGCCTCTATTTGTCCTGGCTCACGTTTGGCTACGGCCGGAATTATCAACTGTTGTCCGACTTCTATCCGGTCGGCATTTGTAAGTTTGTTTGCGTCTCTGATATCGACCCAGTTGTACCCACTGCCTATTTTTGCTGTTGCTATACTCCAAAGTGTGTCTCCAACTGCGACGGTATGCGTCGTGGCTGTGGCCGAGGCGGTAGCATTTTGCTCTGTCTTTGCGTCTGCTTGCGTGTTGTCGGTCGCCTTTTTCTCTTTGATGTAGTTAAAAATCATGACGACGATAACTGCAACGACAGCAATGCCTAAAAAGAGTGAAACCAAAGAATCTGGATTGCTTAATTTCTTTTTGAGTTGTTCTACCATCTATTCATTTCCTCCGTTCCAGGCAGAGATAGGAACTTGCGGGACCGACCGGACTCGAACCGGCGACCTCCTCCTTGACAGGGAGGCGCTCTAACCAGGCTGAGCTACGATCCCGTTGGTTATATTCGATTTTTCAAAAAGCCTCCGATCCCAGACGACTTTGATCTTATCATGATAATTGAGGCCGTTCAAGCGATTTGTTATGATTGAGAGGCCGTAATTATGATGACAAACCCCCAAATTGCCGAACTGCTTCGTAAAGTTGCAGCCGCGTATTTGATATTGGGTGAAAACAGATTCCGTATTATCGCCTACGAGAGAGCCGCTGACAGCATCGAACATTTAACAAGCGAAGTGAAGGACTATTGGGACGACCATAAACTGGAAGACATCCCGGGGGTAGGCGGCGGGATCGCAAGCAACCTCGATGAACTGTTCCGGCTGGGTAAATCCAAACATTGGGAAACGGTTTTTGCCCGCGTGCCGCAGGCGATATTTCCGCTTCTTCTGGTGCCGGGTTTGGGTCCCAAAAAAGCATTTGTCTTGGTCAACACCCTCAAACTTACGGACGCCAAAACAGTCATTGAGGATGTGGAAAAGGCGGCAAAAGCCGGCAAAATCGCACCGATTGAGGGCTTCGGGGAAAAGTCCCAGTCTGTCATTTTGGAGTCGATAGCGATTTATAAGCGGGGAGCGATCAAAGAAAACCGCATGCCGCTTCCGTACGCTGATCAGGTGGCTAATGAGGTGATTGCGCATATACAAAAGGGCGGATCGGTAGAGCATATCGACGTCCTCGGGAGTTTGCGGCGCCAAGTGTCGACAATCGGCGATATCGATATAGCAGTCGCCACCCGTAAGCCGGAAGTGGTGCTCAAACAGTTTTTGACATTTCCTCATCAGAAAGTGATAGATCACGGCCCCCGTGGTGCGACGTTGCTTTTGTCCAACGGCAGGCAGGCCGACTTGCGGGTGCAGACGCCGGATGCGTATGGGGCCATGCTGCAGTATTTCACCGGGAGCAAAAATCATAACATCGCCCTTCGTTCGCGTGCGCTTGAGCAGGGCTTGTCGCTTAACGAATACGGGATCAAAGACGTAAAGACCGGTAAGGTCAAAAAATACAGTTCGGAAGAAGGATTTTATAAAGCGGTAGGGTTGTCGTTTATTCCCCCGGAGCTCCGTGAGGACAGAGGCGAGATAGACGCTGCTACACGCGGGACGTTGCCCACGCTTGTCTCTCTCAAGGATATGCGCGGAGACCTGCACGTGCATTCAAGTTTCGACCTCAATTCCTCTCATGATCTGGGCAAAAATTCCATAGAGGAGTTGCTTACCAAAGCCGAAGCGCTGGGGTATGACTATATCGGATTTTCGGATCACAACCCGAGAGCAAACCAATCCCCGAGGGAGATCGTGGACATCATGAAGCGGCGCAAAGACGCATACGAGCGTCACGTCGCTTCCTGGAAACGAACCCACAAAAAGCATATGGAGATGTTTCTCATGTGCGAAGTCGACATCCTGCCGGACGGGCGACTTGCACTACCCGAGCCCGCTATGGAGTATGTCGACGGAGTGATTGTGTCTATTCATTCTGCGTTTACCCAGCCCAAGGAGCAGGTGACAAACCGGATTATCGCAGCGCTTGGTGCGCACCCCAAAGTGCGCATCTTCGGGCATCCTTCGGGAAGATTATTGGGAAGCAGGGAGGGAGTGGATGCGGATTGGCCCAAAGTTTTTGATGTTGCCCGTTTGCGAGATGTCGCTTTGGAGATCAATGCGTTTCCTGAGCGGCTCGATCTGTCGGATAGTTTGGTATTTGACGCGATCAAACAGGGAGTCAAACTCACGATCGATACTGATGCTCACGCGGTAGAACACATGGATCTTATGCGTTATGGAGTGGTGGTCGCACGACGCGGATGGGCGACAAAACGTGACATACAAAATTGCTTGGACTATAATAAATTCAGGGCGTGGTTTATGAGATAACATCGTATGACAAACCACGTAAACCCGAAATTTGTAGAACGGCTCGTTTTTTCGGTGCAGGAGCAATGGGATTTGTCGGCGAGCACGAGACGCTAGAGGCGATCGAACGACACGTACGGACGGATCACATGATAGGCATGGGACACAAAAATCGCGGTCTCGAAATCAGCAGGCACTACGCAGCGATAGGGCGGGGGGAAATTACACTAGAGCAGGGCAAATTAGTTATAAAAAAAGCAGCATCCTAAAAAAGGAGGAGGATATTTATGAATCAAACACTTTGGATCGGACTCGGGGCAGTAGCCCTCGTCGTGATGTATTTTTGGTCACTCTACAACGGATTGGTATCCCTAAAGACCCAGATTGAGGAGGCATGGAGTCAGATAGATATCCAGCTTAAGCGCCGTGCAGATTTGATCCCGAATCTCGTGAGTACGGTAAAAGGGTATGCCAAGCATGAAAAGTCGGTCTTTACCGAGGTAACCAAAGCGCGAACGGCGCTTATGGGAGCCAAATCATTGCCGGCCAAGGCAGAGGCAAGTGACGCGCTTACCGGAGCTTTGGGGAAGCTGTTTGCGGTGGCGGAGAGTTACCCGCAGCTTAAGGCAAACGAAAATTTTATTCAGCTCCAAAAGGAACTTTCGGATACCGAGGACAAGGTGGCCTACAGCAGGCAGTATTACAATTCTGTCGTAAACGACTACAATATCCGGATCCGGACGTTCCCGAATACCTTATTCAACGAAATGCTCGGATTCCTGGAGAAGGAATTTTTCGCAGCCAATGAGGAAGAACGAAAGAGTGTGAAAGTGTCGTTTGAATAATAAACGACATCCCGAGAATTATATCGAGGGATCCCCGTATGGCCGAGCTTGCTTCGGTCATCGTATTCCCTCGTAATGACAACATGACACTGTCTTCCGCCATTCAGTCGAATGTCACCAAAACGTACGTGATCATGGTCGCGTTTATCGTTTTTGTCGTTCTTTTGGCCTATGTATTCGGTCAGGCGTCGGGGTACGGCAACAGCTTCATGTGGTTTGCCGTATTATTTTCCGTCATTTCAAGCTTTGCAAGCTATTACTTTGGGGATTCTCTTATTATCGCGATGTCGCAAGCGAGACCTGCCGATCGCAAACGGGATTTTGACTTTTTTACCGTAGCAGAAAATTTGTCGATTGCCGCTGGGATTCCCAAACCAAGACTCTATGTTATAGAAGACACCGCCATGAACGCGTTTGCGACTGGGAGAGATCCACAGCACGCGATCGTGGTAGCTACCACGGGCATACTCGATCGCCTTGACCGGCGCGAATTGGAAGGCGTTATCGCCCACGAGCTGTCACACATCAAAAACTTTGATACCCGGCTTATGGCAGTGGTCGCGGTCCTTGTCGGTACCGTAGCTTATTTGGCGGATATGTTCCTCCGTTCATTGTGGTGGGGAGGCAGTCGGCGCGACCGCGATGATGACCGCGGACTCGGAGGTCTCCTTATGATTATAGGGATAGTACTTGCCATTATCTCGCCTATTCTTGCTATGCTCATCCAGATGGCTGCCAGCCGCAACCGTGAGTATCTGGCGGATGTGTCGGGTGCCAAGCTTACCCGGTATCCCGAAGGGCTAGCCCGCGCACTTGAAAAACTCGGCCGAGACCGTGAAGTGTTGGAAGCGGCTACCAATGCGACTGCGCATCTTTATATCACCAATCCGTTTAAGGGTAAAAATTTCGGTGCATGGTTTGCGAATGCGTTTAATACACATCCACCGATAGAAGAACGTATCAAGCGCCTGCGCGCGTTGTGACCATATGACAAATAACGCCGAGAAAATCTTGGTCAAGGGTCTACAGGACGGCTATGCCGGGAACCAAACGCCCCGAGAGATATCCCGCGGGCCGTTTCATGGGAAGGAAAGCGCCGAGTCATACCCTGATATGGATGCGGATTATAATGACCAGTGGTTTTTCAGGCGTACGGGCGGAGGACAGGACATCGCGCGATTGGGAGGTGAGATAACTACCCGG
Organism: uncultured Gammaproteobacteria bacterium; assembly: GCA_964573695.1. GTDB lineage: Bacteria > Patescibacteriota > Microgenomatia > UBA10105 > UBA927 > UBA927. The sequence continues at coordinate 93,713 of CAZNKB010000002.1, read as the reverse complement.
GTGTTTGCCGGGGGAATTGTAAGGCAGGAAAAGTTACGCGATTTGCGAGTTACGGAAGATCAGGTGCTTGCCTATCACAAACAGAAGCTTTCGGCACTTGCTGATAAGACGAGGTTACATTCGGATATACATCCGGATCCGGACGGTGATTGGCAGTATCGTTACCACATCACGAAGCATTACCCCGATATACCCCTGACGGTCGGCGTCGAGACCATAACCTACAAAGGGCAGGAAGTGTTTGTCCATGTGTTTCTCAACGTACCGATAGCGGCGTAAGTTTGCCTTGTGCGCCCATGTTGCGCGATAATGAGGGGTATGGGTTTGTTAGACCACCTCGTCGTTGTCCTCACGAAATTTGTGTCGTTTGCCAGTTCCTTGCTGGGCTTGGGGGCGGGAGAAACATGGCCGGGAGAAATCGCTCTCCGTTTGCGCCCCAATATCATTACATCACTTGTGAGTAAGCTTTCTGACGGGGTGATCCTTGTTGCGGGCACCAACGGCAAGACGACGACCTCCCTCATGGTCAAAACTATCCTTGAGCATATCGGTGACAGTGTCGTGCACAATGCGACGGGTGCAAATTTAGTCAACGGAATTGCCTCTGCTTTTATCCGTAATGCCGATTGGCTTGGAAGAGTACGGGCGGATGTAGGAATTTTCGAAATTGACGAGAATTCTCTCCCCATAATCTTGAGGTTCCTGTCTCCCAAGCGCGTTATGCTTCTTAACTTATTCCGGGATCAGCTGGACCGGTATGGTGAGGTAGATGTCATCGTGGAAAAATGGACCAGGGCACTTTCAAAAATCTCCAAAGATTGTACCTATATTATAAATAGTGACGATCCGGGGGTCGCGAGTATAGGAGCAAAGGTAAAAGGACCGATTATATACTTCGGACTGGAAGAGGCGTCAAAATTCCTGAAAGTCAAAGAACACGCGACGGATTCTATATTTTGTCCCGCGTGCGGGCATCGGCTCACATACGACGGCGTGTATTATTCCCACATTGGTCAGTGGCGATGTACCTCATGCGGAGCCCGACGTCCGACACCCACAGTCTACCGTTGGCCAATGACGTTGCCTGGACTTTATAACCAATACAACACCCTTGCAGCCGTCGCTCTTGCCAAATCGCTGGATATCCCCGAGACCGAAATCAAAAAATCCCTAAAATCATTTACTCCCGCGTTCGGGCGGCAGGAAGAGATCCTCATGGGAGATAAAACAGTTCGGCTTTTCCTATCCAAAAATCCGGCCGGGTTTAACGCGTCTATTCGTACTGTTTTGGAAATGGGCGCGAAAGAGTTTTTGATTGTTATCAATGATCGCATCCCCGACGGTAGGGACGTCAGCTGGATATGGGATGTAGATTTCGAAACAATACCGGATAAATATACCGTGCTGGTAAGCGGCGACCGTGTTTATGACATGGCGCTTCGGATGAAATACGCCAGTGGAGCAGTGCCGAAAGTGTTTCCTGAGTTAGATCAGGCGCTTATGCACGCAAGAAGAGCGCTTCCGACCAAAGAGCCGCTCTATGTATTGGCGACCTATTCCGCGATGCTTGAAGTGCGTAAAATCCTCAAAGGGCGGAAAATATTATGAAATACAGTCTCAATATAGCGTGGCTTTACCCTGACCTTATGAGTACCTATGGGGATAGGGGCAATGTGATTGTGCTCAAAAAGCGTTGCCTGTGGCGGGGAATACAGGCAGAAGTGGTTCCTATTACGCTGGAGACAAACATATCGTCGCTTGCATCCTGCGATCTCATTTTTATGGGGGGCGCCCAGGATCGGCAGCAGCATCTGGCCGGCGAAGATTTTTTGAAGCGGAAAGGGCCAGTCGTCAAAAAAATGGTGGAAAAAGGTGTACCGGCGTTATTTGTTTGCGCCGCGTATCAGTTCGTCGGACATTATTACAAACCGTACACAGGAAACAATATCCCAGGCGCAGGCATTTTTGATCTGACAACCGTGCATCCCGGAGACCAGGCCAAGCGCCTGATTGGGAATGTCGCGGCAAAAATAGCGTATCCTTCGGAACTATCCGGCACAATTATCGTGGGGTTCGAAAATCATGGCGGCAGGACCTATCTGGGGCCGAAGATGAAACCGTTGGCCCGGGTAATTTCCGGAAACGGCAACAATGGCACTGATACGTGGGAGGGTGCTGTGTATAAAAATTCAATCGGCAGCTATTTCCACGGACCGCTCCTGCCGAAAAACCCGGCGATTGCAGACTGGCTGATCGCAAAAGCCGTCTCGCAAAAATACGCCAAAGAGATAGCGTTGGTGTCGCTGGATGACCAATACGCCCAACGCGCGCGACAAGCCATACAGGAAAGAATGAGCGTGGTGTAGGTTTCATATCCCGACGTGTAGCTATGCCACAGGGGGTATCGTTTCATTCGATACCGATGAACATGATTTTGGGGTAAATTGCTTTTATTTCTTCCATAAACTTTTCCGAAAGGTTCATGCTGAATTTGCTGTATTGTCCGGCTCCCATTTTGGCGCACAATTTGCGTTCGTAATCCCGGATGACATCCATAACGGTAGCTCCGATAGAATTGTATTTCGCCTGATTGGCGGCGGGATTTACTACATACGCATCATGGATAGGTTTAAATTCATCAAACAATTCTTTGTTTTCTTCCAGCATCTGCTGGACTGCCGCGCGATATTTACTCATACATAGTAGCGTACCCGAAGGAGGTCATGTTCGCAATAACTTAAACCTATGTTGCAGTACGTTTATTTCCGCTATAATGAGCCCATGAAACCCGCGCGCAAATCCCCAAAAGCTACCAATGCCCCTCCTATGGTGACGGCAAGTGACATAGATCATATCGCAAGACTTGCCAATCTCCCGCTCACCACAGAGCAAGCAGTCGAGCTTACCGAGCAAGTCGGTGTCACCGTGGCGTACGTGTCACATCTTTCGTCGCTGGATACGTCCGGTGTCATAGAAACGAGTCAGGTGACCGGAATGGAAAACGTGTTGCGCGAAGACGTCGTAGATGAGCATCGTATGTTTACCCAGGAAGAAGCGCTCGCCAATGCGGCACGCACACACAACGGGTTTTTTGTAGTTGACCGGGTGCTCGAGGAAAAATAACCATGATCGTCGACCTTCCGATTACTGTCATAGCAGCAAAGATACGAAGCGGAGAAATTTCGTTACCGTCGCTTATCGAGGAGTGTTACGGACGCATCGAAGCATTTGATCCTAAGATGCACGCGTTTATCACCGTTGTCGATAAGGAAACCGCACTTGCCAAGGCCAAAGATATCGCCCGAAATCTTGAATCCTATACGTCCCCTCTTGCTGGTATACCTTACGTCATGAAGGATGCGTTTGTGACCCGCGGTGTCCGTACCACTGCAGCAAGCAAAATTTTGGATAATTTTATCCCGCAGTACAGCGCTACCGTTCATCAGAAACTGGAAAATGCAGGAGCGATCCTTTTAGGGAAGATGAATATGGATTCCTGGGGGCACGGAGCCAGCACCGAAAACACCGATTACGGCGTGTGCAAAAATCCCTTTGACGCGACCCGCAGTGCCGGAGGTAGTGGCGGCGGACCGGCAGCGGCAGTAGCATCACGATTTTGTTCATTTGCCATAGGAGAGGATACCGGTGGTTCGATTCGAAATCCGGCGGCCTGGAATAATATTACCGCGATGAAAGTGACCTATGGTCGAGTGAGCCGCTACGGCGCTATTGCGTATGCCTCCAGTCTCGATACCATGGGTCCGACTGCCAAAACTGCGCAGGATTGCGCTGTAATTCTCGAGGAAATCGCAGGAAAAGATGAATACGACGCAACAAGTTCCCCGATTCCTGTTCCCAAATACAGTGCCGAAATAGGGAAAGATATACAAGGGAAGAGGATTGCGTTTCCCACGGAGTTTTACGGTAATGCTCTGGATCCGGAAATCCGGGAAGCAATCTTACAAGCGCGTAGCGTGTTTGAATCGAAGGGGGCGGTGGTAGAGGACGTATCGCTTCCGCTTTTGGAATATGGTGTTCCCGTGTATTACATTTTGGCGCCGAGTGAAACGAGCTCCAACTTGGGTCGCTACGACGGGGTGCGTTTTGGATTTGGGAGAAATTTATTTACCAAGGAAAACAAACGTCGCATCATGACCGGCACATATGCGCTTTCTTCCGGGTATTATGATGCGTATTACAAAAAGGCGCAAAAAGTACGCTCCATATTAATGTGGGAATACAAAAAATTATTATCCGGTTTCGATGCGATCCTTTCCCCGGTAACGCCGATTATGCCGCCGAAGTTTGGGGAACTTCTGGATGATCCGATCAAAAACATGATGGCTGATCTTTATACCGTGACCGTTAATATTGTTGGATTACCGTCTTTGGCATTGCCATGCGGATTTGGATCCACGGGGCTTCCGATCGGGATGCAATTAGTCGGCAATATGTTTTCTGAAAGCACGCTGTTTGCATTGGGTCATGCTTACCAGTCGGGTACATCGTGGCACGAAAGGGCTCCGGATTTGAAATAATGCGTATGGATACGTACGAACCAGTCATCGGGTTAGAGATACATGTCGAGCTCAAAACCAAGAGCGGGATGTTCTGCGGGTGCCCGGCCGACCATTTCGGCAAAAAACCAAACACGGGAACGTGTCCCGTGTGTCTGGGGTTGCCCGGCGCATTGCCAATCCCCAATAAACAGGCAGTAGATTGGACGATCATGTTGGGATTGGCGTTGGGAAGCACAATCGCCGAGGTTTCCAAGTTTGACCGCAAGCACTATTTTTATCCCGATCTTCCTAAAGGTTATCAGATTTCCCAATACGATCAGCCACTATGTCAGGGCGGCAAAATTTCTACGTCGTTCGGCGACGTACGGATTCATCGGGTACACCTTGAAGAAGACACCGGCAAATTACAGCATGCCGTGATTGACGGGAAAAAAGTAACCCTGGTAGATTTTAACCGGTCGGGGGTGCCGTTGGTTGAGATCGTGACGGAGGCAGACATTACAAGTAGCGAACAAGCGAAGGAATTTCTCAAAAAATTGCATCAGATTGTACGGTACCTGGGAATTTCCGATGCCGACATGGAAAAAGGATCCATGAGGTTAGAGCCCAATATTTCCTTGCGGAAAGCGGGAGAAACGGAGTTGCCGCCCTATAAAGTCGAAGTGAAAAACATCAATTCGTTCCGTTTTGCGGTGTCTGCCATAGAATATGAAATCGCTCGTCACGCTGCGATTTTGGATCGGGGTGAGATTCCCGTACAGGAAACGCGGGGGTGGGATGAAGCAAAAGCGGCTACCGTATCCCAACGTACCAAAGAAGGTGCGGCTGACTACCGGTATTTTCCTGAGCCGGATATTCCCCCCATGCGCTTTACGAAAGCCTATGTGGACGCGATACAAGCGGCCATGCCCCAACTCCCCGACGCCTACAAAAAAGCGGTCAAAGAAACATACGGGTTAAATGATAGCCAGGCAAATGTGTTGAGCGAAGATTTCGGAAAAATGAAATTGTTTGAGGAGACGGCTTCATTGCCTTCTGTCCGCCAGGCGAATATTTCTGGGCCAACGGTTGCCAATTGGATTATTAACAAAGTTACCGATACTTCCGGCGTCGTGCCCACGCATCTTGCCGAACAAATTATCCAAAGCAAACAAATCGTGGCGGTGGACGAGAGTGTCCTCATGGAGACTATTGACGAGGTAGTCGCACAGAACCCCAAAGCGGTGCAGGATTATAAATCAGGGAAGGAACAGGCAAAAATGTTCCTGTATGGTATGGTGCTTAAGAAACTAGCGGGAAAAGGGGATAAACAAAAAGTATTGTCTTTACTCGTCAGTAAACTTTAATCATGGCGAACTTCGTACATTTGCACGTTCATAGCGAATTTTCCCTTCTCGACGGACTGGGTAAATTGGATCAGCTTATCGCACGAACCAAGGAAATGGGTATGGACACCCTGGCCCTGACTGATCATGGTTCAATGTACGGCAGCTTCAAATTTTATCTCAAAGCCAAAGCTGCGGGTATCAAGCCCATTTTAGGGGTCGAAACTTATGTGGCGCGAAGAAGCAGACTCGATAAAGAAGGCAAAATCGATACGGACCCCTATCACCTCGTCTTGCTTGCCAAAGATGATGTAGGCTATAGGAATCTTCTTAAGCTCGTAACGTACGCCCACTTGGACGGATACTACTACAAACCCCGGATCGATTGGGATTTGCTGACGAAGCATCACGAAGGGATTATTTGTCTGTCCGCGTGTTTGGCCGGCCAGGTGCCGCAACTCCTCATGCAGGATAAGCTAAAAGAAGCTGAGGAGGTAGCCCAAAAGTACGCAGAGCTTTTTGGTCCCGATCATTATTATATAGAACTTCAGAAGCATCCGAATATACCGGAGATTGAGAAAGTAAACGAAAAATTGGTGGCGCTTTCCCGCAAGTTGGGGTTGCCGCTTGTCGCGACCAATGACGTGCATTATGTGAGGCCCGATGATGCGGAAGCGCAAGAAATATTGCTGTGCGTACAGACCCAGCGAACCATTGTGGAAAAGAACCGCCCGTTGTCGATGATGGGTTCTCCGGATTTTTACCTGCGGAGTCCCGACGAAATGAGCGAACTCTTTGCCCAATATCCAGAGGCAATCGAAAACACGGTAAAAATTGCAGCGATGTGCAATATCACGCTTTCTGTGGGCAAGTGGATATTGCCAAGGTTCCCGGTTCCGGAGGGGCAAACGCCGGAAGAATATTTACGATTACTCATCGATGAGCGGGTGGGCAATCGGTATGAAAAGGTAACCGATGAGATCAGGGAACGCATCAACTATGAGCTCGATATCATCACCAAAAAGGGATACTCTACGTATTTTTTGATCGTTTCGGATTTCGTGAACTGGGCCAAAAGTCAGCGGATCGGAGTTGGTCCAGGCCGTGGATCAGCTGCGGGCAGCGTGATTTCCTACGTATTGGGTATTACCGGTATTGACCCGTTTTTCTTCCGGTTGCCGTTTGAACGGTTCCTCAATCCCCACAGGCCGAGTCCTCCCGATATCGATCTGGATTTCGCGGATGACCGGCGGGACGAGGTGATTGCCTACGTCACCCAAAAGTACGGGGATGACAAGGTAGCGCAGATCATCACGTTCGGAACCATGGAGGCCAGGGGAGCAGTGCGGGATGCGGGACGAGCGTTGGGTATGCCTTACATCCAGCCCGACCGGATAGCCAAGCTCATCCCCCCGGGAGCACAGGGTTTCGGGATGACGATCGACAAAGCGATCGATATGACGCCGGAACTTTCTGCGGCGTATCGGACCGAACCCGAGACCAAGCGGTTGCTCGACGTGGCCCGTAAACTCGAAGGAGTAGCCCGGCACGCGTCGGTGCATGCGGCTGGAGTCGTGATTGCCGATAAGCCGCTGGTCGAGTACACCCCGCTCCAGCGCGAGAGCAAAGGAGACCGGGTTATCACCCAGTACGATATGTATACCGTAGGAGAGGACGGGGTAGGACTTCTGAAAATGGATTTTTTGGGACTTCGGAACTTAACGATCATGACTACAGCCACCAGGTTTATCGAGGAGGTAAAAGGCAAAGTTGTTGACGTGTACGATATACCGCTTACGGACAAAAAGACATTTGAAATGCTTTCTTTGGGGGAAACCACCGGAGTGTTCCAGCTGGAGTCGGCCGGTATGCGCCGATATATCAAGGAGCTCAAGCCGACGACGATATTTGATCTTATGGCTATGGTGGCATTGTTCCGTCCGGGGCCAATGCAGGTCATTCCGCAGTATATTTCGCGCAAAAATAACCCCGAGAGTATTACATTCCCGGATCCGAGACTCAAAGACGTGCTTAACCAGTCATACGGGCTTATCTGTTATCAGGATGACGTGTTGCTCACGGCTATTACACTGGCCGGATATTCCTGGGGAGATGCGGACAAGCTTCGTAAAGCCGTCGGTAAAAAAATCCCTTCGGAAATGAAAAAACAGCAGGAAAAATTCGTGGAAGGATGTGTCAAAAACGGCATGACCAGAAACAAGGCCGAAGAAATTTTTCACCTTATCGAGCCGTTTGCCGGATACGGATTTAACAAAGCACACGCAGCATGTTATGCCGTTATCGCTTACCAGACCGCATATCTTAAGGCTAACTATCCGGTTGAATACATGACGGCAGTCCTCACCGCCGAGTCGAGAGCCAATACCGGAGATACGAGAAGTGAAAAAATCGCCATGATCGTGGCTGAGTGCAAGCGGACCGGGATATTTTTGTTGCCGCCGGATATCAATATGTCTGATATCGAATTTTCCATAGAAAGCGGCCGCATCCGTTTTGGATTGTCGGCAATCAAAAACGTCGGAGAAGCTGCTATAGAGAGCATTTTGCGTGCACGAAAAGACGGCTCATTTGCGACATTTTCGGATTTTTTGCGCCGGGTAGATGTGTCCAAGGTCAACAAAAAGACACTGGAAAGTCTTATCCAGGCCGGGGCTATGGAGGCATTTGGCACCCGGGCCGCGCTACTTTCTATTGTGGAATCCGCGCTGGAACAGATACACAAGGATCGAAAAGCAGCCTCGATCGGACAGACCGGACTCTTTGATTCGGGTGATGCCAAGCAGTCGACCGTGTTGGATCATTTGCCGCAATTGCCGGAACTTGCAAGCCATGAGCTTCTCGCGCTCGAAAAGGAGCTGTTGGGTTTTTACCTGACCGCGCACCCTCTGGAGAGAACCTTAGAAAAGCTCGGCAATAAAGACGCGATGACTCCTATTTCGCAAGTCACGGAGGAGCGCGTGGGTGACCGCATCCAGGTGATAGGCTTAGTCGCCCAAGTGAAAAAAATTATCACCAAAAACGGCGGTAGCGAAATGGCGTTTATCCGCCTTGAGGATTTGACGGGAAATATTGAGGTGGTGATTTTTCCCAAGATTTACGCAAGAAGCGTGAGGCACTGGGTGCGCGACAGCGTGGTAGTGATTACCGGCAAAGTCGATCAGAAAGACGACCGTCTGGTGATGCTGGCAGACGACGTGCGGGGCATAGACCCGGGCACCGGGCGCATGGTGCCATAATATGTTGACGACCAAAAGGAGTCTGGGATACAATCATTTATGACAGCAGATAACAACGATCAATCGGAGGGTGAATATTTCGACGTTATCTTGGAGGATGTCGAAACAGGTATTCGTCCCCGCAAAATGAAGGCTGCCGACAAGCCCGTTGCAGACAAAAGCGGCGGCTGGCAGTTTGCTTCTCTTGCCGGGCAGATAGGGTTTGATATCGCCCTTCCTATGGTGTTGGGGCTTGTCGTCGGCGTCAAGCTTGACGAGCGGTGGGGAACCAGGCCAAATGCCACATTGATCTTGTTTGCCGCTGGATTGGTGATTTCATGTGCATCACTGATACGTATTGTGAAAGATGCGCTTGATCGCCGATAATAGAAGGATACAACGATATAATTAGCTAATCATGTTGCATATATCACTTGCCGCGGAAACATTGTGGACAGTCGGAGGACTGCCCGTTTCAAACGCGTTTATCACGACATGGGTCGTCATGGTGATCCTTATCGTCTTGTCGTATCTTGCCAGTCGCAAAATCTCCATAATTCCCACAAATGCCCAGCTTATCGCGGAAATGGTCGTCGGCGGGCTGTATGATTTTTTTGCTGCTATCGCAGGCCGGCACGTCAAGCAGTTTTTCCCTATCGTCGCTTCGCTATTCCTGTTTATTCTCACGGCAAATTGGGTGGGATTGCTCCCTGGTGTGGGCACCGTCGGATTTTACCGAACAGAAGCCGTCAAGGAAGCGGCTTCACAATCTTTGCCGGTGTCGGAACCCGCGGCGGAAACACCGGCAGACCATAACAGTGCCCCTTCCGAAGCTCCTGAGGCAATACCTCCGGTAGCGAGCGAGCCGCCGGCTGAAGAAAAACACGAAGAGAAACCGGAATTTGTACCTTTGCTTCGGGCGGCTACTGCTGACCTGAATATGACGCTTGCGTTAGCGCTCGTTGCCGTTATCGCCATGCAGTATTTCGGCTTCCGGAATTTGGGTGGCCATTATATAGGGAGGTTTATCAATTTCAAGGACCCCATACTCTTTAGCGTGGGTATTCTGGAAATTATTTCTGACATATCCAAAGTTATTTCATTCGCATTCCGGTTATTCGGAAATATCTTTGCGGGAGAAGTACTTCTCGCGGTGATTGCGTTCCTTATGCCGTTTATCGTCCCATTGCCGTTCCTTATGATGGAGCTGTTCGTCGGACTTATCCAGGCATTGGTGTTTTCCATGTTGTCGACCGCGTTTTTTTCCGTGGCGGTGTCTCACGGCGAGGGAGAACACAGCTAAGACCGAGCCTATGCATCAAAGTGATGCATATTGCGTTATAGACAAAGCACGATATACTTATAAACATTAAATAGCCGGAAAAACAATTTTTTCCGGATATAGAAGGGGGTGAGCGTAAAATGGATGAAGCATCAGTTCGTATGATTATGATGGGTCTTACTGTCGCGATCGGCGGAGGTATGCCGGCGTTGGCAATCGGTTTGTTGACGGGGAAAGCATTAGAGGCCATGGGTCGGAACCCGGAAGCCGCTAACGAGATTCGCACGAGTATGATTTTGGGTATCGCATTCGCAGAAGCTATTGCTATTTACTCGCTCGTGGTAGGTCTTATCATTAAATTTGTATAAAGCATTGGTAACTCATGGACAAATTAGGTATTGAACCATCATTACTGGCAGCCCAGGTTGTTAACTTTTTGGTTATCATCTTTGTGCTGCAGAAACTGCTCTACAAGCCGATCCTTACGATGCTTGAGAAACGGAAAAAGGAGATCGCAGACGGCGTTGAGCTGACTGCCAAGCTCAAAGATGAGGAAGAAAAGCTCAGAGTGAAACAGGAAAAGGCTCTCGCCAAGGCACGGGAAGACGCCCTCCTCATCATCGAAGACGCCAAAAAACAGGCAAAAGAGGTAGAAAAAGAGCTGGTTGCGGAAGCACATACGCAGGCGGCGGCAATCATCACGAGAGCCAAGCAGGAAGCGGAGGAAACGCATAAATCCCAAAAGAAGGCGATAGCCGCGGAAGCGGTCAATCTCGCGGTCGTTATGGCCAAGCGGTTGCTTTCGTCTGTTATGAGCGCCAAAGAACAGCACGCGCTTATTTCCAAAAGGATAAAAGACTTGGAAGTATGGGCAGATCGGGAGGGGAAATCGTCCTGACATAAGGGCTATTTCGACGCGTATGAAATCTGTTTCCAAAGACGCCCGCGGATTTGTAGACGGGGTTATAAGTCATCTCAAGCGTGGCGGCAAAGCAAATGACGTCTCGCCAAAGGTGGAGTCACTGCTTAGGAAAATGTCGGCTTCAGCCAAGCATGAGCATCAGGCCAAAGTGGAATCCGCCGTCAAATTGACGCTTGGTGAGACCCAAAGCATAGCCCGGGCCCTTTCCCGTATAGCAGGACACGAGGTGAGCTTGACGAGTGTCGTCAACCCGTCCCTTATCGGAGGACTTCGGGTCATCATGGCAGACTGGGTTATGGATTCAAGTATCCGAAATGAGCTTCGGGAAATGGCCACGGTAGTAACCGTTTCTTAAGTAACGTATGAAAACAAATACAGCATCCCTCATTGCGAAAGAACTTGTCAAAAAATTAGAAAGCTTCGAAACTGGCGCCAAGGCCAGACGCGTAGGATACCTTACCACCCTGGCAGACGGCGTCGCCAAGGCTTCCGGATTACCGGGAGCGAAATATCTTGAACTCGTGACGTTTGCAAATGGTATACAGGGCGTGGTCGTCAACCTCGAGGAAGAAGAGGTCGGTATTATGGTGCTTGGGGATTACCTCAAGCTTAAGGAAGGCGACGAAGTGCGAAGCACCGGTACGCTGCTTTCTGTTCCCGTCGGGGAGGCGTACATAGGTCGCGTCATAAACCCGCTGGGAGAGCCAATCGATGCCAAAGGAACAATTCCCTCCAAGACCCGTTATCCCATGGAACAGATCGCATCGGGGGTCGTACACCGGCAGCCGGTTACGACGCCGCTTCAGACGGGCATCAAGGCAATCGACGCGATGATTCCCATAGGGCGCGGTCAGCGCGAGCTTATCATCGGGGATCGAAGCACGGGAAAGACAGCGATTGCCGTGGATACGATTATCAACCAAAAAGGGGAAAACGTGATCTGTATTTATGTCGCGATTGGCCAAAAAACCAGCAGAGTAGCGCAGGTCATCGCCGATTTGGAAAAGCACAATGCCATGGAGCACACGATTATCGTGGCAGCTACGGCAAGCGACCCGGTGCCGTACCAATATTTGGCGCCTTATGCAGGGTGCGCACTCGGCGAATATTTCATGGACAAAGGTAAAGACGTGCTTGTGATCTACGATGATTTGTCCAAACATGCCTGGGCCTACCGACAGATATCCTTAACGCTCCGCAGGCCTTCCGGGCGTGAGGCATATCCGGGAGACGTGTTTTATCTCCATAGCCGGTTACTCGAGCGTGCATGCCGACTTTCCGAGGCTCGCGGAGGAGGTTCCATTACCGCACTTCCGATCATCGAAACACAGGCAGGAGATATGTCCGCCTATATTCCGACAAACGTTATTTCCATTACCGACGGGCAAATTTACCTTGAGAGCGACCTGTTTAACAGCGGGCAGCGCCCCGCAGTCAACGTCGGATTGTCCGTATCGCGCGTCGGAGGCAGCGCACAGATAAAGGCGATGAAAAAAGTCTCGGGGAATTTGCGTCTCGATTTGGCACAATTTAGGGATTTGGCGGCATTTGCCCAATTTGCCTCGGATGTCGACGATATAACCAAAAAACAAATCGCCCGCGGATCCCGCATGATGGAGCTTTTGAAACAGGGGCAGTTCCAGCCGGTTTCCGTTTCGTTACAAGTCGCGATTATGTGGGCAGGGAGCAAAGGATATCTCGATGAGATTCCCGTCAACCGCGTGACGGATTTTGAGAGCCAATTTTTAAGTTTTATGCACGCGAGGCATCGTAAAGTACTGGGAGCCATCGCCAAAGAAAAGATGCTGTCCCCTGAAATAGAAAAAGGTCTCGAAACGGCGATTTCGGAATTCAAAAAGTCATTTAAGTAAGTATGGCAAACATCCGTCTTATCAAAAGAAGAATCAAAAGTGCGAAAAACATCGCACAGATCACCAAAGCCATGGAACTCGTTGCCGCTGCCAAAATGAAAAAGGCACAGGCTGCCGCACTATCCGGCAAACTTTACGCCCAGAAAATTTACGAAATGGTGATGCGACTGGCCAAACGCACCGACTTTCGCAATCATAAATTGCTTCAGACTCCGCCGTTGACCGGAAAACGTCTCGTCGTACTCCTTTCCACCAACAAAGGACTGTGCGGAGGGCTCAATACCTCGCTGTTTCGTTTTTTTATGAAACAGTACCCGCACAATGCTTCTTATGATGTCGTCTCGATAGGCAAAAAGGGTGCCGATTTCGTTACCCGGCTTGGTCATGGGGTAAAAGCGGATTTTTCTGACACAACACCTTGGGAGCGCGTGGTACCCGCGCTGGTTGCGTATCTGACTGAGCAGTTTTTGACCGAGTCGTACGATGCGGTTGATTTGGTGTCAAATGAGTTTTTGTCCGTTTCTAAGCAGATTCCAAGGATGAAGACCATATTGCCCTTAACCATAACCGGGGAGGCAGCCCAGGATGACGAAGGGACGTATGAATTTTTGATCGAGCCGAGTGTCGAAGAAGTGTTTGCCGCGCTTTTGCCGCACTACGTAGAAAACCAGATCCGCGATGCCGTGCTTCAGGCTGAGGCGGCTGAGCATTCCGCACGGATGATCGCCATGCACAACGCAACAGACAATGCCAACTCGCTTCAGGACGACCTGACGCTCCAATACAACAAAGCACGACAGGAAAAAATCACGTACGAAATTACCGATATGGTCACCGCCAGATTGGCAGTTGAATAATCTAACAAAGGAGCATATATGGCAAAAACCAAAACAGAACAAAAAACAAATCAAGGTACGATAGTACAAATCCAAGGCGTCGTTATCGACGTGCAATTTGCGCCCGAATATATGCCGGGCATCTACGAAGCGCTTACGGTAGCGACAGAGTTTACGGATTCCAAGGTGCTCGTTTTGGAGGTTGAACAACACCTGGGGGATAACCGCGTACGGGCAATTGCGTTGGGTCCGACGGACGGCTTGAGTCGGGGAATGACGGTGACCGCACTGGGAGAACCCATTAGCGTGCCGGTAGGCAAAAAAACATTGGGACGCATTTTTAACGTCGTGGGAGAGCCGATCGACGAGGGTGCCGCGATTGGGGCCACAAAAAGGAATCCGATCCACCGCTCGGCGCCGCCACTTTCCCAACAAAGCACAAAGCGTGAACTACTCGAAACCGGAATAAAAGTCGTGGATTTGGTGGCGCCCTTCGTGAAGGGTGGCAAAATGGGACTCTTCGGAGGGGCGGGACTGGGGAAAACAGTGCTTATTCAGGAACTTATCCATAACGTCGCAGAAGTGCACGGTGGCGTGTCGGTATTTGCCGGAGTCGGAGAACGATCACGCGAGGGAAATGACTTGTGGCGGGAGATGAAAGAATCCGGCGTCGTCGGCAAAACAGCGCTGGTGTTCGGTCAGATGAACGAACCTCCGGGAAGCCGTTTGCGGGTGGCTCTCTCGGGACTCACTATGGCGGAGTATTTCCGTGATGACGAGGGGCAGGATGTATTGCTTTTTATCGATAATATTTTCCGTTTTGCCCAGGCAGGAAGTGAAGTGTCCGCCCTTTTGGGGCGTATCCCTTCGGCAGTCGGATATCAGCCGACACTGGCAGACGAAATGGGAGCCCTTCAGGAACGCATTACGTCAACCAAAAAAGGGTCTATCACGTCCGTACAAGCGGTGTATGTCCCTGCGGACGACTACACAGATCCCGCGCCGGTCACGACATTTGCTCATTTGGATGCGACAATTTCACTTGAGCGATCGATTGCAGAACAAGGACTGTATCCGGCTATCGATCCGCTGACAGCTAATTCGCGTATTTTGGATCCTCTCGTGCTTGGGACCGAACATTATGAAGTAGCCCGCGGTGTTCAGCGCGTATTACAGCGGTATAAGGATCTTCAGGATATCATCGCGATTTTGGGTATGGAGGAGTTGAGTGAAGAAGATAAGCTTTCTGTTTCGAGAGCCCGAAAGATTCAACGCTTTTTGACTCAGCCGATGTTCGTCGCGGAGGCATTTACGGCCCGCCCGGGTAAATACGTACCGGTAGAAGAGACCGTCAAAGGATTTAAGGAGATATTGGAAGGGAAGCACGACAGCAAGCCGGAGCAGGCGTTTTACATGGTGGGAACCATTGATGAGGTGAAATAGGTATATACTCATTCATCCCGTTGACCTTGCCAGATGCTTCATAAGTACATAGCAGGATTATGAATAATCAATTTCTTCTTGATGTCATCACACCACAGCGGAAAGCGTTTTCGGAAAAAGTTGACGCCGTATCCGTGCCCACACCCGACGGGACGATAGAGGTGCTTGCAAACCACGAGCCGCTGTTTTCCCAACTAGCCCCGGGAGAGGTGAAGATCATGTCCGGCGGCAAGGAATTTTATCTTGCTATCGGCGGAGGATTCATGGAGGTACGGAAAAAGGGCGAAGTGTCCATATTGGTCTCGCGCGCGGTCCATGCCGATGAGGTGAACGAATCAGAGATCCACAAGGCTATGGAATCGGCCAAATTGCTGATCGCCCGCAAAGCCAAGGGCGAAGAGCTCGCGCAGGCGGTTGCCATACTTCACAGGTCACTTCTAGAGCTCAAGGTAAGTAAGCGTAAGCGCAAAGCCTCGCCGTTCCGCATGCAGTAACTGTCATTTTTCTCGTATTTGACAAGAATATTTTGATCTGTGGTATACTTTGTAAAACACGATCTATGACAGTATCAGAAATCATGTCTAGAGCGGTGATGACGGTTACCCCAGAAACGACGTATCGTGACCTCTGTAAGAAAATTTTTTCCACCCATATCCATACGATGCCCGTAGTAAACAGTACCGGAAAACTCGTAGGTATCGTGACCCGCAAAGATATTTTGGAGCGCCTGTATCCTAAATATCAGGATGTCATGGACTATTTGGAGACTCCTCAGGATTTTGAGGCTATGGAAGAGCGTATACGCGAAATGGCACCTATCAAGGCAAAAGATATCATGTGCAGGACCGTTATTTTTTCCCGGGAGTCAACCCTTGTGATGCGGGCGTTGTCCCGGATGATCGTGCGCCATGTGGATCAGTTGCCGGTTTTAAACGACGAGGATCAGGTCGTGGGTGTGATTACCAAGGGGGATATTTTTTATTCATTGTTTCGGAAGAATTTTGGCGACAAAGGTAAGTCCAAAACATCAAACCTCACCGCAAAAAAGAGCCGCAAGACAGAGAAAAAATAGCCCTGATTACTCCACTTCCAAACGGGGGGAGAGTTGACGGGGTGGGTATTTTTTGGTATCTTAAACCATGCACCTTACTGAACCTAAATATATTTTCGTTTCGGGAGGCGTACTCTCCGGATTAGGGAAGGGCATCACGACCGCCTCCATAGGATTACTCCTTCAGGCAAGAGGCTATAAGGTCACCCCCATAAAGTTTGAAAACTACTTAAACGTGGACTCCGGACTCATCAATCCGATCGAGCACGGCGATCCGTTCCTTTGTGATGACGGTACCGAGGCCGATATGGATATGGGAACCTACGAGAAATTCCTGGGCAAAAACGTCCACCGCCACAATTTCGTAACCATGGGCCAGATCTATTCGGCCGTTATCGGGCGGGAGCGTAACTTCGAATACAAGGGGGAGGATGTTGAGGCAATTCCGCATATCACCGATGAGATATTGGGGCGCATAGAGACTGCGGCCAAAAAAGACGGTGCGGAAATCGTCGTGGTTGAGCTGGGGGGAACCGCCGGTGAATATCAGAATATGCTCTACTACGAAGCCTCGCGAATTCTAAAAACAGTCAAAAAAGCACCGGTTGTCCACGTCCACGTGAGCTATCTGCCGACTCCGCATCATCTCGGGGAACCCAAAACCAAACCCACACAGCTTTCGGTCAAATTCCTCTTGTCTATGGGTATTCAGCCTGACTTCATCGTGTGTCGGGGAGAAAAGGCCATAGATATCCGGCGACGCGAGCGACTGGCCATGTTTTGTAATGTCGCCCCCGAAAACGTCATCAATAATCCCGACGAATCCACTCCGTATGCCGTGCCGCAGACGTTCGAAGAACAGGGGTTCGCCCAAAAGATACTGGCCTTATTTAACCTTCCGGACCGATCAGCAGACCTGACGCAATGGTCCGCGATGCTTGACCGTGTCAAGGCGAGCAAGAAAAAAACGATCGAAGTAGCTATCGTAGGTAAATATTTCGGTACCGGGGATTATGAACTACGGGATTCATATGCGGCACTTATGGATGCGATTGATCATGCCGGTTGGAACGAAGGGGTGACGGTCAAAACCCGTTGGGTAAATTCCGAGAAAATCGAAAAAGGAGCAACTGCCGAGTCACTCCTTTCCGGAGTGTCCGGTGTTATCGTACCGATCGGCTGGGGACCCAGAGGAGTAGAAGGTATGCTGGAGGCCATACGATACGCCCGTGAGCAGAAAATTCCCTATTTAGGCCTGTGCTACGGGATGCAGCTGGCTGTCGTGGAGTACGCGCGTAATGTCTTGGGACTTACCAATGCCAATACGACAGAATGCGATGAGAAAACCCCGTATCCGGTCATTCACATGAATCCGATGCAGGAGGAAAATCAGAAGCGCCGCGCCTACGGTGGCACCATGAGGCTCGGTCGTTGGGAGTGCGAGGTCAAGGAAGGCTCGATCGCGGATCAAAGTTATCGGTCTCACAATGGCTACGCCAACCCGGAAAAAAGAACCGTATGGGAGCGTCACCGCCACCGCTATGAATTCAACGATGAATTTACCAAACAGTTAGAGGACAAGGGGCTCGTGTTTTCCGGGCGTTCTATCGTCGAGAACCTTGCGGAAATCGTGGAGTTGCCTCAGTCCGTACATCCGTTTTTCCTGGGTACCCAATATCACCCGGAGTACCGGTCGAGCCCGCTCGTACCCCATCCGTTGTTTGTTACCTACATCCGCGCCTGTCTCGGCAGGTAGAGCTTGTGTCAAGCTCGCGGGAATGGTAAAATAAGCCTCTTACACGATTATATGGCAAACCACATTGTTTGGAATGGCAAAGACGGTGAGAAAGATTTACAGGTCGACATCCACGTCGGCGATACGGTACGCGTGCACTACAAACTGATCGAAAAGGAAAAGGTAGCCGGCAAAACAAAGCGTGAAGTCAAAGAAGAAACCCGCGAGCGTATCCAAATCTTTGAAGGTATCGTGATTGCGATCAAGGGAAGTAAAGCAAACGCCATGTTTACGGTACGCAAAATCGGCGCGGCCGCCATAGGGATCGAGCGTATTTTCCCACTTATCTCCCCATGGATCAGAAAAGTGGACGTTAAGAAACACGGAAGCGTCAAGCGCGCCAAATTATATTATCTGCGCGGTAAATTAGGAAAAGAGGCAAACCGTGTTGCCGAAGCAGTTCAAGCCAAGCCAATCAAGTAATATCGGCAACATCGGCGAAGACGCCGCAGTAGGTTATCTCCTCTCGAATGGTTTCACCATTGTCACGCGTAACTTCAAAGCCCGTTACGGCGAAATAGATATCATTGCGCGTGAAAACGAAACACTGGTATTTGTGGAGGTCAAAACCAGAAGCAATAACGCTTTTGGCACGCCGGAGGAGTCCGTGACCCCGAAGAAATTGCAGGAAGTGGTAAAGACCGCTCAGTATTATCTTCATATACATCCTTGGGAAACGGTGAGCGTTCGCATAGACGTGATCGCGGTCGTACTGGACCCGCTTACGCTTCGGATTTCCGGTCTTCGGCATCTTAAGAATGTCTCGTAATCAGTTGGATCGGAACCTGTCCTGTTTGTGTTTGAAGGTCATATCCATGTCCCAGATTTTGTGTTGGGAACGGTATATGCTCACAATGAGATATATGATGTTGCCGCACAGGAACGTAATCATGAGCGGCACAAAAATGATGCGATCAAGGTAGATAAGCATGGTATTGATTGCAATCACCATAACACGAAATTCCGACGGGCCGAATCCTTCGCTGGAGATTTCAAACTGTCCGGTTACGCCGAAATAAAGTATCGTGTGGACGAAATACGCGGCACTTATAGCGAGTACTACAAAGAGAATATATTTGTACTCGTATGGCGTGAGGAACCAATAACTGATGACGATAGAGCAAAGGAACAGGTAGTCCAGGAAATGATCCATATAAAATCCCCACTTAATAAGCCCTGTGTTGCGCGCCCTTCCCACCTCACCGTCCAGACGGTCGGTGATGTACTGACCCATGACGCCGACAGACATGATCCAGAGGTAATTCATATTTTCGGTGGCAAGGTATCCTCCCAGGATGATGAGTACGATCCAAAAAAACGTCGCGAGCGTCAGGTGGTATGTCTCAAGCCACGGAGGTAGGTAGGGAAGAATTTTAGTGACAAGGGAATCCTCGAGCCGTTTGAGAAACCATGTGCCGCGTTTATCGGCAAATTTGTTGAACCGCTTCCTAAAGAGCATATAAATAATGTACCGGGCAGCTTACTTGTCTGCTTTTTTCTTGTCCAGTTTGTCGAGTTTGAGGATCTTTACTCCGAAGTACACGACAAAGGCAATGACGAGAAAGTTGATGATGTCGTTTAGGAAACTTCCCCACATGATTTTTGCGGAGCCAATTTGAAGGTACGCGTCCTGCAGGCTGCTTAGATTGCTCATGCCCAGGGCAAGAAGGGGACTGATGATATCTTCGATAAATGCCTTTACCAGCGCGGAGACCGCTCCCCCAAGGATAAATCCGACGGCAAGCCCGACGACTCCCTGTTCCCGCACGAAATCGATAAATCCCTTCATGAGGCCATTATAACAAGTTCGGAAAATTTCTGCCCAAGAATTTAGCGGGAACGGTGCCAGCTTGGATATTCCGGACACAGGTCATTAAGCGGACATCCCTCACACGTGTGCGGGCGAGCGGTGCATACGTATCTTCCGTGAAGGGTCAGCAAATGCCCGAATTTGATCCATGTGTCTCGGGGCAGAAGCTTCATTAGGTCTTGCTCGATTTTTACCGGATCTTTTTGGGTGGTTAACCCGAGTTTGTTTGAGAGCCGTATGCCGTGGGTGTCGATGACGATGCCCGAGGTGATCCCGAACGCACTTCCCAATACCACGTTTGCTGTTTTTCTGGCTACGCCGGGGAGCGCGTCCAGTTCCTCCATGGTTTTGGGAACCGCGCCACCGTATGTATCCATGATCATACAAGCCGCAACGTGGATGTTTTTTGCCTTGTTTGCGTGGAAATTGATTTTGGTAATCATGAGATCAATTTGGTCCGGTGTTGCGTCGGCAAAACTTTTTATTGTTTTGTATTTGGAAAATAACGCAGGGGTGACTGAGTTTACCAGTTTGTCCGTACATTGGGCGGCCAGCATGGTGGCGACCAGCAGTTCAAAAGGATTGGAAAAATTGAGTTCCACTTTGGGGTTCGGTGTCGCTTTGGCGAGCCGCTTATATATTTCGAGCGCTTTGTCTTGTGTGGTCATCATGTATCTTGTGTATTATACACGTATGCCTTTATAAAACACTATAAAAATATACGTATTTCAAGCCTATGCGACAATTTATTGTGGTGCGACCCAATCAGCGTAAAATATCTGTTTTTGAATATGGAGATTCCCTGGGCACGCCGGTGTTGTATTTTCATGGCTGGCCAGCGAGCCATGTGAGCGCAGCCATATACGACAAGATAGCAAAACGTAGGGGTATTCGTATTATCGCTCCAGACAGACCGGGATTTGGCGCGTCTGATTATCAGGAAGGAAGAGTTTTGCTGGATTGGCCAGATGATGTCGTGGCAATAGCAGATCACTTGGGGCTTAAGAGATTTTCCATTTTGGGCGTATCTGGAGGAAGTCCGTATGCCCTTGCCTGTGCGTATAAAATACCTAGGCGGATTTCCCATATAGGTATAGTTGTGGGTCCTGCGCCAGTGAAGGAGTATGCAAAAGGAAGATCATTTGACTGGCGTCTATGGTTAGGAACAATTCGTTGGGTTCAAAATATCCTGGTCAGGATTCAGTACATAAACACGTACTATGGATTTTCTATCCGCGCGTACAGATTTATATGGGGGAGAGCAGATAGAAGGCTCTATCAAAACGCAGCTTTGCTTAAGCGTGGGCATGAAACTATGAAAGAAGCGTTTCGAAATGGTTCGCAAGGGCCATCGCATGAGCTCGCTATCATGGCAAAAGATTGGGGATTTCAACTCAAGAAGATCAAAAAATTTATATACCTATGGTACGGCGCCGATGACTATCCTGATATTGTACACATGGGATATTTTTACTCCGACAAGCTGCCTCGATCGAAGCTTATTGTGTACCCGTCTGACGGTCATTTGGTTTCGGTAACAAGGATAAGGGAGATACTGATCACACTTTATCCTGGGGCTACGTGATACACATTATTGCTATATCGATAAGAAATCTTCAGAATTGTGTGATTCTTTGAGTTCCCATGATATACTATGTACCATACTGTGAGAGGTCTGCGTGGGTTTTCATCGGTAGAACCGATATCGCGTTCGGCTCAGGAGAAAATGCGAGTATTTAACGCATATCATGAGCGTCTTACCAGGCTTCGAAACGCCTATGATGCCGAAGTGATGCGCAGAAATTCGTACGGCAAAAGAGGTATATCTTTCGAGGCGTTTAGGCGTAAATGGGAAAAAGAAGGAAGGTATTGAAGATATTCGTGATAATGGACTAGGCCCTCATGGCATTAGCATTCAGCTATCACCTCAACCATGTTTCGATTTCCAAAATTGTGAGCCCGCTGGGATTCGAACCCAGAACCAATAGCTTAAAAGGCTACTGCTCTACCGTTGAGCTACAGGCCCGTGTATTAAATTTTCTATATACGCTTTACTTTTATACGACTTTATTTGTTTTTCTCTGCTCCTCGCTTCAATTTCCGTTGCGTATTCTTCCGTATAAACCAAGTCCTTTGTTCCTAATATTTTTGTTGTTCTCGTATTGCCGCTTTTATGCTGTTTTAGTCTTCTCTTTAGGTCAATAGTTGATCCAACATAATAACGATTAGTTATCGTATTACGTAGGATATATACCCAAGCCATATTGTCCTGCTCTACCGCCTGCCCCGATCTTATCGGGGTTCAGCTACAGGCCCGTAACGGAATTATATCAAAGAAGAGCGGCCTGATCTACATTGGGCGGCAATGTCATTCTCTCCAGGCTCCGCGAAGTTCTCTCGGTAGCGTCCGCGCAAGGTGATGCATCATTGTTTCGAGCGGTACGCGGTGGTGGCGGTTTTCTTGGACGAGAGGCTCACCGACTTCGGCTATTGCGATGACGGGGTGTTTTCGGGAACGCGTGTTGATGCCGTTCCTTCGGAAGTTCCCTTCGTAATAAATGCCGGTCGGAATCAGAAGCGCGGGAGCGAGCATAGCACCAAATGACGCGACGCCTTTTTCGGGTTGGCCGAGCGTTTGGTCGTCGCTTCTATGGCCTTCGGGCGATATGAGTAACATGAGCGGCTTTCGTTTTCTAAATGCGTGTATGGTTTGCAGTATTTCCTTTTGATTTCTCCTTGCGTCGGACTGGGTAAAACCATAGTGAGGGTCTTCTACCATATATGCCTGAATAGTCGGAATGACATGGATCCCGCCTAAGATGTCCCCGGCGCGTGCGGCAAGCGCGAAAGCCGGATTATTGCGAAACGTCGTATGATATTTCGAAGCCAGTACGGCCGCGATACGACTCGCGTCCGGATCTACGGTCCGTGCGATATATCCCCAGATACCCGGATCTCCGTACGCCAAATGGTTAAAGTACAATATGGCGTTCCATGACGGATGTTCGTTTAGCGTTTGTCTAACACTTCGGATTCTTTCGTGAGAACTTGGGGAGATGCGGATGTCAAACATCCATTGTGGTAATCTGCGCGCAACCGTTGCCTGCAACCGTTCGAGCATAAAGACAGGTGCCGTTGACCGTCATTAGGGTCAGCTTACGGACAGGAGAGGGTAAATTCCGCTTTGTTTCCCAAAGCAGATCCCGGACTTGTTATTTCTATTCGCTCCCAGCCGTTATAGGTAGAGCCGGATGCTTGTCCGAGTGTCCATTCTGTCGTAACGGTTTGCATACCCGCCTCGGTATAGGTGAGTGTTTGTTCCGCCGCGCTTGCGTTGTCGCTTCGGAGCCACTTGTATTTTACTGTGGCGGCACCGTTAGTATAGATTTTTGCGCTGAAGGTGAATTTTTGGCTGCACGCCGCACTTGTAGTAGGTGTGACGCTTGCTTCTATGTTGACGACTCCCGGCGTCGTGGTTGGAGACGGAGTCGGGCTTGTGGTGGGAGTGAGTGTCGGTTTTTTGGTGGGGGTGGTGGTTGGCGATTTGGTCGGCGTGAGCGAAGGAGTGGGCGTCGTTCCGTCGGTCGGGCTTACGGATAGTTCTATGGTGGGCGTCGGGGTTATTTCTGTCGTTCCCGGAAAAGATTGTCGTTTGCCGAACATATACGCAGCCCCAGCAATGACCAATATGATCAAGATGACGCCTGCGATTAAGAGTACTTTTTTCTTATCCATAATTATTCGTACAAAACCGTCCCGGTATTATCGTTGCCTGTATTATACATCATGGGTTCAATTTCGGACGTTCTTAGTGATGATAGTACAAATGCTTGCCGTATTTTTTCCTCAGCTCGGAAACGATCAGCAAGGTGCTTGTGATCCCGACACTCAGTACGGAAAATATGATCGGCGGTGCAACGGTTTGGAAGATGTGTTCAAATGCGGGAACTTCCAAAAGGAGCACCTGCCCGATCATAATGATGACGGGCAATACGATCCAAGGGAAACGGCGTACAGAGAGTTGGAGAATAGTTTTGTTTCGGCTTGCTATATCATAAAAAATATACTGCTGCGCGAGTATTATCGCCAGAAACGCCAGTGTCCTGCCTAATGTGACGCTCGTTTCCGATCCAATCGTAAAGGAAATAAGCGTAGCAAGAGTCGTTATGATGCCGACTTCTATAAACCAAAAGACGTCGTGGTTATTGAATATCGTTTTTTCCATACGCGGCTTTTGGGCCATGATGTCCCCCTGCTTTGGAGTAAGGGAGAGCCCGATAGCGGGCAAGCCGTCTGTCACGAGGTTTACATACAGAATATGAAGCGGGCTTAAGATAAACGGCCACCCGAGAAGAACTCCGCCAGTGATAGCTCCTATTTCACCCAAATTACACCCGATCAGATATTTCGTGGTGGATTTGATATTGTCAAAAATCGTTCTACCCTCTTCGATAGCTACTACGAGCGACGCATAGTTATCGTCCGTGATAATCATGTCCGAGGCTTCTTTGGCGACGTCGGTTCCTGTGATGCCCATAGCTACTCCGACATCTGCTTGTTTGAGTGCCAGGGCGTCGTTTACCCCGTCTCCCGTGACTGCGACAACGTGTCCCATGCGCTGAAGCAGCTGCACAATTCTGTGTTTTTGCTCCGGTGTCGTCCGGGCAAAAATACGAGTTTTCGCAAGTGATTGAGTCGCCTCTGCATCTGAAAGGGAAGCAAACTGGGCTCCGGTGAGTACCTGATCGCCGGATTTGAGTAGCCCAATTTCTTCACCAATGGCTTGTGCAGTCAATTCATTGTCTCCGGTAATCATAACGGTTGTGATCCCGGCTTTTTGAGCGAGGTGTACGGCATCGGCAATCTGGGGGCGCGGCGGGTCAGCAATTCCAACAAATCCGAGAAATGTAAGGTTCGATTCTATTTCTTCTCGGGATTGTTTTTTCCATATCACATCCCGTTTGGCGAGTGCGATCATGCGTAGGCCTTTTGCGGCGAACGCCCGGAACTCTGATTCTATTTCTTTCCGCGCGGCAGAGGTGAGTGGATATACGTCATTTCCTTTTTGATAGTGAGTGGATATATTCAATATTGCCTCTGGTGCGCCTTTTGAGTATACGAATGACTTTTTTCCCTTTCTGATGACGACGGTCATCATTTTAAGCAGGGAAGTAAACGCAAATTCTTCGACAAGCGATCCTTCGCTACGTATTTCGTCCGTCGATACATGAAGATCGTGGGCAAACAGCAAAAGCGATCCCTCGGTTTTGTCTCCGACGACTGTCGGTTTTTCGTCCTGATACGAATGAGACAAACTTGCATTGTTGCAGTGTACTCCTGTGATAATAAGATTCTTAAGAATCGGAGGGACTTTTTTCTTGAGGCCTTCTAATTTGTAGGCTTTGCCGGCAGCCCATACGTCTGTCACGCGCATATCATTTTGTGTAAGCGTGCCAGTCTTATCTGTGGCAATAACGGTGACACTTCCTAACGATTCAATAGCCGAGAGCTTGCGAAGTATGGATTTTTGACGGGCCATACGTTGTGTTCCCACAGCAAGAGCAATGGTGACGACTGCAGGTAATCCCTCAGGAACGGCAGCGACAGCCAAGCTTATTGCGGTAAGGAGTGACTCAAATAGCGGATCATGGCGAATAAACCCGTATCCGAAAATAATACTCGAACATGCCAGTGCGACCATCCCGAGTTGTTTGCCTAGTGTCGCCATTTTTTTCTCGAGTGGGGTTTCTTCGTCGGTGATTTCTCCCAATTTGGTCGCAATGGAGCCAAATTTTGTGCGCATGCCTGTTTTTGTGATTTTGGCAGTACCACGCCCTCTCGAAACTATTGTACCCATGAATATTTCAGGATCTGTTGTGGTATTTTTCTCGACGGGGAGCGATTCGCCGGTAAGCGCTGCCTCGTTTAGTTCAATATGGATCGCTTCAACCAGTGTTGCGTCTGCCGGAACTTTATCTCCTTCATCCAAAAAGATAATATCTCCCGGGACGATATCCGTACTCGGGAGTTCAATCATTTTATTGTCCCGCAGAACTTTTACCATGCCGACGGTCATGCGTTTGAGTGCAGAGAGGGCTTTCTCTGCTTTGAATTCCTGGGCGAACCCTAACAGCGCGTTGAGCACAAGAATCGTCAGGATGAGGGCTCCGTCCAATGCGTCACCGAGAAAAAATGAAAGACCTGCGGCCCCCATAAGCATGACGAC
Source organism: uncultured Gammaproteobacteria bacterium (assembly GCA_964573695.1). Classification (GTDB taxonomy): domain Bacteria; phylum Patescibacteriota; class Microgenomatia; order UBA10105; family UBA927; genus UBA927. Next base: position 67,396 of record CAZNKB010000002.1, on the reverse strand, counting down.
GAGGATATTCTTGAACTGATCGATAAATATCGTAAGAGGAGAGTGCGAGGATTGCTCACTCAAGGCGTTCGGCCCGTATGTGCGAAGCAGAGATTCTGCTTTTGCCTGCGAAAGATGAGGAATACGTATCACTAATCAATCTAGTATATCAAATATATTCCTAAAGTAAAATTTCTACGCGATATACCATTTCGTCTTTTGCCCCCATATCGTATTTGTATCGTTCTTTGCCCTGAAGGAAATTTATTTCAGAATATGTATGCTCCACCGCCCAGGCGATAAGTTTGGATTTGAGGTACCAGCCCGCGCCCTCTATCGACGGATCATACCCCGAATTATAGAGGAGCAACGCCTTTTTGGAAGTAAATGCGAGTGTGGTCGCAATGGGCTGGTTATTCCCGGTGAGGACGAACTGCTTGAGCCCGGTAGTACAGAAAGACGGGAGGTGACGGAAGAATTTTTCCATGTTTGGAGTCAGGAAGGTATTCTTTTCCGGATTGAGGCGCATGAGCCGAATGAGTAAATCCATGTCCGGGCGAGAAAGAGGCGCAAACACTGACTGAGGATTGTTTTCTTCGAACTTACGAAGTTTCCGACGCATCTCGTGACGCCTTTTGCGGTCGAGGGATGATACGTAAGCCTCAAAAGATTCGGGAAGCCGAAGTATCGGCGTGGAATCCTCTTCTTCCACATGGGTAGTACCTAGGTTGCGGAAAAAGGCCAGGCTTTCTGAAAAAGCCGGTATGTTGCGAAGTGAGAGGCGTGTAATGTTTTGGGTTTTCAGCGCCGCCAATACTTCCTGCCACAGCGACTGTTTGTTTTCCTCGTTTCCTATCATATCCAGATAGTCGGCGATTTCTTCTCCTCCGGTAAAATGTGCGGTGTTTGCGGATAATGCCAGGGGGAGGAGTACTTTTTTTTCGTCGTCAGAAAAGATCATAAGCCGCACCTTTGAGGCAAGATGCGTGTACCAGGCTTCGTGCCAGGCAAACGTAAGGAAGGGCCATGGGTCCCGGTTTGCCTCATAAGCCGTAGCCCAGACAGTGCGGAGATCCTCACCAAACTGTGTAAATACCTTCATGGGTGTATTATAATCTACATCAATGAAAAAAACGGTATTTTGCGTAATAGCTCACCCAGACGATGAAGCGTTTGGTCCTTCGGGTACGCTGGCGCTGCTAGCGAAAGTACACGATGTCCACGTCATCTGCGTGACCGACGGGGCAAGCGATCCCCGGTTTCATCCGATTGGGGGCAAAAAGCTTTCTGACCTGCGCATAGAGGAACTTCGCGCATCGGCTAAAGCGCTCGGTGTGCAGCACGTGCACCTTTTGCATTTTCAGGACGGGACGCTCAACAATAACGTATATCACGAAGTAGCGGCCAAGCTGACCGAATTGGTGAAGGAGTATAAGCCTTCGCTTCTCATTACCACCGAACTCCGCGGCGTTTCCGGACATTTGGATCATGTGGCTGTGGCGATGATCACAAGTTATGTTTACCGTGAGAATCGCAGTATCGACTCGATTTGGTACAACTGCGTGAGCGAGTTTGTAAGCAGCATGATGAAAGATTATTTCGTATTTTTTCCGCCCGGATTCAAGCGCGCTGACGTGGATATGGTCGTTAGGGTCGGGCGCACATTTGCCAAAAAGGTAGCGGCAGCCAAATGTCACAAAACGCAGTATAAGGATGCGCTTCGGGTAATCGCCCGCTGGCTCATAAGCCCCAAGGAAGAATGGTTTTTCGTCACGAAGCGACGAAAGTCCATAGAGATTGTGTAGAAATTTACGGGGTGACCCAGGTGCCGTTTTTGTCCTGAGGCATGTAGAGCGGCTGGCTGTAGCGGATGATAAATCGCTCGCAAAATTGTTTCTCCGAAAGCTTTTCCACGTCGAAATCGCCTATCGTAAATCCCGAAGGGTAGTTGGACAGTGCGTATTGTCCGCAGACGCGGTCGTTAAAAATCATATAGAGCGAACCCCCGTCGGCGAGTGTCGGGATCGCGAGCATGGGTTTTTTGATGAAAAATTCTTTGCAGGGCGATGTATCGGAAAGGATATAGGAGGTGTCGCCGGAACGTATATCGGCAGTCGTCGGGCAGCTGTCCGAAAAAGACGACAGCCCCCAGGTAAAGGATTTGTCTTCGAACGCCTTGCGGATAGCAGAAATAGTCTCCTGAGACGGGATATTGTTGTAGAAAATAAAATTCCGGAAATATCCGACCGAAGAACTGGAAATATTTATGACGGGGATCCCTTTTTCGTTGGCGAGGGTCATATACCGGCTATAGATGCGCTGACTCAGACCAAATGCTTCGGAGTTGTAATAGGGGAACCGGAAATAATACAGATACGAAAAGTTGATGACCGCGACAAGGTATATGATTATGGTAATTCCTACAAACCACTTGCGCCAGGAACTCCTGATACGCTCTGCCGAAGATACGATGCCGTAGCTTATAAGTATCGTGAGCAAGGGATACATAAGCGACGAGCGGTGTACGTAGGTCGTGCCTTCGGTAGAGAGCACAGAAGGAAGCGTAGAGAGGGCGATAAGGATGCCAAAAAATACAAGCAGCGAGGGTGAGGAACCAAACAATACGCCGATGCCGATGAGTAAAAACAACGCGTCTACGGGATAAAACAGTCCGTGTTCCCAGAGTGAAAATGTCGCGATTCCCTCCCCGTTGGTAAATAATATCGAGGGGGAAAATGCTCCAAAAAATTTGATAAGTGCGGTCTTGGTATACACGACGGGTTTATTGGCAAAAATCCGGGTAAGCGGTGACGCAAGAGTCATACGGCGCTGACCGTCTACGTCGTTCACCACCGTTTGGTTAAATGGCGTAAACAGCTGGTTGACCCGTTCGTTGGCATCGAGGGTACGCAACTGCACGACGAAATATCCGAACATGCACGTCGCTACGATTCCCACAATGGCAAGCCATATAGTCTCCCGCCGCTTTTGTATGGTGAGCCACACGCCGGCTACCGACACGATCACGAACGGAAGGAACAGTACTTTGGTGCCTATGTAGCTATAAAACGCGATAAAGAGCGGGATAAGAGCCAGGAGCAGCTTGGGACCTTTCCATTTGGCGAGGATAACAAGAGCTGCAATGTAGCCGGTTATGGCGATCGGGACATCGTAGGCCGTCCTGCCGTAATAAATACTCCACGGATTTATGGCTGCCATAAATCCGGCAGTAAGCCCCACCCAGGGAGAAAAAAATACAGCAGCGCAAAAAGCGACGAGAAGGACATAGAGGACGCTCACTATGGCGTATCCTACGCGTGCGGTAAATAGCGAAAGGCCAAACGGGCCTACAAACGGCAGACTTATGACATAGGGAAATTCCGCTTTGGGAATTTCATCGGGAACGGTAGTAAGAGAGAGAGGGGACCAGTCTTTCGTAATGATGCTGCCGCCGGTGTGATAGATCGCCTTGGCATTCAGCACATAATCCAGTTCATCCCCGACGATACCCGTGGGGATCCGATCGAGAAGCCAAATCCGGAAAAAAGTCGCGAGTATGAGAAAAGCCGCCGCGAATGCAAAATACCACCAAGGTAGTCTCGGTGAGTTTGGCGGTTTGCCCACTGTGGGCCGATTGGGTTTCATGAATTTCGTTTGGCCTTTTTGACCAATTTAGCGACGTAGATAATTTCTCTTACTTCGCCGTCTTCGCCTTCGATCTCGTTCGTTCCCGAAAGCCTCGCGTATTCGCGAAGGTATTCGGATTGTGCGGAAACGAGATCTTTGTTTTCCTGGGTCATGTCTTTGACTTTGTCTGCGATTTGTTTGGTTGCCGGGTTTTGCATGACGTTCATTTTCGCTTTGCCTTTTTCCTTGGCGGCTTCTTTGGTTTTTTCGCTCGCTAGGCGGTAGGGCTCGTCGTTTAAAAGAGCGCTTTCGAGCATCTCTTTGAGTTTTTTGAGCTCGGTTTTGTTGCGGTCTATCGTCGCAACGGAATTTTTGATCATTGACTCTAATTCCAGTACTGTGTCGGCACTTGCTGTGTCGGAAGTTTGTGTTGGCTCACTTGAGAGTTGGTCATTCATATTGGACTATTTAAATGCAAAACCCCTACCAGATGCAAGGGGTAAGTAGTAGATCCGCAGAATTTTTGCGAGGAAAAGTAGTAGTTTGCCTTGTATTAGCGCCATTTCATTTGAGGTATGGGCAAAAATCTACTATACTATGATTCTTTGGCAGGAAAGACGAATAAGATTCCAGGAAATAGATTATGAGAGCCCAACGACAAGAGTCAGAGCCTCCGTGTGAGGGATGTAAGTTCTACGCTCGTGCCAGCGCACGCGGCCTAAAGCCGTTTGCCGACGGGAACAACTACTTCGTCACAGGAAGGTGTACCAATCCCAACAGTCCCTTAAACGGCCTGGATCTGTCCGGAAGTATGAACGCTTCGACCAATGCGGTGCATCACAAAAAACTAACGATTACACAGCACGCAGTGTGCTTTGTGGCTCCTTAACCTCGTCGTGGACGCTTGGGGCGCTCGTAATATTGCCTGTTTTCCGTGCGGTCTCCGCGATCCCTGCGGTCATAGCGGTGATGCGTATTGGCTCTTCCGGTAAGTAGCGTGGCGGTTGACCACATATCCGAATACTGGTCATTGGCAAAGTGCCATTTCCCCAGGCTTATTTCAGCGTCGTCAAAGATCTCGAAGTCCCGGCACGCATGGTGACTGTCTTTGGTGCCGCGGGCACCCAATAGGGATATGATGAGGCCTTCGGTTTTCCTGCCACGGTGGTGGGCGAGCGCCTTTTCGAATAATTCCTCCGCGGTTGCAGCGGTAAGGACTGCTCGGCAATCTGTATTTTCACAACGGGCTGACGGCATAAGACGGTCTTTCTTTCGGAAGCCGGTATTGTAATACAACTTACATTATCAGTAAATAAGCATAGGATTAGGCCGCGGCGCGGAAAATATCGCGATAGAGTGCGCTTTCGGGGTTGAGCATGGTACTGAGGCCGCTTACGAGGATATTATCAAATCCCGAACCCACGGCGTGCCTGCGAAACGCTAATTGCCGATGTGTCGCCAGGCTATAGCCGGAAAGTATGGTCAGGGTACCCAGTGTTTCCGGTTGGGCGATATTTTGGGTAAATCCGTAATCGCCCCGTTGCAGCCGGGAAATCATCATGTCAAAAAACGATCTGGATTGCCTTGTGTTTCGGGATAATTGGCCAAATGTAGGAAGACGGAATTCTCCGGGGAGTATCTGGGCAAGTGTGCGTGATTCGGCGCCAGTAAGGCTATTGCTTCGACGCAGGTGGTTAAACAGCCGTACAGCGCTATCGAGATCCTGCGCTCGTACGCTCAGGACGTCGGGCTGATCTTTCGCCAATTCAAATAGTCTGGTGACGTTTCTTTGTAGGCGGGCAGATACCGAAGAGGTAGTCGTTTTTCGGCGCCATGCGGCTTCTGCCTGGCGAAGAAGTGGGAGTACAGGATGTTCGTGCGAGCGCATTTGGGAAATTATAGGGTATTTTGGTTATTGTAGCAATAGTTATCCCGCTTCATGAAGAACGTAGGGAGTGTTGTATTATGACCTATAGTATGATACAATTACGGATTATGTCTTTGGAATACATCGATAAGCGGGATAGGCTCATTTTTGCGATATCCGACGAAACTATGCCGAAGGATAACGTAAACCACGGAATCACACGGGGGGAGTGGGATAGTCTGACCGGATTTACCTACGGGGCGCTCCGAAGACGCGTGAGGCTGGAGGATTTGTGGAACGGCATGCTTGACGAAATAGAAGAAAAACTGAAGGGCCCGCGGCCGGACGCAATTCGCGGCATTATCCCGAATATCGCCGCTATGGTGGTGCAAGTCTACAATATCAATACTCACAGAAAGAATGAGCAAGTGACTATAGATACGCTGCACCGTATACGGAGGCACTCTCCCGCAGTCCAGTTCCTCGAGCGGACGAGCATGTAATCCAAACTCACAGTGAGGTGCAAGATAAGGAGAGTTATTTGGCGTTGTATGGGGTATTGACGTCCTTCCAGATACCATTTCCTTCCAGGATATCGTAACTGAGTCGGATGAGGTTTCGGTAAGCCGAGGGCCGGTGTTTGGCAAACCAGGGCGCTTCTTTGAGTGAGCGGTACAGCACGTGCATCGCCAGCCCACGCCTGTCTGATTCGGAAGGGTGAAGAGCGATGAATTCCTCAATCATGGCCTTTTGATGCGCGGGAGATTCTGCAGCGGCAGTCACTAGCCAGTCGATCATTTCTCCCCGTACGCCGATGTGTGCGCGATCTCCGCCAAGTATCGTAACGTCGGGAACCTGGGTGCCTCTCTGGCGCGACAATTGTATGTTATCCGGATAGAGCGCGCCGTGGACGACGACCGGCTCTGCGACGAGCTCAGGGTGATCCGCCTGTCCGTTCTGATGAAGAAATATCTGCATATTGTTCTCGATGAGGGTCACAATTTTTTGGTATGGATCCATAGCCGGATCGACCGCATGGAAATCCTTTTCCAGGGGTTTGAGCTGTTTGGCGAGTTCCTGGGATCTCGTTTCCTGCGGGGCTCCGGGCGAAGACCACCATTCCTGTCCGCGCAGTGCCGTCTTGGGGTTAGCGGGATTGAGTAAACTTTCCTCCGGCAATACGCGGTTGTTTTCTCTTATCCAACTGTAGAAGTCTCTGGAGCTAGGAGTGGCGCTGCTGAGTGTCCGTACGATATGGCGCATATCGTCGGGTGTAACATGCTGGATATCCAGCTCATGGATACCAAGAGCTCCCGGGCCTTTGCCGATGCCTTTGGTATAGCCGCGGTATTCCTCCGTCGTCACATAGCGTCCGTCAGGAAGCGTGGTGATATCAGTCGTCTTCGGGATAGGTGACATACCTTCTTTGTTCCAGTGACCCGAAACATAGTCTCCGAGGTGCTGCTTATACGCCGCTAGATTGGCATCGAATCTCAATTCTTCCGTAGACGTCGGGAAGTGGATGACGTCCGTAAGCTTGCCGCCTGCTTCCGTCGTTACCGGCATGACGACAAAAGGGCGCTCCGAAGCGAGAAAATGACGATAGGGAAGCGCCAAATCCTTTGAAGTCGGGGAGAATACACCTCCGCCCCGAAATACGGCGGGAGGGTTCGTCATGAGTTTATGTTGCTTTGTGACGACGTCCTCAAGCTCGGTAAATTTGACCGGGTCTTTGACTTCCCAGGTGAGGTGAAGTGGGGATTCGTATCGCCGTTTCGGTAGGGGTTCCGGGCTTCGTTCCATGAGTGTAGTCTAGTGGGTGCCCAAAAGATAAGCAAATCGAAAGGTTAGGAATGGTAACGGATATGGGTGAGAAGATGAGTTTTTGGCTTTGGTGCGATATAATCGCACATTACCTATCGCATTGGCACGCTCCGACACGCCGGAGTGGTAAGCGGGTGCGGCAGGTGGTTCTTTGACATGTCGTTTTGCCCTCCTTCGGATTGGATGAGGCTACCTGGAGCGAAGTACCTAAATCGCTTTGGATAGCTTCATTCAAATTTTTTCACCGGAGGATACCCCTATGCCAGTCAACAAATGGAAACCAAAGAAACACAAGAAAAAGATAAATCAATTTCTTTTATTGTTCATAGTCAGCATCGGCCCGCCTGTCGGAATACTTGCGTATAACATAGCAGCAGAGCCACCGGACTATCAATTTCTCATACTGTTGCAATTGATTGTCGCAGTCATCGCCGCGTTTATTTTGGCGGCTGACTACGGCGTGTGGTCGTGGATTATTGTCTGTGTTAACGCCGCGCTATGGCCGATTTTATTATACGGTGTTCCCGTAGCGCTCCAGGCAGATGTTACTGAGACTGCTAGGAATGCCTGGTTTATACAATTTTCCGTCATGCAGTTTATCAAACCTGTCATCATATCTGCAGTGTTTGGTATGCTCATGAAATGGTCAGCGAATATTATTCGGGGGGACAATTGACGATATGGTATAACGCCCTTTTTGGGCCAACACGTAGTCCGCAAATATGCGGAGTGCTGTTTGGTACAGATTTCGGGCGTTATTTTTTTTGTCCCTGATATTTGGTACAATACTTGGTAGTAGCGCCCCCTTCGTTGCCGGTCCCCGGTAACATCGGAATCGAGGCGCAGTCCAGCAGTTGATGAGTGGAGCAAGCGAAGCGAGACTTACTGCTGGTGAGTGCCGAATAATCTCGGCAATCCGGCTTGCCGGATTCGTTAACAAGTGAATATTGCCCCCTTCGTCTAGCGGCCTAGGACAACGGGTTTTCAGCCCGTGAATCGCCGGTTCGAATCCGGCAGGGGGTACTCACAAAAAGAATCCGGCATGTCGCCGGATTTTTTTGTGAATATTCGCTTGGCGATTTGAACCGGTTTACCGGTTCGCAGTCCAGCACTTTGCGAGTCTTCGAGCATTAGTGCTGGTGAGTGGTTTGTAGTCAAACCAAATCCGGTTCGGAGCGCTTCTTTGCGCTGTTATTCATCCGGCAAGGGGGTACTCCTGGTACCTACACCTCCGAGGTGTAAAGCTAATTCAAACCAAATCCGGGCTTCCCTTGGAAAGCATCCTCCCTCTAGAACAATTATGGAACACGGATGCGCGTCAAGGGCTGTCGCGGGTTCGAGGACTCACCCCTGACGCGCATCAAGAGGCGGCGCTCCTTAATAACGTATTTTGTCCCGATGATATAATCCATTTGATAGATTACAAAGCTAATATGAAAAAAAGAGGAAATAAATTTCGCGAATTTCTTAAACGTTCCCCTATCAGGAAGGCGCACCATAATAGAGAACGAAAATTATTAAGGAAAAAATTGAGGTATGAGAATTTAAGCAAGCAAGTTAATAGGGCTAGAGTAAAGAAGTTTGTCGATCACCCTCAAAAAAGTGATCATGAAAATTGTGTAGCCCCGACTACATTTTCTCTACTTAATGATCCGCTTATTGTTATTAATTTTTTCCAACATGCAAAAAATCTTTTACGCAATAAAACACCTGTTATTTTTGACTTAAAAGACGTCGTTGTGATGGGTCCTGAGACTATTACATATCTTTGTGCTTTCATAAATGATGATAGTTGTACTAGTAACACACCACTGCAAGGTTTTTCACCAAAAGATGCAAAAATCAGAGAGGTTTTTGCAAGATCAGGATTTTTTGATTTTGTAAAATCTCAAAATAAAGACTATAACCCCGATCAGGAGTATGTAGACAAACTTATCCATCGCATTACAAAAGAACAAGTTGAGTCGGAATTAGCAGGAAAAATTGTCGAGTCGGCAGTCCACCACACATTCGGAGAAGTTGATCCCATGAGACAGAAGAGTTACACAATGTTGATCGAGTGCATGTCTAATAGTTGGAACCATGCTAGTCCAGATAAAAATATTAAAATATATAACTGGTGGTTATTAGCTTATAAAGAGCCTGAAACAAAAATAACTAAGTTTTGCTTTTTAGATTTAGGTATTGGGATTTTTGACTCCCTTGAAGAAAAATACAAGCGTAATCTCCTTAGCGCATTTTTTAAGTCAGTCATTAATCTTACCGACAATCGCGCTACATTAGTTAAAATATTTTCAGGAGTTAATAGATCATCAACAAAATTGGAGGAGAGAGGAAATGGTTTATATAACATATACAAGTGGGTTAAATCAGATCAACAAATAAAACACTTTACTATGCTGAGTAATGATGTAATTGCTAAGATCGGGTATAATATGCCTGATACAGTTGAGTCCCTTGGTGCTATGTTTAATGGCACAATGTACTATTGGGAGTTGGTGCCTTAATATGACTTCGATTGAAGAAATTACGGTTAAAATTGCAACTGATTTTAGTAAATACCCTGGAGCAAGATATAGGTCTGATGGACCTAATTCTGGAGAGGCTTTCTTTATAGACGTTCTTAAACCAAAAGTTGATTTGGTATGGAATGATGAATTTAAGATATTAAATCTAGATTTGGATGGAACTTTTGGTTATGCTTCCTCGTTCACCTCAGAAGTTTTTACTAGATTAACAAAAGAGTATAAAGACAAGAATAAAATTAAAGAAAAAATTAAATTAATAAGTAATGATGAGCCTCTTTTGATCACTTCTATATTAAGCATAATTGACGAAACTAATACACAGTGAAAAGTGGTACAGGATTTATTAGTGCTGAAGTTTTAATAACCCTTCTTTTTCTTCTAATAGGGATTGCGCTCGGAGTTGTAATAAGAGACTTCCCTTATTTAACTTTTGATACTAAATTAGCTGTTGGTGATATAGCCAGCTTCCTTCTAACATTTTTTATAGCTATTTATATTCCCTTTTATCTTGATAAAAAAATTAATAATAAACGCATGGAGAAGGATATTTTAATAGCTGACTGTGTGAAATTTGAGTCAGATCTTAGTGAATTGCATCGTGGTGTCGAAGAGGTTTTCTTAAAAGATAAAATTCTAACAAAATTAGTGGCGAACAAAATTATCCTAAAGCTGAGAGCTCAAAGTAACTTACTTTCGATATTAAAAGATAAAATATCAGAATATAGTCGCAATAGAAAATTTCATGAAATCATTGATATTCTAGTAAAGAAGCAATATTCATATAATGACGATTTAACATTAAATTTTAGAAATAGAAATGCAAAAATATCCTCAGACACATTTAGGGTGACAGAATTAAACTATTTCAGTTATTGTAGAAATATTACAAAATTAAAAATGCTAGTCAATTCGTTATAAGAGACTAGTAAGAGTCGTTCCAATTTCGTCCCAACACCTGTACTAAGAAAACCGGCCCGGTGCCGGTTTTTAGTACCTCACGACGATGAACCTCGCTTTAAGGCGGGTTCGGAGCGCTTCTTAGCGCTGCTATTCATCCGGCAGGAGTACATAAGTAGATTCTGTAGAGCTGCCACGCCAAACATGACATGATTAGTTTGTTAAATAATTGTTTTGATGTATACTACACGAGCTGCCCTCACGGGCAGTTTTTTTGTAAGTTAATATGAATACACTTAATAAAGAACAACAAGAAAAGTTAATTAATTATCTAAAATATCCAACAAAACAAGGAATGTGGTTTTTGGATATTACTTACTTGAAGAAAGAAGGAATAACAGAGTACTTACAAAACGATTTAACAACACAATTAAAGAGGTTTTCAAAAACCGAAAAACGAGGACGTATAAAATCTGATCCAGTTAATGAAAAGTATTTATCTCGAGCATTTTGGGATATTGAGTCAATTTTTATCCTATTCAGATATCTTGTGAACGGAAAGATTAGTTGTGAATCATCTGAAGACTCGATTCTTAAAGATGTAAACGAAGAGAAAATTTCTCCAGTTGAGGAATTTGTCGCTCGACAGAATTTAAAAAGAATCAACAAGAAGTATATTAAAAAGAACTACTCAGAAGCTTTCCAACTATTCAAAGACAACCTTTATTATAATAATTTTTCTGATTACATTAGCAGAAAAGGGGGCGTTTTTAAACTTAAAGAGAGCTATGTAATATTTTTAGAACTATTCCCTATCCCTGGCAGTGAAAATCAAAAAATTATATTTTTTTCGGCTGAAAAGGAAGGTCTTGAAAATTTTGCAAAGTTTTTAATCAAAATTGGCAAAATTACCAACTTCAAACTACAGCTAGTATTTTCACCTGACAACAAAATCCTTCTTCCTTATTTTAAGGTACTAAATTATTTACATAAGCATATTCTCGAAGATAAAAGGCTAAATAAGTTAATCGAAGCATCTATCAAAAACTACTTCGATAGGGAATATAAATACTCTATATCCGACTCGGGAATTATTGCAGAAGAATACCTCACCCAAATTTACGAAACCTTATTTAGAAAGGCTTGTTCAAGAGAGGCATCATTCGGAGATTTGTATAGCTTATTAGGTCGTGAAACCAGCAGCATACTAAAAACTAACTCATTCAAAAAATACAATTTAGAGGATTTATACAAAAAACTTGAAGAAGCCAAAAAAACAAAGATAAAAAGTGCACATGAACATAATCAAATATTTGATCTTATCCGAGAATCAATTAACTATACTAACCACCAAAAATCTATGTTAGACATCAGCATTTCGAACCTCAACAGTTCTGGGGCAAACCTAATTTTCCCAAAAATAATAAACGAGAACCTTAAAGAACTTAGAAAATATAGAAATCTAGTATCTCATAAATCTAGAATACGAATTGGATCATACGAAACGTTGACGTCAATATATAGCGCCATATCATTAGCAATGTGGTGGGAAAGCATGAAGGAAACAATCGATTTAACAAAAGACAAGATTGAGATAATTAAACATATTATTGAGGACAGTCGAAGATACGAATAATACCCTTATTTATAAAGCGTACGAATTTCGTATCTACGCTCTACCAAATCACGCGCATTGCTATGTATTTTTCCCATGTGCGAAGTTGTTGTACTTCAGGAGTGTAACTGTCTCGTCTTTTAGCTCACTGCTTTTTTCACGAGCTTGGCGATAGTGGTCTCTACGGAGCTCGTTAGCTCCTTGAGCGCAAAGGCTGTCGGCCACAGGGCGCCTTCATCGAGCATCGCCGAGTCATTGAATCCCAGTGTGGAGTACCGCGCCTTAAATTTGCTCGCTCCCTGGAAGAAACAAACGACCTTGCCGTCTTTGTTGGCATACGCTGGCATCCCGTACCAGAGTCTTGGCGTAAGTGACGGTGCATTTGTTCTTATTATCGTGTGGAGACGTTTGGCCATAGCCCGGTCCGGTTCCGGCATTTGGGCGATTTTGCCAAGTACGGCTTTTTCCCCGTCCTGGCCTGGTGCGGCCGCCCGGAGTTCCAGGATGTGCTCCTTCATCGCAGCGCGTTCGTCGTCGGTAAATCCTGTGATCTTTTTGCTGGTGGTTTTCATACGTACGTCCTTTCTTCTATTGTACGTAATATTACAGTGTGAATGTGTGTCGTTGTCAAATATCAGCGATCACCTTCATGCGTTTGTACACGCGTTTTCCGATTGTTATAATCTCATCATGTCTTCTATAACGGAGTTGGAGCAGCGAATTGGCGCAATCGAAAAACGAAACGCCTCTGTCGAGCTCGACAAATCATGGGAAACGAGCTTGTTTCGGAAAGTGATCCTTATGGTTTTTACGTACGTGTCCATAAGCCTCTATATGTACGTCATTGAGGTTGATAAGCCGTGGATCAATGCGGTCATCCCTACGGTAGGATTCTTTCTGTCTACGCTGACGCTGCCGTTTTTTAAAAATTACTGGAAGTCGCATTATTACCGTACGTAGATCTCCTGTGCGGACCGGGTGGCGCGCTACTCCTTGTGCCAACGGTCAGTTTTCCGTGTAGCAAGCAAATCCTGAAGCCTTTGGTTCGTTTTGGTCGCCACTACGTGGACGGGGATACCATAATCGGCAAATTCCCATAACGCATGAGGTGACGCATAGAGAACGGCAAATCGCACGGCAAATCCCAAGTGTTTAAAGAGCCCGTCTAATTTGATGATTTTACTAGCTCTTCTTGCATAATCTTCGACAATCACCCTACCAGGAAACAGTATGCCGGATCGGCGGACTGCGGACTCCATATCGAAAAGGTTTCCGGTATAGAGTTCATAGGCAATTTCTCCGGTGATATGCCCTGCAGGCGGCAGTATGGCAAATGATTGTAGCGGAGACATCGAGCGCATGTCTTTCCACATGTTTTCCGCCGAATTGCCCAGCGTCAGTACGCCGTCACCGTGATGCCACATGAGGTGTCGGGAAAGCCGTCCTAGCAGCTTGCCGTATTCAGGCAAGACATCCCGGTATTGGGAAGCACTTCTGGATTTGCGGCTGCGACGGGTTTCTTGCGTGTGAAATGGTATTTCTCCTAACATAATGCATTGTATTTTCTGCGCGTTTCCCAGGATTCGCATCTACGAGCTAAATATTATAGGACATTGTTGGGGTAAATTCAAACTTGCCCAGCGTTATGGGGTAGTGCCAAAAAGTGCGATACCGTACAAACAGAGCGTCCAATCTTGTAATTTTCTTTTCGGCATATTACTATCCCCATAATTATGGGTATAGAATCACCACGCCGCGCTCCTCATGTAGCCTCACATCTCACCGAAATTTTTACACGCCCACCGGAGCCGCCTACGGCACGAGAGCTGAGCAAATCCCTTCGGGACATATCCGTGCCGGAGATATTTGCCCACTTTAACGACCAGTGGAAACCGGCAAACGTGCGTATCAGAGTTGCGGGAGACGGAGAAACCATACGCATCCCGGAGCAGTGGCACGGAGCCCAAAAATACGGCAAACCCAATACGGGAGACGCAGAGGTATTATTTGGGCCGCTGCTTGTCGAGACGATTGAAGGGACACGGTTGTCAGCCGAAAAGTTTATCGAAGGCCTGAGAAGTCTGAATTTCGTCTGCGAAGACGGTAACGGTAGGTTGTACACCGACCGTGAGGCGGTACTGGCGATATCTTCACAGGATTCGGCCCAAATTGTGTCTCCCCAGGAAGAGATTCCCGTTATGCGGGCGATCAAAAATGACGACGAAGGTAAGATTATCATCGAAATCAGAAACGGCTCCCTGTCGCCGGTGATGCGTGAGCTTACGACTCTTGGCAATGATTCCGACATGACTGCCGAAAAGAAACAGCGATACCGTCAGGCAGTAAGCGATTGTCTCGGAGGATTTTCTGCCAAGGGAGCCACAGCGGTACGCAAACGCCTGGGGCTTTATGAATACGCGCGACTCACGCGTTTTGACGACTGTCTGGCATCAGGGGCCACCATAATCGGAGATCAGGAGGTCGACGACGCTATGGGTAAGCCACACAAGCACACGCTGGAGGAAATACGCGTGGCAGTGGCATCCACACAGGGTATTACAATCGCGATCAAACGTGCGCTGGATCGCAAAGTGCCGCTACTCGTGCGTGTGGGGGCGCTCTCTTACGGGTTGGGTACCAAAGCCATCGGCTCCAATTATCTCATCAACACACAGCCCGAAATGGTAGACTTCGGATTATTTACCGTTGGCGACATGGGGGACAAGCTATCCACAGGCCGCGAAGGAAGGATCAATCCTCATGTCCGGATGTACGGGTCGGGGAAAAATGAAACCCGTATCTATTTGGGTGGCGGCTTGGCCATGTTGGAGCTTTGGGAAGACAAAATCCGCGAAAAGAACAAGGTACCCGATCCGGTCGTCTATGTCCTACAGGCCTCACGGATCAATCCCCCGGCGGGCGAGAACGGGAAAATTAACGATTGGGGCGTGCTGTTTAAAGGCAAGAAGCTTCCGACTGTACACGAGACCAAATAACCCTCGATACCCCGTATTGCACTCCGGATTTTTCGACAAGCACTAAACGGGTGGTCACAATGGTACAATACGCATAATGCTCATAGACAACGTGACGATCATCTTAAAGGCGGGAGACGGGGGCAATGGCGCGGCTACGTTTGCCCATACCTCCATGAAAGCGCGCGGCGGCCCGGACGGTGGTAATGGGGGCAACGGCGGCGACATCCTCATACAGGGGTCCACAAACGTCAATGACCTGCGGCATTTCCGGTACAAGAAAAAGGTAGTCGGGCAAAACGGTGGGCACGGTACCAAACATAACGGCTTCGGGAAGAACGCCCAACACATAACCATTGAGGTTCCTTTGGGCACTCGCGTGACGGATGCGGATAGCGGCAGTGTCATGGAAATCTCGTCGGTAGATAAACCCGTAATCATAGCACGTGGGGGCAAGGGGGGTTTCGGAAACTTCAAATTCAAATCGGCGACCAATCAGGCTCCTACAAACCGGGAACTTGGCGGTGCAGGCGAAGTAAAAACCGTCCTTCTGGAACTGCGGTTGATAGCACAAATCGGTCTTATCGGACTTCCCAACGCCGGGAAAAGCAGCTTGCTCTCTAGACTCACCAATGCCACCCCTGCAATCGGTGCATATCCATTTACCACACTCGAGCCGATGATCGGGATGTTTGGTACCTATCCAATCGCCGATATACCCGGCCTTATCGAGGGAGCTTCGCGTGGGATAGGCCTGGGGATCAAGTTCCTCAAGCACATAGAAAAGACCAAAATACTTGTCCATTGTATCGATATAACCGTGGAAAATCCCCTGCGGGCATATGAGACCGTGCGTAACGAATTTAGGGAGTTTAACCCGGCGCTCCTTGAGAAACCCGAGATTGTTTTCCTCAACAAAACGGATCTCGTGACCAAAAAGGAGGCCCAAGAGGCAGCCCAAATATTCACGGCCCAGGGTAAAAAGGTATTTGCGGGTTCGGTCCACGACGAACAAAGCGTAAAGGCTTTTAAAAAAATCCTCATTGAGTTCTTCAACGCATCCCAGATCTGATACTTTCCCCAAAGATATGGTATACTAGGAGTTCAGAAAGGAGATACCTATGAACGGCACAATTAAAACAAAAACAGATAGAGGCTTTGGTTTTATAGCACGGGAAGGCGAGTCAAAAGACTTGTTCTTTCATTCCAAAGACTTAGTTGGCGTCACATTTGATGAACTTCAAGTGGGCGAAACGGTTACGTTTGAAGTCGTAGACGGTCCGAAAGGCCCAAGCGCAAAAAATGTAAAACGAGCATAAAAACTCACGGTGATAGAAATATCGCCTAAAAAAGCTCCACTTCGTGTGGGGCTTTTTTTATGTAAGGCGATATGGACAAACGAATTCCTACTTGGGTTTAGCAGTGGATAAAATTTTGCGGAGAGTGGCAGAAGGATCTTCTCTGCGGTCAAACTCGTGATGTACCGGATCCGGTTTGGCTTCTGCCACAAAGACGGTCTGGACGGAGGGCTTTGGACGCAATTCCTCTATTCGTGCGGATTCCTTCATGATACGCCGCATTGTGTCACCCGGGTTTTCTTTCCGCTCGTGTTGCTTGAGGAGTTCTTTTCGCCGATGCTCTGCTACTTTGGCTACCCTGAGCTGGTCGCCGACGTCTCCTTCGGGGAACTCGTGCGGACCCGGTAAATCATCGGATTGTACAAATGGCGGCACATGCTCGTTTTTCGTGTCATTCATACGTTCTACTATAGCATATCGATTTACGGCTCAGTACTCCGGGGGAGATAGCCTGACTTTGGGGCATATGTACGATGTTTTGGCCGTCTGTTTATGCTGTACATATCCTTTATGCATTGTGTATCTATTGATATCGCGCCATACTCTTTTTGGAAAAAGCGGAAGGAGGTGAAACGTATGGCGGCAAAAGCCACCACTCCGGAAAAAGAAAAGCCAAGGTCTTTGCCCAAACATTTTTCTTTGCGAAGGGCGTGGGCAGCTATGGGTGATGTCTACCTTGATTTGCGGGGCCTTCGCCTGACAAATCTTTTGCAGTCTGATGCAGAACATGTGCATCACCTGCGCCGGGATGCAAGGTTTGGTTCCTCATCCACGCTGCGATAAATAAGCTTGTCAGGCCTTATTCCCCCAGTGCAGTGATGACTTGGGGCACTTCGGTAAAATTACGGATAAACGCATCCACAGACGTATGTGCGAAGTCGCTTTGGGAGCGGAGGTTGTTTTCGAGGGTGGCGATAAAATAAAGTCCGGCTGACTTCGCGCATTGCGCGTCCGTTACGGTATCTCCAATATAGACAGACTCGTGGGGAAGGACTTCGAATTGCTTCAATATTTGGATGAAAACTCTCGGATCCGGCTTGCCAAATTCTGAATTATCTTTGTGATAGAACCCTTGGATCCTTTTTTGGAGCGGGTGATTTTTTTCCAGGAAGTGTGTGACTTCTTTGCTGCTTCGGGACGTAAGAATCGCAAGGGAGACCCCCTGATTTCGCAGTGTATCCAAAGCGTTTAGCGTGGTGGCTTGGATGTCATCGAGTTTTCCTTGGCTGACATACTGAGGTACAAGTTTAGTTAACTCTCTCATAAAACGACCTACGTGAATGCCAGGAAATCGTTTCGTGATAGCTTCCTCCAGAGGATGCCCCCAGTTGTGCCGGTGGACTGCGCGCTCCATGGGTGGGTACCCTAATTGCGCTGCTGCTTCATTTTCCATGTGAAAGCACGCTTCCTCGGTCATGCAAAGCGTGTCGTCGACGTCAATAGCCACGAGTTTGATCATATAGGGTAAGCCAATTATAACAGTGTCTCAAGGGGAAAGGATTAGTCTACGAAGGTGAGCGCGATGCCGCGTTTGTTGGCCCTGCCAGTGCGTCCGATACGATGAATGTAGTCATCGAGCGTTTCCGGTAAGTCATAGTTTATGACATGGGAAACGTCCGGGATGTCTAGTCCTCGGCTGGCGACATCGGTAGCGAGCAAAATCTGGATTTCGCTCCGCTTAAATTGCTCCAGCACATATTGGCGTTGATTTTGGCGTTTGTTGCCGTGTATGGCCCCCGAACGGAATCCGCGTTTTACCAATTCATCGGACAGGCGCTGCACTCCCCATTTGGTGCGGCCGAAGATGAGCACTTTGCCGAATTCCTTCTGAATCAAAAGGTCGTGAAGCGCTTCTATTTTGGCGTTGCTATTGGGTACCCGGATGACTTCCTGGCGTATGGTCGTGGCGACATCTTCTGTCTTGACGGAAACCCGCACCGGATCTTTGACAAACTCAGTCAGTATTTCGCCGACTTTGCCGGAAATCGTCGCAGAAAAAAACAATGACTGCCGTTCTTTGGGCAGCAGAGAGATAAAGTATTTGATGTCGTTGATAAACCCTATGTCCACCATGCGGTCCGCTTCGTCCAAGACGACGTTACGAAACGCCGAAAGCCGAATGTAGCGGGACTCGATAAAATCCTTGAGTCGGCCCGGAGTGGCTATCACGAAATGCGGGTCGAGTTTGAGGTCTGCCCGCTGCCGCCATTCGTTAGCTCCGCCGATAAGCATGGCGCTTTTTATCGATAATCCGCGGGAGAAATCCCGGAGTTCCTTGTGTATCTGGACAGCGAGTTCGCGGGTGGGGGCCACCACGAGCACCCGTTGTGCCCGGTCGTTTGTCACTTTTTGCAATAGCGGTATGAGAAATGCAGCGGTTTTGCCCGTTCCTGTGTTGGCGGTCCCTATGATATCTCGTCCGGAGAGGATTGCCGGAATCGCCATGTCCTGAATGGGCGTGGGAGTCGTAAATCCTTTTGCCTTAATGGTATCGGTAAGCGCGGTATCCAGCCCAAAATCCGTAAACTGGTGTGTGACGGGCATGGGAGCGATTTCTGCGTCTCCCGCGTGATTGTCCTGGCTCCGGGCAATGGTAGCAAGTATCACGCTTTTTGGGACCGTTTTGATCGCCCGATTCCTGCCGAAAGCAGGACGGGAATTGCCGAAAGACGGCCTGGGACGACGAAATGAACGGTTGTTGTGTTGATACATAGTCTCGTACACGGGATTGTTGAAACAATAGAACTGCTTATGTGGAAAAAACCTGAAAAGGGGAAAAGACGCAGGTAAATAAAGAATAAATCTTGGGGCGTTTTTTCTCTAAACTTCTCAAACTGTTAACGATAAGCAGATGTATTGTTTCAATACAAGTGCAAAAGAGAGTATAGCAGACTATCCGGGTAATAGCAAATGAACGGTGAATATTCTGTTAGCGAAAATACCGTTGGCGTGGCCGGACGAGCTGATAGCGGTATCCGGAAAGCGTGTCCGTTATTTCAAATCCCGCGCGCTTCATGGCAGGCAGATGTTTGGCATCCCGACTTACTTCGGCGGTAATTTCTGCTCTGCCGGCATCCTTTACTACGGATTCGAGGATAGCGGTGAATATTCCCTGTAAACGGTGCTCTTTC
The DNA here is from genome assembly GCA_964573695.1 of uncultured Gammaproteobacteria bacterium. Taxonomy (GTDB): domain Bacteria; phylum Patescibacteriota; class Microgenomatia; order UBA10105; family UBA927; genus UBA927. Next base: position 47,595 of record CAZNKB010000002.1, on the reverse strand, counting down.
AATACTGCTGCGCGGTGAAAATATACCGAACGGAAGTTGTTTCTGTGGGTTTCCCCATAACCGACAATCCCTGCTTCGCATTCTGCAACCAGCACTCGGACATTTCGGGTAAGGACGCACTGGATCAGATGTTCCGACCAGCCACGGTTCCCGCGTTGTAAGTTCATGAAAAAATCCATGAGTGGTTTGCGGTCGCTGGGGATATATGGCCGTAACAGATAGCCTTCGGGTGATGCAGACATGAGCAGATATTATACTATAGGACTAATTAAAACTCAAATAGCGGGCAGACGAAAAGAAAATATCTTCCAAACGGATAGAAGTGCAAACTGACCAGGTTTCGGTTGAATTTCGTACTATTTGATATATTTACACCTAGTTGACGACTATTATTTTCGGGTTTATTATGGTTTTACGATATGTCAGAAACGATCAACGAACCGGTTTCCGTCACACTTTGGAGTAATCACGCGACACGGAAAGTGCTTCCGTATAGTCTTTATTGGCACGGGAGGAAGTATCAGATTACGACGGTAGGCATGCACCATACCATATGGGAAGGGCGGCGGCTGTTTCACATCTTTTCGGTAAGCGACGGCAACACGTTTTTTAAGCTGATCATGGACAGTGAAACCCTTGCCTGGAAACTGATAGAAGTAGATAGCCAATCTGACTAACATATGGATAACTTTAACCCGATTGCGCCCACGACGATGCATGTGGACATCAACTCCTGTTTCGCGACCGTGGAACAGCAGGCCAATCCACTACTGCGAGGTAAGCCGGTAGCGGTAGCGGCGTATGTTGCGGATTACGGTTGTATTCTGGCTGCCTCCCGCGAGGCGAAAACATTGGGGGTCAAAACAGGTATGAGGGTAAAAGAAGGCAAGCGCTTGGCTCCCCGGTTGGTCGTATTGCCGTCGGATCCGCCGAAATACCGGGTGGTAAATCGCCAACTCTTTGCCATTCTCAAGTCTTATACCGCACATATCAGCGTTGAGTCGATCGACGAAATGGTTATGAATCTTCGCAACACACCGATCCTTACGAGAGCTTCGATGAGTGACGTAGCCAAAGAGATCAAGATGCGGATCAAAGCGGAAATCGGAGAGTGGATTACGGTTTCTTGCGGCATCGCCCCCAATCGCTACCTTGCCAAGGTCGCCTCCGGTCGCATAAAACCTGACGGGTTAGTCTGTATTACAAAAGAAAACATCCTGGACACCTTTGCTTCCATGAAATTGGAAGACTTTTGCGGCATCAAAGAAGGAAATGCGGGCAGGCTCAGGGCCGCAGGCATCATGACCCCCGTGGCGTTTTTTCACTCGAGCGCCTCCGACCTTAAACGCGCATTTCACTCCATTACCGGATATCACTGGTGGCTTCGGCTTCACGGGTACGAAGACGGCAGTATGTACAAAGAATTTGAGCATGACACACAGGAAGACCAAAAAAGTTTCGGTCAGTCGTATGTCCTGGGTTCTGGTCACGGACCAAATGATCCGCGCCTCTGGCAGATACTCGCGCAGCTGGTCATGAAAATGGGCAGGCGCTTGCGGATAGACGGGTTTGTCGCCTATGGCGTGGGTATCTCATTGATGTTTGAAGATCACACGCACTGGCACACGCAGGAGAAAAAGCTTTCGCCGATGTTTAGCGATGCGGATTTTTATACCGCGATGAGATTTATGCTTACTCATGCTCCCGAAAAAAGAGTGAAACTATTGGCGGTGTATTGTTATGCGTTACACCGGGAGCAGTCGATGCAGTCGTCACTGTTTCCCGAAGAGAACAGAAAACGGGACCTGACGTATGCCATGGATACGATCCGGAACCGTTTCGGAGATTTTGTTATCCACTCGGGGCGAATGGTAAACATGGAGCAAAAAGTGTTGGACCGTATTTCCTTCGGTGGTGTGCAGGGGCTGCCTGATGTGGCGTTTCAGGAAGTCGTGGACCGTGAGATCACATCTTGACAATACGTAAGGCACAGGAGTACTGTAGATGACAAGTTAATAAATCAAGAGTGGTGGGGAAAGCTCTCGCTTTATGATCCACCCGGCAACCGAGTCAATGAGACCGCGGTGCCCCAACGAGTCCGCCAATGAGGCGGGATGATTTGCCTAGAGTAGGGAAAAAATATACCCCGCTTGGCGGGGTTATTTTTTACTTATTCGGGCGAAGAAAGGCATACATGAAAAAAACAACGCACTTCACATCGGAATCGGTTGCCAGCGGACATCCGGATAAAATTTGCGATCAGATTTCTGACGCAATCGTAGACGCGGCTCTCAAAGCCGATCCCAAGGCGCGTGTCGCGGTCGAAACACTCGTGACGACCAATCGAGTGGTGCTGGCGGGAGAAGTGACCTGTAAGAAAAAACTGGATTATGAGAGTATTGCCCGAAAAACGATCAAGTCTTTGGGCTACGACAACGCCAAATATAATTTTTCCTATAAATCACCGATTTCCGTATATATTCATGAGCAATCACCGGATATTGCCGTCGGCGTCGATGACGGGGGAGCGGGTGACCAGGGGATGATGTTTGGTTACGCTACCAACGAAACGCCGGAATACATGCCCATGCCGCTTGTGCTGGCGCACCGGTTAGTTGAGCGCATGGATGAGGCACGGGAGAAAAAAATTCTTCCGTTTTTGCGTCCGGACGGCAAGAGCGAAGTGAAGGTGATTTACGAAGACGGGAAGCCCACCGCTGTAGACCGTATAGTGCTCGCCGTTCCCCACGATCCCAGGATAACGCATGCGCATCTTAAAAAGGCACTCTATGACAAGGTGATCAAGCCAGTGATGAAAAAGTATAAGATGACGCCTCCCAAAGAAGACGATGTCATCGTTAATGGCAGCAAGGGGCGCTGGGAAATAGGCGGCCCAGCCTCGGATACCGGAGTGACGGGACGGAAAATTATCGTGGATACCTACGGAGCGTTTGCCCGTCACGGCGGAGGAGCCTTTAGTGGCAAAGATCCTACCAAAGTGGACAGAAGCGGGGCATATGCTGCGCGCTACATAGCCAAAAATATCGTAGCTCACGGGTTAGCTGACCGGGCGGAGGTGCGGGTCGCATACGTCATCGGACAACGGGAACCGCTCGCGCGCGGCATCGAGACGTTCGGGACAGAAAAAAAATCCCTTTCGTCTATTGAAGCGTTTGCCTGGTCGCTTCTGGATCTTTCCGTGCCGGGGATTATCACGGGGCTACGTTTGCGACGCCCGATCTATCGGGAAACCGCACGGTACGGCCACTTCGGGCGAACTGGTTTCCCCTGGGAGAACGTGGTAAAGTAATTGCAGGAATGGCAATAACCCAACCCCTGGCTGAAATATTGCGGCCTGCCAAACTCGACGACGTGATCGGGCAGGACCATCTCGTCGGATCGCAAGGCATTATCCGTAAGTTGCTCGCCGCCGATTTTTTGCCCTCTATGGTATTTTGGGGTCCTCCCGGAAGCGGCAAGACAACGCTTGCGCACCTCCTTGCAGCACTTACTGCCTCACATTTCGTCGCAGAATCCGCAGTGACCACCACCCTAAGCGCCGTGCGCGAGCTTATAAAAGAGGCAGGTGAGCGACTCAAGACAGGTAAGCGTACGGTGCTGTTTATTGATGAAATCCATAGGTTCAACAAAGCCCAACAAGACGCGTTGCTGCCCCATGTAGAAAAAGGAACCGTCATTTTTATAGGTGCGACGACAGAAAACCCGTCGTTTGAAGTGATAAGTCCGCTTCTTTCCCGATGCCGCGTGTTAGTACTCAAGCCGCTTGGGCAAGAAGCGCTCACAACCATTCTTACCAAAGGCCTGAGATACTGCAAAAAAACAATAGACAAGGAAGCCGCGAAATTTTTGTTGGAAGCAGCCAATGGAGACGCCAGAGCTATGCTTACGACGCTGGAAATCGCTTCATCAATCGTGAAGGGGAAAAAACTAACGATAACGCACATAGAAGAAGCAGCTCAGCGAAAAATGCTTCAGTATGATCGGGTAGGCGAGGAGCACTACAATACAATCAGCGCGTTTATCAAAAGCATGAGAGCGGGCGATACCGATGCGGCGCTTTATTACCTTGCGCGCATGGTTGCGGCGGGGGAAGACCCGTTGTTTATCGCACGTCGGATGATCGTGTTTGCCTCAGAAGACATTGGTATAGCCCAGCCGACTGCATTGGTAGTTGCGGACGCGGTGTTTGACGCATGTCACAAAATCGGATACCCGGAGTGCCAGGAAAATTTGGCGCATGGAGTCGTATATTTGTGCCTAGCCAAAAAAGACAGAAGCAGCTATGATGCGTACTTTAGAGCCTTGTCGGACGTGAAGCAGTACGGGAATCTGCCAATCCCTCTTGTCGTTCGCAATGCGCCGACTCGTCTCATGAAAAATTTGGGGTATGGCAAAGGATATACGGCATACACCAACGAAAACCTGCTCCCCGATAAGTTAAAAGGTAAGAAGTATTACAATAAGGAAGGGTGATTGCCATGGACTTACAGATAGGCAAAGTCACGCATTATTATGACAAATTGGGGGTTGCGGTGGTGGAAATCATGAATCAGGCACTCAAAACGGGTGATACGGTAAAGATTTCGGGTCACGACAGTGAATTTACACAAGTGGTAAATTCTCTTCAGGTGGAACATGAAAAAGTGCCAAGTGTAGAGGCAGGAGACATATGCGGGATGCAGGTAGACCGGGCGGTGCGTGAGGGCGACGTGTTGTATTTACTGACAAAAACATGAACACAGAAACATCAGCAGGGGGAATTATCGTATACAAATCCGCGGCAGGCTGGCAGGTGTTGCTGATGAAGGACATGAAAAACAACTGGACGTTCCCGAAAGGAAAAATAGAAGACGGAGAAGATCTTCAGGACACCGCGACGCGGGAAATAGAAGAAGAAGTAGGTATCACGAATTTGCGGTGTGTCACTCAATTATCTCCGACGACCTATTGGTACACCCGCGGCAAGTCGATCAAAAAGACGGTGCACTATTTCCTGTTTTTTTCGAAAACGAAACAGCACCCCAAGGTGCAAAGTGAAGAGGGGATTTCCGACGCGAAATGGACAAATTGGAGAGCGGCGGAAACCCTGATCGGGTATCCCAAAACAAATGCACCACTGCTTAGTGAGGCACATAAAGCTCTTCGGATGATAACAATCACCTGATGATATGGATATAGTTCTTGCTCCCGATGTGACAAAGATTATGAAGTCGGTCCTTAGGACCTCGCTGTTCGGACAGGTGGATCCCAAGCGTGTCGTGTGTATGCGCAGTTTCGGTGCCACCAGTAGGGCACGGGCCAGGATATGGAGTTTCCCGAAAATTTGGCAACAGGCGCTTCACCTGCCGGCACATTACGTCATCGAGGTGCTATCGCATCATTTCGATCATTTGTCCGATGACGATAAAACACGGGTAGTAATCCATGAACTTATGCATATTCCCAAGAATTTTTCGGGAGCACTGGTCCCCCACAGGGGGAGGCACACGCGTATAGATCATCGGACGGTAGAGCGGCTTTTTGACGCATATAAGCAATCGAAGATCTGATTATGATCATACTCATACACGGCGATCAGCTGGAGCATAGCCGCAACAAACTTGCCGAACATAAGGCAGCCGCCAAAGATAAGGAAATCCGTGTCGTGGACGGCAAGCGCGCCGATCAGACACAATTGGCACAGGCGTTAGAGTCCCGGTCGCTATTTGGTAACGACGTGTTAATCGTCATCGAAGGATTCCTCTCTCATGCCAAAAAGCGGGAAAAAACATTTGTGAGTGTACTCACAAAACTGGTGGAAGTAAGTGCCAGTTCGGACATTATCCTGTACGAAGAAAAAGAGATAGATAAATCGACGATAAGCAAGTTAGGCACGAAGATACAGGTCGAGTTATTTAAAACTCCGGTTGTATTGTTTCAATTCTTAGATAGTTTGCGGCCGGGTAACGCCCGCGTTTCACTCGATAACTTTGCGCGTACTGTGGAGCTCGAGCCGGCCGAAGTGGTTTTTGTCCTGATTGCGCGTCGGGTGCGTCAGCTTATCCAATTGGCGGATCATGTTATGCCCGCCGGTTTGCAGGAATGGCAGGCAGCTCGCTTGACTTCGCAAGCGCGACACTTTACGATAAAACAACTTGTCGCTATGCAAGAACAGCTTCTTACAATAGACATCGCGATAAAAACGGGCGCCACTCCGTTTACGCTCTCGCAATTATTGGAGCAATTCATTATAAAACTCTAAAGGAGGCTTTTTATGTCAGCACAAATACCTGATCATGTGTTTCGTGGATATGACCTTCGCGGGTTGGTTGGTAGCGAGTTGGACGCACCTCGAGTCGAGCTTTTGGCAAAAGGATATGCGACATGGCTATTGCAGCGGCGGATCTATGATTGCGTCGTAGGCTATGATTGCCGGCTCTCCAGCCCGGAATTTCGGGATGCCATGGTCAAAGGACTCACGGATTCCGGTATTACGGTGTATGACATCGGCATGACGCTTTCACAGATAACGTATTTTGCCGGATACCTCTTCCGGACGAAAGGGCTTGTCATGATTACCGCTTCCCATAATCCGAAGGAATACAACGGATTCAAGTTCGGTATGGGGTTTTCTGAAACCATGCTTTCCGAGGAGATTATAGAACTTCGTGAACTGGTAAAATCCGGTAAATTCGTGACGCGAGCCCCCAAAGGAGTAGTCATCCAAAAAGACATAAAACAGGAGTATATCGACGATTTAAAACGCCGGACCGATACGATCAAGCGGTTTAAAGTTGTGGTGGATTCCTGTGCGGCAACAACGGGCATATATCTGCCGGATATTTTGCGTTCCGTAGGGTGCGAAGTTATAGAGCAAAACACGACGCCGGACGGTAATTTCCCTGTGGGAACCCCCGATCCCACGGAGCACGAGGTACAGACCCGGCTTGCAAAACGAGTTGTAGCGGAAAAAGCAGATCTTGGATTTTCCTATGACTGCGACGGTGATCGGGTGGGGATAGTCGACCATACCGGCCGGCTTATCTGGAACGACGTCCTTGTGTCTATTTTCTCCATTGACGTGCTCGGATCACTTCCCGGGGCAAACATCGTATACAACGCACTATGTTCCAAGCAGGTAGACGAAGTGATACGTAGTCATGGAGGAACGCCGATCATGTGGAAAACGGGGCATTCGTTCATCAAGGCAAAAGTCCGTGAGTCGAGATCTCCGTTCGGAGGAGAATTATCCGGTCATTTTTTCTTCATGGATAATTTTTACGGTCATGACGACGGAGCCATTGCGACCCTACGGCTTTTGGCGTACCTGACCCGGGTGGACAAGACCTTGGCGCAGGTGATTGACGAATTACCCAGTTACGTCTCCAGTCCGGAGATAAAAGTAGGTTGTCCTGACGCAATAAAATTCCAAGTCGTCAGTGACAAGATCGGCGGGGAAATCAAAAAGCTGTACCCGAATGCGTCCTACGTCGAGATAGACGGCGTTCGCATGGATACGGAAAGCGAAATGCTTATCGTACGCGCGAGTCAGAACGGACCGTATCTTACGGTGAAATTTGAGGGCAAGACAGATAAATCCTACGATACCTTAAAAAAGCAGATAGCTCAGATCCTTCACCGGTTTCCCGAAGTGGATTTTGCATCGGGAGTCAATACTACGGCGCTCGAATAAGATACCCTTATGAACAACGCGTGTATTTTCGATTTTGACGGGGTGATGATTGACAATGAGAAGTATTGGGAACAGGAGAAGCTCCATATCTTCAGTGAGCTTTATGGCGCTGATATAGCGGCCAAACTCGACAAGACATTGGGCGCCAATATGGATGCGATTCATGCCCGGGCTGTGGCATTGGGAAGTGCCGTTCCTATTGCAAAAATGTATGAAGCCGGAGATCGTCACGCGAAAATCGTATACACGAACGCCCCTATTACAGAAGGACTCGACGAGCTGCTTACCGGGCTTGATAAATTAGGTTTTGTCATGGCTATCGTGTCTGCATCTCCCAAGTGGTGGATAGACCTGGCTCTCAAGCGTATTTCCAACGCGACGTTACTCAAGGTTGTCATTTCCCTGCATGACCGTACGGATCTTGCACACAAGCCAGCCCCCGACGGTTATCGCGAAGCCATGCGTATGTTGGGGAGTACTCCGGAAACCTCGCTTGTCATAGAAGACTCCAATATCGGTATTCAATCAGGTAGAGCCTCAGGCGCGTACACGATAGGACTTCGTCAAAATCTCGTACCCGGGTACTCCATAGAAGGAGCGGACGCGTATGTAGAGAATATTATAGATATTGTCCGTATTGCCGAGGCACGCGTATGAACATGCGACCGTATTTAGTCATCCCAAAACTCATCGAACAACCCACCTGGGGAGGCACGTATATCGTGGAAACAAAACAATGGCAGGGCAAGTCCGATCTGTATGGCAGGAAAATCGGGCAATCCTATGAGTTATATGACAAAAGCAATTTATCGCTTCTTTCTCGCTCTGACGACCCGGAATTTGCAGGGGAACTTGCGGATGCCAAGCTGGTGAGTGAGCAGTCGGTCGTAGAGCATTCGGTGACACTTTCCTCGCTTATTCTAGAAAATCCCGAGAAGGTCCTGGGGAAACGGATCGTTGCGGCTTTCGGACCCAATATGCATCTGCTTCTCAAATTTACCCAGGCGCTGGGAAATTCGTTCCAGCTGCATATTCCGGACGGCGTATCAAACGCCCGTTGGAAAGCAAAGCCTGAGTCGTGGTATTACTTCGAGCCGGGACTTATCACCTGCGGTGTAAAAAAGGGCGTGAATTGGGAGGTCTACAAAAAGGTCGTGACAGAGCTTGATAAACACATGCAGGATCTTGCCTCCCGGGTAAAAAGCGGCCAGCTTACCTACGAACATGCCAAAGAAGAGACGCAGGCCCTGGTAAAGCAATTTGACCCCTGGCAATACGTCAATGTCGTACGCGTGGAAAAAGGAACATTGCTGGATTTATCGCCTTGTGGCATCCATCATTCGTGGGAAGAAGACCTGGAGTCTATTCCTCTCGGGAACGTGCTCTATGAGATACAGCTAAACGTCATGGACGACGAGGCGACACTTCGGAGTTTTGACAAAGGGAAAATGAACAAAGACGGCAACCTCCGCCCGCTTCAGATCGATGACTATTTTGCTTTTGCAGACCGCAGCGACATAGCCAATGACCCGGCCACCCATATGCGGAAGCCCAAGACGATCCATTCTTCATCGGCTTATGTCTATGATCGGATACTGGAAACGAAGTATTATTCCATGGATCGAGTGAGGATGCGAGTGTCGGGCGCGGAATTTACGTCTCCTTTGGATTCATTTCGGCATGTGTTCGTGAGAAACGGAACAGTGACCGTTTCGACCGGCGATATGTCCGTGACCGTTACAAGCGGACACTCGGCATTTATACCGGCGGATTGTCGGGAGTACAGCGTGCGATCAGAGTCTGCAGATGCCGAGATTTTGATATCATATTAATATGTTTTATACGTCCAAAAGGAGGTACATATGAAGTTGCCTACATTAGATGATATTGTGCTCAAGTCCCTCAAGTTTTTTGAAAAAACACCTCCTCCCACACTTGATCTGTCTGATTATTCCTACCCATTTGTGATCGGCAGCGGGAATGCCAGTCATACCGGCCGTATAATTTTTTCGGGAAAAGCAGCAGTCGTCGGAGACGAGAGCAATTTCAAAATTCTGGCGCAGGCCTATGCGTCTGCTATTTCCCAGGGTCTTATGAAAGATGCGATCATCATTTCTTCATCGGGAGAGAAGGACTCGGTTTGGGAGGTAGAATTCGCGAAATCCTTGGGACTAAAAACCACATTGCTTACCTGCAAACCGGAGTCCTCAGCGGCCCGGATTTCGGATCGCGTCGTCGTTTACAAGAGTATCGCCGAGCCCTATACGTACAACACGTCGACGTATCTCGGGATGATACTGTCAACGACACGGGAATCCGTATCGGACATAAGAAAATTTTTAGAGTCCCTGACTCTTCCTCCGGGATTTGCACAGTACGAAGCTTTTGCATTCGTCCTGCCGGACCGGTTCCAATCTATCGCACCCATGATAGAAATCAAGAGGGATGAATTATTCGGGCCACACGTTATGATCAGGGCAAATTCACAGGGAATCTCACGCCACGCGAAATTTGTCCATCCGTGGAGTCATGAGCTCGTCATTTCCATAGGGGAACAAAATCCGTATTTCGGGGAAGAAAAACACCGCTGGTTTATCCCGATTCCCCCTTCTTCGGGATTCGGGCTCGCGCAGATGCTCGGGTATTTTATCTGCGGTAAAATTCAAGCTGCAAAACCTCCGTATTTTATGGATCACATAGAAGCTTTTTGTACGGATTACGGACCGAAAGCATACGGGGGCAAACAATCATTCGAAGTTACCGTTCCCGCCAATCCGTAAGACCGGCTCTTGCGAACTCATCATAAATTCTTCATACTGACACTATGCCAAAAAAGTTCGTCGTGTGGTTTAAAGAAGTTGATAAACAGGATATAGGTATTGTCGGAGGCAAGGGGGCGAATTTAGGGGAAATGACCAAGGCTGGGTTTCCGGTTCCCAACGGTTTCATCGTGACCGCGCAGGCATATTTTCATTTCCTCGATGAGGCACATCTTCGGGATGATTTGTCCGATTTGCTTCACGGCCTTGACGTGAACAACAGTAAGGATCTTGAGAAAACTTCCGTCGAAATCCAGCGCAGAATCACCAGGAGTGAATTTCCCAGGGACATTGCGACCGAGGTAATGCGGGCCTATTTCAATCTGGAGCGGGGAATCCTCAAACATCCGCTGGTAGCCGTGCGTTCGTCAGCAACCGCGGAAGATTTGCCGACCGCCTCCTTCGCGGGGCAGCAGGCGACATTTTTAAACGTTCAGGGGGAGGCGAATCTTTTGGAAAAGGTAAAGGAAGCGTGGGCGAGCCTGTTTACCGCGCGTGCGATTTTTTATCGCGCGACGAATAAATTTGATCACTTCAAAGTGGGCATTGCGATTCCGGTACAGCTTATGGTGCAGTCCGATTATTCGGGCGTTATGTTCACGCTGGATCCGGTGACCAATGACAAATCAAAAGTCGTCGTAGACGCTATTTACGGTTTGGGTGAAATGATCGTGCAGGGAGCCGTTACGCCCGACCATTATGTGGTAGAAAAATCAACGGAAAAAATACTCGAAAAAGAAGTAAACACACAGGAAAAAATCATGACACGGCGAGGCAATAAAACAACGGTGAGTACGATTTCCAAAACAAAAGGTTCGAAGGCCAAGCTCACTGACGCCCAAATAGTAGCGGTAGCAAAACTCGGGAAAAAGCTGGAAAAGCATTATTTTTTCCCACAGGATGTTGAGTGGGCAATTGATGATGATACTGTTTACATCGTCCAGACGCGCCCTGTGACGACAACCGGTACGGCCAAATCCCGAAACGTGCAGTCGGTCGCTACGAAGCACGACGTGTTCCTCAAAGGCGATGCGGCAAGTCCTGGAATAGCCAGCGGACCGGTTCAGATACTCTATAGCCCCAGGGATCTCGGTAAAGTCCACGAAGGCGATGTGCTCGTCGCGCAGATGACGAACCCCGATTTCGTGCCCGCGATGAAAAAGGCAGTCGCAATCGTGACGGAGCGTGGTGGCCGGACGTCTCACGCGGCGATCGTATCCCGCGAGCTTGGCATACCTGCAGTGGTGGGGACAACCAACGCGATGAAGACCCTTAAGGATAACATGGTTATTACCGTAAACGGTGCGACAGGGGAAATATACAAAGGCGCAGTCTCCGTATCGCAAGGCCCGACCAAGCAAGCCATGAGACCAAGAGAAAAGGTTCACACGGCTACCAAAGTCTATATGAACCTGGCTCAGGCAGGCAGAGCGCATGAGGTGAGTAAGTTTGACGCAGACGGAGTGGGGCTGCTACGAGCCGAATTTATCATGGCCAGTGTGGGTATCCACCCCAAAAAAATCATTGAGGACAAAAAGCAACACATGTTTATCGATCTGGTCGCAAGTCAGATAGCCACGATCACCGAATCGTTTTCTCCACGTCCGGTGGTGTACCGTACGACCGATTTTAAGACGAATGAATACCGGAACCTCAAAGGTGGTGCCGCGTTCGAGCCTGAGGAGCCCAATCCGATGCTGGGTTTTCGGGGTGCCGCCCGTTATATCGCTAATCCGGAAGTGTTCGAGCTGGAACTCGAGGCGATCAAAACCGTGAGAAATAAAATGGGGCACAAAAATCTCTGGATTATGATCCCATTTGTGAGAACCCCGCAGGAACTTGCCGAGGTCAAAAAAATGGTAGCAGCGAGCGGGCTCTCGAGGTCCAGTACGTTCAAGCTATGGATGATGGTGGAAATTCCGACGAATGTCATACGGATAGAGGATTTTCTTGAGGTAGGTATCGACGGCGTTTCAATCGGCTCGAATGACCTTACCATGCTTACCATGGGCACGGATCGCGACAATAGTGAAGTAGCTCATGATTTTTCCGAAACGGATCCTTCGGTCATGTGGGCATTTGAAAAAGTCATAAAAACCTGTGCCAAAAAAGGGGTCACTACCTCCATGTGCGGTCAAGCGCCTTCAGATTATCCTGATTTGGTCGAAAAACTGGTGTCCTGGGGAATCACGAGCGTGTCTGTCAATCCGGATGCGGTCGATCACGTTCGGGATACAGTGGCGGCAGCGGAACACCGGCTTGTGGCGCGCAAATAATTCTATTTCCTTATGGCGGACGTTAACACGAAAATTCACAGCCTGATCGCTCGGGAAATTCTCGATTCCCGGGGTGATCCCACGATCGAAACTATGGTAGTTTTGGAGAGTGGATACCGGGGTATCGCCTCGGTGCCTGCGGGTACCTCTCTTGGAAAGTATGAATCGGTTGAGCTTCGCGACCGGGACGAAAAACGCTATCGCGGTATGGGAGTGCTCAAGGCAGTGGCTAACGTGCACGGGCCGATTGCGGCAAAGCTCAAAGGAATGAACGCCCTGGATCAGGGAGCAGTAGATAAAACACTTCTCTCAATAGACGGCACACCGGATAAGCACGTATTAGGCTCCAATAGCATATTGAGCGTATCACTTGCCGTTGCCGCTGCGGTTGCCAATGCCTATCGTATGCCCCTTTTCCAATATATTAACCAGCTCTTCCGTCCGTTTGTGAATGTCCCGCTTTTGCGTATTCCGACGCCGACATTTAACATTATCAACGGGGGGAAGCACGGTTCGGGTAATTTGGATTTTCAGGAATTCCATGTCGTGCCTGCTTCCAATAAGCCGTTTTCCCAAGCTCTTGAAATGGGAGTTGCGATCTACAAGGCGGTAAAGGACATACTCAAGTACAGAAATGCCGTGTATTCGGTGGGCTACGAAGGCGGGTTCGCGCCGAACTTGTTTACGAACATAGATGCGCTGGAAATACTTTCAGAGGCAATCAAGTCGAGTCCTTATACCTTCGGGGTGGATATTTTTTTCGGTTTGGATCTTGCAGCTTCTACCTTCCGCCAGGAACGCGGAGGGTACAAAATAAAAGATAAGCCGGGGGCGCTATCAAGCAGCGATTTCATCCGTTATCTTGTAGAACTTCATAAACAATACCGTCTGCTTATCCTTGAAGACGCACTGGATGAGGATGATTGGGAGAATTGGGTGGCACTATCCAAGGAAATCGGTAACGATGTCCTCGTGGTAGGGGATGACTTGTTGGCGACCAACCCCGAACGTCTGAAACGGGCGATCAAGGAAGGGGCTTGTTCCGCAATTCTGGCCAAACCCAACCAAATCGGATCCCTGTCTGAGTTTCTGGGGGTGATAGCCATAGCAAAACAAGCAGGGATAAAAACTATCGTTTCCCATAGAAGCGGCGAGACAAACGACAGTTTTATCGCAGATTTGGCTGTGGGCGTGCAATCCGATTATGTGAAATTCGGGGCGCCGGCACGAGGAGAACGGGTAGCAAAATACAACAGATTACTTGAAATAGAGTCGCTTCTTGCCCTTGGCAGGAACGCGTAATCGTTTTATGCCGAAGCCGCTTGTACTTATCATTCTCGACGGGTGGGGTCTTGCCCCGCCCGGACCAGGTAACGCGATCTCCCAGGCGAATCTATCGAGCATACCGGCGCTCTGGTCACGTTTTCCTCACGCCAAGCTGCACGCATCAGAAAGTGCCGTCGGACTACCCCAAGGCGAGGACGGAAATACCGAGACAGGACATATCAATATCGGAGCAGGCCGGGTAGTGTATCAGGATCTGCCGCGCATAAATATGGCGATATCCGAAGGCAAGTTTTTCGAAAACGATGCTTTTTTGGGGGCAATGTCCTACGCCAAATCTCACCAGTCACGCGTGCATCTCATGGGATTATTATCCGATTCCGGCGTACACGCAAGCCGCGAACATCTGTATGCCTTGCTTGAACTAATGCGCCGGAATCAGTGTAGTTGCCCGGTGTATCTGCATCTTTTTACGGACGGGCGGGATTCACCTCCCCGATCGGGCATACGGTTTGTTCACGAAGTGGAGGCCAAATTGGCGGAAATAGGACACGGGCATATCGCAACGATTATGGGGCGGTACTACGCCATGGATCGCGACCGGAGGTGGGATCGAACGGCGAGGGCGTACCAAGCCCTGACAGAGGACATCCCCAACAAAGCCAAGTCAGCGGCAGCAGCTATCGAGGAAAGTTATAAAAAAGGTATAAGCGACGAGTTCATCGAGCCGACGGTTATTTGCGACTCCCAGGGAATTCCCATGCCCAGGATAAGCGCGCATGACGCCGTTATTTTTTATAATTACAGGATAGACCGTCCCCGCCAACTCACCCGTGCGTTTACGCTGTCTGACTTCGAATCGCACAAAATGCCGGAAAGTTTCGATCCGTACGCGGTCAAGTATTATCACAAACATTTGGTAGAAGAAGACGCCCGCCCGAAACCGTTTACGAGACGAGTGATACTCCCGGAGTTATTTTTTGTCACCATGACGGAGTATGAACGCACAAGTCCGTGTGTGGTAGCGTTTCCGCTAAGACAAGTAGAAAAGCCGCTGGGTCAGGTGTTTTCCGAAGCGGGCATGCGACAGCTGCGGGTTTCCGAAACCGAAAAAGAACGCTTTATCGGATACTACTTCAATGGTATGCGGGAAGCGCAATTCCCACAGGAAGATCATTTGATTATTCCTTCCCCCAAAGTCGCCACATATGATTTGTTGCCGGAAATGGCAGCGGTGGAACTGACAAGTCTCGTGTTGGACCGTATGACGAGCGATGTGTATTCATTTATCGCCATTAACTTCGCCAATCCCGACATGGTGGGGCATACCGGAAATATTGCTGCCGCCATAAAAGCCTGCCGTATCACGGACGAATGCGTCGGAAAAATCACCTCGCTTGCGCTTTCGTTAGGAGGAGCTTGCATCGTGACAGCAGATCATGGTAATGTGGAAGAAATGATCGGTCCCAGCGGTGAAATGGATACCGAACATTCAACGTTTCCTGTCCCTTTTATCATGGTGGACAAACAGTTTGAAAATCGTCCGATCGAACTCCCTGTCGGTAAACTTGCCGACATCGCACCCACAATCCTATCTATGTTAGGATTATCTATCCCGAGTGAAATGACCGGTAAAAATTTATTAGCTGATTTAGCGTAGAGAAAGGAGGTCACCATGAAAGTGACCATATCTGTTATTAAGGCTGACACGGGTTCCGTAGGAGGGCATAACCGGCCCAGTGAAGCCATGGTGAGCAAGGCAAAAGAGCGGGTTTCGGAGGCGATAAAAAGCAAACTTCTCATAGACGGTCATGTTACGTTTACCGGCGATGATATCGCGCTTCTTATGACACATACGAGGGGTACGGATAATAGCGATATCCATAAGTTCGCGTGGGATACGTTTGTGGAGACGACCAAGGTCGCCAAAAGCCAGGGGCTTTACGGAGCGGGGCAGGATTTACTCAAAGATGCGTTTTCCGGTAATGTCCGCGGTATGGGTCCGGGGAGTGCGGAAATGGAAATAGAAGAGCGACAGGCAGAACCGTTTGTCTTATTTGCCGGAGACAAATGCGGACCGGGAGTGTTTAATCATCCGCTTTTTTCGGCATTTGCTGACCCGTATCATAATGCAGGGTTACTGCTTGCTCCTGATATGCAGGCCGGATTTACGTTCCATATCATGGACGTCAATCACACAGAGAATGATAAGGTGATTACCCTGAAGGTGCCAAACGACTATTATGATATCGCCTGTTTGCTTCGCGATCCGAATCGCTACATCATCGAATCGGTCGTAGAAAATGCGACTGGACTTACAGCCGCAGTGGCATCTACGAGCAGGCTCCATAATATCGCCGGAAAATATGTCGGGAAGGACGATCCGGTGGCTCTTGTACGTACGCAAAAGCAATTCCCGTCGACTGGGGAGATACTCTCTCCCTGGGCACTTGCCCAATACACCCTGGGAGATAACCGGGGCAGTCACCATGTGTCCGTGATGCCGGTCAAGCAAAATACGATAATTTCCTATTTTGACGGCCCGACAATCATGTCTGCTGCGGGATATTGCGTACACGAAGGGAAACTCACCGAAGCAGTAGACCTATTCGACCAGCCGTTCTGGGATGTCATCCGTGAAAAAGCATCCGAAAAAACGCTTGCCATGCGCGAACAGGGATTCTTTAATCCCGCCATGGGTCCGCAGGACGAAATGGAGTATACAGGAGTTATGGAGAACCTAAAGCGCCTGGACGCCAAGTTTGTCAAGCGAGATGAACCTGCCAAATGAAGGAAGAACTTTACAAAAAATCCAAGAACAAAATCCAAGAACCTAACCTCGATGATTACGAGGGGGTGAAAAAGGACTTCTCGTGGAAAGACGCGAGAGGATATGTGGATTGGTTCGACGGAAGTCTGAATGCCGCGTACAACGCGATCGACCGGCACGTACAGACTTGGCGCAAAAACAAAGTCGCCCTGTATTGGGAAGACGAAGCAGGAAACGAGAAGAAATATACCTTTGAGGAACTTTCCCTTTTGTCCAGCAAGCTAGGAAACGTCCTTAAAGATTTTGGAGTCGAGAGGGGAGATCGTGTATTCCTGTTCCTTCCAAGGATACCTGAGTTGTATTTTTCCTTTTTGGGAATTCTAAAAATCGGCGCGATAGCAGGGACGCTTTTTAGCGCCTTTCAGGAGCAGGCGCTTGCCGATCGTCTGGAAAACTCAGGAGCCAAGGTGCTCTTGACGACCAGCGAGCTCAAGCCCCGCGTCGATGCGATACGCAAAAAACTGCCGGATCTGAAACATATCCTCGTCGTAGACGAGCCGACGTTTACCAAAAGCATAGAAAAAGCATCGGATTCTCTCCGGGTTGCCCAAACGGACCCGGACGACTATGCGTTTATGCTTTACACGTCAGGCACTACAGGAAAGCCCAAAGGAGTCGTACACTCCCATAGGGCAGTCATACAAGAGCATATGACTGCGCGTTGGGTACTGGATTTGCGGGATGAAGATACGTACTGGTGCACGGCCGACCCCGGTTGGGTAACAGGCATCGCCTACGAAATTCTGGGAAGCTGGAGCAACGGAGTAGCGGCACTTGTCTATGCGGGGCGTTTCGATCCCGACCGTTGGTATACGTTACTCGATAAATACAACGTGACCGTATGGTATACAGCCCCTACAGCGATCCGTATGCTTATGGCATCGGGTAGAGAAATAGTCAAAAAACACAACCTCTCGCATCTGCGTCACCTGTGTTCGGTAGGAGAGCCGCTAAATCCGGAAGCTATTCGGTGGGGTATAAAAGCGTTTGGATTAGCATTTCATGATACCTGGTGGCAAACGGAGACTGGGGCTATTTGTATCGCCAACTACCCCAGCCTCGATATAAAAATAGGATCCATGGGCAAACCGATTCCGGGACTTGCGGCGGCGATTGTCGATGACAAAGGCCGGGACGTCGGGATAAATAAGGAAGGAAATATCGCCCTAAAACCCAAATGGCCATCCATGATGCATACGATATGGAAAAGACCAAACAAATACAAAAGTTACTTTACCAACGGCTGGTACATAAGCGGTGATCGAGGGTTGGTAGATAAGGACGGGTACTTCTGGTTTATCGGCCGGGCCGATGACGTCATAAAAACATCAGGCGAGCGGGTTGGTCCCTTTGAGGTTGAATCGGCGTTGGTGGCACACCCCGCCGTTGTTGAGGCGGGCGTCATCGGTAAGCCGGATGCCATGCGGGGGGAAATTATCAAGGCGTTTGTTGTGCTAGAAAAATCGATCCTTGAATCTACCAAGACGAAGTCTGCACAGGAAAAACTGAAGGAAGAACTATCACAATACGTGAAAAAGCACCTGGCCGGTCACGCATATCCTCGTGAAGTCGAGTTTATCGATAAACTCCCAAAGACCCGTTCAGGGAAAATAATGCGTCGCATTCTCAAGGCAAAAGAACTAGGACTTCCTATAGGCGATACGTCGACACTTGAGGACTATTAGTGTTTGTTATTGCGACGCTGTATTTCGATTCCCCGAAGCCATGGGTTAATCTCCGAGAGGGTTAATTCCATATCCTTTTCGACATCCATATGATAGGAAGCGAGAAAATCCGCCAATCTGTCCAATTGCTGTTCGATTTGCGGGATGAGAAAAGCGCGGTCCGCAGGTGTTGGGTATCTGGATAGCTGATACCGTAGTCTATCTATATCGCGGTGATGTACGAAATACATTGCGGAGTCTCCACCGGGGGGAACCGGTGTTGCATCATACCAGTGGATTCCACGTTTTCGCCGCTCACTTCGCATATTATTTTGCTTGGGTCGCATCAGGCAAGTGTATCAGCAGCACGAATTCTCCTTTGGGATCCTTAAAATACGTACGGGCTTGGGAAGAACGGCCATGCCAATATTCTTCGTGTATTTTGGTGAGCTCTCGCGTGATGACGACTTCAACATCCCCTAGCGCCTGCTCGAGATCCTCGAGTGTAGAGAGTAGTTTATGGGGAGCGCAATAAAAAATATATGTGTTTTCCACTGCACCGGTAAGAGCGCGAAGTGAGGAAAAGAGTTTTATGCGTTTCCCCTGCTTTTCCGGCGGATACCCCAAAAACATGAAGGTATTGGCAGGAAGTCCGGAAATGGTAAGGGCCGTGAGCATAGCTGAGGCTCCCGGAATGCTTGTGACGTCAAATCCACGTTTTCGAGCCTCCCGGACCAAAATATAGCCCGGGTCAGAAATAAGTGGCGTACCGGCATCGGATACCAAAGCGACAGAGAAACCCTGAGTGAGAGCCTCAAGAATCTCCGGTGTCGTTGTCTGTTCGCTTCGATCATCATACCGGAGTAATTTGGGCAATTTGCCGTCGGCGGCAACGGGAAGAAGGGTAGTGAATCGTTTCGCGAGTTCAGATAGCAGAATTCCGGTGCGTCTGGTGTCCTCACTTGCGACAATGTCGGCCGAGAATAGTGTTTGGATCGCCCGCACGCTTATGTCGGCAATATTTCCAATTGGTGTTGCTACAAGATAGAGCGTTCCCATTAGTCCAGATTATAGCACGAGGGCTTTTATGAAACGCGCACAACGTGTTATTATCGTAATCTATGGAATTCTTACAGGCGCTCCTCAATATATTATTGCATCTCGATACCCGTTTGGCGGATTTTGTCCGTGAATTCGGGTTTTTGACGTATGGCGTGCTGTTTCTAATTGTTTTTGCGGAAACCGGGTTTGTCGTCACGCCATTTTTACCCGGCGATTCCCTACTGTTTGCGGCAGGAGCGATAGCGGCCCTCGGATCGCTCAATATCGGAGGAACCATTTTGCTTCTTATAGTAGCCGCAGTGTTGGGGGATACGGTAAATTATTGGATCGGGCATTTCTTCGGAAGAAAAATCGTAGACAACCCCAAGATTACATTCATCAATCAGGAACACATAGACAAAACCGAGCAGTTCTACAAAAAACATGGTTCCAAAACGATAATCCTGGCGCGGTTTGTCCCCATTGTGCGTACCTTCGCTCCGTTTGTCGCGGGCGTGGGGTCGATGCATTACTCCACGTTTATCCTGTACAACGTCATAGGTGGTATTGCGTGGGTCGTGTTATTTACGTTGCTCGGATATTTTTTTGGCAACATGGAATTTATCAAGGAGAATTTTCACTATGCGGTATTTGCCATTATCGGGCTCTCGCTAGTTCCTATGGTTTACGAATACATCCAACACAAACGGAACCCTGATGTGCCAGGTATCTCCACCAAAAAGCTGGAAAAGATTATCAATGAGTAGGTGGTACTCAAACAAACTTCCTGATAAGTCCCACACACTTGCCCTGAATTTTTACGTGTGTCGTAAAAATCGGCGACATGGTCGTATTGCTGGGCATGAGTTTGATTTTATCCTTTTCAAAATAAATTCTTTTGAGGGTCGCAAGTCCGTTGGGCAGAAGCGCCACGACGATATCCCCGTTTTTTGCATCCTGCTGGTGCTGGATGACGACGTAGTCCCCGTCAAAAATGCCGTCATCTATCATGGATTGACCTTTGACCTGTAAGACGTAGTGCGGTTGGCTGGATGCGATCATGCTGGGTGCTACAGATATGTAGAAATTCGGATCGGTGTATGGCTCAAGAGGGGCGCCTGCGGCGATAAAGCCCAGCACAGGGAGTTCCAGTGTTGCGTTTGTACCAGCCGGGCGATAATTATCTGCCACGACCTCGAGTCCCCTGGCTGTTCCGTCTAGTTTGCGGATAAATCCTTTTTGACGGAGCCGGTCGACGTGCTCATGGACAGTAGCGGGAGAATGGATGTTTAGCGCTTCACCGATTTCCTTAAGTGTCGGCGCATACCCGAACCTGCCGATAAATTGCGTGATAAAATCTAGAAGCTGGCGTTCCCGGGGGTAGAGTATTGCTGGCATATAATTTTTCGCTATTTACAGTAACCGAAACTGTGTTACGATAATTACTAGTATTCCAAAAAATAACCGAACTGTCAATATGTATTAGTAGGATATACTGTATCAATTATGAAAATTAGCCGAATTAAAAAATCATTTCGCCTCACTTCTTCGTTTGAGGCAACCGGAGATCAACCCAAGGCGATCGAATCGCTTGTCCGTGGATTCCAACAGGATAAACCTGAGCAGATATTGCTCGGTGTTACCGGAAGTGGCAAGACGTATACCATGGCCAATATTATCGAAAAACTCCAGCGACCTACGCTCATCATTTCTCATAACAAAACGCTTGCCGCCCAGCTTTATCAGGAATTCAGGGATTTCTTCCCCGACAATGCGGTATCTTATTTCGTATCGTATTATGACTATTATCAACCTGAAGCCTATATTCCCCAGACAAATACGTATATAGAAAAAGAAACCCAGATAAACGAGGAGATAGATAAACTACGCCTAGCTGCTACGACAAACCTCCTTACCCGAAATGACACGATCGTCGTCGCTTCTGTTTCGTGTATCTATAATATCGGATCTCCCAAAGAATACGGCCATTTTATATTGGAGTTGCAGCCAGGGGTAAACGTCACCCGCCAAAGTATCATGGAGCGGCTTGTGGATCTTCAGTATGAACGGAATGATTTCGGGTTTCACCGGGGGTCATTCCGGGTACGGGGAGAGTCGATTGACATATATCCGGCTTATGAGGATACCGTGCTTCGGATCACCATGGGGGAACGTAGCATTGGTTCCCTGGATCGGCGGGACCCGCTCACTGGCAAAAAATTGGAGCAACTGCCGGGCCTGGTGATATATCCGGCCAAACACTACATGACCGACCCCAAAAGTTATACATCAGTATTTGCCAAAATACGCCAGGATCTAGACGAACGCGTCTCGACGTTTAAAAAAGCCGGGAAGTTCATAGAGGCACAGAGGATACAAGAGCGGGTAACCTATGACCTTGAAATGATTGAGGAAGCAGGGTTTGTAAACGGCATCGAAAACTACAGCCGGTACTTTGACGGTCGGAAGCCGGGAGAACCGCCTTTTTCGCTTCTGGATTATTTTGACGAGGCCTCCGGTAAAAATTGGCTACTGATGATCGACGAATCGCATATGACGGTACCACAAATTCGGGGTATGTACCAAGGCGACAGAAGCCGTAAACAGACGCTCATTGATTACGGATTCCGCCTTCCGGCGGCTATAGACAACCGGCCGTTACGCATTGAAGAATTTTTACGCCGTATGCCGCAGACACTTTTTGTGTCGGCCACTCCTGACGAGTGGGAAACCTCTCGAGTCATCGATACAAGCGGCAAGGAGGCAATTGTCGAACAACTTATACGCCCCACAGGGCTTGTCGACCCCGAAATAGAAATCCGTCCGAGTCAGGGACAAATTGCAGACCTCATGAGCGAAATTACGAAGCGTGTGGAAAAACACGAGCGGGTGCTCGTCACAACATTAACAAAGCGCATGGCAGAGGATTTGTCGAAATTTTTAGAAGATCGCGGGGTTAAGGTTCACTACCTTCATGCAGATGTACAGACGTTAGAGCGAAGTGACATACTTGCCGACTTACGCGCAGGAACCTATGATGTGATCGTCGGTATAAACTTGCTTCGGGAAGGGCTGGACTTGCCAGAAGTGTCTCTTGTCGCGGTGCTGGACGCGGACAAGGAAGGGTTTTTGCGAAGCCGTACCAGTTTGATCCAAACTATGGGAAGGGCAGCGCGGCATGTGCACGGAAGAGTGATCCTGTATGCCGATACGATGACGAAATCCATGACGGCCGCCATAAACGAGGTGACACGCAGGAGAGAAATACAGCTCGAGTTTAATAGAGTCCACAATATCACTCCGCTTTCCATATCCAAGCCCATACGCGACAGGTTGGTAAAAAAGGAAGAAGAGGTCATCTCCGAAGAAGGAGAGGCGATAAGCAACTCGAAGTTGGAGGCTATGACGCCAAAAGACCGCAAGGCAAGAATTGACATGCTTACGAAGCTTATGCGTCGGGCCAGTCGGGATCTCGATTTTGAGACTGCAGCCAGATATCGGGACCTTATTTCCGAATTGGAGGCTGTCCGCTAATCCCGTGTTATAATCCTTGGTGCCACGGAATATCGGTGGAGTTTTTTTGTATATGGAAACACTTTCTATCAAAGGAGCCAGACAGCACAATCTCAAGAATGTTCATCTTGAGATACCCAAAAACAAACTCGTAATTTTTACCGGGTTATCGGGCAGTGGTAAATCCAGTCTTGCGTTCGATACGATTTATGCGGAGGGTCAACGCCGATATGTCGAGTCCCTGTCCTCATACGCGAGACAATTCCTGGGCGTTATGGACAAGCCGGATGTTGATATGATCGAGGGGCTTTCTCCTGCGATATCCATTGATCAAAAATCCACGTCCCATAATCCACGATCAACCGTAGGTACGGTGACGGAGATTTACGATTATCTACGGTTATTATTTGCGCGCGCGGGCCATCCGCACTGTCCTAATTGCGGTAGGGAGATTTCCAAGCTATCTGCTGACCAGATCGTGCTAGCTATTATCGCCATGGCTCAGGAGGCACTTGCTTCACGGAAAACGAGAACCTTTCGCTTTGTTGTGCTTTCCCCGGTAGTGCGCGATCACAAGGGTGAATTTAGCGGGCTATTTGATAATCTGAAGGCAAAAGGATATCGGCATGCGCGTGTTGACCGCAAGTATATCGATCTCGATGAGGATATATCCCTTATCAAAACCAACAAGCACTCGGTCGACGTGGTAATTGATCGTATCAGCATCGACACCGCGAGTTTAAAACCAAATTTTATCTCGTCCATACGCACTCGGTTAAATGACGCGGTTGAACAATCCCTCAATTTGGCAGACGGGCTGGTTGTCGTAGGGGAAATTCAGGACAAGGAATTTTCCATGCCGGAAAAACCCAAGCAGACGAAGGATCACGTTTTTTCCGAAAAATTCAGCTGCCCGGTGTGTAATATTTCTCTTCCGGAAATAGAGCCGCGGTCGTTTTCCTTTAATTCTCCGCACGGAGCATGCGCGACGTGTGCGGGTATCGGATCGATCCTGACTGTGGACCCGGAATTGGTCATGAACCCTGATCTTTCCATAACCGAGGGCGGTATCCTGCCGTTTGCGAAAACGTTTTTCCACGACACGTGGTATGCCCGCGTCGTTATGGCGGTTGCAGAAAAATATGGTATCAACCCTCGTGCCGCACTCAAAACATTGAGTCAAAAACAGCGTGATGTCCTGCTTTACGGCACGGGAGATGAAGTACACCACGTCAAGGGAAAAAATAGATTCGGCGAATTGACCGCCATAGAGGAAAAATTTGTGGGGTTTATCCCTGAGCTTATGCGACGACATCGGGAGACGGATTCGGATTTTCTCCGATCGGAAATAGAAAAGTACATGCGGCAGGAACTATGCAAATCCTGTGAGGGAAAGCGCCTCAAGAAAGAAAGCTTGACGATCACGATTGACAAGCGTTCCATTTCTGATATTACGGATCTGAGTATAGCCGATGCGCACGATTGGATCGTAAAATTGCGGAAAAATGATACAGAGGCGCTTTCGTTAACCGAGACAAAGATCGTGACGCCGATACTCAAAGAAGTCGAGGCTCGACTAGGATTTCTCCTGAGCGTCGGGCTGGAGTACCTTTCGCTTGGGAGGGGAGCTACAACACTAGCTGGAGGAGAAGCCCAACGCATACGATTAGCATCCCAGATTGGCTCTGGCTTGACGGGAGTACTCTACGTATTGGATGAGCCGTCCATTGGCTTACATCCACGAGATAATCACCGTCTGATCAATACACTGGTCGCGCTTCGGGATCTGGGTAATTCCGTTATCGTTGTGGAACACGATCGTGAGATGATAGAGGCAGGTGATTATATTGCGGATTTCGGACCCGGAGCAGGGAAATTCGGCGGCAATGTGGTGGCCCGGGGCACACTTTCGGAAATACTCGCGTCAAAAACCTCCATAACGGGCGCCTATTTATCCGGGCGCAAAAAGATCCATGCTGCCATGTCGCCCCCTACAGACGAAAAACCCCGTTACCTCACCCTTACGGATGTTTCGCATAACAACCTCAAAGACATTACGGTGAAGTTTCCCCTGGGAAAATTCGTATGTGTTACGGGAGTATCCGGCAGCGGGAAGTCATCTTTGGTTGTAGATACGTTATATCCGGCTCTTCAGCGGCATTTTAACCCGTTTGTCAAAGACCGCGCGGGGTCATTTGCCTCTCTTAGCGGAACAGAACACATTGACAAGGTCATCCTCATAGACCAGTCGCCTATCGGAAGGACGCCGCGAAGCAATCCCGCGACATACACGGGGTTGTTTACCTTCATACGCGATATGTATGCCGAGCTTTCCGAATCCAAATTGCGCGGTTACAAAAGCGGAAGATTTTCCTTTAATGTCAAAGGGGGCAGGTGTGAAGCCTGTGAGGGCGAAGGGCAAAGAAAGATCGAAATGCAGTTTATGGCTGATGTGTATGTCACCTGTGAAGTATGCCAGGGTAAACGGTACAATGCAGAAACGCTAGAAGTGACGTATAGAGGGAAGTCTATAGCAGAGGTATTAAACTTAAGCATTACGGAGGCTATTGAATTTTTTCACGCGCATCCCAACGTCATCGCTAAACTGCAAACAATCACTGATGTAGGGCTGTCCTATATGCATTTGGGCCAACCGGCGACGACGCTTTCCGGCGGAGAAGCACAACGCGTAAAGCTGGCAAGTGAACTGTCCCGCCGCTCGACCGGAAAAACGGTCTATATCCTGGATGAGCCGACGACCGGACTCCATTTTGCAGATCTTGAAAAATTGCTCGTTGTGCTACACAGGCTAGTGGCTCTGGGTAACACGGTCATCGTCATCGAACATAACCTTGACGTGATAAGAAATTCGGATTGGGTCATAGATCTTGGGCCCGAAGGAGGCAATAATGGGGGCAAGCTTGTTTCGGAAGGTTTGCCTCGTGATATTGCCCGTAACCCACTTTCCTATACCGGACAGTTCCTCAAAAATGTACTATAGAGGTATGTCTGCTACTACGTTTATTGGCAAGGCACTGTGGGTTTTGGTGCTTACGGCACTACTTGCATTGTTTCCGACACCTGCTTTCGCCACCGGTGAATTTCAGGCGGATTATGATGTCCAGTATGCCGTCGCTCCAACCGGGAAAACGATCGTCACCCAGCACGTTTCGCTGACAAATAAATTACCCAATTTCTACCCGGAGGAATATTCTCTTCTTTTGGATAGCGACAAAATTTCGAATGTCATCGCCTATGATGACGGTGGGGTAATAACTCCCTCTATTTCCGCCAAAGACGGCAAGACCCAAATTACCCTGACCTTTAACGTTAAGGCGATAGGACTTGGAAAATCACTCAAATTTTCATTGCGATACGAACATAGCGGTGTTGCCAATAAAGCAGGGAGTATTTGGGAAATCTACGTGCCGGGTGTCGTAAACGATCCGGACATAGGGGATTATAGCGTGAGCCTGGCCGTCCCGCCAACCTTCGGGTCGGCGGCGTATCTTTCTCCTCTTCCGGGCAAAGGCAGATCCTGGACCAAAGAGCAAATGATCCGGGGTGGTATTGCCGGTGCGTACGGCACGTCTCAAAATTTTGACGTAACGCTCTCCTATGCGTTGACAAATTCCGGAGTGATCCCGCAGACCCAGGAAATATCCCTCCCCCCCAGTACTGCCTACCAGAGTGTTTCGCTGCACGAACTGACGCCTCCTCCTCTGACGGTTGTGACGGATGCGGAAGGAAACTGGATAGCTACCTATGAATTGGGTCCGAGGCAAAATCTTTCGGTGACTGCCAAAGTATCTATAGCCGTGTATTTGACTCCGCGAAAAGACTATAAACAGCCGCCGTTTGAAACAAGTGATTATCTCAAGGCCGCAGAATACTGGCAGACGACGGACCCGCAGATTACAAATCTGGCGAAGCAATACGATACGCCGCGCAAAATCTATGATTATGTTTCCAGCGTTTTGAAGTATGACTACGATAAGGTAAATGCGGCAGCTCCGCGCATGGGTGCGCTCGAAGCTATCAAAGCTCCGACCAAGGCCGTATGTATGGAGTTTACCGACTTGTTTGTGGCTATAGCCAGGGCTGCGGGTATTCCCGCGCGCCGAGTTGTAGGGTATGCATACACCAATAATCCGAAGCTCCGCCCGTTGTCTCTGGTGTCTGACGTGCTTCACGCGTGGCCGGAGTATTATGATGCCGAATCTAATACATGGATACCTGTCGATCCCACCTGGGCAAATACGACCGGAGGAGTGGATTATTTTACCAAACTGGATTTTAATCACCTCGTATTTGCCATAAATGGATTGGATAGTTCCAAGCCATACCCTGCCGGGTATTATCGGAGTCCGGATAAGACAGGGAGGGACGTCCGGGTAGAATTTGCTGATACGTCAAAGAATACAAAAGCCGCTAATATTGTCACGACCATTGAATTTCCGCAGCAGGTGGGAGCAGGTCAGCGTGTAAACGGAGCGATCGTGGTAAAAAACGAAGGAGCGGAGACGAGCTATAATATAGCCGTCTCAGCGTTGTCTCAACCGGGAGATATGAAGGTCACCGAGACAATCGAAGAGCTGCTCCCTTATGGAGTGGTACGTATCCCCATATCGGCGGTATTTAAACAAACAATGAGGAGTGAACAGGGACAAATTCGCGTCCGGGTCAATGACGCTTCGCTCACGCACACGTTTGCGATCCAGCCGCTTTACTGGCTTATCGTTTTGGGAACCGTGATTATCATACTCGCCGGAATAGTCGCATTTCGCCTTATACAACTTGTCGTATGGAAAACCTCAAAAAAACACTAAAAACCCTGCCGCATGAACCTGGTGTTTATATATACCGAAATCTCCTCAGGGAAATAATTTACGTAGGGAAGGCAAAGGATTTATTTAATCGTGTACATCAGTACTTTCAGAAACGTGGTAATGCTGGGGATAAGACGGAGCGTCTGGTATCTGAAATCGACTCGTTAGAAATCATCCCGACGACCAGCGAATTTGACGCACTGCTTCTGGAGGCAAAACTGATCCGTTCAAATTTGCCCAAGTACAATGTAATTTCCCGAGATGATAAAAGCCCTTTATACGCAGTTATTACCTATTCTGAGGCGCTTCCTCGGTTGCTGCTCATCAGAAAAGGAGAGATTCCATTCTACGAAAAACATAAACGAAATAGGATATACGGCCCCTTCCAATCGGGATATGCGCTTCGCATGTTGCTTCGACAGCTGCGAAGCATCGTCCCGTACTGTATCCAAAAAGAACGGACCGGCAAACCGTGCTTTTATACCCACCTGGGTCTTTGCGATCCTTGCCCATCGGCTATTGTTGCATTGGATGAAACGAATAAGCGGGTCGCATCACGTCGCTACCGTCACGCGATGTATCGCCTGAGTGCACTATTTGAAGGACGCATTCGTTGGTTATCTAAGGAATATGAAAAAGAAATGCGCGAAGCGGCAAGGCTCCGGCTATTTGAGCAGGCGGCTAAATGGAAAGTCCGCCTTGCCGTGTTACACGGGCTCTCACAGCATCGATATGATCCTCAGGTATTTATCGATCAGGGAGCCGACGATATTTATGAGGAGGAGATTGCCGAACTTGCTGAGAAGTTGCGGCTATATTATCCCAGACTTACTCAGCTTGACCGAATAGAGTGTTTTGACATATCGAATTTATTCGGGGCTCAGGCCGTAGCTTCTATGGTGGTACTGGTTCGGGGGCGGCCGGAAAAGAAAGAGTACCGGAGATTCAGAATCAGAACGGTCCGCACAATTTCAGACGTGGCCATGATGCGGGAAGTGCTCATTCGTAGATTAGCTCACACCGAATGGCCCTATCCTGATTTTCTGCTTGTTGACGGCGGCAAGACGCAAGCCGGGGTGGCTCGGGAAGTGCTTGCATCATCCAAGCTCAGCATCCCCACGGCCGGATTAGCCAAACGGGAGGAAGAGATTATTATTCCCAACAAGGAATCGTTTACTGTTCTTCGCCTTCCGCTTTCAGGCCGTGCGATAAAGGTAGTCATGCGTATCCGCGATGAGGCACATAGGTTTGCCATATCTTACCACCGACTCCTGAGATCAAAAGCGTTTTTGGGAAAGTAATAGCTAGTGAGAAGTTTGACCTGATGCAGTCCGACTTGATACCATAAATATCTTATGAAGTACTTGCTTCGGGTGTTCCTGTTCCATAGTTTTTCCCTCTGGTTTGTTTCAGAGATTATTCCTGCTCTTGTCATAAACGGAGGTTGGCCGGTATTGTTGCTGGCAGGATTTGTGTTGAGCGTGCTCATGCTACTGGTAGCTCCGTTACTCAAAATCCTCTTCATACCCATAAACCTTCTGACGTTTGGGCTGCTATCGTGGTTTATCAACGTTATCGTCTTATACCTGCTTACGGTATTTGTAAGCGGCGTGAGCGTTGTTGCCTGGACGTTCCCCGGGCTTGAGATTGCCGGTTTTGTCATTCCCCAAATCGCCTTTTCTTCTTTTATTTCCTTTATTTTGGTATCATTGAGCCTCTCGATGCTGGTAAATGTTCTTCACGACATTTCCGAGCATTAAGAAGTAAAGCCTATGGCAAAACGAAATCAGCTTAAACGGGTGGTATGCATCGGTGGGGGGACGGGCACATTCGTAGGATTACGTGGGCTCAAACAGTATCCGCTATCACTGTCCGCAGTAGTTTCGATGAGTGACTCAGGTGGCAGCAACAGACGAATCCGAGATGAATTCGGGCTTTTGCCGACTTCTGATATACGTCAGTGTTTGGTCGCGCTTTCGGATGAGAATGGAGGAATCGGTTTGCTCAGAAAGCTATTTATGTATCGTTTTGAAAAGGGAAAAGGTATCGCGGGCATGACGTTTGGCAATCTGTTTATGGCGGCATTGACGGATATCATGGGGAGCCAGGAGGAGGCAATACGACAGACGGGTAAAGTACTCCGCATCAAAGGAGCAGTCATCCCGGTGACGTTGACTGAGACAAATCTGTATGCCACCTACGAAGACGGACTTGTGGTACAGGAGGAGCACCTTATCGATGAACCCAAGCATGACGGAAAGCTAAAAATCGTAAACGCCTGCCTTAAGCCGTCTGCCACACCCAATCCCGAAGCGCTCAAGGCTATCATGGATGCTGATATGATCGTATTGGGACCCGGAGATCTTTATACGAGTTTACTGCCAAATCTGCTGGTATCCAACATTCCCGAAGCTCTCAAAAAATCAAAGGCGCGGCTTGTATATGTTATGAATCTTATGACAAAATTCGGCCAAACATATAATTACACGGCGTCCGATCATGTCCGGACGCTAGAAAAAACGTTGGGCAAAATAATTGATGTCGTGCTTGTTAATACCCACCCGTTGTTACCCAAAGCGCTTGCAATCTATGCCAAATACCAGGAAATCCCCGTTGTGGATGATTTGCCAAACGACGCCTATTATCGTGTCGTACGGGCACCGCTTATAAGTAACACGCTGTATGCCAAATCTTCCTCTGACGCACTGATACGTAGCCTCATACGACACAATAGTGATAAACTTGCTAAAGCTCTATTTGCTATTATGGAAAGGGGAAACTCATGAATATCGTTTTGACTGTGCTACAGGTGCTCGTATCGTTGGGCCTTATTTCGCTCATTTTGCTTCAAAACAGTAAAGGCGGATTTGGGGCGGGATTCGGCGGAGGAGAGACATACCGAACGAAACGGGGAGCGGAAAAAATCGTGTTTAGCTCAACCATTGTATTCGCTGTCGTGTTTCTAGTGATATCGCTTCTCAACGTAGCGTTTCGCTAGACAAGCCAAAACTACTCTATGACAGCTCCGAGATCTATTCGGATAGTAATACTTATCATCGTCGAACTCGCGCGCAAGTATACGAGATCATTGATATTGGGATTTTGCGTCGGATTACTCCTGTCTTTTCTTTTTTGGAAAACATATCCGTATTTTCGCACGTCGTTGTTTTTACCGACGGAGCGCATAGGCGTCGTAGGCGATTTTACACCTTCGACACTTCCCCAGATCATCCAAGACCAGGTAAGTGTCGGTTTGACAACCTTGTCACAGGACGGGACGCCGGTTCCTGCACTGGCCGACTCATGGGAGGCGACCAATAGCGGGAAAACATTTATTTTTACCTTGCGAAACGACTGGAAATGGCATAGCGGCAAATCAGTGGCCGCTCACGACATCAACTACAATATCCGCGGCGTCACCCTGATTCCGACAGGGGAGCACACGCTTATCGCATACTTACAGTATCCCTATAGCCCGTTCCCTTCGCTTGTTGCCAAACCGATATTTTTACCAGGACTAAATGGGCTCGGACCGTATAAAATTGGCCGCATACAGTTAAGCGGCGGCAATGTGAAATCTATTCAATTATACCCAAATGACGGGCAGGACAAAAAACCGAAACGCTACACCTTTTATCAGACGGAGGCACTCGCGAAACTCGCCTTCAAACTCGGAGAGATAGATCAATTGGTAGATATGTCCTCAACGTCCGGCGTGTTGGAGTGGGGAAATGTTCATATAGAGCAGCGCACAAATTATGATCGGATTGTCACTCTTTTTTTCAACATGCGAAATCCGGAGCTTAGTGACAAGGCCGTTCGGCAAGGTCTGGCCTACGGGATCCCGGAGCTTGCCGGTGAACGCGCGTCCTCTCCTATCAGTAGCACCTCGTGGGCTTTTGCCAAAAACGTACGTAAATATGCCTATTCGCCGACAGAGGCAGCCAGGCTACTCAAGGACACGCATTTGGCGACAACTTCCGCATCTCTTACACTCTCGACGTTTCCCGCCTACCTAGACGTCGCCCAGGAAATCGCCGCGGCTTGGACGACACTCGGGGTAAAAACAACGGTGCAAGTGGAAAGCGCAGTGCCGGCTAATTTCCAGGTATTGTTAAGTGCGCAGGATGTGCCTCCGGATCCGGATCAGTATCCGTTTTGGCATTCCACACAGACACAAACAAATGTTACAGGGTACGTGAACGTAAAAATCGACAAATTACTGGAGGACGGTCGTCAGGAATTGGACCAGGAAAAGCGGAAAGTTATCTATACCGATTTTCAGCGCAGGCTGGTAGAAGAAGCGCCAGCTGTCTTTTTGTATTATCCAAGTCTTTACACTATTCGTAGGGGCAAGTAGCGGTATCACCCGGTGAAATCTTTGAGGTATTGGCACGGATCGGTGACGGTGCATGTGTTTCGGGCAAAAAACAGAATTCCTTGATTGATTTTTTGTAATTTCGTATTGGGTGCGATAATCTGGATCCCCCGGACGCCGGTTCTCCTACACATGTCGGCGGAAAAATCCAAAAGGAATTCATCCAACATTCTGTTTTGTTTCTGCTTGGGCCTGAATCCTCCGACGTACTCCTTTATGGCGAACGCCTGATGATATTTGTGGGATTCAAAAACTTTGACAATAGGCGTAACTCGCATACTTATCGTGCCCCATAGACCTATCGAGGTGGTGTAATGAGGGGCGTAAGCAACGATCTCGTCGGTCACCGCCTGAAGCGCTAATATCTTACTAAGCGGTATATGGAAAAACTGATGTATGACCCAACGATCGAAATGGTAGACCTGTGAGTCAACACCCTGGTCGAGAAACGCGTCTTCGTCGGAGTGGATATATTGGTAGACATTCCTTCCGTTTACCAAGCGGGGATGAAATACCAGTCGTTCTTTCGGCATCGCGGCTGATTCTAGCGCATATAAATTGGAGCATCAAGACGTGTTCATTTGGGTTATTTTTGAAACACGCCACCACAGGTTTTTAGGTAGGTCTTATAGACGTCCATAAGCTCCTTGAGCGCGGGTGGAATATTAGGGTAACGGATAGCATCGATATTTACGAGAGGAATGATATTTGAGCTTGTACTTGTTAAAAAGGTGCTGTCGTAAGTTTTGAGCGACCGTTTAGAAATACGGCGCTCTACGACACGAAATCCGGATTTTCTCGCCGCGTAAATCACGGTCTGCCGGGTGACACCCTCAAGGACATATTTTGCCGGTGGCGTCACGACGGTCCGGCCCTTGATCGCAAAAAAATTTGTTCTGCTGCCTTCCAGTACATATCCGCGCTTATCTACAAATACGACGTCATAATGCCCCCGTTGAATTGCCTGTGTATAGTAGAGATAACTTCGGAGCATATTGAGTGTTTTGGCGTTCGGAAGAAAGCGCTCGTATTGCACCGTTATGGCACTGGCCCCTTTGGTATACAGTTTTCTGTCAGGGAAAAGCGGGGCAAGAGGCAGGATATAGAGACTTGCGGACTGGGCTGTTTTGCCGCCTATCAAAAGCATTTTGATGTTGCCGTTTTCCATAGCGTTTTTTTTGACAACCGCAGCTATATATGAAGAAATATCGCGAAATATGAACGGGTGTTCGAGTCCCAACAATCGGGCCGATTCCAGGAGGCGTGCTACATGCTGATCTATAAAATAAAGAACGCTATTTCGCACCTTGAGCGTTTCGTAAACTCCAAAACCATATTGATAGGCGATATCCTCAAGAGGAATTGTCGCATCGCGAAGTGGAGCAAGATTTCCGTTTTTGGAAAAATATGAAAACGCCATATACCTAAAAGTTGCTCCAAAATACGTGGTGTCGTGCTGCGGGGCTTGGATTCGAACCAAGAATACCCTGCTCCAAAGGCAGGTGTCCTACCGTTGAACGACCCCGCAAATCGTGTGTTTTTGAGCGGCGGACGGGAATTGAACCCGCTACCTTCTCCTTGGCAAGGAGACATTCTACCGGTGAACTACCGCCGCATCACGGAGTGGGAAACCCTGCTCTTCTCTTCCCACCCCCTTCGTACCAGAGTGTCGCAAGGGTCTACTCCTAATGCACGCCCTTGCGACAGTATTATATCCTGTTCCTGCGTCCCGTCTACATCATCTCGTCACTACTTGGTGCTGAGGGCGTGAGTCGAACACGCATAATCCAGCTCAGCGGGACGCCTACGGCGCCCCAAATATCATACGTACGTTATCTTGTGCTGAGGGCGTGAGTCGAACACGCATAACCTGTTTTTCAGACAGGCGCCGTGACCACCTTGGCTACCTCAGCGCATCAGAATGCGCAACACTGTGACTACTAACGCAACTGTATCGTTTTTGCGATCCCTCCTTTTCAAAGTCTATGAATACTTTGAGAGGGACGGAGCACAAAGTTACGGCTAGTGGACGATGAGGGATTCGAACCCCCAACCCCTTCGATGTAAACGAAGTGCTCTAGCCGTTGAGCTAATCGTCCTCCGGATTTCTATTTTAGCAAATATGATCATCCCGTCACAATGGTTGTGGTATATTTGACAAAGTCTTATAAATTTGTTGTTGTTATAAAAGATACAAATGAAAACGAAAAAAAGGGCTCAACGCACAAAAAAAATATTTACAATCGCTATACTTTATCACTACGTACCCAAGGACATAACGGATACGTACTTCAGTTCCCAGCATGCGCTTGTGGATAATCAGACGGATGAAATCGTCAACTATATGCGCGTACTCTTTAGAAAACGCGGCTACAAAGTACAAATCATCAAGGTGAAGCCGGATGACCTTTCGGAACTTAAGCAACTCAAGGCGGATTTCGTATTTAACCTCGTCGACAGCAAAAAAATGGAAGTCGAAATAGCCAAAATATTGGGAAGACTGCGTATACCGTATTCGGGTTCATCGTTCAAAGCGATACAAATTTCCAACAACAAATTAAAAACCAAACGCCTATTTGAAAAAAACGCCCTTCCCACTCCCAAATACACGGTGATACACCTCAAAGACAGAATCAGCCGCAAAATGCTTCCGGGGAAATTTCCCGTTATCGTCAAACCCGCATTTGAGCACTGCAGTATCGGAATAACCAATAAATCAATAGCCACGACCTATCAGCAATTTGTAAAAATTATCAAGCGCATGCGCAAAGCCCACAAACAGGCGCTCCTTGCAGAGGAATTTATCGCTGGTAAGGAGCTACAGGTTACCGTACTGGAAACGCCAACCAAGACATACGCGTTGCCGATTGCGGAAATCGCCTTTAAAGGCAAAGTAAAAAACAAATGGAACATCTACGGCTTTGATGAAAAATGGACCAAAAATTTACCCGTGTACAGCAGTTGTCACTTTGTCGCCCCGCCCAAGCAACTTCGAAAAGACATCGATAATGGGATCAGGAAAGACTCAATCCGAGCGTTTTATGCGCTGGGGCTTAGGGATTATGCACGGTTCGATTTGCGATTCAACACAAAAGAGCATATGTGGTACTTCCTCGAGGCGAACGCCAACGCGGGATTTGATCCGGATCCGCGGGATGCAATGACTGCGAGCATCAAAGCGCACGGTATGACGCTTGATGACTTTGTGGTACAGATCGTGCGCAACTCACTGAGGTGAGGTATACTTATTTATGCTATGAAATGTTTGCTTATCTATGGTACGCTCTCCGGCTCGACAATGACGGCAGCTGAGCTTATTGGCAGCACCCTTCGCAATGCAGGACACGAGGTAGATGTTACTCCTGTCGAAAATGCGTCAAAAGAGACAATCAGCGGCTATGGCGCAGTCATCATCGGATCCCCGAGTTGGGAAGACCAGGGCAAAGACGGCCAACCATTACCGGAAATTACCGCATTGCTCTCTTCGTTGAAGAAAGAAGATTTGGCAAATAAAAAAATATTTATTTTTGGGTTAGGTGACGTTTCATATCCGCATTTCTGCGGAGCAGTAGATGTTATAGAAGCAAAACTCAAAGAGCTGGATATTGTACCCGCAATCGCATCACTTCGCATTGACCGGTATTATTCAATACCGGATAACGAGGAAAAAGTTAAGGCCTGGGCAGACAGTCTTTCAAAACTCCTTCAATAATATTGTGCGGGTGAGAGGACTTGACGGAAGCAGTTTGCGAGTGCACTCCTGTGGATGAGCAAATACTGCTAACTATCCCGCGTACTCGTGGGAAACCTCTTGAAGAAATCTCCATAGCAAAAATAGTTGTGCGGGTGAGAGGACTTGAACCTCTAAGCCTTACGGCACAGCCTCCTCAAGACTGCGTGTCTACCAGTTTCACCACACCCGCCTCGCTTTTACGGACTCCGTTAGTAGAGGCGTGCCCGCCGGAGCATATAGTATATCAGTTTTGTAAGTACTGTGTGAAATCGAATTTGTGCCCAGAAGAGGACTCGAACCTCCAAGGGATTACTCCCATACGCTCCTGAAGCGTACGCGTCTACCAGTTCCGCCATCCGGGCAACGCAAAAATTATATCATAGCTTGTGAGTCTTACAGAGAGGTACAATATGGATATGGTAGATATTGGCGTCATTTTGCCGGATGAATTTCTAGACAGACTTAGGGTTCTGCTCCCGCAATCGAGGTGTTCGTCCGTGCTTACGGCGTTTGAAAAGCGCAAACCGACCACATTTCGGATAAATACACTCAAATCGACAGCAGAAAAAGTAAGTAACTCGCTTCGGGATCAGGGATATGAACTTGGTGTCGTCCCATGGAATACGAACGCATTTGTATTACGAAATAATTCCCTTCGGATTCTTTCTCAAACGAGTGAGTACACGCAAGGGGAAATCTACGTACAAAATCTATCTAGCATGCTCCCTGCCATGGTACTTGATCCAAAGCCAGGAGAGCGAATTCTCGATATTGCCGCCGCTCCAGGAAGCAAGACGACGCAAATAGCCTCTCTCATGCAAAACCGCGGGGAGATAGTGGCAAATGACACGAGTCAGACCCGTATCTACCGTCTGAAGGCCAATATGGTCCTACAGGGCGCAAGTATCGCACACATATCACGTGATGACGGCCGCGCTATTTGGAAACGTTTTCCGGAGTATTTTGACCGCGCGCTTGTCGATGTTCCATGCAGCATGGAAGGAAGGTTTTTCATCGAAGACCCCAAATCCTATACTGACTGGTCGGTAAAAAAAGTAAAGGACCTGAGCCACCTCCAGCGGTGGTTGTTGCGGTCAGCTATTAGCGCTACGAAACCAGGAGGTATTATCGTGTACTCTACCTGCACGTTAAGTCCGGAAGAAAACGAAGAGGTTATCGACTGGGTGTTAGAAAAAGAGCGCGGGAACGTCGAGCTGGAAACAGTACACACCGCGCCTCTTCCGTTTGAGACGCCGGTTCTTTCATGGAGGGACAAAACGTTTGATGCACAGATTACGAAAACTGGTAGGATTTTCCCTACGGATCTTATGGAAGGGTTTTATGTCGCTAAGCTTAAAAAGATCCGAACTTCCGTGCCGAAGGCTTTGGCAGTATAATTGTCCATAGCACACATTGAGAGAGGTCCTACGGAGGGCCCTGGGGCAACAGGATAGTAATAAACTTTATAGCCGAGGTGGTGGAATTGGCAGACACGCGGGCCTTAAGAGCCCGTGAAGCTTAACACTTCGTGCGGGTTCGACCCCCGCCCTCGGCACTTGGGAATGGATAAACACACACACGGCTCACTCGAATATTTTCTCCATGGTAAAGTCCCGCGCGTGTTGTTGTTTTCGGGCATGCACGGAGACGAATACGAATCCGGTAGGCTGCTCGAGGAATACCTCAAGGAAAACTATCAAACCCTTCCGCATTTTCTTTATGTCCCACAGGTAAGCCCCAGTGCTGTAGCCTCCAGCACAAGGAAAAACAAGTATGGGAACGACATAAACCGCCAATTTTTACCGACGACCAGTGATCCGGAAGCCAAGGCAGTCATGTCCCTATTGTCGGCGTTTCATTTCGACGTTTGCATAGATGTCCACGAAGACCCGGATAGGACTTTGGGGTTTTATCTCTATGACACGGAACACATGAATGACGGGGAATTGGCCAACTACCGTGCAGCAGTACATGCTACCGGTGCTAGGCTTTATACTGGGGTAGACGATGTCGATGATGAAAATCTTAATCTCAACGTAGAAAAGGGCTACGTATCCTTAGGATTTGAAAAAACCCAGCAAGTCTCAGGCTTCTCCAGCCGGTGGTTGTATGACAAATCAATTTCACGGCGTTCGTTTACTCTGGAAATCCCGGGGAGGGGATCGTTGCTTCTTAAGAGATCACTCTTACATACCGTAATTTCCTT
Organism: uncultured Gammaproteobacteria bacterium; assembly: GCA_964573695.1. Taxonomy (GTDB): domain Bacteria; phylum Patescibacteriota; class Microgenomatia; order UBA10105; family UBA927; genus UBA927. Next base: position 9,329 of record CAZNKB010000002.1, on the reverse strand, counting down.
TTTACTTTCCAAAGAAGGCATACTATAGTGTAAATTATGGCTCATCAGGTTTCTTCATTTTTCCAACGGGTATATGATCTGGTGCAATCTGTGCCGGCCGGCAAAGTAACAACGTACGGGGCTCTGGCGAAAGCATTGGGTACCCAGGACTCCCGGCGGGTAGGACAGGCATTGCATGCCAATCCGGATAACGATCTGACCCCGTGTCACCGTGTCGTTTTTGCCGACGGACGACTTGCCCCCGGATATGCGTTTGGAGGCCCCAACGAGCAGCTGAGACGTCTCCAGCTCGAAGGTGTGCGGTTTTTAGATGACGGCAAAGTGGATCTAAAATCTTGCCTTCACGAATTTCCCCTTAGCCCATGAATATCACACTCGTCATGGTAGAAACGCTGGACGGAAAAACCACATGGTGGCAGGAACCTACCGTCCACGGCTGGTCCTCGCCCGAGGATCAAAGGCACTTTATTCATCTTAAGGAAAAGTACAACCTTTTGGTCATGGGGAGAAAAACTTACGAGTCAGTCAAAGCCAAAATAGTGCCTTCGACCGGTATTTTGCGTATCGTCATGACACAAAAACCCGAAGATTTTTCTAAAGAGACGGTGGCCGGCCAAATAGAATTCACCAATGAAAGCCCCGAATTACTTGTCCAAAATCTTTCCGCAAGGGGATTTACATCCATGTTGCTTGTCGGAGGCAGCGAAGTGAACGAAGCGTTTCTAAAAAAACAACTCATCACTACGTGTATGATCACCATAGAGCCGCGGTTTTTCGGGACCGGCAAAAGCATATTTGCGGAAACTAACGTAGACATACCCCTTCAGCTCACCCGGGCAACGCAACTAAATAATCAGGGCACCCTCCTCCTGGAGTATACTGTCTTATATGATCATCCAAACCATTAAAACGGAAAAAATCACCGTGGGCAGCCCTCCGCTTACGAGCATCTTGGACCACTCCATACGGTCTCTTAGCGAGGCATCCATATGTATCATTACTTCCAAAATCGTATCGATATGTGAAGGAAGAGTTGTCCGGATTGGAGATGCCGAAAAAGAAACGCTTGTGGAGCAGGAGTCACAATATTTCATTCCCCCGGAAAAGAGCAAATATAATATTTCGCTGACAATCACGCGTAACCTGCTTATCCCGACGGCGGGAATAGACGAATCCAATGGTGACGGATATTATGTGCTTTGGCCAAAGGACCCGCAGCAAACGGCAGTCGCTGTTCGAAGCTATTTAGCCCACCGATTTGGGCTCACCCGGGTGGGCGTTTTAATCACGGACAGCAAAACCACGCCAATGCGATTGGGAACTACCGGCGTCTCACTAGCATACAGCGGATTTTCATCGCTCAACAATTATATTGACACCCCAGATATATTTGGCAGGAAGCTCAAAGTGACAAAAGCAAATGTCGCGGATGGGTTAGCAGCCGCCGCCGTACTTGCTATGGGAGAGGGAAATGAACAAACCCCGATTGCGATCGCAACAGACGTTCCGTTTATCCGTTTCGACGAAAGACACCCAACCGAGCAGGAGCTTAGAGAATTGGAAATTCCTATGACGGAGGATATCTATGGTCCGCTTATCCAGAGTGCACCATGGCAAAAAGGAAAAGGATAAACGAGATAAGCTAATCAGTCGGGGTGGAGAGACTCGAACTCTCAGCCTCATCGTCCCAAACGATGCGCGCTAGCCAATTGCGCCACACCCCGATTATGTACCTATTTTATCAGAATACGGTACAATAATTCCATGAACGACTCTTTGCATGCAATTCTATCGCACAAAAAAAAGGTTGACGATCATCTGATTTCGTATCTTATCCAAAAAAAAGCAAAATTATCACAGATAAACTCCTGGGGAACAGACGTGATTGACCGCCTCATGTCATTTGCGACCAGCGGCAAAACAACCCGTGGAAGCCTGACCGTGTATATTTATTCTTTATTTAAAAAACGTGAATCACTGGATATCTACAATGCCGCAGCGGCATTGGAGCTGTTTCATTCCGGATTTCTCATTCATGACGACATCATGGACCGCGATAATCTGCGGCGTGGGCGACCAAGCATATGGGAACAGTACAGCCGCAAGACACACGACCTCCACACAGGCATCAGCCAGGCGATAAATACCGGAGATCTTTGTTTCTTTATGGCTCAGGAATTATTAGCAGACATGCATCTTCTTGGTCTGGTTTCTCGGGAACTTCAACCAGTCATCGTTGCTCAGATGCAGGATGCGGTAAGCGGAAGAATCCAATCGTTGTCCAAAGACGAAGTCTTATCGCTATACCGGTATAAAACAGCCAGATATACGTTTTCATTGTCTATGACCGTGGGTGCTACGCTTGCCGGGGCTACCCATGACACCATTTCGCTTTTCGACCGGCTGGGAGAGTCTATGGGGTTGCTGTTTCAAATCCGTGACGACGAACTGAGTGTGGCTGGCGATAGCAGTATCACGGGTAAACCGACGGGCAGTGATGAAAAAAATGCAAAACTAACGCTTGCCACACTTATAAACAGTGAAGAGTTAAACGACCTCAAGTCTTCACTTCTGGAACATTGTGATCATGAGATTAGTCTGTTGCCAATCGCACAGTCACACAAAGACGAATTAACTCATCTTGTCCGGTATTGTCTTACACGTGATAAATAAGATTATGAAACGCTGGATTATTGTCGTTTCCGTATTTGTGCTTATCGGTTTCGGTGTATATTACCGGTCTCATCCGTTAACTTCCAAAGTGCGGATAGGAAATACGGTCATTACCGTCGAAGTAGCAGCGACGGAAGCGCAGAAGCAAAAAGGGTTGGGCGGGCGAAGCTTTCTTGCGGACGGACAGGGTATGCTGTTTCCGTATGACCACAAGGAGCAATACAACTTCTGGATGCGCGACATGCAAATTCCCCTGGATTTCATATGGATTGACGGAAACCGCATTGCAGATATCACAGAACATGTGCCCCCTCCGGAAGCGTCAGGTTCTCCTATCATCGTAAAGCCTCGAGTCGAAATAAACAAAGTATTGGAAGTGAGTGCAGGCACGGTAAAGCGCACAGGAATACATATCGGCGACGCGGTCGAATTTATCGACCGCTGAATCCAGGTTCGCATTGACCGGAAAAACACGATATAATTATGCAGTCATTTGTTGCGGGCACGCCTCGATTCCGCGGAGCTCGCTGACATAATGCGGGTGTAGCTCAATGGTAGAGCGCCAGTTTTCCAAACTGGTGACGAGGGTTCGATTCCCTTCATCCGCTCACTATAGAGCTACATACCGGGCCTAGCCTGGTAATATTGTATGTCAACAGACTCAACCAGTTCAGAACACGAAGCTCAGGCGGGCAACACCTCACCACCCCATGAAGATCCTGTGGAGGATATCCATCCGCTTACCCCTGAGACGAAGCGCCTCGCGACGGAGTTTGTTGCCGGTATCCAGTTGGCCAAAAAACCAATGACTCCTATCCACGTTGATGAAATCGCCTCACATATTGCGAAATTTTATGAGCAAATCCGCAAAGTGATCGACTGGAAAGAAGATAATGTGCTCCGTCGAAGCGCCATAGAGAGATCGCTTAAACGCACGTTATTCCCCAAGCTTACCGGAGTGACGCTTAAATCAAATATCGATAGTTACCGAGTGGCATATTCCGTCACGGCAGACCTTATCCGAGGAGGGCATCTGTTAAATGATGAAATCCCGCAGGAACACGTGGCACTGGTGCAAACCGTGCTCGACAAGTATCTTTTTATTTTGAAGCATGCGAAGTTCCCTACGTCAGAACTTATTCCTCTCAAGCGACAAATTAACTTTACCTATTTCATTATTGAATTGGCGGCTGTCGACATCGAAGATATCTTGACCAACCCGGTAAAAGAGCGCGTGTTACTTGAAGCGATGACACAAACCCTAAATGACCGTATTCGGATCCGTCCGGAAAACGGGATGACGGAGGATGAGAAAAAAACCCATGTATTTATCGCAGTCAGCCGGACTCTTTTTGATCTGGATGACAGTTTTATCATCGCGCAACTTTTGAAATTTACGTATCCCGATTGGCTTACCCCGTCGGAAGAGCTTAAGCAAAAATTGTCCGCAGACATCCCGTCGATTTGGGCCAATAGCGAGAAAGTATTGGAACATCCCGTCAGTCGGCAACTCTATACGATAGCCGAGCGGGTCGACACGGTTTATATGTTGCTCGGGGATGTATTAGACCTGTATAAGGACACCCCGCAAAAAATTGAGGCAATTTTATCCGACAAAACGAAGCTGACAGCAGAAATTACGTCTGCCTATGACAAGCGGTATCTCTCTCTCAAAAGCAGGCTCTTCCGTCTGGCGATATTTTCCACCCTTTCGGTATTTCTCTCCAATTGGGTAACTTTTTTCATCGTTGAAGTACCCCTGGCGAGCTTGTTTTACGAAGGTTTTAATTTGTTTACCACGATTATAGATTTTGTGGTCCCGACCGTCGTGATGTTTGCGTTGGTTTCTATTATCCGACCCCCTCCCGCAGAAAATCTGTCGCACGTAATGGCGGCGATCTATCAGTTTGTGTATGCGGATGAAAAGAAGAAGCTTTATGACATCTACCTTAACAGACGCCGAAATGCGATGTTTATGACGGTTGTAGGAGTTCTCTACCTGGTTATGATGTTTGGCGTTCTTGGGGGAGTAGGGTATGTATTTTACTCCGCCAAATTACCGATCACCTCCGTGATTTTTGATACTTTTACGATAGCTCTCACGTTTTTCGCGGCCGTCGGCGTACGCAACAAATCAAAGGAGCTCTCTGTCGATGATAAAACGCCGGTGTGGGAATTTCTCCTCGACATGCTTTCCGTTCCTATTGCCCGCATAGGGGCGTTTCTCGCCGCCAAATGGAAGGAATACAATATTATCGCCATAGTATTCACCTTCCTCATAGAAACACCTTTGGTAGTCGTATTTGACTTCATCGAAAATTGGAGCCAGTACCTCAAGGAACGAAGGGCAGAGCTTCATTAGGTAGTACTACTTTGGTACAATACTCCTGTAGGTTCCTTACATGCCCCAGTAGCTCAACGGACAGAGCAGATCGGTTCTAACGATAAGGTTGGGGGTTCGATTCCCTCCTGGGGCGCCTAACAAGAAAGAAAAGTACTCACAAAGAGAGAGCGCCTGCATGCACTACATCCGTCTTATTATCGGACTCATTATATTTCTTTTTTGTGTGGTTCCCGCCCAGGCAAAATACGATCCGTTCACGGTAGCGAATAACCGGTTTGGTATCCACGTGGTTGATCCGAATGATCTTTCAGATGCGGCCACACTTATCAATAGCAACAAAGGCGACTGGGGATACGTTACCCTCGTCATTCAGGAAGACGATCGCGACGTAGGGAAATGGCAGCGTCTATTCAATCAGATGAGAGCGCTTCATCTTATCCCCCTCGTGCGGTTAGCCACACACATCGACGGGGATGCCTGGACCAAACCTTACAAGGATTCCCACAATGATTGGGCTAAATTTTTAAATTCGCTTAACTGGCCGATAGAAAACCGCTACGTCATCATCTTTAATGAGCCCAATCATGCAAACGAATGGGGACGTACGTTAAATCCGGAGGAGTATGCGCACACACTGGTATCTTACGCCAAGGCGCTCAAAAGAGAATCGGAGGATTTTTTCGTATTGCCCGCAGGACTCGACGTTTCCGCTTCCTCCGACGGTCGGTCACTGGACGCCGCAAGCTTTATTACTCGCATGTTTGCCGCAGAGCCCAGACTCCTAGACCACCTGGACGGCTGGACCTCGCACTCGTATCCAAATCCTGCTTTTTCCGGATCTGTATTTGCCACCGGACGCGGCTCACTTCGATCTTACCAGTGGGAGCTGCAGTTTCTCCGCCAGTTTGATGCGGCCAAAAAACTACCTGTGTTTATTACCGAAACGGGCTGGGTTCATAGTGAGGGAGTACAACATGTTTCTGGCTACTATTCAGCTTCACAGGTAGCGGCAAATTACGCGATTGCCGCGACTCAGATTTGGCAGGATCCGGTTATTGCGGCAGTCACGCCGTTTGTCTTCAATTATCAGGGTCTGCCGTTTGATCATTTTTCCTGGAAAAAGTTAGGAAGCAACGACTACTATCCCCAGTTTGGGGTGTACCAGAACATTGAAAAACTCGCAGGACAACCGTTCCAACGGGAACGATACACGCTGGATAAGCCTGTCATACCTTCGTCCCTCGTTGCTGGTTCCACATATGTGCTTTCCGCCCTCGTAAAAAATGAGGGACAGGGAATATTCTCAGAACAGCAGGGTGACTATTCGATAGAATTTCACTCGTCTCCCTCGTTTCTTATGGTATACGAACCACTACCTGTTATAGAGCCCGGCCAGTACGGATCGCTTAATCTTCATATAGAAACACCCAATACTCCCGGCTCGTACCAGTACGAACTGGTTATCCGTCACTACGGCAGATCCACAGTCATCGAAAGCGGAAAGCTGACACTTGTACCCCCGCCTTCAATCTCAGTTTCTGTGCAGTTAGGCTGGCGAAGTGACAATAACACCTCAAACGCCACAGTACTGGTGTACGACCACTTAGCGCTTATTCACAAAGTCCAGGGAGTAGTCGTCAAAGACGGGAAATCGACGATATCTGAGCTTCGTAATGTAGTTCCCGGCAACAAATACCGCGTCGTCGTCCTGGTGCCGTTTTATTTACCGAGACAATCGATAACCGAACTCCAATCCCATGTCACTCCGGTGACTCTTCCAAGACTCTATCCTGTGGATTTTAACCAGGACGGTGCCATGAGCACTTCGGACTTTTTTGCACTTCTTAAACTGCAACCAAACTTTATCGCTTCGCTTTTTATCGGCCCCTGAGCTGCCATAGAGCTACGCGTCGCAAATGCAAAACCATAATAAATAAGGTACAATATTCCCATTGGTGGCTGTAGCTCAGCCTGGTTAGAGCGTCTGCCTGTGGAGCAGAATGTCGGCGGTTCGAATCCGCTCAGCCACCCACAACGTGCGCCCGTAGCTCAACGGATAGAGCATCTGTCTTCGGAACAGAGGGTTGGGGGTTCAATTCCCTCCGGGCGCGCAATACACAATCTAGGGCGCATAGCTCAATTGGCAGAGCAACTCCCTCTTAAGGAGTCGGTTGGAGGTTCGATTCCTCCTGCGCTCACTACTATGGCACAATTTAATTTAGAAGAGCATTTACGGACAGAACACCGGCGCACCGCGTTTTCCGAATACCTTCGAGAAATCGTGTACGGGGGAAACGACGGAATTGTGACAACATTTGCCGTCGTAGCAGGATTTGCAGGTGCCCAAAAGGATCCGGTTTCCAGTGCGTTCCCTCTCGTTTCGGTATTGTTATTTGGTATCGCCAACCTGTTGGCAGACGGGTTTTCCATGTCTCTCGGAAGTTTTCTGTCTCTTCGTGCAGACCAGGATATCTACAAAAGCGAGAAAGCCAAAGAATACCACGAAATCATGCGTGAACCGGAAAACGAATTCCAGGAGACCATTGAGATTCTCAAAAAGAATAAATTTAGCGAAAAAGACGCAACAACGCTTGCCTCCATATATCGGAAAAACCCTCACTACTGGACAGAGTTTATGATGAAGGACGAACTGGAGATGACAAATCCCGAGCATGAAAACCCATTTCTTGTGGCGGCTTTCACCTTTGTGTCATTTACCATTTTCGGTGGCATACCGCTTCTGCCGTTCATCATAGGGCTGGAAGGAAATACGTTTCGTATTTCAATTGCCTTTACGGCTCTTGCCTTATTATTGCTCGGAACGCTGCGCGCGTTTATATCGAAGCAAAAACCGCTACGGGGTATTTTCGAGACGTTACTCGTAGGATCCCTCTCCGCCTCGGTTGCGTATGTCGTCGGTACGTTTTTTCGCATATAGACGTGCCGACACGGAAGTAATTTGACACCATAAGCGGCTCATGTCAGTATAGCTATATGGTACGAAAGCTCCTTATTACGTTATGTTGGTTCCCGCTGACACTCAGTCTCCTTGCCATTAACCTTTCTCTGTTGGTTTCTTTGTCCAAAAAAGCAAACGCAGCGGAAGTGATATCCCAAACCGTGCCACTTCGCATCGCAACGGATTCTTATGGCACCGAACAAGTATTGGGGGCCAGTGTGCGGGCGGGGGATGCGAGGGAATTATTGCTCGCAAAATTTCTCAAAGCTCATGAGTCACCCTTAGCAGAATATTCAGGATACATATTGGATCGGGCCGAGTACTACAATATCGATTTCCGGTTAGTACCGGCTATTGCGATGTGCGAAAGCAACGTAGGTAAACGCATGCCGAGCAAAGATTCTTTTAACGCCTGGGGAATAAGCGTCGAAACCGGAGAAACGAGCGGCGCTAAATTTCCCAACTGGTTGTACGCAATTGACTGGGTTTCCCGATATCTAAAGGAAAAATATTTCGCGCGGGGAATCACAGACCTTATCGATATCGGAGCAATTTATGCCCCTCCCTCAGTAGAAAATGGCAATTCCTGGGCCAATTGTGTTTCCCAATTTATGGACGCAATCCAATAAATACCCCATAAGTATATTATTTATTAACGTACAGCTTATTAGATCAGGTAGTTCACTTCCTTTTGGATACCCCATAAAACTTGACATAGTGGTTATTATAGGCTATACTTCCTTCTTAGATCCTAAGGTTTGCTACCTAAACCATAGCTTGCTTTAGGGTTATTAATGGGTACTCAAGGCTGCCCCTTGAGTGTCCGTTAAATTAGCTTCGGTCAGCCTCGATTTACGCCGCGCGTGCCTCACCCACAATGGAGGCCAAAGCATTCTTACTTCACCTCGACTCTCCGAATCGTATTCGGGTAGTCAATGTGAGGCAGGATTATGAAAAAAATCGTATATTTCCTACTGTGCTTTATCATCTTTACACTTTCGGTTCAACCGGCCAAGGCGGAAAGCCTGCAGGTTTCCGAATCTTCGGCACACCCCCATATCCCGGTGCAAACCGAGGACGAACGCGTCGCGCGCCTCAAACACTACCTTGAGGCGCATAACTCACCACTTTCGGAATCCGCCAGCCATTTCGTATCTGAGGCTGACCGCCTCGGCTTAGATTGGAAATTAGTGGCAGCTATTTCGGGAGTTGAGTCCACCTTTGGCAAACACATACCCGCTAATTCCTATAACGGTTGGGGCTGGGGAGTGTTTACCGGGGAACAAGACGGCATACACTTTGCCAACTGGAATGACGGCATTACCAAGGTGTCCGAAGGCTTAAAGCACCGCT
>CAZNKB010000001.1:0-203329 GCA_964573695.1 uncultured Gammaproteobacteria bacterium | reverse complement strand
CCGACTATAACAACGGTGAGGCGATGTACGCGCTTATCAGGAGTTATTCCGTGACGCAAAAACCTGCATATCTGGCGTCGGTGAAACATATGGCTGAGTATGCCATGAATTATTACGGCGCCCAAAAATTCAATTCCTCTTTTTTCAGCTGGGGCATGGCGGCATTTGCACACCTGTATACCGTAGAAAAAAACGACGCGTATTGGGAATTCATGAATGCATACGCACAAAAGTACTTTGATTCGCGCGGGAACTCATACGAACAGTACCTGAGAGGTCAGTCCGAATCGGTCATTACCCCCGGGTCGTCGGTTTTTCTCGAGGGCGTTGATCACATTGCGTGGATCGCAAAAGAAAAAGATCCACACCTCTATCAGGAGCTCAAGCGTCACATAGAGCGCGTACTGAATTATTTGCTCGTGTATGAAATTGATTCGCCGTACGGCAAGTATGCGGTAGGCAAAGATTCTGTCCGGAGCGCGGTGTGTTCGCAGGTCACCTGCGAGACAACACGAATAGATTTTTTGCAGCACAACATGTCGGCGATTTTGCTTTATAAGAGATTGGTAAGATAAGCAAGTGATTCCCGGCTCGCCGGATCTTTCATGAGGCGTGTTGCTTCTAGAAACGATTTCCACCCGTATGCAGAAAATTCGGTATCGAGCGCTTTTGGGTCGGGAGCAAACGTGTGCCGGTCTGTAGCTATATAGAACCAAAGGTCGTAATGCCACTGACATAGTTGCCTTTCCGGGTGTTCGATTTTTGTTATCGTCATCAGTTGGCAGTGCGGCAGGGAATTTGTGGCAAGGGTTAATCCCCATTCTTCCTGAGCTTCACGAACAACGGTGTCCTGAGGCAGCTCGTTACGGTCTATGTGTCCGCCGTTACAGAGCCAGAGTCCGGATTTTTTGTGGAGGCCAATAAATATGTGTTGCGCGGCCTTGTCTACGGCAGCGAAGTAGACACAAACATGAGAGAGCGGATTTTCGCTTCGCGTCAGCCCTCCTTCTTCTACACGCGCAATGAATTTTCGTTTTGTCGTGTTTTTTCCGTGTGTTTTTACGATGATGTCGGCTAGCTGCTGCTTCATGTTGATATTTCCATGATGAGGCGTTGCACGTCTTTTCTCATGATCGCCGGAGTGAAATGCCCGAACGGATACGAACGAAAGGGTATATGCATGGATTGCCAGAATGCGCGGGCCTTAGAAAAAGACACGATACGGTCTTTCGTGCCGAGTACCGGTACTATGCGGGAAGCGACTGCCGGCACAAACGGCTCTGTGAGACGAAAGCTCGAAAGCGTACTTGCATTGGTGCGCCTTTTTTCCCAGTTATCGATCCCGAATTTGTACGCGGCACCCATAAATATTTCACCTACATTTGGATATGCGGCAAGTGGCACATACCGGTCGGCAGATCCGAAGAAATATGCATGAAGGGTGGCAACAATTCCTCCCATAGATGCCCCACTTACGACAATGGTCGTTTTCGCGTGTTTCTTGTGATATCGGACGATCGTTTCGACCGCGAGGGTTGATCCTGCAAAGGTAAGTTGGTGGTGGAGAAATGAATCGACACATTCGTGCAAGAATTGAGTAGTGGAGCCGTGTTTTTGCGCTTTGATGAGAAATATATTGCACTGTTTTGCGATTGTGGACCCCAAAATAAATGAGGCGGCGAGTTTGTGATTTGTTTCTCCCGAGGGGTGATGAAAAACAATCGTTGTCTTACCCGGATCGAATTTTTCCGTGAGAAATATATGCGTCTCCCTCGGTTCATCCTGGTAGATGCAGGTGAGTATCCAGTGGAGACCGGTCGGTTTATTGAGGGTTGGTTGGACGGCGTGAAGCACCGACGCAAAAGGCAGAGCCTTATAATCCAACGGATCGTTGCGATAATATTTGAAAGGTGAGAGAGCAAGCGCTAGGCTTCTTAAGAATCGAAAAATAGACTCAATGGTGTTGAGAAAGAGTTCCATGAATTTGTAGAAAGTATAGCATGGGTTACTGCCATGCCTGATTTTTTTGGTAGATCGTAATCGTCGGGTGGTCAAATACGGTAAACGTCTCTTCGGCGTTTACATCGCTTAATGTGATCGGTCCGAGTCGGGGATAGGAAGCAAACTCAGCTACTTTGGTAAATCCGCGCGCGCCTTTTGTGAGTTGTTCATAAAACTGTGAACTATACGGGTAACGGGGGGCAAGCCGTGTTACCGTATTTTTTACCTTCGGGCTTTCGAGCATGATATAGTCCGCGCGCAGAAGAGCGGCTTCCAGATTTTGTTTTTTCGTTTCGTTATCCGCAAGCGTATAGAAGTTAAATGAAATAAGCTGATATCTATTTGCAGAAAGTTCAGGTCCGGTAAAACGCACGATGCTGTTCCATTCTTCGACAAGAATGACTGATTCCGGAGGGATATGGTTATGTATCCATTCAGCAGCGACTATCGAGGTATGGGTATTTGCCGGAATGGAAAAATACATCAGACCGGAAAGTACCTGGAGTCCCAAGGCGCAAAATAGCACGGGTATCCCGGCGCGCGTCTTACGTATGTCCATAAGAAATTTGGCCGCAAAGAGCGTAAGTGCTGGTATGAGTGGAGCGGCATAACGTGTGAATTTAAGATACGTAAACGAAAGAAAGACGCTAAAGCCGACTGTCCAAACTGCGTATATTGTTTCTATGTTCCTATATGATTTTTGACGAAGCAGAGAGCCCGTCACTCCGACAAGCCCCAGGAGAAAAAGTGGCCCGAGCGCATACAGAAGGTTTTTTACCCAGAAGAGTCCGTTCGTTTCCTGAAACTGCATCGTCCAATCCATGAGGAGTCGCCCCGATACCACCTGGGTAAGATACCGCGAACGCGCTATGTATCCCGGCAGATCGATAAACGAGTAGGGCGACGCGACAAAAAATACGACAAAGACAATAACGAGGAATAGAAATAACGACGATGCTTTTTTGCGGACAGGGAGCACAAAGGACCACAGAGTAATAAGAGGCAAAGGAAGAAATAGATATGAAGTGTTTTTGGTCGCCAACAGCAATCCCGAAGGAATCGCCATGCGAATGAGTGAATGGATATCTTGTTTTTGGGTGTAACGGTGCGTTGCATAAAGAAGGACGAGCAGGAGAAAGATAAGTATGCCCTCCGTCGTATAAAAATGCGCAAGCTGGCTTACGAGCGGCGTGAAAGCAAAAAATATTGCGGCGATGATTCCGGTTTCCTTCTTCCACAGTCGTTTGCCAAGTACATACATAAGCGGAATCGATAAGGCAGAAATCGTCATGGATATATATCGTCCTACCAAAGTGACCCCTTCCGGGGTACCGGACCAATAGGAATTGCGTGAAAGAAACGAAACGCCAAGAGAGACTATTTTCAGTAGATAGACAGAAAATCCGTTGTAATCATGAAACCCCGGAAACATCCCGGAAAAAAATTTGACGGTAAGCGCGCCGTTGACGATGAGCGCTTCGTCAGGGTGTAGTCTGCCACCTGCGTCCCAATTGACGTTGGTAAACCGAAGAACGGCACCGACACACGTTATAGCGATGACAGGCCAATAATTTCGGAGTCCTCTTGTCACACGTGAAAGTATAGCACGAGGGATTATTGATGCGGAGGTTGGTTAGGCGGATTTTTGGGGTACTAAATTTTTATCCGGTACCGTTTGACGTTGGTCTTGCCGGATTTCAATTTCGTTTCTACGACAAGCGAAGCGTTTTGTATGCCGCGGTGCGCAGTGCACACGCCATGACTGCACGTGCCGAAATACAGATCGCGCGTATCTGTCGGGGAACCGGACGGAACCAGGGATCCCACCGCTCCCTGGTCAATACCGTTTGCTGTGTAGGAAAGGGTATAGGTGATTTTTGAGACGTTATTTAAATTAAGAAATGTTACGATGACGCTGTTGGTATTTCGGGAAAGTTTTGCTTTGGAATAGCCGGTGGCAACCGACTTCGCGGTTCGGGCAGTCGCCTTCGCCCTGGGTTTTGCCGCGAGCACAGGCGAAGTCAGGAGTAGTGCGCTCAACAAAAGAGCAAGGATGCCGATAGCTTTCATAACAAGATTATAGCAAGAACCAGCCCGCCATGATACACTCGACATGATGAAAAAACCCTGGATATTTATTCTTGTCGGCGGCTTGATCTTGGGCTGCCTTGGAGCAGGAGCGTATTTGTATTTTGCCTCTTCCGGGCGCAGTAACAAAGCGCCGGAGATAGGAGGCGTTACCATTTCTCCGACGCCTGTGCCGACGCTTATTACCTGGGATGATCCCGCAGGATTTGCCATACAGTATCCTGAACACTTGGTGCTCAATAAGCACGACGAAGACAAAGTAAATTATGCCCATCTCGAGTTTACCGATCCAAGTCACGCCGGCGCGCTACACGTCTGGGTGACCGATTTGCCGGCGGGGGTATCGGACACTGCAGCCTGGGGGAAAAAGATGTCCACTCCGTCTTCGGCCATATCGTTTGATACATCTCTTGCCGGGCAGTCCGCTCAGAAAATTCTCGTATCGGGACCTGAAAAGACGGTGACGGTGGGCGTAGTGTATGACGGAGTGCTCTGGTACATAGAGGCCAAACTTACCGATGAAAGTTATTGGCAGGGAGTCTATGACACGATAGTGCAATCGTTTGTGTTTAAGCCATTGGCATCGGAGCAGGGTCAGGCAGGAGGGGGAGCCCCTGCAGCGACATATGATACGGCTGTCGATGAGGAAGAGGTGTTGGAATGAAGCTCCGCGGGTTAAGTCCCGCGGTTTCTTTCGAAACAAGAGAGCTTCTTCTCCCCTCCACTGCGTTACGGGCGAGCTTCATCCGTCCGCGATAAAGATCGGGACGGTTTTCGCAACGGTCGAATAAGCCGCTCAGCATGGCTAAATACCCCTAAATATGATATACTTCCCGTTGTCCTGGGAACAAAGTGGTGACAACGTCCGAGTTCCGTAGAGAGTCCTCGTAGATTTCTCTTAGGCGGTGTTTGTGTCTCCTTCAAGACCTAAGGGGAAAGGAATTCCAATATGGCTATCAATTTATTCGTAGGTAATTTGCCCTACAACATGACCAATGACGATTTGGCGCAAACGTTTGCCCAAGCCGGAACTGTCGTGTCGGCAAAAGTCATTTCTGACAAATATTCCGGCCGCTCACGCGGTTTTGGATTTGTGGAAATGTCATCTGATGAAGAGAGCAAGAAAGCAATCGAGATGTTCAACGGTAAGGATGTCAATGGACGTCCATTAGTCGTTAATGAAGCTCGACCGCGCGAAGAACGACCGAGACAGTAAATCGAAGTTTCGAAATAAACACAAAAAACCCCGGCGAGAGTCGGGGTTTTTGGTGGGGAACAATTTGTTTCGTAGCCTCGTTTTTGCTACCATGTCGCTATCTATGTTCCAGAGTCCAACGCATGGTGAGCTTGACCTCCTGACGATACGGACCCATATTATCGATTTCCTCGCACAAGAACCTTCCGCGATTTATCAAATCGTCGTAGGAACGGATTCGCAACCGCACAACGGGTCGGGCGTGGACTTCGTCACGGCGATCGTCGTTCACCGTAAAGGACACGGAGGGATATATTTTTGGAGACGTACGGTAAACAAGGTGTCGTATGTGCTGCGGCAGCGGATGTATGAAGAAGCCACGATGTCACTTGCTATGGCAGAGGAGGTTGTCGCGCTTCTCCACAAGGACGGGATTACAAAGTATGACGTAGAAATCCATGTGGACATCGGTAAATTCGGCCCGACACGGGAAATGATCTCGGAAATCATCGGCATGATTCGGGGAAACGGATTCTCCGTAAAAATGAAACCGGAAAGTTACGCTGCAAGTAAAGTCGCGGACAGATATACGTAATATTTTTTGGTAAAGGAGGTGAAATAGATCCATGAATAAAGTAGTCATAGGGATTATGGTCGTTGTCATCGGTGGAGTAGTCGGGTGGTATTTTTTCCGTACGGGAGCAAAAGTCCCCGGTATAGAGATCGGTACACAAAACGTAAGCCCAACTCCGCTCGGTGCATCGGGCAGCGATGTCACCATTAGCGAAGAATCAATAGGGGCAGGAAGTGAAAAAGGAGGGACGACCGGCGAAATTGTCGTGACGTACACGGATAGCGGATATCAACCGAAAGAAATTACGGTAAAAAAGGGAACAAAAGTTACGTTTTTAAACGACAGCTCTGGCAGTATGTGGACGGCGTCCGGAGTTCATCCGACGCACCAACTGCTTCCGGGATTTGACGAGTTAAAGAGTGTCACAAAAGGCGGAACGTACGAATACACATTCGTAAAGGTGGGTACGTGGAAATATCACAACCATATGAAGCCGACAGACGGAGGTTCCGTCATAGTCACACAGTAGAGGAACCCGTTCATTTGTACGAAGTTACATGTATACAATCCAGCTCTTTAAAAAGAGCTGGATTTGGTTTATGGGGTCGGTGTTGGCGTTTGGGTGGGTATGGGAGCACATCGGCCTCCCGGGGGTTCTGTGCCGCTGATAAAATACTCAGTTTTTCCAAAATAACAAGGTAAGGATACGATCGTGCTTGGTTTTACAAGTACTTCATCCGCGCGGTCCTTGAGCAGTTCTACCATAATATCGTGCCAGATCGGAGCCGCTCCCGTGATACCGGACGTAAGATAAGGATTCATCGGGGAATTGTCGTTGTTTCCTACCCACACAACCACTGCAAACGACGGGGTGTACCCGGCTGTCCAGTTATCGCGCTTGTCATTTGTCGTTCCGGTCTTTACCGATACGGTTTTTCCGGGGATTACGAGCGCTGAGTTTGGGCCGAATGCAGATTGACGAGCACTGTTATCGGACAGGATATTTGAAATTATCCAGGCGACTTCTGGTTTGAGGGCATCTCGTGATTTGCTGGGGCGGTGATCTTCCATTACTTTTCCGGTGTAGTCGCTTACTTCGAGTATCGGACGCAGATTTTGGCTTTGGCCCATGTTTGCGAGCGTCCCGTATACTTTTGCCATTTCCAGCATGGTGACGTCGGCGCCCCCAAGGGTGAGCGAAAGTCCGTATCGACTCGGGTCATTTCCCCATGTATCGATTCCCATTTTTTGTGCCTTTTCCATCATGACCGGCAGCCCTATCGTCGCAAGCGTTTTGACTGCCGGAATGTTGTAGGAGTTGGCAAGAGCGTATCGAAGAGGCACCGGTCCGTGGAATTTGCCGTCATAATTGACCGGAGCGTATGCGGGGCTTCCGGTATTTTGATAGACAATGGGCGCATCGTTTATTATGGTGGCGGCAGTCATGCCGGTTTCCATGGCGGCGGCGTAGGTGACAACTTTTATGGCCGAACCGGGTTGCTGCATGGCTGTTGTGACGTTGACGTTTCCGTCGTGTGCGACGTCGAAATAATCATGGCTTCCGACCATGGCGAGAATATCACCGCTTCTCGGGTTCGTGATCACTGCCGCCCCGTTCCCTACCTGAAGGTTAGCAAGCGAATCAACGTGCGTTTTGACTATTTCTTCGGCTTTTTCCTGTATGGCAAGATCAAGTGATGTGATAACCCGGAGTCCGCCGCGCTCCACAAGTCTCGGGCCGTACGTTTTTTCGAGTAAGTCCTTGATATACATGACAAAGTGCGGCGCCCTGATGCCGATTCTCGGTTGGGCAAATTGTATCGGACTGGCAAGTGCTTGTTGTTTTTGTTCTTCGGTAATGTACCCGTCTGCCTGCATGCGGTCGAGTACTTCTCTCTGGCGGACAAGTGCTTTTTCCGGGTGGCTGCCAAATGGTGAATATTCGCTTGGGGCTGCCGGAAGTCCTGCCAAAAGAGCGGCTTCTGCAAGTGTGAGCCGGGCCACTGATTTATGAAAATACGTTTGTGCGGCCGCTTCTATTCCCCAGGTAGTGCCGCCATACGGAACCTGGTTTAGGTACATTTCAAATATTTGATCTTTCGAAAATATGCGTTCCGCCCAAAACGCAAGAATAATTTCTTTGGTTTTCCGTATGACGCTCACTTCGGGAGTGAGTAATGCCGATTTGATCAATTGTTGGGTAATCGTTGATCCTCCCTGAATTTGCTTGTGTATGGTAATCTCAGAAAGCGCCCGAAGGATGCCACGTATGGAAAAACCCGGATGATGATAAAAATCCTGGTCTTCTATGGCAATGGTTGCCTGTTTGACGACGAGTGGAATGTCTTCGAGTTTTACCGGCGTGCGGTTTTGGTCTACGTAGATTTCATACAGAAGTTGGCCGTTCCTGTCCATAATTTTGGTACTTACCTCCAGATCGCGTTGTGTGAGGAGTTGGGGGTTTGGAAGCGATTTGAGGAAGAGCCATGCATTATACGGCAGGAATATAAATCCTACGGTAAGTAAGACTCCGACGACAAACGATTGCACATGAGTTTTTTTGGTGTAGGCCGTTGCTGCTATGGAGACCGGTTTGGTGCGGCGGGGTATCGGTGCAGGAGAGAGAGGGGCGTGAGGAGTTGTCGGGAGTGAAATTTTCGGGAACCTAAAGCGCGGCATCGTAATTTTGGGAAGGATAATGCGCGGCAGCCGAAGAGTGGGAACAAACGCCGTGACTGACGTTATAAACCGGGTAATTCGTTTATCGGCCCAAGTGAGAAATAGCTTAGGAGAAATAGACCGCGTCCGTTTCGGGCGCCCGGGCTTGTTATGTTTGACGACCGGAGCGAATTTTTCATGCATCCAGCTTGTTCCTCCGCTGGTTACCTCCCGTGTTAACGTCAGTACATGACCGGTAAGTGACGTGACGATCCGTATGAACGTAGAAATAACTACGCGCAGACCGTTTCCGATAGAGATAAGTGAGAGAATAGTAAACAATACAATTTGGGTTATGGGAGAAAAAAGGGGTTTCTCAGATGATTGTGAGCTGCGGCGCGTCATAGCGCCATTTTTTATATCACGTCATATGGCTCTGAGACAAGGGGCTATTTCACGATGACCGGTTTACCCTCGGGATGTACACAGTCAAGACACCACCGGGTAATACCGTCCCAGGCTATGGAATGTTCTTGCATCTCGATGTTATCGGTCTGATTTGCGGGTGCCAAATCTCCGGTTGCTTTGTCGATAGCAACCATGCTTCTTGTGTTTGTGCTTCGGGCGGCTGTTCCCTTTATAATGTATTCGAATCGCGTCGGACACCCGAGCACGTCATCCGGCTGGTTGCCGGGATCTGTTCCCTGACTCTCCGATCCGGGCTGATTGGGAGGAAGTAGTCCCGTAGTGGTACATACCCGTGCTCCAACGATGCCGTCCGGTTGTTTCGGCCAAATATCCGGCTTTCCTTCTAGTACCCGCTTGATGATCTTATTCCAAATGGGAGCGGCTCCGGTAACACCCGAAACGAGCGCATTGTTCATGGGCGAATTGTCATTGTTTCCCACCCATGTAGCTACCAAAAATTGCGGCGTATATCCGATTGTCCAGTTGTCGCGGAGATCGTTTGTTGTTCCTGTTTTGACTGATACCGCATGGCCCGGGACAACAAGCGACGAGGTTGGCCCGAAGGCTTCCATGCGCGCATTATTATCGAGCAGAATATGAGAAATAAGAAACGCCGTTTCCGGGCTGGTGACGCGCGTACCGGTAAGTAATAGTTGGGAGGGGATATCCTTGCCGAGGTTGGGGTCTTTGTATTCATCGAGTACAGTACCGTTTTTGTCGACGACTTTGAGAATGGACACAAGATCATGCCGTAGTCCTGCATTTGCAAAAACGGAAAAAGCCTCCGCCATGTCTGTCATGCGGACCTCGCCGCCGCCCAACGTGAGAGAGAGTCCGTATTTGGACGGGTCGGTGAGCGTATCCAGTCCGAACGCCGATGCAGACGCAACCATATCGGCGACCGTGTTGAGATAAAGCATTTTGACGGCGGGAATATTGAGCGAATTACCCAGGGCAAAACGAAGTTGTACAGGGCCTCGGAATTTACCGTCGTAATTCCGGGGGCAATATGCAGGTTGACCGACGACATTTGCAAAGCAGGTGGGGATATCGAGAAACATGGTGGCGGGGGTGACGATATGGTTTTCGATACCGATTGCATAGTTGATCGGTTTGATCGAGGAGCCGGGCTGACGAAGTGCCGTCGTGACGTTAAATGATCCCGAGGGCGTCGCAAAATAATCCACCGATCCCACCATAGCAAGGATTTCTCCGGTAGACGGTTTGGTGACAAGTGCTGCCCCGTTACCGACCCGGACATTTTTGAGCTTAGCAACTTCGGCGGCGACAGTGGCTTGGGTGTAATTTTGAAGATCGAGATCCAGCGTCGTGGTCACCTTGAGTCCGCCGCGCTCTACCAAACTTTCGCCGTATTTTTGTACAAGCTGCTCTTTCACATACATCACAAAGTGAGGAGCCTGGATGCCCGTTTCCTGCTTGTACTCGATAGGTTCACTTGCTGCAGCGTCTGCTTCATCTTTGGTAATGTAGCCGTCATCGGTCATGCGGCGCAGTACTTCGAGCTGCCGTTCTTTGGCGAGTTCAGGATGTGCTCCGAATGGCGAATACAGCGTTGGGGCTTGTGGAAGCCCGGCAAGAATTGCGGCTTGCGCCAGCGTCACTTCTTTTATGGATTTGCCGAAATATTTTTCGGCGGCAGTTTCTATCCCCCAGGCAGTACCCCCGTAGGGTACTGTATTGAGATACATTTCGAGAATTTTATCCTTCGAGTAAAGAAGTTCGACGGTGGGAGCGAGCAAAAATTCCTTTAGCTTTCTCGTTATGGTGCGTTCGGGGGTGAGGAGGGCAGATTTGACCAGTTGCTGGGTTATGGTTGATCCGCCTTGGAGTTTTTTGTTGAGTATCGAAGCATAGAGTGCGCGAACGATTCCTCCGATAGGATTAATACCCGAATGCTTATAGAAGTTTTTGTCCTCTATGGAAATAGTGGCATCGCGCACGACCTTGGGTATGTCGGCAAGCGGGACAGGGGAACGGTTTTGTCCCACGAAGATGTCAAATAGCAGCGTGCCATTGCGGTCATAGACTTTTGTCGCGATCGGTACATCATAGCGTCCGAGCTTGGCAGGGGAGGGAAGATCGCGAAGGATTACCCAATAGAATGCCCCGATCAGGAACGCAGGGAGGAGCCAAAAAGCAAGTTTGCGCCGTGTATAGATCCATTTACCGATATGTTTGGGTTGTGTCCTAGGAATCGCCATGGGGACATTATATAATAATGTAGTAAGGAGGCACCATGTATGTTTACACTTCCGGAGTTGCCATATGCGTATAGTGCCCTCGAGCCGTTTATAGATGAACGGACCATGCAGATCCATCATGATAAGCACCACGCAGCGTATGTCAAAAATTTAAACGACGCGCTTGCCGGTCAGGATGCCTTACTCAAAGAATCCGCAGAGGCGCTTCTTTGTGATCTGTCCCGAGTTCCGGAATCCATACGTATGAAAGTGAGAAACAACGGGGGCGGACACGTCAATCACACGATGTTTTGGGATATTATGGGGCCGCCCGCTACCCGTCAAAAAACTCCGGCGGGCGCTCTTGCCACAGCGATAAATACCGCATTCGGAAATTTCGAGCAGTTTCAGGAAAAATTTTCGTCCGCGGGATTGGGGCGCTTCGGGAGCGGATGGGTATGGTTAAATGTGGAAAAGGGGAGTCTTACTATTTCCGATACCCCCAATCAGGATAATCCGCTTATGGAAGGCAAGCATCCCATTCTTTGTCTGGATGTGTGGGAGCATGCATATTATCTCAAGTATCAAAACGTCCGCGCAGAATATATCACTCAGTGGTGGAATGTCGTTGACTGGAGCCACGTTGAGAAACGATTTGCCTCCCTTTAAACGTACGTATGCGACTTCCTAATCCTTACGCGCTCCGGCGGGAACAACCGCAGGAAGCGCTTGTATTTGCCGCCAGTCAACGCTTGGGAGGAGCTCCTGTTCAGGAAGATTATTTCATGAATTTTAATGATGAGTGTTTTGTGCTGGCTGACGGTAATAAGGATATGCCGCACGGCGATACGGCCGCACGTTTGGCTTGTGAAACGGCGATTTGGGGATATAAGCATATTCGTCAGCACCGATATTATTGGCTGGACAAAAAGCTGTTTATGAAGCGGATTTTTCGCTCGACGAATTTGTCCATTTGGCAAAAACAGCGGGAGCACGGATTTACGGAAGGATTATCGACTACGCTTACGGTTCTTATGATCGGCTCCAAAACATATTGGTTGGGCTATAAGGGAGAAACTTGTGCCTGGATGCTCTCGGGAAGCGCCGTGACCAAGCTTACCCGTGACAGCGCTCCGTATGATACGTCAAAACGCAGAATGCTCGGCATTCAGCGATTGGGAATAGTCCCAGAGTATGTGACCGGCCCCATGAAAGCGGGTGATGTCCTGATGCTTACTTCGGCTGGATGTGGGAATTATTTGACTCCCTCGGATATCCAAACCGGCATGGGACTTGCGGGCAATCTCGCAGAAGATGCCGCGAGAGCCGTAGACGCAATTCTTTCAAGCGCGGCGACAAACGGATCACAAGAGAACATGACCGCGGTTGTCATTAAGCGGGTTGCTTGAGGTTCTGGTTCCCTATATACTGAGTGCATGCCTGCCGATTTTTTTGCTGATATCAGCAACCAACAAACTCCCCCGCGGTTTCATTATTTTGACGGCAGCTCCTGGAAACCGGGCTTGAGCGGAAAAACCGCAGACGTTATTTCCCCGATAGACGGAAGCCTTGTCGGTACCATGCCGATTCTCACCCATGAAGAAATCGATCAGGTCATGCGTACGGCGCTCGCAGCACAATCAGCATGGGAAGCTACTCCGCTCAATAAACGCGTGGGGATCGTTCATCTGGCTGCTGATTGGATAAGACACTATCAGGATTATCTGATTGCACTGTTGGTTCGGGAAGTAGGAAAATCTGCGGAAGAAGCAAAAGGGGAGATAGTAAGAACTGCTGACCTTATCGATTATTTCGCCGATGAGGTGCAGTCCATAGAAGGCAATACGCTGGATAGCGATAATTTCCCGGGGTTTGAAAAAGGAAGAATTGCGATGATTGAGCGGGTTGCCTACGGCACAGTGCTTGCTATAGCGCCGTTTAATTACCCGGTAAATTTGTCTGCAAGCAAAATAGCCCCCGCGCTTCTTATGGGAAACAGCGTGGTAGTAAAACCGCCGACACAAGGAGGGATATCCGCGCTCCATTTGGTCCGAATTTTCGAAAAAGCAGGTGTCCCCGCCGGAGTGATTTCCACGGTAACCGGAACAGGAGAAGAAATCGGTGACTATATCGTGTCACACCCGAGTGTCTCCATGGTCGCATTTACCGGTAACTCGGATACGGGAGTCGCTATCGCGGGTAAAGCAGCGATGAAGCCGTTGTTATTTGAATGCGGGGGCAATAACCCCGTTGTCGTGATGCCTGATGCGGATATGAATGTTGCGGCCAGGGAAATTATAAAAGGAGCGTTTGCCTACAGCGGACAACGGTGTACCGGTATTAAATATGTACTTACGACTCCCGCTATCCGTGAGCAGCTGGTGGCGCAGGTGATGAAGACCATGCCGGAAATGGTTCACCCCGGAGATCCCAGGAGCCCGGAGACCAAGCTGGTCGGTCCGGTTATTTCGGAAGCTGCCGCCATGCGTATAGAAGAAGCGATCAGTTCGTCGGTCAAAAACGGAGCCACCGTCGTTACCGGCGGGAAACGGGACAAAGCGATGATAGAGCCGACCGTACTTACCGGGGTGTTGCCGTCCATGCCTATTATCGCTAAAGAAACGTTCGGCCCTGTGGTGTCATTTGTCGACGTCGCTTCTTTTGACGAAGCAATTGCAATCATTAACCGATCGGCGTACGGCCTTCAGGCAAGTATATTTACCAGAGATGAAGGAAGCGGGTTGGTGTTTGCCAAAAAGCTCAACGTCGGCACTGTCCAGATAAACGGCAGTCCGCAGCGTGGTCCTGATCATTTTCCATTTTTGGGAGTGAAGCGCTCCGGCGTAGGCGTCCAGGGAGTGCGTTATAGTTTGGAGGCGATGAGCAGGCTCCGGCCGATCGTACTTAATAAACCTCAATGAAGCGTTGAGAGGTGCAGTTTGATCATAGCGTTTATACTCCCCCTACTTCCTTGACAAGGGATACGTAAATGAGCTGTACTGGTATATGTAGGAAAGGAATAATTGCTATGGCCAAAAAACCGTCAGCCGGTAAACAGAATATATTGTCGGTCGTGTCGTTTGTCACCCTTATGGTGATACTCGTCACGGTGTTTGTCCTTAGTGGCAGTTTTTCGACGCTTATCACGACAATTACCAAATCCAAAGCTTCACAGGCAAATCCCAAAATTACCGAATCATTTGTCGACGCATTTAAAGACGGTGTGATAAACCCCGAGAAATGGACAGTCGTTAAGTCCGAGGGGGTTACGGTTTCCGAAACCGCCACCGATAATTTGAGGTTTGATATTCCGGCGGGAGGGATAAACCACAAAGCACGCGGCGGATCCCTGACATTTAACGAGTTGTTCAAAGATAACGGTGATTTCCGTGCCATGGTTGTAGCCTATCGTCCTATCGTTACGGGCGAAGGCGTTGGTATGACCGGGATCCGGTTTTCTTCCAAAGGATCGGACGACGACGAAGCGGCAACCG
This sequence comes from uncultured Gammaproteobacteria bacterium, assembly GCA_964573695.1. Taxonomy (GTDB): domain Bacteria; phylum Patescibacteriota; class Microgenomatia; order UBA10105; family UBA927; genus UBA927. The sequence goes on along the minus strand of CAZNKB010000001.1, from coordinate 188,650 downwards.
TTCGCTGGCAAGTGAACGGCACGAAAAGTACCGCCGTTTTTGTAGTAAATGGTGCCGACGGAACGAGATTGGAGACGGAACAAGTGAATATCGCAGGTAATATCGCAATCTTGCGTCTTGACCGGATCAACAAAAAATACCGTGCATTTTATAAGTTGGGCAACGATTTAAGCGGGGATAGCAATTGGATACCCTTGGGACACGAAACAAATGTAACACTTGGTAATGAGGGCAGAGTTTCCTTATTCACGAACAACACCGGGTCGGGCGGTAAGTTTCCGAAGGTTGTGGGACGCCTGGATCAGGTACGTATCGGTTGGGAAGGGGATCCGAGCTCGCGCGTAAGTTTTTCTGACGCTTTTTCCGACGGAGCCATGGGCAAATATTGGAAGGTATACAAAACAGACGGAGCGCAAGTCTATGAGAATAAGAACGATAATTTGATCATGTCCCTTGCATCGGGAGGAGTGAACAATAAGCCACGATATGCGCGGCTTGTGAGGACCTCACCCGTCATTCCCGAGCACAAGGATTTTACACTTAACACAACCGTGTATAAGCCGACCGTTGTCGGAGAGGGGAGCGGTTTTGCGGCATTGGGATTTGTCTCAGCCGGCAATGTGGATGACGAAGCCAGCAACCTCCGTTGGGTCGTATCAGGCAACACCGTGAGTAAGCTCGTGTTCGTGGTGCGGGCGCCGGACGGTTCGCTCGCAGAAACTGCGAGTGTAAATCTGGATGCCAAAGTGAAAAAGCTCACACTTCGGCTTGTCCGGACCGGGGACAAATATGCTGCATTTTACCGCACGGGAGACAACGACACAGATTTTATCCGGGTTGGAGCCGATGCGAGCAGTAACTTCGGAGCCGCAGGCCATGTGATGCTTATGGTCAACAATCTCGGGGCAAATCATAAATTCCCCCGGGTAGTCGGCAGGTTTGACGGAGTATCAGGAAGCGTAAGTAAATAAAGCTCCGGGGCCGGTAGCAGACGGTTTCGAGAGTCAAAAAAAGAAAGAGTTAGCGGAGATGATGCCTGCGAACGAATTTAATCTGATCGCCTGTGTAGCCAAGCGATTCGAGAAAAGTCTGGATTTCTGCTTTTGATTTGCCTTCTGACGCCATTTTTTTGCTGAACGTATATATCCATTCGGTGACTTCAAACGGCTGCAAGATCCATTTGGAAGTGAGTTTGGCGAAATAATCGGGACGAACCGAGGAGTGCGGCTTATAAAAAAGAGTGGCAGTCGTAATGGTTGCCGGGGTAAATTCCTCCAAATAGGAAACCGCTCGCTTGAGTGTCGTACCGGTGTCGGCGATGTCATCGACGAGTAACACGCGCTTATCGGTGATTCCCAGGGAAAGCTTTTCGGTGATGCGGACCTCTCCCTGCTTTTGGATATCCGTATAGCTTTGTATGGTGATCGAGCAAATAGGGATACGCAGGAAATCCGACAGCAGATGTCCGAACGTCAGTCCGCCCCTACCAATAGCGATGATTATGTCAAAAGGTTTATCATGGGAAAGAATTGCAGCGGCGATTTTTTGGGAGAGCGAGTGGTAGTCTTTCCAGGTAACAGAAAGATATTGGATCCGCATACGATAGTATGTGCGTAAGGGACAGCTTTTGTCAATTGCAGCGTTTTTTGCGAAACGAACGTAAGTGTCTCCCTTGACTCGTAATAGTGTGTATCTATAATAGCTGTATGGGTGAGAGTAAAGTGCTATCCGATTTGAAGTATGCAAGCGTCGCCATTTCCGGGCGACCAGGAGCAGGCAGAAGCACGCTTCTTAAGAATCTCCGTCCCTGTTTGGAGCCGTTCGGCTGGGACTTTTTTTCCGGCGGCGACTGGTCAAGAAAATTTTCCATAGAACAGGGGAAGCACGATCCGAAAGATCCTAAACATCATTTGGCCACTGATTACGGTGACGATGTCGATTATCAGATAGACCAAGCACTCCGGAAAAAAATATCCAGCCCGGACATTCATATGGCAGTCGAAAGTTGGATCGCGGGGTGGAACGCCCGAGGGTATGCACATGTGCTTAAGGTGTTGCTTATGTGTGACGACTCGCTTCGCATCGACCGGATTGTGAACCGGGATAACGCAACGGTAGAGGATGCCAAGGAACATCTGCGCCAGCGTGAAGATGCCAATATCGGAAAATGGAAGAGGCTTTATGGAGTTGATGATTTTTGGGATCCGAAATATTATGACCTGGTTATTAACACCTACTCACATGGTCCGAGTCAGACCCTCGAATTGGTGCTGCAAGCACTTGGGTATTATAAGCTGACGGGGCAGCCAAAAAGCACCTGAAAAAAAGCAAAAAAGCATCGAGAGTATATAAAGTACCCGTAATCTCGTATTTATCTTGTCTATACAGGATATATATAATTGTCGAATAGCAACAAACAGTGATCATTATGATTCCCACATACGAACAGGTGGCGGTTCTTTGGAAACAACACAATCTCCCCCCTTATAAACAGCTCCATTGCCGGCTTGTGGCAAAAACAGCAACCTGGTTTGCTTCCCAACTGGAGAAGCAGCACCATGATATAACCGTCCGGGTCCGTTTACTGGAGGCAGCTGCCCTCGTTCACGATATTGACAAAATGGCACACAAGCTTCCCCATGAGCGTCACCCTGACGCAGCAGTGAGAATTCTTCGGGAGGAGGGATTTGGGGAAATCGCCGACATGGTCAGAACACATCCTCTTCATGCGATACTTGATCAAACTATCGCACCCAAGACGATTGAGGAAAAACTGTTATATCTTTCTGACAAAATGGTCAAGCTTTCTATTATCACCGTAGATGAGCGGTTTCACTTATGGCGGGACGAGATGTTGCCGCCTGAGGCGGTGAATACTCTTGATGCAGCATACCCGAAAGTCAAAGCGCTGGAGAACGAAATTTGCTCCATGATCGGGGTGATGCCCAAAGACGTCGCAACGCTTGCCAATAGAGAGGAAACGAGTACAATGGGGCTAGACAAAAAAGGAGGCCAGACATGAAAAAAATAATCGGCGTAATTGGGTTTAGTGTGGTAGTGATGCACATGGCACTTGTACTTTTGGGAAGCAGTGTTTATGCGGCAAAGCCTACGTCACCACGCTTGGCGATATCTCCCTCTCCCATAGCTACGCCAACGCCTACGATTATCGAATACATGTTGCCGTTTCCGGGAATCCTTCCGATTCATCCGTTATACATATTCAAGAATTTACGCGATCGGATTATAGAATTGTTGATTACAGATCCCATTAGCAAGTCGGAGTTCTATATTCTGCAAGCCGACAAGAAGCTCAACATGGGTGTTTCGCTTGCCGCCATGGGAAAAACAACTGATGCCCGACAGGCGTATGCCGAGGCGCTTGTTAGCCGGACACAGGCAATTACCCTTCTTGAAGGCTTTGCCCAGTCGGGGGGTTCGGTGCCGGGGCACTTGGTAGAGAAATTTACTCTTTCTCTCGTAAAGCATAAGGAGGTATTATCAGCTTCCGGGGAAGTGACGAGTGGGATTGAGGCGATTGCGGCAAGAGTTCAGAAATTGTCAGGCGTTGAGGTAAAATAATCGTATACGAAAATTGTCACCGGGGTCGTGCATATAGGAAAGAGAATCTGTCCTTCGGTCATAAAAAACTGTGTGAGTACGGCAAAAAAGAATAGTCTACAGCTATTTTGCTATACGATTCACCGTACTTTTCCCTCAAAAACTTTTCACGAGGCTAGCTTTTTGCGTTGGGGTGATTTGATATAGAAATTGCCAGTTGACTCACCACTGTTAGTGCTTTAGGATTTTTGAGCACACCAAATATAGTGTTTTTTGATTTCACGATAAACAAGCGGAAACTAGGGAATCTACGATGAAATGTCCATATTGCACGAACAACGACACGGAGGTCATAGAAACAAGAGATAGCGAGGATCTTGCCGTCACGAGACGAAGAAGAGGCTGCAGCAAGTGCGCGAAGCGGTTTACGACATATGAACGGATTGAAACGGTGCCGCTTACCGTGATTAAGAAAGATAAGCGGCGCGAGCCGTTTGACCGGGAAAAACTCGAACGGGGGATCTGGCGGGCGAGCGGTAAGACGACGTTAAAAGGCGATGACGTACGGAGAATTGTCGACGAGGTGGAGCGGGAGCTTATCGGCGGGAATACGACGGAATTACCGAGCAAGAAAATAGGAGAGCTGGTGGCCAAGCGCCTCAAGAAATTGGATAAGATAGCCTATATTCGGTTTGCAAGCGTATTTAAACAATTTGTCGATCTCGATGAATTCGAGGGTGAGCTAAAAAAACTTATCAAAAAGAAATAACTATATGGATACAAATCTTACCGGAATCCGAAAAACCGTATTTGCTGATCGTTACGCCAGGAAAGACGAACAGGGCACGGCTATTGAGCAGACGCCCGAAGAAATGTGGCGCAGGGTCGCCGGTGCAGTTGCTTTGATAGAAAAAAAAGAAGACCGCAAACTCTGGGAAGAGAAGTTCTATGACGCCATGCGTGATTTCGTACTTGTCCCGGGTGGACGGATTCTTTCCGGTGCAGGGACGGGGTACAAAGTCACCTTTTATAATTGTTTCGTTATCCCGAGTCCGCATGATTCGCGCGGAGGCATCCTCGCAACCCTTTCGCAAATGGTAGAGATCATGTCACGGGGCGGGGGAGTTGGTATCAATCTTTCAAGTCTTCGCCCGAGGGGTTCGCGCGTGCAAAAGGTAAATGGGTTTTCTTCCGGTCCCTGCAATTGGGCGGAATTATTTTCCGTCGCGACAAAAGACATCATCCAGCAGGGAGGGAGCCGCAGAGGGGCACTCATGCTGATGTTGTGGGACTGGCATCCCGACATAGAAGAATTTATCACCGTAAAACAGGATCTCCACAGGATTAACGGCGCGAATCTTTCCGTGTGCGTTTCCGATGCTTTTATGGAGGCGGTCAAAAAGGATGAGGATTGGAATCTCTGTTTTCCTGATACTCACGATCCGGATTATGACACGAAATGGGATGGGTACCTGCCTAACTGGATCGCACTTGGCAAAAAGCCCATTGTCCAGAAAACCGTAAAAGCCAGGGCGCTTTGGGATCTCATTGCTACCGCTGCATGGAAAAGCGCCGAGCCAGGGGTGGTGTTTATGGAGCGGTACAATAAATGGTTTAACAATTCGTACTTTGAATACGTCAACTGCGTCAATCCCTGTGGCGAAGAAGGGCTACCGAACTGGGGGGTATGCAACTTGACGTCGATCAATCTTGCAGCCCTTGTCAACGATAAAGGGGAAATGGACTTCGAGCGCCTTGCCCAGGTAGCCAAAATAGGAGTCCGTTTCCAGGACGACATAATTGATGCGGATTATTATGTCTTTGACCAGATAAAAGAAGTACAGCTTCATGGCGAGCGCCGGATCGGCCTCGGCACCATGGGACTTGGAGACGCCTTGATTAAGATGAAGCTCCGATACGGATCAGAGGAAAGCCTTTCGGTTATCGACAAAATATACAGGATCATTCGGGATGCCGCTTATGAATCGTCGGTGGAGCTGGCAAAAGAAAAAGGTGCGTTCCCCAAAATAAACAAATCAAAGCATCTGGATGCGTATTTCATAAAAAAATTGCCGGAGACAATCCGGAAAAAGATGAAACGGTACGGCGTGCGAAATTCCGTTATCCTGCAGCAGGCGCCGACAGGGAGCACGTCGCTTATGGCGGGTGTCTCAAGCGGCATAGAGCCGGTGTATGAATTTGAGTTTATCCGCCGGGATCGGCTTGGCGAACATATCCTCCGGCATCCGCTGTATGAAGCATGGTTCCAGACGTTTAAAATCGAACACGGTCGAGAGCCAACCCGTGAGGATCGGCCGGAATATTTCGTGTCGGCAAACGACTTGTCTCCGGAAGATCATGTGCGCGTACAGGCGGCTATTCAGCAGTATGTCGACGCATCGATTTCCAAAACCGTCAACGCCCCGAAGACGCACACGATAGAAGACGTCAAGCGTTTGTACACGCTCGCATATGAATTGGGATGCAAAGGAATTGCATATATGCGCGAGGGGAGTCGGGAAGGCGTATTGGTGCGCAAGGAGGAAGAAACTAAAAAGGAAGAAGTGAAGCAGGTTGCGTCCCCCATGATGACCGCCGAGGTAAAGCCCAGACCTGCCGTGGTACACGGGTCGACGTATCAGCTGGAAACCCCTATGGGGCAGGCGTATATCACGATAAACACCAACGGCGGAGAACAGCCTCTCGAGGTATTTGTAAACGTCGGGAAGGCAGGAAGCGATGTGACGGCCATGGCGGAAGCTATGGGAAGATTGATTTCACTGGTCCTTCGGGTCGCCTCGCCGATTTCCCCAATGGAACGTGCACATAGAGTAGCGAGTGAGCTTATCGGAATCGGGGGAGCCAGAAGTTTGGGATTTGGGGAGAACAGAGTCCGGTCATTGCCTGATGCCGTGGCAAAAGTGATCGATCGGCATTTCGGATTTTTTGCAAAACACAGGGTTGATGCTCCGATTAATCCTCTTTCGGCAAATGGACATACGGCAAATAGCAATGGTAACGGTCACGTGCCGGCGACACCCGGGCCGAATGTAGAGCCGGCAGACAAGCCGATGACGGTGCCGGCAACCCAGATGTTGCTTACCGAGCGCCGTATGGTGACGGTCGACTTGTGTCCGAGCTGCGGTGAAGGGAGCCTTGTCTTTGAGGAGTCCTGCAAGAAATGCTACTCATGCGGGTATTCGGAGTGTTAACGGTGGTATCACCGCTCGTTACATCGGGAACGATAAAAAAACGTATGCCTATCTACACAAAAACCGGTGATACCGGATCTACGTCACTTTTTGGCGGCAAGCGTGTACTCAAGTGTGAGGAGCTTGTGGATGTGTACGGATCCATAGACGAGCTGAACTCCTGGATCGGCAAAGTCGCAAGCGACATACAGTCTCCCGACGTACAGGCGTTTCTTTCTGCAATACAATCCGACCTGTTTACGATAGGGAGTCATCTTGCAGGTTGGACGACGGATTTGAAGCACATCCTTACCCGGGTCAAGGAAATGGAAGAGCGGATAGATATCCTTGATGATACATTGCCGAAACTCAAAAATTTTATCCTCCCGGGAGGAACCAAACTCGCGTCCGAGATTCACCTGTCTCGGGCAGTATGCCGGAGAGTCGAACGGCAAACGGTAGCATTGGGGCAAAAACAGGAAGTCGATCCGAAAATATTTATCTATCTCAATCGGTTATCGGATCTGCTTTTTATGCTCGCCAGATTTATAAATCACGAAGCAGGTATTGTTGAAGTAACCTGGTCAGGTATTGACCGGACGTCGCAAAAGAAGTAAAAAGAAGCATACGTAAGGGCATGAGGAACGCTGTGTAATTCAGCGACTGTGCCGCAACGGTAATCCGCTGCTTGGCGGAAAGTCCGGAACTCTCCCTTGCAAATCCCGAGCAGGAGCATTTATGGAGAAACCATCTCCGACATACGATATTTCTTCGCGGTTTACACGGCAAATGCGTGGTGACTCCGAGCAACATGAACGGTATATAGACCGTATGACACTTCGGGGTATACAAGTTATCGGAGACACCGACGGAGAGGGTGATGCCCCCGTTTGGCGGGGGGACCACAGTTTCAATTCTGAGGCAGCCACATATTCCCTCATGCATTTTATAGAGCCGGAAGTTGCCCTTGAACATCCAGATTGGAGTCACGCACAGGTTCATGAACATGCCGTCGACCGGTTTAAAGCGCGTCTTGCGCAGGATTTGTCCTACGAACACAAAGAGGCTGCTCACGAAGAATCCGTCGTGCGTTGGCGCCCCATACAAACAAGTACAGGAAGCGTGGAGCTTGCAACCGAGTACGGAGGAAAAATGGTGACGCTTTCACAACTGTGGGAGCACACCAAAGAATATTCGGAATTCGTCGGGAATCCCCAAGCGTATAACAAACAGGAACATGAGGCGCAGCTTCTTATGCAGGATAAATTGGTACACGGTTCGTCAAACGGGTTCGTGAGTGTGTTGTCTCATCCGGATGCCGTGCGCTACGTCCAGGTTTGGCAAAAGTCAGAAAGCGGCGACGTGATATCGCAGCAGATCGATTTATACGCGACGACCGGCAAAGATTTTTCTTCGGAAGAAGCAAAAGATCTTATGCATCATCTTTCTGAGTTCCATGGTAAGAGTACTCAGGAAGATAGACCACAAGAGACAAATTCGTATGCGCACTTTTTTGTAACGAAGGGATCCATTTATGCCGAAGATATCCGCACTATAGCTATAGCCCAGTTCGCCGGGGATAAGACCGTATCTTACGCGCGTGAGACAAGAACAGTTCGCTCTCAGGAACAGATTTCTCATAATCCTGCTATCGCTGATGCAGCCCACTCAGTCTCCCGTATTGCCGCCTATGTACGCGATCAAATCGAAGATAAAATCCAAGCGCTGAAACAGAAAAACAGCGTCCCCTACGTGCGAAAAACTGACACAAAACCAATAAGAATTGAACCTGGGAACAGCAAAAATTCGCTTCGTGTGACAAAAGAAGGGAAACATTCCCCTGCGGGTGAGAAAAAAATAACCGTAATTTCCCCGGAGAAGAGCTCGTCACTCGTTGATCCAAAATCCATATTGTCCGAATGGTGGATAACACAAACTATGATAGCCTACGGACCCGTATTGCCGGTGGCATCTGTCGCCACGATGCATTGGTTTGCCTTCCTTGGGGAAGCAGAAAAGAATATTGAGAAGAGGCTTAAATCTGGAGCGCCAGAAATTTTGCGGAACCACATAAAGAAAGAACGCATATCTTCGGGGTCTCCTGTAGAGATCATGTGGCGCGCATTTATTACCAGGATGAATGGCGTGTTAGGAGGGTCGCCACGTGAGAAGGTAGGCTTGATGACATCGGTTCCTGAGTTACATCGCACTGACACCTTCATTCAGGGCAAACGCTATAGCGGCATTGAAAAAAACACCATACCGGCCCAAAAGAACGTGCCCCAATGGGTTGAAGTCATGCAGGTTCTTGCGCGGCTATTTTTTCTTCCGCTACCGGCTCCTTATCCGCGTTCGGACCAAGACAAGCGGCGTATCGCAATTCCCGATGTGGCTACCGCGCAAGAGAATACGCTGGAACATAGGACCATAATTACCGGACGCTTCATATTTGCACTCATTCTTTCGTGGATCGTGTCATACCCTGCGAGGTCGGAAGTGCCACATGCCAATAAAACAAAAAAAGCGCATCGTGACAGCGTACGGGACACAGAGGCGACAGGAGCACAAGGTGAAACAGTACAAGCTCCATGGATCATGCTTGCGATAATTCGGTATCTTGTGTTGCTTCGGGAATCCGGCCAGCCGGGAGTACAGGTCGCCGTGCCGCAAACGAACGGGGGGCGCCCCAAGCGAAAAAGAAGAAAGGGAGATTTGCCACAGCGAGGCATCATATTTGCCTTTGCTTCATGATAGAATGAATTATATGGACACCCTGCCTAGCACATCATCATCGACTCCTGCGCCGCCGTCTCCGCAGACGAGAACAGGAAGCATGGCAAAAGAAGTAGCCCCGCTTTCACCCGCACCGGTCGAATCGCCTGTTATTACGGAATTTGGTAAAGAAACCGAGCTACCGGCCGAGGTTGCCAAAGCCGGCGTGAGAATGCGCTCTGATTCGGTCGTGTTGCCCAAAATCGTTGAGCGTATGGGAGTAGCGCCTTTGGGAGACTCCGTCGCGATAGCTGCCCCTCCGCCGACCATAGCACTTCCACTTACCGACGACCAAATCGCCAAAGGACTTCATCAGAGTATTCTTTCGTCATGGCGCTGGCTTGCCGAGTGGTGCAAGAGACAGCTGCAACAAGTACACCTTACGATCACATCTATTTCCGGAAAAACCGTGCGAACGAAAGTATCATAATGTTATGCCGTTAGAATTTGCCGACATCACCTATCAGCTGGAAGTATTGGGGATATCACTTATAATCCTGACGTTTTGTCTTATCGGGTTTGCCGCTTTGGGATACGCGTTGTTTATTTTGTGGAAATATCGTGACCGGGAAAAACACTCCATGGAATATACCCTCATTCAGGTGGCGACGCCGCGGGACAACGAGATAAAAATCGATGCAGCAGAACAAATGTTCGCCAGTTTACACTCGCTTCATCATGGCGGATTTTGGTCATTTCTCAAGCCACAGGAGCACATATCGTTTGAGATAGTGGCTAAGCGTGAAGATATACGGTTTTATATCGCAGCGCCCAAACATTTTGTCGATTTGATTGAAAAACAGATACACGGTTCATATCCCGGTGCGGATCTGAGAATCGTCGATGAGTACAATATATTCAGTGAAACCGGTAAAGTCTCGTTTGCTGCCCTTACTCCCAAAAATTCCGATTACCTCCCGATCCGGATATATCGCGATCTTCCGATAGATCCGCTTTCGTCACTGACATCGGTTCTTGCAAAAATGTCCGAAGGCGAGGGGGCTGCCATTCAGATCCTTATTCAGCCGGCGGATAGCAAATGGGCGGGGCTTGGGAGATCATACATATCCAAAACGAAGAAAAACGAAGCAAATCCCGAGAAAGCAAGCTTCAAGGTCGACCCGAAAACGCTTGAATCCATTGAACAGAAAGTCTCGAAACCTGGATTCAACACTGTCATTCGGCTAGTCGTCAGCTCGACAACCAAAGAGGCCGCCGATGCACATCTGGAAAACCTCATTACATCGTTTCATCAGTTTACCTCGGATCATAATCATTTTTCGAAAGTAAAACATCCCATGAGGAAGTTTTTTATGATCGATTTTATTTACCGGTATTTTCCCATGGTGAATCTGCCATTTTTCAAACAATACGGGGTGCTCAACAGCGATGAGTTAGCTACCATTTATCATCTCCCGAATAAATCAGTCGAAACACCCCATATTTTTTGGCTGAATGCCAAGCGCGCGCCGGCACCGATGCAGATAGCTTCCAGCGGTCAGTTCATCGGTATATCCAGATATAGGGGTATGGATCGTCCGATATATATAGGTGATGAGGATCGCCGTCGTCATATGTACGTCATTGGAAAAACGGGTACGGGTAAATCGCAACTCCTTGAAGAGCTCGTCATTCAGGATATCAAGGCCGGCAAAGGGCTTGCCGTCATTGATCCGCACGGGGATTTGATCGACGGAATACTTGCTCGTATTCCGGCCGATCGTGCGGAGGATGTGATTTATTTTGATCCTTCGGATACCGAACGGCCTATGGGACTCAATATGTTGGAGGCGGAAACGGAGGAGCAGAAACATTTTGTCGTGACATCTATCGTGGGACTTATGTATAAGTTGTATGATCCGCAGAAAACGGGCATTATCGGGCCGCGGTTCGAACACGCAGTCAGAAACGCCATGTTGACGGTAATGAGCGAACCGGGAAGCACGTTTATCGAGGTAGTGCGCATCCTTACCGACAGTAACTTTGTCCAGGAATTATTGCCCAAAGTACAGGATCCGATCATCCGTCGTTATTGGACGGATCAAATCGCCCAGACGGCGGATTTCCATAAATCAGAGGTTCTTGATTACATTGTTTCCAAATTCGGACGCTTCGTCACGAATAAGCTCATGCGTAATATTATCGGGCAATCGCAGTCGAGTTTTAATTTCAGGAAAGTTATGGACGAAGGGAAAATATTACTGGTTAATCTTTCCAAGGGTAAATTAGGAGAAGAGAATAGTAATTTTTTGGGGTTGATTCTGGTTCCCAGGATACTGATTGCCGCGATGAGCAGACAGGACGTATCCGAAGATAAGCGGCGCGATTTTTATCTCTACGTCGACGAGTTCCAAAATTTCGCCACTCCGGATTTCGCGCAAATCCTTTCCGAAGCGCGGAAATATCGACTTAGTCTTACCGTCGCCAACCAATTTATCGGACAAATGGAAGAAGAGGTGAAAAACGCCGTTTTCGGAAACGTCGGTACGCTTATCACATTCCGTGTTGGAGTAACGGACGCGAATTATCTTCAGCATGAATATCAGCCGACGTTTAATGAAATTGATCTCATCAATATTGATAAATACAATGCGTATATCAAAACAATCGTACATAATGAACCAGTCAAACCGTTTAGTATCGATCTGTCGAAAGACATGAAGGTTGTTTCCGCTGAGCAAAACAAGGAAGTCGCCAAAGCGATTATTCAACTCTCCCGATTGAAATACGGTCAAGCCCGCGAACTTATTGAGGCGGAAATTCAGGAGCGGGCGAGATTATAAAATTTGTTTCCACAACTCCTCTCTTTACAACACAAAAAAAACATGTAATGCTCTGTAAATCCCGTATACGAATCAGGGGTACTATTGTAGTAGATTTTTCATTTCATGAACGGATCGACAGCAGAAATTGTTCCGGAGAAAAAGCATAACGTCCTCGTATATATATTCAACATGTCTGAGGACGTGTGGCCATTTATCTCTGCGATGTCTAACGCAGACGCCCGGAGTGCGGAAATTGTTGAGAACGGATACTTGGGCGACTCACGGATGTTTCAGTTCGCCGGGGAAAAAGATGAGGTTCTCTATATCACACCACAAAGTGTGAGCGATCGGTTTCTGGCATATTTTCGCTCGTTGTTTCCTGACTCTAAGCTCACCGTGTTAACGACCGGCCAACATAGCGGCGTTATTTGTGAGGATATTCTCCACGATCCTTCTATCATGAACGCGCTTATTGAAGCGGCAAACTCAACAAAAAAACTTACGCTGACCAGCTACTCAGCGAGCCAGCCGTTCCTTCATTTGGTGCATTCGCTTCGTGAAAAAGGACTGACCGTCTTTACGCCCGACGCCCCGGATGAAGAGGACGCATGGACGGTAAATTTTTTTGGCAGTAAATCGGGTATCAGACAACTTGCCCAACAAAGCAGCAATGAGGAGCCGGATTTCAAAATGGCAGACGGCGTTATCTGTTTCGGGATAGAGGACGCTGCAAAAATTGCCGCTATTAGGTACATAAAAGAGCAGGGCGTCGTCATCAAGACGAATAAAGGTCATTCGGGTCTTGGGGTAGAGATATTTCGACCCGGGGATTTACCCGTGGAATTTCATGCGTGCCAGGAAAAAATATTCGACCTTTTGAAAAAAGATGCCTATTGGCAGCAATTCCCGATTATCATAGAAAAACTCATACCGGTAAGCATGAGCGTCGCCGGAGGAAACCCCAATGTCGAATTTAAAATTTCGAGGAACGGACATATAGATTTTCTGTATCATTGTGGCGTCCTTGTAGACAAAAGCGGGCAGTTTCATGGTATTGAGGTAGGCGATGATATTATGCCGGAGAGGGTGGCCGCACAGATAAAGGATACCGGTTTTTACATAGCAGAGAGATTTGCGCAGGCTGGATACCGCGGATATTTTGATGTCGACTGTGTCGCGGGGAGAAACGGAGACATCTATGTCGCAGAGAGTAACGTGCGGAGTACCGGCGGAACCTTCGTCTACGCGACGGCAGTTGCGTTGTTCGGTGAGAACTTTATGTTCGATACATATCTTTTTTCCAATAACGGATATATGGTTCCACATCTCAAACGGCTTACTTTTTCACAGCTGTTCGACCGTCTTTTACCTATACTGTATAACAAAGAAACCAAAGAGGGTGTCATCCTGACGTCAGAAAATTTACTGCGTATGCAGAAATTTTCTTTTATCATATTTGCCAAAACCAAGAAACGCTCCTATGAAATAGAGGCCCGCATGGAAGAACTTCTTCAGGCGTAAGTAGCACGCGTCTTGCAGCTTTGATACAATCTATACCGTTAGGGTAATAGTTTCCGTTGTCAGGCAACGTTATCGTTTTGGTGAATTTTGTGGGGACCGTAGTTCATTGGTAGAACGCGATCCTTATAGCGAAAACAACCATTGTAGATTCTACTATTGATGTTTTCGATATATCAGGCACGAACATTAATATTTTGGGTGTAAAGTGTAGGGGACCGTAGTTCATTGGTAGAACGCGATCCTTATAAGATCGATGTACTTGGTCCGATTCCAAGCGGTCCCACTTACAAGGTAGTCCCACCCAAAATAACTTACGTGCCTGCTATAAGATCGATGTACTTGGTCCGATTCCAAGCGGTCCCACTTACAAGGTAGTCCCACCCAAAATAACTTACGTGCCTGCTATAATTTATTTAACAATGTCAGAACTTGTTGTACTGGTAGACGAAGAGAATAACCCGATCGGAGTGTCTGATAAAGACACGGTTCATACGACAGATACGCCGCTTCATCGGGCATTTTCATTGTTTTTATTTAATTCACGCGGGGAGTTGCTCCTGACCAAGCGTGCGTCTGCCAAAAAAACATTTCCCGGCGTGTGGACAAACACGGTGTGCGGACATCTCCAACCAAACGAAACTCCTCTAGGCGCGGCGACGCGGAGACTTTCGGAGGAATTGGGAATTCATGGGGTAACGCTTACCGAATTATCTCCGTACAAGTATCGTTTCGCTGATGTAAACGGTATCGTCGAAAACGAAATATGTCCGATTATCATCGGGCATTATGACGGTAATCCCAAACCAAATCCCGAAGAAACGGACGATTGGAAATGGATAGACTGGGTAGAATTTTTAGGCCAACTGGATGCCAATCCGGCCCCATATTCTCCGTGGTGCCGTGAGGAGGCACAAATTATCAGGAGGAAACTTCCACAGATAGGTCGGGATGCGCAGTGATAGACTTCCAGTCCTTTTTTATACCGCGAAAATACGCATAGCTCGCTATATATACGGCGTTGTCGGTACAAAGTGCCACCGGAGGGACGTGTAATTGAGGAGCGGACGACCCTATGGAAACGAGCGATGACGCGAATTTTTCTCTGAGACGAATGTTTGCAGATACCCCTCCGGAGAGAAGAAGAGACTTTGCCCCCAATGCATCTACCGCCCCGAGTGTTTTTTTGACCAGGACGTCGGTAATTGTTTCCTGCACTTCCTGTGATAATTGGGCAATGGCCTGATCGTCCATTTTATTTTGGTCTTTGAGTTTGGTTACTTCACGTAGGATTGCGGTTTTTAGTCCGCTGAACGAAAAATTATACACGTTTTCTTTTCCCAGCATGGGTCGGGGTAAAAGACCGGTGAATTGGGATTTGTGACCTGCGGATGATCTGGCTGCCTCCTGAATTGCGACACCGCCTCCATGACCGAACCCTAATAACCGCGCTGTTTTGTCAAAGCACTCGCCGGCCGCGTCATCAAGGGTACCGCCGAGCCATATGAGATCCTTTTCGTTTTTCATAAGATAGAGCTCTGTGTGTCCCCCCGAAACAACCAATGATATTGCGGGAAATTGTATTTCCGGTTTTTCTGAATTTGCTAGGTAGTTGTTTTCGTCACGTGTTGTGTTAATGAAATTTGCATACATATGCGCCAGGACATGATTGACGGGGATCACCGGTTTATGGGTGACAAACCCGAGTGTCTTTGCGGTTTCCACGCCGACAAGAAGCGATCCGACGAGTCCCGGGCCCACCGTTACAGCTATGGCGTCGATATGGTGTTCTATGATTGCGCGGTTGTCATGGCCGTGGGCCAATGGACTAAGTGCTTCCGTAATAACGGGAATAATGTATTCAAGCTGCATGCGGGCGGCCACTTCGGGTACGATCCCCCCGTATTTTTCGTGCATCTCCTTTGACGTAGCGACCGCATTTGTGACAATGCGGACGCCGTTTTCTACGACTGCCGCAGCGGTTTCGTCGCAGGATGTTTCGATTGCCAGAATGCGCATGAGCCTATTTTACCCTGCACCGAAGAAATACGCTAACACACGCTTGTGCGTATGGAACGGGATTTACTCGAGACCAAGGAGTTTGGTAAGTTGCGAGGTTGAAGGTGTGTGGATTTTCGCAATTATTTCAACGCGGGCGTTGATGAGTGCAGCGTGGTCCCGCTTTTTGCTTTCCATGGGATCGTCCTTCGTGATCGCGATGACTGCAGGACGCACGGAAGTTACGAGAGCGGCATACCCAGCGTCCGTATTGAGCGGGGGGAGTAGGATAACCTCGTCGACTACCCTGAGCGCTTCGAGCATAGATTGACGTTGTTTTTGGGTATGAATTGGCCGGGTCGGGCCTTTCATGCGGCGGACGTTTTCATCAGATTCAAGAGCGACGATAAGGTGATCCCCGAGTTGTTTGGCAGACGCGAGAAATTGGATGTGGCCGAAATGCAGCAAATCAAAACATCCGCCGACCAGGACTTTTTTCATATGGTTATGGTGTGGCTGTCCCGCGTAAATATACGGCCTGCCACGGACGAAAATTGGAAACAAACGTGGTATCCTCAAGTACTTCATTACCGCGGGTAACCCTGTACGCAAAAGATGCTTTGGCTCCCCATGCCGACCAGTCGACTTGTTTGACCACCCCAGCCTTGAGCGTGGGATCGTCCTGATATAGCGCGGGCGGCGGCGGGCTTTCTCCCCATACAATATGGTTAGTAATCTCACTGCTGCGTCCGTCATGCGTCCCATAGAGCTCAAATGTGAGGGTCAGATTTTTGGTGTCGGTTTTGGTTTGGATGAGGATGTGTGAAGGCGTGTCGTTTTTGATTTTCAGATCGACACTCGGTGAGAATACGGTCGCATCAAGTCCCGGTTTAAATCCTCCCTCTTCATAATAATGGACTCGGTAAGCGTGGGCGTGGCGTTCCGGTATCGAAAGTCCGGCATTCAATGCCGCTCGGAACAATGTTGAGCTTACCTGGCATACGCCGCCGCCGTCCCCAAGGACGGTTCTTCCTTCCTTGATGATGTAAGCGGATTGGTATCCTGTGGCGGCAGAAATATCACCGACTGCGTCGTTAAAAGAAAACGTTTCTCCGGGTGGGATCAGAACGCCGTTGATGCGTGCTGCAGCTAGCGCGACATTATGAATTCTGCCGGGAATTGATCCCTGGAATTCGGAATACCCGCGGCCAATGAGTTCTTTGATGCCAAATGAATTTGCTTTTTCTGTCGTCGCTACAGGATGAGCAGTATAGACGGGGAGGTTGATGACGATGTGATACGTAGGTGCATGCGGCAGCGCCTTAACAGCTTCATCGAAACGCGCAAGTGCTTCTTCTTTGTGAACTGCCCGACCGTCCCGGGATGCGCGGAATGCGGTGACCCGTCCGTTATTAAACTGGAACAGCGCTTCCTGTACAGGGATGTCGATGCGCGCTGAAATATCGTCGAGCGTCGTACGCACAAGATCGGTTTTCCAACGGAAATACGGCGTGATGTTGACGGCCCCCCGGAAAAATTTTGTGGTAAGGTCCCCTAACCAGTGTCCGCTTCTTCCCATGGCATACGCTTGTGTGGCGGACAACGTCGCATCATATCCGAGATCCAAATCCGCACCGGAGACGGTCGCGGTTTCATTTTCAAATTTGAATTCGAATACGGACGATGCAAAAGGGATGTTTTGATTTTTCCAGTATGCCTCCACCTCACGCGGCGTTTTACCCCCAAAATCTATGTTATCTATGGTGATATTGGGATAAATTTTGCCTTCGTAATATGCGTCATACGCGGAAAGCCCGGCAATAGTGGAGATGACAAGTAGTATAAGTCCTATGCCGATTGCCCAAAGCGTGGTTCTGGAGGATTTTTTGGGTACTGGCCTTACCGGAGGAATATGAGTCATGTTATGATACATTGTACCCTACATTACTATGGATCCAAAAGACCCACAGACACCCGATCCTCAAGTGGTTCCGCCCGGAGGAGGAGTCGCAATTGCGGAGCCGGTATTTACGGCACCTTCATCTCAGGCGCCCGATACGATTGTGGTGCCTCCCACGGAAGCTGCGGGTGTCTCATCGCCTTCGACACCTCAGACTTCTCCAAATCCGTTTATCCCCAATATCCAGGTTCCCGGCGGGGAGGCGACACCTCCGCAAAAGACCGGTAAGCCGATTATGCGGATGTTGCTTATTTTTGGGGTTTTGTTGTTGATGGGTGTGATCGGTGTTTTCGCATGGGGTAAGCTCTCCGGTGGTGGCAAAACCGCAAAAGAAGTGACCTTAAATTACTGGGGATTATGGGAAAACGATGCGGTAACCCGGCAATTTCTGGCGGATTTTGAAGCGTCGCACCCTTCTATTAAAGTACAGTATACCCAGCAGTCACCGAAGCAGTACCGGGAACGGTTGCAATCAGCGATCAACAGGGGTGAGGGACCGGATGTGTTCCGGTTCCATAATACATGGATTCCCATGCTTCGCAACCAGCTCTCACTCGTTCCTTCGACGGTGATGACGGCGCAGGAATTTGCCAGCACGTTTTTTCCGGTGCAAAGCAACGACTTGGTGTCAGGGGCGTCCATATTCGGTTTGCCCCTCATGGTCGACGGGTTGGGTCTTTATATAAACGATGAATTATTTGCAACGGCCGGGGTTTCGGAACCGGGAACATGGACGGACGTTATAAACATTATTCCTAAACTGACGGTCAAAAACGGAACTGCCATAGTCACGTCAGCGATTGCACTCGGCACGACTAACAATGTCGAGCATTTCAGCGATATTTTAGGACTTATGTTTTTGCAGAACGGCGCGCCAATTTCCAATCCCGTCGGTAAGGAGGCAGAGGGCACGCTTATTTTTTACCGGAAGTTTTCCGATACGTCTGATCCGCTTTATACCTGGAGCGAGGGAATGGATAATTCCATTTCTGCTTTTGCGGCCGGCAGGGTCGCTATGATTCTTGCTCCGTCGTGGCGGGCACATGATATCGCCCAGATAAATCCGAAACTTCGATTTCATATAGCTCCTGTTCCACAGCTTCAGGGCAATGCAGTGGCGTGGTCGTCGTACTGGGTGGAAGGCGTTTCCTCCCGGAGTAAAAACCTCGACGCTTCGTGGGAATTTGTGAAATATATGACCAGCAAGGAAGGTGCGCAGAAGCTTTATACGGAGGCTTCCAAAACAAGGCTTTTTGGTGAGCCTTATGCGCGTGTCGAGCTGGCAAATACCGTAGCAGAAGATCCGTATGTCGGGGCGTATGTTAAACAGGCGGTATTTGCGCGGTCGTTCCCGCTCGCTTCGCGGACGTTTGATAACGGCATCAATGACAAACTCATACAATACGCGACCGATGCGGTAAATGGTATGGTGAGTGGTGGATCACCGACACAAGTTTTGACGACTATGTCTTCCGGTTTCCGGCAAGTTTTGTCGTCCTATGGTATAAGTACAAGCGGATCGGAAATCACTCCTACCCCATAACACATCTGGCATGAACGTATCTCGACCTCACAAAATTTTGGCAACCGTGGCCTATGCGGATATCTTTAATTATCCATTGACCAGAGAAGAGGTGTCCTATTGGGGTATCGGCGGCATACAGGGCAACGTGCGTCATTCTTCATTTTTGGAAGTGAAGCGGGCAGGTAAGACGACGTACTTTTTTCTTAAAGGCCGGAGCCGCGTCGTGTCGTTACGGACAACGCGGGCAAAAATAGCCGTACGCAAATGGAACAGAATAAGCCACACGATGAATTATTTTCATCTCATTCCGACGCTACAGCTTGTAGGTGTCACAGGAGGGCTCGCCGTTCATAATGCAAAAGAGTCCGATGATATCGATGTTTTTTTCGTCGCGAGAAAGCACAGCATGTGGATTACCCGCTTGTTGGTGACGCTGCTCGCTGAATTTTTGGGGGTGCGCAGAAAACCCGAAGAAGGATCGGTAGCGGACAAAATATGCCTCAATATGTTTATGTCCGATAATGAACTGGAGCTTCCCAAAGCAGAACATGATTTATTTGCCGCACATGAAGTGCTCCAAATGGTGCCCCTTTGGGAGGTAGGGGAAGCGTATCGGGAATTTTTGCTGGCCAATCGCTGGGTGGCGGTGTTTCTGCCGCGTGCCTACAAAGATAAGTTACGTCAGGCAACGCACGACAATCCGCGTCCGCATAATTCGGTTGTGCGCAATGTTCTCTCTGTGGTTCTTGTATGTGTTGAGCCGGTCGCGCGTTATATGCAGCTTTGGTATATGAGAAAACGTCGGACCAACGAAGTAATTCGATCTGGTATGATACGGTTTCACCCGCGCGATGCGCGTGAATGGGTGAAAGAAAAGCTGCAGGATCGTTTACGGTCATACCACATACCCCTTGACAAGATTTTTTATGGTCGGTAAAATAGCACTCACTTCAAAAGACTGCTAGTTTTTTAGAAAAACACTCAGTAGTCGCATTAATATAAAGGAGGTAGTTATGGCAAAACAAACCATCACGCCGTTGTTTGATAATGTCCTCGTGAAGCCCTTGGAGGCAGAGCAAAAGTTACCCTCAGGTTTGGTCCTGCCTGAAACCGCAAAAGAGAAACCCCAAATGGGTGAGGTCATGGCGGTAGGAGCGGGTGCCACGGATGAAAAAGGAAATACTGTCCGCATGGTCGTCAAAGTGGGACAGAAAGTCATGTACAAAAAATGGGGAGGAAGCGAAATTAAAGTTGAAGGCGCGGAGTGGATGATTGTCGAGCAGAAAGACATATTGGCTATTATTGAATAATTTTATTTAAAGGAGGCATATATATGGCAAAACAACTTAAATTCTCTGAAGACGCGCGACAATCACTTATCCGCGGCGTCAATATTTTGGCAAAGGCAGTCGTCACAACATTGGGACCCAAGGGCCGTAATGTGGCGCTCGACAAAAAATGGGGAGCACCCAACGTTGTCCACGACGGCGTCACCGTCGCTAAAGAAATTGAGCTGGAAGACGCATTCGAGAACATGGGCGCGCAGCTTGTCAAAGAAGCAGCCAGCAAAACAAATGACGTGGCGGGAGACGGAACCACGACGTCCACTCTTCTTACCCAGGCTATCGTCAACGCCGGATTCAAAAATGTGACGGCGGGCGCCAATCCGATGATTCTTAAAGCCGGTATGGAAAAGGGACTCGATGTGGTAGTTGCTGAGCTCAAGAAAATGGCAAAGACCATAAAGGATGCCGATGTAGCCAAGGTCGCCATGATTTCCGCGCAGGATGAAAAAATCGGCGCCCTTATCGCCGAGGCGTTGACCAAGGTGGGTAAAGACGGTGTCGTCACGGTAGAAGAAGGCAAAGGGCTCACCATGGAGATCGAATACAAGGAAGGCATGGAATTTGACAAAGGATATGCCTCCGCATACTTCGTCACCAATGCCGAACGCATGGAAGCAGAAATTGCCGACCCGTATGTCCTTATAACGGACAAGAAAATTTCCGCCATTGCGGACTTGCTCCCATTTTTGGAAGGGTTCGTCAAAGTGAGCAAGAATCTTGTCATCATCGCTGATGAGATTGACGGTGAAGCACTTGCGACGCTTGTCGTGAATAAACTTCGCGGCACGATTAACGTGCTTGCGATCAAAGCGCCGGGATTCGGTGACAGGCGCAAAGCAATGCTCGATGATATCGCAATCCTTACCGGGGGAACGGTCATTTCCGAGGATACAGGCCGTAAGCTTGACAACGTAACGGTCGATGACTGCGGAAGAGCAGACAAAGTCTGGGCAGATAAAGAAAACACCCGTATCATCGGCGGCAAAGGAACCAAAGCTGCGGTAGCCGCCCGTGTCGCTCAGATCAAGCGTGAGATAGATGAAACGACATCCGACTTTGACCGCGAGAAATTGCAGGAACGGCTTGCCAAACTCGCAGGAGGAGTGGCTGTTATCAATGTCGGAGCAGCGACAGAGATCGAGCTTAAAGACAAAAAAGAGCGCGTGCTGGATGCGGTAGCCGCGACGAAAGCGGCGCTTGAAGAAGGGATAGTTCCCGGTGGTGGCGTGGCGTTACTTAAGGCTCGCACGGCGTTAACGAAATTTAAAGATACGTTGACCGTCAAAGATGAACAGACGGGTGTAGATATACTCTACAGCGCCTTGGGAGAGCCAACCCGGATGATCGCATCCAATTCAGGTGCAGACGCCGGATGGGTCATGAAGACGATCGAAGAGTCGAAAGTCACGGACTTCGGATTCAATGCGATGACATTGGAATTCGGTTCCATGATATCAGCGGGTATCATCGACCCGGTCAAAGTCACCCGGTCTGCCGTACAGAACGCAGTGTCTGTCGGCATGATGATCCTCACCACTGAGGCGCTCATCACGGATATCCCTGAGAAAAAGGATCCGCCAGCAGGTGGAGGTATGCCGGGAGGCATGGGCGGCATGGGCGGCATGGGTGGAATGGATTACTAACTATAGACTCGCGCTATTTATTATTAACCAGAAGGCCCCTCGAAAGAGGGGCTTTTGGTATACTACGGCAGGAACTATGTCTGGTGATTACACGAGAACTACAATAGCAACGTACGACAAAACCGCGCCTTCCTTTATTGCAAAAGTGCAGGCGTACGCGCCGGAGGAGGAACGCGAGAGGTTTGCCTCGTTGGTAAAGCCGGGAGGGAAAATTTTGGACGCTGGTTGTGGGTCAGGCAGAGACGCCAACCATTTCGCATCACAGGGATTTATCGTCACCGGTGTCGATTTATCCCAGGGCCTTCTTTCGTACGCCAAAGCCCATGCGCATCCAAATGCCACGTTTCAGATAATGGACCTGCGTGCGATTAACCTCAATACCTCATTTGACGGTATTTGGGCGTGCGCGTCCCTGCTTCACCTGAAGCGTGATGAGTGCGTCACCGTTCTACGGAATTTTCAGCATATGCTCATTCCCGGCGGTGTGCTATTTTTACTTATGAAAGAAGGAACCGGTGAGCAGCTCGTGACGAGCGGGACCATAGAAGGAGATACCAGGTTTTTTACGTACTACATGAGCGATGAAATCCGCGGGCTTTTGGAAGGTGTCGGGTTGAAAATGATTGATCAATATACCTGGGACCAGAATGACCGGAATGCGGAGCGTCCGCACGAAGTGTGGATTTCGAGTTTTGCAAAAAAATAACTATGAAGTACGAACTTGTCGATATTGTTACGAAGGACCAATTGGTGCACCAGGGCATGGTGCATATCCCGGAAGGATGCGGGAAGACAGCGGTTGTATGGATTCACGGGCTGACGGGTACGTTTTACGGTAACACAAAGAGTATGGAATTATTTGCCCGGGCCTGTGAGCGTGCAGGTATGGCGTTCGGTGCGTTTCATACCAGGGGTCATGACTATGTTTCGAGTGTCCACCGGTTGGATGCGACCAGCGACAGGGGATTTGTATACCAGACCATTGGTGCGGGTGTTGAGAATTTCACCGATTGTGTGAAAGATATCGAAGCTATGGTAGTGTTTTTTGCCGGTCGGGGATTTGAAAAGGTAGTGCTTGTCGGCAACAGCACGGGGGCAAACAAAGTGTGTTACTACGCGGGAACAGTAAACGATCCGAAGGTGGCGGGAGTGGTGCTGTCAGGTCCAATGTCAGATCGGTACTCCGCAAGCGACGAACAAACCAACCAAAAACATCGGGCAATCATGGAACAGAAAATTCAGGAAGGGAAAGGCGACGAGCTGCTTACCGGGTTTGATTTTTTCCCGCTGACGCCCAAACGCTGGATGAGCTTGTTAGCTGTTGGCTCACCGGAGGATGTGTTCAACTATCATGATGATGAAGGCGCGCTTGCCACGTTTTCAAAGATCACCGTTCCACTTCTTGTTATGTTTGGCGGCAGCGATGAGCATGCGGATCGGCCCATTGTGGAGATCCAAAAAGCCTTTGATGCGCACACCGCTTCCACAAAGTATACAAGCGTGGTTATCCCCGGCGCGGATCACGGATTTACCGGAAAAGAGAGTGAATTCGTTGACAAAATTGTCTCATGGGCAGCTTCGCTTTCCTTATGACCTGCTAGGGCCTGCAGTATTATATTTTTTTTGGTGAAATTTTTTGGTATACATGAGGATGTCCGCACATATATGAAGGCATACATAAAAAATATTGGATTGGAGTACGCAAAACGGTGTATCACCATACAGAAAAATGACGGGTTCAAGCACGCGTATTACCTGACTGCACAGCGCATTGAGAAATTGTTTACAAACGGTGAGCAGTTTTTTGGGGCGTTTACGAGCGACAACAGGCTCGTAGGGTTTGCTTCTATAAATATTGATGCCGTACGGCTCCGTATACACTTTTTCTTCGTAGACAAGAAATATCAGGGGAGCGGCATAGGATCAGATCTTCTTGGGCATATACTCGATATCGCCAAGGACGAAAAAGTAACGAATATATATACGTATACCGAGGTGGACAGCCCACTGGAGCAGTTTTTGCTTTATAAGGGATTTGAAAAGGCGGGGTTTTTCAAAAAGAGATTCGGCGACAAGGACGCAACTATTCTTTCGCGATATCTATAGCGAGACCTCAAAATTCGGCTTCATGCGCTCTTTAATAGAAGAAAAAGTAATATGACGGTCGTATACTTTGATTTCCGGCAATATTTCTTTGGGATCCATAGCTACCCCGTCCTGATGAATTTCCAGGTGAAGGTGATTTCCTGTTGCCCAGCCAGTGGCACCGACTGTTCCTATTTCGGTGTCTTTTGTGACGTTCTGTCCTTCTTTGACATCCACGCGGGAAAGATGCGCATACGTTGAGGTCATCGTATCATTGTGCTCGATTATGACGTGTCTGCCATAGCCGCTGTGGAGTGACGCAACAAGGATAACCTTGCCTTCCGTAATAGGATACATAGGTGTACCGGCCGGGTTGGTAAGGTCCATGCCAGGATGTCCGCCACGAAAGTGTTGCGATATGCCAAACGCAGCAAGTGGCCAGCGAAACCGGGAAGGGACCACGACTGCATTCACGGTGGTGGTTTGGGTGTCCAAGTACACTTCAGCCGTGGCGAACCCAGCCTGTGTCTGAGGCACGATTACCGCTCCAAAGAACGCGAGGCCGATAAGCGGAACACCTATGAGCTCCTGGATAGAACGGCGTTCAATTTTTGTTCTGATCCACCGGCTTAGGCGATTGCTGCCGTAGTAGGGCTTTGTGAGCCAATAAAGGGCTGTTTTTGCCATAAAAAATGAAACAAAAAACCACTCCCGAAAGAGTGGTTCAATACCCGCTATTGTAGCGTAAAATCGGCCCAAAGTCAAATTCGTAGGCAGGGCTGACATTGCCCAAACTCGCTTCAATGTGGTATGATCGAACTCAATTTATGAAGCGTAAGGCAATCTTCCTTGTTATCTTCCTTGCTGTTATTCTCATTATTTTCGGTGCGGTGAGATTGTTGGGTTCCCGAGCGCCCAAAGAGGGAGAACTTCGTGTAGATGCTACCCCGACGGTGAGTGTTTTTTTGGACAACAAACACATAGGAAGAACCCCTCTTCGTGAGAAAGTAACAGCAGGGGAATATACGATCCGATTGGTTGCGGAATCCTCTACCGGCGAAGTGGCCCCGTGGCAGGCAAAAATATCGGTCGGAACCAACCTGCTTACGTATATCAACGCTGTGTTATCCGAATCCGAGTTATCCTCGGCAGTAGACGTGCTATGGCTTGAAAAAAGTGTCGCAGGCAAGCCGGAACTTTCGGTTATCACGAATCCCGACGGGGCATCGGTCGTTCTGGACGACGTAACAAAGGGGATTACTCCGCTTACCATATCCGATGTTGTGGCAGGCGATCATTCACTGACGGTTACGAGTCCGGGGTTCCTCACGCGGACAATGAAGGTCAAATTAACGAGTGGATACAAGCTTATTGCCAGTATGAAATTAGCGTTGTCTGCCGGAGGTATTCCGGTTCCTGAAGCAACGCCTGCCGCGCTCACGTCGACTACTCCGACACCGACGTTAAAGAGCACAAATACCGCCACGTCATCGGCAACACCGCAGAAACCGTATGTAACGATAAAAGATACGCCGACGGGATTCCTGCGCGTTCGTATGGAACCCTCGACATCAGCAACCGAAGCCGGAAGAGTCAATCCCGGAGAAAAATATCACGTGTTCACCCAGCAGACCGGCTGGTATCAGATTTCTCACGACGGAACCAACAAAGGCTGGATATCCGCGCAATACGCCGACAAGACGGAATAATACCTCGTAATTGCGGAGCGCTTCGCTTTGGTATACTGGTGTCATGCCAGTGCCGCCCAAACATCTTCAGGAAGTCGCGATACCGGTATATACAGTGGATGTGTGCATAACGCACAAACACGACGTCCTCATGTTTAAGCGTAGCGAAACAAAAAAAGTTTTTCCCGGTTGGCTTGCTCTTCCCGGAGGACACATAGAAGAAGGAGAAACCCCCTTGGCGGCTGCGATCCGCGAAGTATCCGAAGAGGTGGGTATTATATTATCTCCCGATAATGTGCAGCTTAAATTTGTGGCGATGCATCATCATGTAGATCGGAACGAGCTGTTTGTCGTCTTTGGGTTTCTCGCCGTGTTAACAACTAAGCCCGCAGGCGTTATTTCCAACCACGAAGGATCTGCTACATGGATACATATGGACGCGCTTGCCGCTATGGATACGATATTTCCGCCGGTGAAGTATTATTTGCCCCACGTGCTACGTACTCATTCGGGTGTTATGTACAATTACAGCGTTTGGGATCATTCGAAGCTTGTCCGGGTAGTAAGCGAGCAAACAGACGCGAATTCCTAGCATAACACGCTGTCCCGTCAGGCGATCTAGCCCCCGATGCCGTAAATCACAAATAGCGTAGCTCCCGTCCACAAGATAACGGTACTCAGGAGGGGTAAATCCGTTGTAAGCACTTGTTCAGGTGATTCTCCTTTTCCATGATAGATAAGCTGCATATACCGCATGATGCCGTAGAGTACAAAAGGGATAGTCATCATCATCCATTTGCGGTCGGGTATTCCGATAACGAAATCACTGTAGTTACGGAATATAATCCCTTCCGTGATCGGGCGCTCAAGAAACGTAAAATACGTATAGGAAATAAACGTTGACGTGGCAAACATGGATGTATACGCATCCAATAATTTTTCTGAATAGTGTGACAACGCTGCCCGCGTGTCTTTTGGAGATGCATCCCCTGATCCCTGAATAAGCGTAAGTTCTGCTCGGCGTTTGCCGATTGCCAAAAATAGCGCGAGGGAAAGTGCTGCGAGAGCCAACCAAATAGAAATATGATATCCACTTGCCGCTTCACCGGCGTATACCCGAAGCACATAACCCGCTGTAATTGCGATGATGTCGATGACCGATATGTGCTTGAGTACGACCGAATAAGAATATTGCAGGATAATGAAAACGAGAGAAAAGAAGAAAAACGACTGTCCGACCATTTGCGCAAGTCCCAATCCGGAAACCAACAGTAGAAGCGATACGAGGAGCGCCGTTTTTATCGGTAGTTTACCGCTTGCCACCGGCCGAAATTTTTTAAACGGGTGTCGCCTGTCTGCGGGGGCATCCAGCACGTCATTTAAGATATAGTTGGAGGACGAAAGAAAGCAAAATGCGATAAAGCCCAATATTGTCGCACTAAGAAGCGGCATATAGAAAAGTTTGCCGGTGAAGAATATCGTGGTGAACAGGGCAAGGTTTTTTAGCCACTGTCGTGGTCTCGCTGCTTTGAGAATTGCGTAAAGAAGCTGACCCATACGAGAAACATGGTCAACGCAACAGCCACAGCGACAAATGCAAATACTTTTAGCGTACTTGTGACCGTGAGTGAGACCAGCCCCAGTATAGCCGAGACTCCCCAGTAAAACAAGGCGATGCGGGGTTTGCTCCATCCTATATCGAGAAGTTTATGGTGGAGGTGGCCGCGGTCGGCAAGTACCGGCGATTTTCTCATGCCTA
The DNA here is from genome assembly GCA_964573695.1 of uncultured Gammaproteobacteria bacterium. Classification (GTDB taxonomy): domain Bacteria; phylum Patescibacteriota; class Microgenomatia; order UBA10105; family UBA927; genus UBA927. The sequence continues at coordinate 160,839 of CAZNKB010000001.1, read as the reverse complement.
TCCGTCGGACAAGGGTTGCTACCGCGTCAAGCATGGGGATTCCCAAGACCAGTAGTGCGGTCCCCAGTTTGGCAAACGACAAAATACCCAGGAGCGCCAAAAAATATCCGGCCAGGGTTTTGCCGCCGTATCCGGGCATAATTTTTTGGGGATAAAAATTCCATGGTAAAAATCCCAAAAACGCGCCGGTTATGATAAACGCCAATACCGTTACCCAAATTTGGTTTGCGTCGAGTATGCTGTACCGAAGGGAAAGGAGTCCCAGGATAAACGCAGATATGGCGACATATCCGGGCATTTGCCCGTCTACACCCGCGCTCCAGCCTATGATGTTCATGGTCCATACGATCCAAAGAACCGCGAGTATTTGCGGTAGCCCGAATGCTATATGAAACGACCCGATCGTTATGGTCCAGTTCCATATGGAAAGCGGTAATACTCCACCGGTAAGCGGGTTGGTGATAAAGGGAATAGAGCTACCCGTGCTCACGACGATGAGTGCGACAAGAATGTTGATCGTCAGACGTATGTATGGACTGACGTCGCGTTTGTCATCCATAAGTCCTACGGCAGTTAGGATAAAGCTTCCGAGGATTATGCCGACGATCTGCGAAGTCATCGGAAGGGAAATGACTATCATTGAGGCAATCCCCAAAAATAACGCGAGTCCGCCGGCACGCGGGATAACCCCCTTGTGGGTGTGAGCCGGGTGATACCGGTGCTTCGGATCATCAACCAATCCGAATCGTTTTGCGAAAATAATGACGAGCGGGGTTAGCCCAAGAGTTATGAACAAAGTTGCGAGTAATATGGGAAGAAACGGGCTCATTAGCTTACCAGGGTAACAATACGAACGACGATATAACCGCTCAGCAATGATATAAGCATAGAAGTCAGCAGCAGCACCCGTACAAACATCGGGTGATTGCCGGCAAAACGTGCGACTGCTGCAAGATTAATAATGTAAATAACTCCGGAAGATATAAACGGAAGTAACAAAAACCACGGCGAGGCTAACCGTTCGTCGCCCCAGGGTTTACTGTACCAAAGCGGCACTTGCGGAGGAAGAACCCTCCAATACCATGCAAGTGTGACGCTTCCCAAGAGGAATTGGATCCATACAAAAGCAGTTGCCCATTTATATTCCCATGTGGATCGGGTCGCGCCGATTCCCTGGAGCAGATTCTCCGGTAAGGACACGGGAGGAGTAAATTTCATAACGGCATCCTATATACGATTTCATACGTCGTATCGGGATACACGAGTATTGCTCGGTTAGGATAGAGCGGATAGTCACGAAGCATTCTCGAAGGAGTAATGAGTGCGTCACCGATATACCAGGGGAATACGTTGTTCATCGGATTATATAAATACACACGTGATCTATCCTTCGCGTAGTATAACGTTTCCAGGTAGATAATAGGATCCGACGCGAGAAATATATCGTCCGGTTTTGAAATGACGTTTATCTGCTCAAACGAATCCCGTATCGCCAACTTGGCGTGAAGCGGCGGATACCACCAATTTACCCAAAGAACCCCACATAACGCCGCAACTGCCGCAATTTTTTGGATTACCGTATTTTTGATCGCCGCGATTGCCATAACCACTATGAGGACTTCGGCTATGGTGGTGGGGATGAGATATCGGTTCACAAACAGCGGTTTTATAAACGATATGGCAATAACTAGCGCAAGCGGAACGGCACCGAATATGATAAATAGATCAGTCTGTTTCCTGTGTAATGTATGGGTGAGTGCCAGTCCCGCGCAAAGCATCAGAGCGACGGAAAGGTAAGATGTATAGGTCCAGCCGTACCAGGGCGTTCCTTCGTACCCGATAAACATATTTCCCAGTGCTGAACGGATAAGCTGCAGATCTACCGGGTAGTACCAGGATGTTTTCATACGGGAGGCTTCAAAGCCAATCCGTATGAGCCATGGCAACATAAGTACACCGACGGTGATAAATGACTTGATGCCGCTGTCTTTTTTTATAAAGCTGACAAGTCCCTTGAGTGTCGGTTTTTTGGTCCAGAGCCAATGAAGTCCCAGTACACCGACAAACGGAAGTATATATACGTGAGTATAAAATCCGAGTACCGCCGAAATGATAAACCACTTCCATTGTCGCGAAGAGTAAGCGATGAGTGTGGCGGTGGCAAAGCAGATATACCACCCATACGTGCGCACTTCAAACGCGTAGTAAAGAAGCATGGGATTGAGGAAAAAAAATAGCGGTAAATACCATGATAGCCAGTGTTTTTTGTAGAGCGTATGTCCCCATTCGATCATGAGGACGGTCGCTATGAGAAATCCCAATAACGACAAGCTGCGCGCTGCTATTTCTCCTGAGCCGAATACCTTCATCCAAAAATGCAGCATGAGATAGTAGACGGGGGGTTCGAATCCCAAGCGCGAAACAATAAAAGATATAGGCCGCTGTGCGGCTAGGATAGAAAACGCCTCATCCCGCCAGAGACTCTGGACCAAATAAAGCAACGGTGTATGGGTAAGCAGAGCGTTTAACATACCGACTGTTTCCATTATATCTTTTCGGTGACGCGATATTCCAGTCGCTTTCCAAGCATGAGCCTCGTGTGCGCATCAAGTCCCGGTAACGCAGAGAGAAAGAAAGAAATAATCGGCAGCGTCAGCCACTGTAGATAAAGGAGGGGGAGCTTCCACTTGGGGTAGGCTTTTGGCGGGGGCGGTTTGATACGCCAGTCTATAACAAATACGATGATGAGGAAGATCGTCGACAGGGTAAGAATGCCTGAGGAAATTTGTGCGAGGTTGTGTCCGAGTACGGTACGGGCAAAACTTGGATTAATAAGGGGCGGTACCGTGCTGCCCAATGTAAGGATAAACCAATTTGTCGGCCAAAGCAGATGATGTTCGAGAAGAGATGCAAGTCTTCGTATTCGGTCTGATAATTTGATTTCCGTGTGAATAAACGTCTCCCGGATAACATACGGGATATCCGATACGCCCCATGCCCAACGCTTGGATTGTTCGTATTGGTTGATAAACGTGTTGAAAAACCCATGACTTTCCGCGGCGTCCACCAAAATTGGCAAAAAAATTGGCTGTACGGATACGCGTTCTCCACGGGAGAAATACACCGTAAAAAACATATGGTAATCCTCAGGGATTACATCCACGGCCCAAAATCCGACAGAGGCGGCTGTCTTAAATGACAGCGAATACGTTGAAAAGTTGATAAGCCGCGATTGCTGCGATAAAAACGCGAGGTTCCACATGCTGTTTAACGTGTTTAAGAACCGGTTAGGAAGCGGGATACGCCAAATGTTGTTATAGAACATAATGCTTCCCTGGTAAAAATGATCGTGGCGATGCGGATCGCTAAGGAATTGGTATGCGAGCGCCGAAAAATATTTCGGGTGGGGAAGGGCGTCGGCGTCGCATGACGTGACGGTCGTCCATTCTAAGGGGATATGTTTTTCAGAAAGTAACACCGCAATTTTTTTGGCCGCCCACGCCATATTGGATGATTTGCCGGCCGTTTCCCCTGTCGTAAGCGTGTGTTTGGTTACCAGGAAATGACCGAATAAACCGGCATATTCCTTTTTGAGAATTTTTGCCGTTTCGGTGCTGTTTGGGTCTTTGGTTTCCGTGGCGAGGACGATAATGATGCGTTCCCTCGGAAAATCCTGTTTTGATAGGTTATCGAGAGTACGCCTGAGGATGTGAATAGGTTCCTGGAATTCGGGTATGATCACGACATGCCAGAGTTCCTGAAAGTGTGAGAGATTTTTTGCCTGCTCAAGCCAATTGACCGCTGTGTGTGCGGTAAACATGACGAATGACCGAAGCGCAAAAATGACCAGGGAAACTGATTTATAAAACCAATACACGTCAAATGTGATAATAAGATAAGCCACAAGCGCCGGATGCCAGAAAGATAACCAAAGCGGCATGGTAATAATGAACCAGGAGGTAAGTGGTATGGCAATTTCTAAAATCCGCTGCGTTTTATTGGGGTAACGCAAAAATATTTGGCGCATAGAATCAAGCTAAATTATACCACGCGACGAATCAGAGCGAAAATAGCGTTTGCGCGTTAGTTGTCGTAGCAGTCATGACATCGGTTATTTTTATACCCTGGAGTTTGGCAATGTGACTGGCAATGAGCGGTATATACTTCGGTTCATTCCGCTCTCCCCTGTGGGGAACGGGCGTGAGATACGGGGCATCGGTTTCCAAAAGCAACATGGACAATGGAATGTGCGGGACAACTGTCCCCATTTGTTTGGAGTACGTGACATTTCCGTCTATTCCCACATAGAGGCCAAGTTCACCAATAATCCGCAGATCCTGTAATCCACCGGAAAAACAATGGACAACCCCGCGGGGTACTTGTGGTAGGCGTGATATGACGGCAAAGAGATCTTCGAACGCATCCCGACAATGGATAATAACGGGAAGATTATACGCGATAGCAAGTTGCAGCTGGTCGAAAAACAATTGCTGCTGTACGTCCTTACGACCCGCCGCCACCTCACCTTTATATTGGTGATAATCCAGTCCGCATTCGCCTATGGCCACGATTGTTCCGGCATTCTTCTCGTTTTTGAGCAGGGTTTCCACATAGGATACATCGGGATTTTTTGGCGCTTCATACGGATGGAATCCTACTGCGGCAAATATAACCCCCGGGTGTCTGGTTGCCAGGTGTACGGCTGTCCGGCAAGACAAATGATCCACTCCCGGAACGATAAACTGCTTCACACCTGCTTTTTTGGCGTTGCCGATAACAAGCGCGCGGTCGTTGTCAAAGTCGGAAAAGTTGAGTTGGACATGTGTATCGATGTACATACGTAAACAATTAACTATTAATTTATTAGCCCTTCACAAGGTAACAAATTAACCGTTTTTACGAAAGCCGCGGAAATAGTGGAGCTTCTGATTTTATCGTCGGGCCGGCAAATTGCTTCAGTATTTTTTCCGATGTTAACGGAAGTATTGGGCGGAATAATTCGGCTACTACCCGTACAGCAGTGACAAGCGTTTCAAGATAGCCAGGGAGATTTTTTTCAATTTCATTTTTATACTGCCAGGGTTTGTGCTCTTCAAGCGACTGATCCCATCCTGCTATAAGCAGTTGTATAGATTTGATATATTCATCAAATTGGTATTGGGTAAATTGCGTACGAAGTAATTCGTATTTGAGTACGACGGCTTCAAAGTTAGGTTGGTATGCTGTAGGAGAAATAGTAGATTGTTCACAGAGCTTTGCTACCCTTGCAGTAAAGTTTCCCAGTCCGTTGGCAAGTTCGGCGTTATAGACTTCTTTAAATCGTCGTTCAGAAAAATCTCCGTCTGATGCCGGCGGAATTTCGCGGAGGAAGTAATACCGTAATGCGTCGGAACCGTATTTGTTGATGAGTTCAATTGGGTCAATGACGTTGCCCAGGGTTTTGCTCATCTTTTGGCCATTGACGGTAAAGTATCCGTGTACGAATAACGATTTGGGGGTTTTAAGTCCTGCGGAGAGCAGGAACGCCGGCCAATAGACGGCGTGAAACCTGCTTATTCCTTTGCCGATAACGTGGACATCCGCCGGCCACCATTTATTGTATGTGTCCTCATTCCAGCCGAATCCTACACCCGACTGGTAAATGTTAAGCGCGTCAAACCAAACGTACATCCGCTGGGTAGGGTCGTTAGGAACAGGAACCCCCCAATTTTTTGCGCGTTCGTTGCTTCGGGAAATACTTATGTCCTGAAGCGGTTGTTTGAGGAACGACAATACCTCGTTTCTTCGTGTGTCAGGAGTAATAAGCAGATTATTTGATGTGATAAGGTCTACAATTTGTTTTTGGTATTTGGATAGCCGGAAAAAATAATTTTCTTCTTTTACTACTTCAAGTTTTTTCCCTGGATGCTCAAAACATTCTCCTTGTTCGTTTAACTCTCCCGGTTCATAAAACGTTTCGCACCCCACGCAATAGAGGCCTTCATAGGCTTTTTTATAAATATCTCCGGCTTTGTCGCAGCGCTCCCATAATTTTTGGCTTGAAGGGAAGTGGTGGGTGGTGTCGCTTCCTTTTTGCCAAACGTCAAATTGGCATCCGAGCGCCCGGGTGAGTTCGTTAAATTTAACGTTATTTTCGTCAATAAACTGCTGCACCGGTTGGCCGGCTTTTTCCGCGGCCTGCACGTTTTTAAGTGCGTTTTCGTCGCCGCCGGAAAGAAGGAGCGTATCCGCACCCAGTAAGCGCTGGTAGCGCGCAATGACATCGCCCTGTACAAATTCCAACGCGTGTCCGATGTGCGGAGCGGCGTTGACGTACGGGATAGCGCAGGTAATGTAGAATTTTTTGTTCATAGTCTGTATTTTACACCTCCTTGTGTTTTAAGGAAGCAGCAAGGCTACACATGTTCTTTCCATAGCATTTCTAATGCTATAACGCTCGCAATGAGTAGTCCCGTATACCAGAATTGCCGGAGTCCTAAAAGACGAAGGACCAAAAAAAGCGTCATTCCCACGGCAAGTAAGATAGCATGGCGTTTCTTTGGGAATACATAGAGCCCCAAAGCTAAGAAAGAAAAAAAGAAGAGCCCGAAAAATCCCGCCAATAACAAAAGCGAACCCGGGGAGGTGACGTTGACGTAAATAGCAGTCACGATCACCCCGATAATACCCATAAACAACATACTCGGGTTACGGATGTTCTGGTTACGCTCCATACGTTTATTGTAGGGGAGTTTATGCGCGTGCTACAATGGGGCATCATGAGTGCAGACTTTATCGTTCTCATCTCAGTCGTGATTACAGGATTTGCGGTGATAGGATATTTGGTGAAAAAAGAGCTTGCCAAACTTACGGAAAAAAAAGATGACTCCACTCTTACCGAATGGCTTAAGTCGATGCAGAGCAGCATAGAAAATACAAACAAGGCGCTAAACGAGGCCATGCGTGGTCAAACAAGCGATGTAAGCAAGCTTCTTCAGGTAAACACCAAACAGCTGAATGACCGGCTCGATACCGCTGCCCGGGTTATCGGCGACCTCAAGCAAAATCTGGGGGAGATGTCCGAGGTGGGAAAAGGAATCCGGAGTCTTCAGGAATTTTTACAGTCGCCGAAGCTCCGGGGTAATATCGGGGAGCAGGTGATGCAGGACATGATTGGTCAGGCGTTTCCGAAAAATTCATTTCACCTGCAGTATCAGTTTAAGAGCGGGGTAAAAGTCGACGCGGTGCTAAAAACAGATGCCGGACTTCTCTGCGTCGATTCCAAGTTTCCCATGGAAAATTTTACCAAGATGCACAAAGGAGAGACCGAAGTAATGAGAAATTCCGCCAAACGTGATTTTGTGACGGATGTGAAAAAACACGTGACGGATATAAGCCGAAAATATATTCTGCCGGAAGAAGGGACTATGGATTTTGCCCTTATGTACATACCGAGTGAGGGTGTGTATTACGAAATAGCAAACATGGAAGAGCTTATGGATTACGCGCGGAAATTACGTGTCTATCCGGTTTCTCCAAACACGTTGTATGCCCATTTGCAGGTGTTGCTTTTGTCGTTTCAGGGAAAAGACCTCGAACAGAAGTCACGTCAGGTATTCCAGTTGCTGCGGGCCATTCAGAAGGACTACGGAAAAATCGAGGAAAATTTGGGAGTACTCGGGAAGCATATCAATAATGCGTATAACTCCATGAGCACTGTCTCAGGATCATTTTCCCTGCTGGGTCAGAAGCTCTCGCAGACGCAAACACTCGGCGATGACGACGATCGTCCGACATTGGATCAGGGCGGATTATAATGGTCAAAGCATATGAAATTTGTATTATTTCATGGTGCGTTCGGAAGTCCGGGAAGTAATTGGTTGCCTGAGCTTAAGGATAAGCTTGAATCTCTGGGACAGGAAGTTGTCGCTCCGGCGTTTCCCGTTGATACATGGGAACATATTACTCAAGCCGGACAGAAATCTCCTTCAAAGCAACAAACCCTGGAGCATTGGTTTGCGGAATTTGGCAAAATTGCTCGGAGTTTTCGTAAGGGGGAAAAGATGGTGTTTATCGGTCATTCGTTGGGGCCGTTGTTTATCCTTCATGTTGTGGAGCGATACAATATCAAACTCGATTGTGCCATATTTGTTTGTCCATTCCTGGAGAAACTCAATAAATCCTGGCAGATAGACCTCGTGAATAAGAGTTTTTACAAGACAGATTTCGATTACCGTAAACTCAAGAAACTTATTCCCGTATCGTATGTCTTGTATTCCAACGACGATCCATATGTGGAAAAGAAATATTCACAGCAGTTCGGAAGTTTCCTTGGGAGTTCGATGATTCTTCTCAAGCGTGCAGGACACATGAACAGCGAAGTAAACCTAAACGATTTTCCACTTATCATGGACCTGTGTATTACCCGGCTTGAATTACCGCTGTACCAGAGATATCTGTCGCTCAAAGAAAAACTCGGGTTGACCGAATATGTCGAAAAAACCAAAGGAAGCAGGGTCAAGGTCGATGCGGAAGAAGCGTTGGCAGAAGGGGTGTTCCGGTTTCGGAATCTGGTGCATAACGGATTTTTTACGTTTTTTACCCCCATGGTAAAATTTTGGGATCCGCATTCACAATACATGAAGGATGCAAGAGCTGCTGCTTTGCGGGGTAAGCATCTGACACGCGTGTTCATCGTTGAAAAGGAATCGGAATTGAAACGTGCGTTACTTCGTGAGCAGATGAAATTGGATTTTGCCGCAGGTATTCATATCTATCTCTGCCGTTATTCGGATATTCAGGATGTCGTGACAATTCCGGATTTCGGCATAACGGATGACAGCTATGTATGTTTCGTGCCGTACGACAAGAAGACTAAGAAAGCCAGGGAAATAGAACTGAATAGTTCCCGGGAATCACTGGACACGGCGCATCGGTGGAAAGTGGAAATACTAAATCACGCCATGGAAGTGAAAAATTTTCAAAAGGACCTGCTCCTATTCCAGAGTTTGTTTTCCCGTCGGTCAACGTAAGTGTGAGCCAGTGATATAATGACCCCACAATGACTCAATCTTCGTCGGGCACCCGTTCGCTCAATGCACAGCAAGAGGAAGCTGTCCATTTTGGCGACGGACCGCTCCTTATCATTGCGGGGGCGGGAACCGGGAAAACGACGGTAGTCACCGAACGGATTAAATACCTCATCGCCGGTGGGAAGGCTCAACCGTCTGAGATTCTGGCGCTTACATTCACCGAAAAAGCCGCTCGGGAAATGGAAGAGCGTGTCGATGTGATCATGCCGTATGGCGTGACGCAGATGTGGATTTCTACTTTTCATCGGTTTTGTGACCGATTACTCCGACAGGAGGCGATTCACGTCGGTCTCAACCCCGCCTATAAGCTTATGACCGATACTGAGGCCGTCATGCTGTTCCGCGCAAATCTTTTTCATTTTGATCTCGAGTATTTCCGACCATTGGGCAACCCGACGAAATTTATTGGCGGCATGCTCCAGCATTTTTCCAGATTGCAGGACGAAGATGTGTTACCGGCTCAGTATCTTGAATGGGTCAACAAGCAAAAAAAACACGTGGATCCCGCAGACGAAGAAAAGGCATTGGAAATGAAAAAATATGAAGAGTTAGCCCGTGCATATACACAATATCAGGACATAAAAATTCGTGAAGGATACATGGACTTTGGTGATCTTATAACACAAACACTTTCGCTTTTCCGGCAGCGGAAAAATATTCTTTCAGTTTATCAGCGTCAGTTCCGATATATCCTTGTCGACGAATTTCAGGATACGAATATTGCGCAGAACGAACTTATCGGGCTGCTTGCCGGGGATAAGCAACATATTACGGCCGTGTGCGATGATGACCAGAGTATTTATAAATTTAGAGGAGCGGCCGTCTCCAACGTCTTGTCATTTCGTAAGAATTTTCCCAACGCCAAGCTGATTGTTCTTTCGCAAAACTATCGTTCTACCCAATCAATTCTCGATGCGTCGTATCAGCTTATTCAGAATAATAACCCTGACAGACTCGAGGTGAAGGAGCATATCAACAAGAAGCTCGTTTCCAAGCGCGCCATTGCCGGTGTATGGCCGAAATTGATTTATACGGACCGGATAGAAAACGAAGCGGACGCCGTAGCCAAGGAAATAAAACGCATGGCAGAAACCGAAAAAACGAAAGGCAAAAAATTTGAATGGAAGGATATAGCTATTTTGGTCCGTGCAAACAATCACGCAGAGCCATTTGTCCGTGCGTTAGAGCGCCATGATGTACCGTATCAATTTTTGGGTCCGGGGCAGTTATTCCGTCAGCCTGAGATAAAAGATCTTATCTCGTATCTTAAGGTCCTTCATAATTTTGAAGACAATATTTCCCTGTTCCGTATATTTTCCATGGAGTATTTTGCTATTCCCGCTCGTGATATAGCGGTCGTATCAAACATGGCGAGAAAGAAAAACATGTCCCTTTTTGAGGCGGCAGAAGTGATAGCCGGCGTGCGTCACTTTGAGGATGTGGTGATTCCCGTTATGGAGGAATCTTCCGTAGAAAAAATATCCAAGCTTGTCGAGATGATTCATCGGCATTTAGGGTTGGTTATCAGGGAGAGTGCCGGACAGCTGTTGTTTTATTTCCTCACCGACACGGGCATGATGAAAAATATTTTGGATTACAGCGCGCCGATTGACGAGAAAATTGCCAATAACATATCCAAATTTTTTAGCAAACTCAAAACGTACGAAACGGATCACAGCGATGCAGGGGTAACGGCGGTACTCGACTGGATCGAGCTTTCTATGGAGCTGGGTGAGTCGCCGTTGTCTAACGATACCGACTGGACGACCAACAATGCCGTGAACATCCTGTCCGTTCATGGTGCAAAAGGGCTTGAATTTCCCGTAGTGTTCCTGGTTAACCTCGTGTCTGCACGATTTCCGACCGTCGAGCGCAAGGAGACAATTCCCATTCCGGAAGCGCTTATCAAAGAAGAACTACCGGAAGGGGATTATCACATAGAGGAAGAACGGAGGCTATGCTATGTAGGTATGACGAGGGCCAGGGATTATTTGTTTTTTACCGGGGCTAATTATTACGGGGAGGGAAAGCGGGAAAAGAAGCTTTCCCCCTTTGTCTATGAAGTGATAGGCAAGGATACAATCCTGCCGCCGGAGTTGCAACCGAAACAAATGTCGCTTCTGGACTGGAAAAAAGATTCTCGACCGATTGAAGCCGATACCAGCACGACGCCTAGGCCCGTGGAGGTTTCCTATCTTTCCTATTCACAGATAGAAACGTTTAGGCTTTGCCCGCTCCACTATAAACTGCGGTATGTGTTTAATATCCCGACTCCTGCGTCAGCGTCACTTTCGTTCGGAACCAGTGTTCACGATGCGTTATATGATTTTTATGAACTTCACTCGTCAGGGAAAAAGGTTACAAAAAGCCTGCTCCTTGCACGATTGGAAGCGCGCTGGCGCAAGGAAGGGTATGAAAACAAGCGGTACGAGATAGATATGAAAAAGCGGGGAGAAAAATATCTTTCGGATTATTTTGACAAGGAATTTTCGCCGGAAACTAGAATAGCTGCGCTTGAGCAGCCGTTTGTGGTTCCGATTTCCCATGAAGGCAAATCGCTAAAAATCGGCGGGAAAATTGACCGCGTCGATGTCCTTAACGACGGGAGCATCGAGATTATCGATTACAAAACCGGCCGTATGCCGAGTAAGCGGGAGGTAGATGCAAATTTACAGTTATCCATGTATGCATTAGCAGCGAGTGAGATACCGGCCATTCCCTTTGGGAAAAAGCCCGGGGATATCATCCTGTCGTTATATTTTTTCGATACACAAACCAAGATGTCGACTGCGCGATCGATTGACCAGCTGGAAAAAGAAAAAGCCGTTATCGTCGATATAGCAAGACAGATAGAGCAGTCAGATTTTCATTGTTCGAATAACCAATTATGCGAACGTTGCGAATACAAGCTATTTTGCGGCTTGTCCTAGACAAGAGGGATAGTCGAATTTTTTCGGGGTTTAGAAAACGATAGGGTAATACAGCGTTTCTCCGCCGAAGCCCTCCTTAAATTTGGTAAACCCTTTCCATTCATGATTTTTGTCCGGGTGCCGCTCGTCCCATACGCCGACGAAATCGAGTGAGATACACCCGAGACGCTTGGATTCCTTGAGAGCTTCCCATACAAGCAGCGTCGGTGCAAAGAGTTTTTTGCCTGAAGGGAGCGCGCCGGCTATCCAATAATAGGCAATATGATTCCAACAAATAAGCATGATTCCTCCGACTATGTGTTTGTCCCGGTTCCGTGCTAGTAAGATTGCCTTTTTTCCGTCGGGTAGAGCGGACCATAGCTTACGGGCTCCGGCCGTAGTGATAAATCCTAAAAATCCGGCCGAACGGTTTTTGAGGCGAATGAGCGCATCTATGTCCATTGAAACCGAGACCGTAACGCCGTTTTTTTGCGCGCGGCGAACTGCCCTGCGTTTTGCCTCACTCAGTTGAGAAAATAATTCATGTTCTTCTTTCCGTACGTTAACGCGGATTGTTTTTGTGGGTATAAACGAATCCCGATTAAGTTTGATGTAGCGACCCGCTCTACGACACCAACTCGTAAACGTTTGTTGTTTGACGCGGTTGTCCGGTTCGATTGCGAGTGTACGTACCCGATAGGTGCGAAGTATTGGGAGCAGTGCGCGTATCTTCGGGAGACGGGTCACGCGTTGGATTTTTGCTAATCCGCCAATGAGAGGAAATGGTTTGATAAAAACATAACAACCGTCAATTTTTTCCACTATCCACCCGAGCGAACGGATATACGATGCATAAAACGCCGACTGTTGAATTTCCATGTGAATTATTTGTCAGTCTTTTTTTTGAGGAGGATCCAGCGTATGGTATCTGCCCACGTATATAATTTGTATAAGAACGGTCTGAGTATAAGGTCAAACGATCCGGCATACGCTACGAGCGTTGGATTGAATCCCTGTTTAAAGCGATGAAATCCGTACCACGGGTCATGGGGATCCGGTTCACCTGTCTTGGGCGAAGGGCCAAGTGCTCCCCATAAATCAAACGACAGATACCCGTGGGCTTTGCCCCATTTCGCTATTTCCCAAAGCATGAGCGTCGGCGCCATAACCTCCCGATGATCCCTGCTCGATGCACCATAGGGATAATAGAGTGTTTTTTTCCAGGAAAAAATAATCCACGCGGCAAGCGTCTTTTCCTGGTACTTCGCGGTAAACAGATGCGCAATACCGGCTTTTTTCATAGTTGACCACATCGCTTCGTGATAATGGGCATCGTGTGCATAAAATCCCTGGCGTCCGGTAGTTTCTTGTGAAAGGCGAAGATATTCTCCGAAAGCCTCGTCTGAGTTGTCTTCCTGGACCGTCACGCCGTGTTTTTGTGCAATCCGAAGGTTATAGCGTGTCTTTGAATGCATAGCAGCCAGAAGAGCGTCTTCGGATTTTGTAAGATCGAAGACAAACGTATATTTGGTAAACAGGGGATGATGAGATGGTACGAGATCGCGCATGCCGGAGAATGGACGGTGGGACTGAGCGATGACATCGGGTTCCAACTGGATAAATATGGCTTTTTGTTCCCGGCCTATTTTTTTGAGCTGCTCGAGCATAGCGGGCGTAGGCCTGGGCCCTTTTGGGAAATAGCCGACGGTCCAACCCGTATGGGGAATACGATGAAATGTGAGTTGCCAGCCATTGTGTCGGACAAGGGATATCCCCATGTGCTCGCGAAACCGACCCCATTGCCATGACTGCAGCGGATGGCCGGCCTGTGCATTCCAGGTTTTTTCGTTGAGCTCGCGAGGTTTTTGGGTTGTTCGGGAGGCCTTCGGCATATATGTATTATCGCGCTTTTGCGGGTATGGTACAATATCGTGCGATGAAGCAAAAACGACCGATTCGATCAGAGCCTCCATTGCATTGGTTGCCGATCGACAGCCGTTTGATATTCCCCATTTTTTCTTTCGGTCATGTTCGTGGGGTCGCAAAATTTTTTCTGGCCGTGGAAATGATTATGGCGATAAGTGTAGTTTTCGGGAGTCTGGTTCTTTTCGTGTTCCGCTTGACCGCCTAAAGCAACATATCGTCTTCGCGAAATCCCCGATTTGCATCCAGCGACACCTGAATATTCATGACTGATTCAGGTATGTCAGCTATAAACCGCGAAATCATGTTTTGTGTTCTGGTACCAAAAAACAGCCGCCGGTTTGCATAGGTAAGATAGAGTTTATCTTTTGCCCGGGTAATCCCAACATAACAGAGCCGACGCTCTTCTTCTATTTCGTCTTTTTCCATAAGGGATCGACTGTGTGGAAATATTCCTTCTTCCATGCCCACGATAGCCACAACGGGGAATTCAAGTCCTTTGGCTGCATGAAGTGTCATAAGGGTGACGGCGTCCCGGGGTCCGCTGGCATCTTTTACGTTTTTGGGGATATATTCCTGTTCAACCAGGGCGACATTTTCCAGGAATTCCGAAAGGAAGGGAAACTCCGTCGCGACACTTCGCAGCTCTTTTATGTTTTCCAGCCGATAGGCCTCTTCTTCGATATTTGCATCATAGAGGTCCAGATAGCCGGTGACTTCGATTATCGAATCGAGAAGTTCGAGCGTCGTGTGCTCTATAAGTGCGTTGTCTTTCGAGATTTTTTCGGCAAAAGAGAGAAATTTTGCAAGCCTGCCTTTCCCTAATTTCTCGATGCGGTTATATGAAACGGTGTCCTTGGGATTGGAAAGCAATCGTAAATAGGCAAGCACGTCTTTGATTTCCTTGCGTTCATAAAATCGTGTTCCTCCGACCAATGTGTAGGGAACCCCGGCGTGAAGAAATGCTTCTTCCAGTACTCGGGATTGTGCATTTGTTCGGTAAAGGACAGCAAAATCCGAATACGGTTTGCCGGATTGAAGAATCGTGTGAATGAGAAAGGTCGCTTCGTCCTGTTCATTTCGCGCTTCATAAAGAGTGATCTGGTCGCCGCCTTTTTTGTCGGTCCAGAGATTGAGTACCGGGTGTGATGTGTTTTTGGAGATGACTCCATACGCGGCGTTTAATATCGTTTGGGTGGATCGGTAATTCTGCTCCAGGTTAAATACCGCTGTCTCGGGAAAGTCTGACCGGAAATTCGTAATGTTGCGAAAATCCGCCCCTCTCCAGCGATATATGGATTGTGATGCATCTCCGACCACACAAATATTACGCCTGCGTGCACTTAGCAGCTTGGTGAGTATATATTGCGCTTTGTTGGTGTCCTGATACTCGTCGACCAAGACGTAATGATATTTTTCCTGGTATTTCCCCAGTATTTCCGGATGTTTTTGGAATAGCGTTACTGTCTTCATAAGCAGGTCATCAAAATCGAGCGCTTCGTTTTCCAATAGTAGTTTTTGGTATCCCAAATACACCCGGGCTACCGTTTCCTGGAAGTTGCCGCGGGCGTATTGCGGATATTCAAGTGCCGGTATGAGCTCGTTTTTGGCTTGAGATATAGTGGCAAGTACGGCTCTCGGATTGTAATTCTTAACCGAAATATCAAATTTTTTCATGATTTCTTTTATGGCGTCGATCTGGTCGGCGTCATCATAGATAACAAAATTAGGGGGTATACCGATTTCTTTGCCGTCAATCCGGAGTATTTTGGCACACAACGAATGAAATGTGCCGGCATACGGCAGATCCTTGGTTTTGATTATCGCGCGTATCCGTTCTTTCATGGCCGCAGCAGCTTTGTTGGTGAATGTGACCATGAGGATATTGTGGGGCGATACGTGGCGATTGGTAATGAGATAAGCTACCCGATAGGTGAGTACCCGAGTTTTGCCGCTGCCTGCTCCGGCCAGGATGAGTACCGGCCCGTCGGTATGGGTGACTGCAACTCGTTGATCGGGGTTTAAATCATTGAGGAGGTCGTCAGACATAGACTATAATAGTAGCATGAACAAAAAGCTTTTTATCGCGGGGAATTGGAAAAGTAATAAGACGCTATCAGAAGCAAAATTCTGGGTGGAACAATTTGAAGGTATCACCAAGGATACAACGGTTGTGTTGTGTGTGCCGTTTACCCTCCTTTCGTTTTTTCACGACGTTCTTATGAGTAAGGGTAGACATTGGCAGCTTGGAGCTCAGAACATTTCGCCATATGAAAACGGCGCGTACACAGGGGAAGTGAGCGCTTCACAAGTTCGGGAATTTGCTCAATGGGTAATCATAGGACACTCCGAGAGGAGAAAGAATTTCGGTGAGACCGATGCGATACTTGAGCAGAAAGTTACGCGCGCCGTCGAAGCGGGATTGAACGTTATTTACTGCGTACCGGATGAACACACAAGTATCCCCAGTAGCGTGCAGGTCGTCGCGTACGAGCCCGTGTGGGCAATCGGAACCGGTAAAACAGACACTCCGGAAAATGCAAATAACGTGATACAAAAGATCAAACAAACACATGGCGTTTCAACGTGTATTTATGGGGGGAGTGTGACTGAGACGAACGTGCGGGGGTTTGTTGCTATGGACGCAATTGACGGTGTGCTTCCCGGCGGGGCGAGTTTGGACCCCAAGAAATTTCAGGCGCTCATAAGTGCCGCGTTATAATATTCTGGTATTGCTAACCTATGGAATCACGAATCCGTCGGGGACACGTCACGAAGATATCGATTGTCATACTTTTGTTGGCAGCAGCATTCGTTTTGTTTATTGCAGCAAAAGCCGTGTTGTTTTCGTTGCGTTTTATGCAAACGACCGGTATAACCCCGACAACCCTTGCCCGCCTGATCTTTGATTCCGGCGCCAACCTTCACCCTATGGAGGGGAGAGTAAATATATTACTTCTGGGTATCCCCGGAGGAAATCATGAAGGAACGGATTTGACCGATACTATTCTCGTTTTGTCATTCCATGAAAAGAATCGTACTTTATCCATGATTTCGCTTCCCCGCGACGTCTGGTCAGATACTCTCAAAGATAAGGTAAACAGCGCCTATCATTACGGGGAAATAAAGAAAAAGGGAGGAGGGTTAGTGCTCGCTAAGGCTATAGTTTCCGATATGGTCGGCCTTCCGATTCAATATGCGCTTGTTTTGGATTTTTCGGGATTCCGTAAAGTTATAGATTTGGCTGGTGGGGTGGAGATTAACGTGCCCAAAAGCTTCACGGATTCAGAATTTCCGATCCCCGGAAAAGAAAACGATCCTTGTAACGGAGACCCGCTTCTTCGGTGTCGATACGAGCCGTTGCACTTTGAAGCCGGGATGCAAACGATGAATGGTGATACAGCGCTCAAATATGTGCGAAGCCGACACGCTGAAGGGGAAGAAGGAAGTGACTTTGCACGGGGCCGGAGACAACAGGAAGTATTGCTCGCGCTCAAGTCAAAGTTATTATCCAAAGATGTATATCTTAATCCGAAGCAGGCAGAGAAGCTTTATGGCGCTTTTGACGAAGCTACTGATATGGACATGAATATCGGCGAAGTGCTTACGGTGGGTAAGTTGTTTATGAATACCCCGAAAGAACAGACACAGCGGATATCGCTTGAAGACAAATTATACACGCCTCCCAGTTCCTGGTATGGTAGGTATGTCCTACTGCCTGTGGAAAGTTTCGAGGCAATACATGCCTTTGTTAAATCGTCACTCAAATAATCAGAATAGAGTTTTGTGACGGTACCCCCTTTAAAACACCAATCCCAGAAGTAAGAGGAGTACGCCTCCGGCAACCACACTCGCTCCCAGTACCGAGGGAACTCCAGCCACCGGTACTTTCGGCGTCGGATTGACGGCGACCGGGGCAGGTGTCGCTGTCGGTCCAGGAGGCGTCGGACCGGCGGACACCCGACAGGCATCGCTTGATATCCAGGCGTTGTTGTTGTCCCGTACCTGACAGGAGAAGCTATACGCACCACCGGTGGTGACCGTGTATGTGGTGGTCAGTGACCCCGGACTTCCCACGTTTTGTTCAACAAGTTTCTTGGATCCGTCCGGCATGGTAAATTCGGCTGCGGTTATATCTCCGTCCTCATCCTTTCCGGTACAGGTGAGGGTGACGGTGTAGGGCACAGTGCCGGTTGCCGGTTCGACCGTGAGATCCGTACACTCCGGCTTCGTATTGTTGGCTGGCGTGGTCGGTGTCGGTGTAGCCGTCGGTCCCGGTGTCGCTGTCGGTGTTGGCGACGGTGTTGGGGTCGGTGTTGGCGACGGTCCAACCGTCGGTGTCGGGGTCGGTGTGGGTTCCGTACCTATGCTAAAGACAAGTTTGCAGTTGATATCGCTGGCTTTCGGCGTGACCTGTGGTACGGTCGGAGCCACCGGTTGCTGTTGCTCCAGTTTGGTGCTGGTCAAGTAGGCTACCACGCCAATACCCACCGTAATTATGGTAACCAGCATTAAATACCAATATTTTTTCAAGAAACCCATATTATCTCCATGCTCCGTTGGTAAATACTTCTCCTTCTATGACAAAGTCAGTAATCCCCTCCGGGATCGTGTAGCTCCAGGTAAATTCACCGCTTGCATTTTGTGTTGTGGTTTCTGTCCAGCTGCTGCCGTTGACCCGGAAGTGTGCTTTGGTAGGAGACATATTTCCTTTGACGGCAAGTACGACATCGTCTCCAGCGCGAAGTGTGGATAGGTCAGTAACCTGCGTGCCGCCTTTGTAGAGTTTGATATTCTGACAAACCGGGGTCGTGCCTGTTGTTGGTGTTGGTGTAGGATTCGTGGTGTCGTCTCCATTGTCGTCACCGTTGTCGTCACCATTGTCTCCATTACCAGGTACACAGCCGTTTCCATTCGGATTGTCAACATAGCCCACAGCGCAACACGTCATTCCATACCCGTTCATATTTTCTGTCCAATCTCTTCCTTGCGCTTCACATGATCCTTGAAGATCTTCACAGGATGTACTGCTACATGCGTCCCCGCCACCGCAGTGACATGCGCTCGGGTTGCCACCACACGAGCTGGGGTCGTTTATACAGCATGAAAAACCGGCCCCTGTTCTGCATCCTGGATAACTCGTGCCCGTCGCCCTGCTTCGTACGTCAGTGAGTTGCTGATTTCGTTGGGAGATGAAGAATACGCCGACAGGAGTGATCAAAAGTAATAACGCGAGTATTCCAAGTATGAGTCCTCGATTCGGTCCCTTTTTGGAGTTTGTAGAATGCTTGGTTCGAACTGCGGGAACGAGCGGTTCGGGGTTACTAGGCGTCCCGAGGATGTTTTCCACGGCGGCCGCAGCATCGGGCGCAGAAATGTTTTCGGGCTCAGCCGGTGCATCGGGAGCGGGATCAGCAGGAAGTGGAGTAACCAGAGGAGCAACAGGTCCTTCCGTTGTCACCGGTTCTGGCGGGTTCGGATCCTGTCCTGTTTGTTTTGCTGCATCGAGAATATCGTCAGCCATAGTGTTCGTATAAATTCGTCACACAACACACACCGCTAAGTTATTTATCCTAATACTTTAAGAGTACGCGAAAAATTACCAGTAAGCAAGTAGTTTTTTTATTTACCACTTTTAAAGTATTAACAAGCTTGTTCCTCCTATAATAAGCATGCCTCCCAGCATGAGAAGCATCATGAGCGGCATCTCATTACCGCTTGTCGGCATGGGTTCACCTGATAGCGTCGTAGTCGGAGTAGCGTCTAATGTGGGCGTAGGTTCAAGTGTTGCAGAAGGTGTGGCGTCTCCTAACACCTGTGTTCCGCTTTTGAGTACTTCAAATGTGTGAGTAAGTGCTTTTGTTTGTCCGCGCTGGTCGTTTGTCGTAATGGTGACGCTTTGTTTGCCTTCCATAAGTGGGACAAGCGGAGTGTATCTCCAGATGCCGTCCGGCCCCACTGTCACTGTGGTGCTCATAGGATGCGTAAGGCCCAATATGATAAGGACAGTATTGCCGGGAACGCCCGTTCCCTGGATGAGCGGTAGATTTGAGGGGATCGCTGATCCCTGTGCCGGTTTGACGATTGCAACGGCCGGGTTCGTGATTGCGGTATTTGTCCCGAGTACGACGGGAGAGACGGCCGCCAGTGGTCGGTTTTGATTTTGTTGTGCCTGAAGTTTGCGGAAATCATATGTTTTGCCGATTGTCATAGCGGGTACAGGATTATCGTTGAGATTATCGGTAAGCGCGCTTGCTTCTCCCTCGGACGAGCGTATGGTAATGGATTCGTCCATGCGCTCGGAAAGCGCTATGTACGCGGAAAGATCCTGCGTGCGGACGAGATTTAGCGGAATGACCCAGGAGCCCGAGGCGTTTACTATAGTTGATAATATCTGACCACCCTCAAGGGTAAGATAGACGAGGGCTCCTTCCGCAGGGTTTCCGCTTTGTGTTGTGACTTGGCCATATGCCGGTTCCAGATTCGTTCCTGTTCCGGTAAGCGCAGATGCCGTTCTGATTTCAAAGGGATTGCCGTTATTAAGGAACGTTTTCCCCCCGGATAACAAGCGCAGGTGATAGGTAGTTTCGGGTTTGAGATTTCGTACCGATATCATATGGGTAAGAAATGTTTGATTATTATTGTTCGGTCCAGCCGGACTAGAAAATCGATCGTCGTATACCGGTGCCTTAATGCCGTCGAGGATAAGGGCTCCGGTGGTTGGCTCAGCAGTGATCCACGACACCGTAAAGGCTGTGTCGGAGATGTTACTCACAGTAACGTGCTGCGGAGTAAGGGTTGCCGAGGCTTTTGTAAGCAGCGGGCTGACACGGTCAAATGCGAAACGGAATACCATGACCGCAAGGCCTACAAGCAAAAGTCCGATAATAGTGGGTATTTTTTTTTCGTGCATAGCGGTTGTTAATCCATGGTGCTTCTTTTTTCTAACTCATCGATGACTGATATATCTATTTTACTCGAGAGCGGGCTTACTGCCTGCTGTAGCGGACGGGCGACGGAAGAAGTTTTGGATGTTTTTACCAATTCAAAAAATACCCACAAAAATATCGTAAGGGTAGTAAATACCGCAACGAGCAATAAATCCCTGTCTTCGTCCATATATATTTATTTCGTCAGATAATACGATTGTAATCGAATAGTTAATTGTAATGCATCTCCCGCAAGACCCTGACGTAATGCCGGTTTAATGGTAATTGCATCGATGCCGGTAATACGTCGGAGCGTGAGTAATCCATCCATAAATTGCTTGAGCGAAACATATGAACCAGAAATAACAAGGCTTACCGGAAATTGATCCATGGGTTTTTGTTGCGCGAGTTTAGCTCCTGGGGTAGCTTCCTGACCCAATATCGGTAAGCTGGGAATTTGAATTGCAGAAATGGAGGCGCCGGAAACGACGGCGAGATTCCTCAGTTGACGTGCAAGAATAACGCCGTCCGGATTATTCGGAAGAGCCTGTTCGATGACAGAAAGCCGGTCTTTGATCGTTTCATATGTTGCCTGTGCTTCGATTAATGCTGTTATTTTGTTTTCCATTTGTTCATTGAGCACTGTTTTGTCCGCTATTTCACGTCGTAGGAATATGATGGTCTGCGCAGTCGGCCGTATGGCATACCATGCAAAAAGAGAAATGGCGAGAAATGAAAAAACCGCCGTGGTGGATGCCCGCATTTTCGGCTTTTTCAAAACCGGCGAGAGTTTTTGGTAGTATCGGTGAAATTGCCCTTCGGTGCTTTTTTGGGTCGGGTTTATCATATGTTATTTAGGCTTCGCAGCCCCCGCAATGTCCGCAGTTAGCTGAAACTCTATGCCCGTTGCCGGCTCCCGTCGGATGTCGCCGAGCAACACGTTTTGAATCATCTGTACCGACTGCAGGTTAGACAGAAATTGTGCAAAACCACTGGTCGTACCCGCCGTTGCCGAAATACTTATTTTGTCACGCGATATATCAAGCGATGAAAGATACACGTCTGCCGGTATGAGTGATTCAAGGGTGTTTACCATCTCGACCGGTTTTGCTTGGTTGGCAAGCAATGCTTTTGCGGTCGTCAGATGTGCCTGCAGTGACTTGATGTCCCGCTCAAAGTCCAGATTGGCTTCGATAATTGCCTGTTTTTGACCCAATTCTTCGGTTAAGTCGGTATTTTTCCGGTCAAGACTAAAGCGTGAAATAAACGCGAGCAGCACCACTATTTCCGTCGTGATCATGATATACCGGCCATAGGTAGTGGCCCATTCCACCAGCCGGCCCCACGGGGTGTGACCAAGATCCTGGGATCCCAATAGATTAATGCGTATTTCTTTGGCAGGCATACACATCCCAGTATAACAAGGAGAATGGGTAAATGAAACGGGGGTTATGAGGCAAACGAGATATTACTTGAGGAGTTTTGAGAGTCTCGATTTGGTACGCGCCGCGGTATTTTTGTGGATCAGGCCGCGTTTGACTGCTTTGTCGAGCGCACTGGTGGCCACGGTCACCGTTTTTTGCGTCGGAGTTTTCCGCGCTTTTTTGACCAGGGATTTGAGCGTCGCTTTGGTTTTTGCGTTTATTTTGGTAACTGCGCGGTCGTGACGTAATTTTTTTGATGCTTGTTTCGTGATCGGCATGGGGGAAAGTATACCGTACTTGGCACTATCGGGTCAAGATGCGTCTGATCTATAATAGGGAAGTTATGAAGCGATTTTGGAGCCTTGCGTTCAAAAAACAAACTACCGTTGGTTCTGCCGCAATCGTATTGGCTCTCATGGTACTCCTTTCCCGCGTGCTGGGACTTATCCGTGACCGGCTTCTTTCTACTTATTTTGCGCCGGAGGAACTTGGCGTGTATTTCGCTGCGTTTAGGATCCCCAATGTCATCTTTGAATTGTTGGTTATGGGAGCGCTTACTGCGGCATTTATTCCGGTTTACACCAAATATATTTCCGAAAATAGAGAGCGCGATGCACAGCGGCTTGCGACCGTCCTTATGAATCTGAGTATCGTGGTGCTTGTCGTTATCGCTATTCCGTTGTTTGTTGCCGCTCCGTGGGTTTCGAGGGTGCTGGCCCCCGGGTTTACAGACGCTCAGATTATAAAGATGAGCACGTATACACGGTTTATTCTTTTGTTTCAGGTGGCCCCTCTGCTTATCGGAAATGTGTTGACGGGAATACTGCAGTCTCATAGTTTATTCCTTATCCCTGCAGCTGCTCCCGTGCTTTACAACGTTGGGATTATTATCGGAACGATAGCGTTTTCTTCTCTATGGGGGTTGTGGGGACCTATTATCGGCGTTGGTATCGGAGCGTTATTATTCGCTATGATTCAGATTCCGCTCGTTCTTCGATTGGGTTATCGTCACACGTGGGAGATAAATTATAAACTTCCGGGAGTGCGTGAGGTGGCTAGACTCATGGGCCCCAGAACATTGGGGCTCGCGATCGCACAAATTGATATAACGGTTGATCTTGTGCTTGCAAGTTTGTTGGGAGCGCGCATGGTCACCATATTTAATTTTGCCCAGCACTTGCAGCAGCTGCCGGTCGGTTTATTCGGAACGACAATTGCACAGGCAGCTTTGCCAGCCCTTTCCCAGTTTTATGCCAAGGACAAGAACGAAGATTTCATATCAACAATTCATATGGCAATTCACCAGATATTATTTTGGGTTCTGCCGGCGTCTGTATTATTCATGGTGCTTAGGATTCCCGTGGTGCGTTTGGTGTTCGGCGCCACGCATTTTGACTGGGCGGCGACGGTAGACACAGGCATGACGCTTTCGGCATTCAGCATTTCGTTGTTCGCACAGGCACTTATACATATTTTGGCGCGTGGTTTTTATGCGTTGTATGACAGCAAAACCCCCGTCGCCGTCGGCATCGCTACCGTGCTATTGAATTCGGTATTGAGTACGCTATTTATACTCGTGTTTCACCTGCCGGTCTGGTCACTTGGGTTATCGACGTCAGTTGCCAGCATCATTAACGCGTTGGCTCTTCTTTACTTACTGGATAGAAAGATGCCAGGTGTCATTTCCCGTGTACTTATCGTCCCGGCAGTAAAAATGGGTGTGGCTGCGTTTGTGACGGGCGCTGCGTTATATATTCCGCTCAAGCTATTAGATCAGCTTGTGTTTGACACAACGAGAACCTTCGGTCTTATTTTGCTTACCGGGATTTCCGCAACCTTAGGGATTATTACGTATTTTTTCATCTCGTGGGTATTGGGGGTAGCTCAGGTATACGCCGTGCTAACGGTAACCAAGCGAATTCACGCGATGCGGGGTTTTTTCATGGAACCTGCTCAGGAAGTGGTCAATGGAGGTGTTTCGGACAAACTTTCCTGATGATGAGTTCGCCTTATTTTTGTTTGTTCACTTCGAGAATTGCGATGCTTTGGGCAGACATGAACACGTCCGTGGCGAGAGGCTCATTTGCTGTTACCTCATGCGTCGTCGTGGTGTCTCTGCCGAATAGAAACCGTTGGCGTAATGTATAGGTTCCCGGGTCGAGATTGGTAAATTGGACGGGTACCTGCTCTGTATGGCTTCCGTTTGCATCGAAATTGACAAGGAGCAGTCGCGATATATCGTCGCGGACGGAAGCAAATCCAGTGACCCAGGATCCTTCGCCCGTCAGAAGTAACCGCGTTCCGGCCATGACGTCAAGAAACGAGTAGATATGGTATCGGGGTTTTTTCCTCAGCCCGTTATCGTCGTGTGTTATGAGACCCCATCCTGTTCCGTCGGATTGCAGAGGACCGTCTTTGAGTTGGAAGCTAAATAGATACGCAGGTCCCCCCGAGATAAGCTGGCGGATGACTGCCGTTGCATGGGCTGCTGCGTAGGCCGTTCCGTAAGCGGCGCTCTTACTTCCGGTAAATCCGAATTCCGTAATGAGCTTAGGTAATAGCGTGTAATTGGGATAGGGAAGCAGCCATTGGATAATATTGCGCTGGTCGGTTGCAAATTGCTCCGGGTTTGTTAAGTAAGAGTGCCAAGAAAAGAAATTGATTCTTGCTCCCGAATCAACAAGTGCGAGAATCCAGTTTTTGTATAATCCGGTAGTGACTGGGCCACCAAGATAAAACGTATTGACGTTTTTGGCGTTTGCTGCCCCAGTTGCCGCGTATTTATACAGTGTCAGGTAATTTTTTTCTCCTCCTAATTTCCATGAGCCGAACTGGGCTAAATCCGGTTCGTTCCATACTTCATAGTAGATGCCGCTCATGTTGCGTTCTCCCTTTCCACTGTAATGTTCAATCGTTTTTTGCACGACGAGCGCCCATTCATTCCAGTCGTTCGGCGGGTTTATGATGCTTCCTTCCTTTGCAATGACACCAGGCATGTAGGAAAGTGCCAACACGGGTTTGGCCCCTGTTGCCGTAATGGTATTGATTACAGCATCGAGACGAGACCAGTCGAATGTGAGTCCGTCGCTACTTCTTCCCACAATCTGGTAATAGTCGTAGAGATGATCAAGACGTATGAGTTTGGGTTTGAGTGCTTTTACGTCGTTGGTTACTGATGCGATCATGTCGTTGGACTCCTCTCCGCCCTGTGCAAATGCGTGGTAGAAATCTGTCTTGATCGTTTCCAGGCGGGATTTGGTGTCTACTATTATATTTGCGGGTTTCCCGGCGGCGCGAGACATGAGTGTAATCGTTTGTCCGACTACCATGATAAAAAGCGGCAAAAAGATAATGAGCCCCAAAAACGAAATGATCGAGGTCGTTCTTCCTGTGGCCTGTCGCATGAAGATGCTCATTCTTTTGCCCTCCTTATATGCGGAACGATAGATCCGCTGACGATAAAGAGTGCGCCGAGTCCCAGTAAGATGAGCGTATTTTCCATTGAACCGGATACCGGTACCGCGCTCCCCGAGGCGCCATTTTCATCACCCGTGGCTACGACGAAGGCAAGGGTCGCCGTGTGAGATGTTCCCGTGGAGGGATCTTGTGCTGCTACAACGATAGTATGGGGTCCGCTGGCGAGTGGGTCAGCGAGTGTATATTGCCAATTACCGTTTGCGTCTGCCGTTACCGTCACGGTAATAGGATCTGAGTATACGGTTATGGTGACCGTACTTCCCGCAGGGGCAGTTCCTTCGATCGTCGGTTTGGTCGTAACAACCGACGCATTTTTTGCCGGGCTGTCTATGGTGACTGCCGAAGGACTTGCACTATCGGAGGCTGAGCCGGTTGGAGTAAGCGTCGGTGTCAGACTTGTTGTCGGCGTTACGGTGATTGTTCCGGTGGGTATAACCGTTGGAGTAATCGTGCCGCCGGCTCCTGAACCGGTGATTGTGATGTTAGAAGGAGTAGAGCTTGTAAGTGCGTTGGTACTTCCTTCATTCAGGGCCCCGACAAATGTATCGGAGGAGAATCGTACCGGAACTGCGGTTGTCGTTGCGGCAAGTGCCTTAAATTTAATTGTAGCGACGACACCGGTGCCGGTAATAGGAGTCGTTGTGTTTGTGGCTCCAAGCGCTATGGAAACCGTTCCGTTACCGACGGTACCCGATGAAAGAATATTGGGGAACATCGTGCCGTTATGAATCCATTCTGCCTGCAGTTTGGTAGCGTCAAATGTCAGGTTGAGCTCGACTGCGACGATTTGGTTGTCTGCAGTATCCATGTGTACTTCCAGGGTAAATTCGTCACCGACCGCCTTTGTAAGTGCTGCGGGAGTCAGTGTAAGCGTTGTTGCCGGAGCGGCCTTTTTCCGAAGCTCCTGGTTTCGCATTGCGAGAAAGACAGAGGCGGGAATTGCCAGAAAAAGAATCAAAGAAACCACAATAATAACAACTCGTTTCATGCCTATTACCCATTATGATAGAGTGGCACGTGATTGGCAATAGTACGATATCTGACAGCAGGCAAAAACCTCTTGACACCGTTTAGCACTCGATGTATATTAGTGCTAATATGGATGCAATCTCTGATTTAACACCGCGACAAATACAAATTCTCAAGGCGATTATAGACGAATATATCGCGACCGCCGAGGCAGTAGGCAGCGAAACGCTGGAAAAGAAACATAATTTGGGGGTTTCTCCGGCGACTATCCGGAACGAGATGGTTCGCCTTACTGAACTCGGTATGTTAAATCAACCTCATACCTCGTCCGGCCGTACTCCCACGCCTGCCGCACTTAAATATTATGTGG
Organism: uncultured Gammaproteobacteria bacterium; assembly: GCA_964573695.1. Classification (GTDB taxonomy): domain Bacteria; phylum Patescibacteriota; class Microgenomatia; order UBA10105; family UBA927; genus UBA927. Next base: position 133,767 of record CAZNKB010000001.1, on the reverse strand, counting down.
AGCAGCTTATGAAGCCTAAGGATCTCTCTGTGGCGGAGGAAGTGGCAGTCAAGGAAAAGGTGTGGAATTACCGTCAGGAGATTGATAAATTACTCCGGGAAGCGACAAAAGCCTTGGCAGAAAAAACAAAAACACTTGCTATTACCGCGACCAACGAAGGAGATTTGTACTACTCGGGGGCTGCCAATATCCTGGATATGCCGGAGTTTTATGATTATCAGCTTACCCATGATTTATTGGGTACACTGGATGAATATGATTTCTGGTGGCGCGTACTGGAGCTTCATACGGATCCTTTTTCCGTTTTGCTTGGGGACGACCTGTCGACGGGGGCGCTCACCCAATGCGGGTTTGTCTATTACAAGTTCAAAACGCCGCACGTATCAGGGGCTATTAGTGTCGTCGGGCCTTCACGTCTTAATTACTCTGCGGTGATCCCCGTGGTCCGGTACTTGGGAAATTTGATTGATGAATTTGCGAGTTAGAGAAATTGCATAGTTTTAAACTAGCTATGAAACAAACCAAAAAAATACAAGATCAGGAACATCCGGTAGTTTCTCATGAAAAAGAACTATTAGAGCAGCAGGCGGAAGAATGGAAAACAAAGTATATGCGTGCCCTTGCGGATTATCAGAATTTAGAGAAACGAAGCGCCGAACGCGTCAGTGAAGTGCGTCAATTTGCCGGTGAGATCATTCTTTCGCGACTCCTTCCTGTTGTTGATACCTTCAGTAAGGTGAAAGAACATATCAAAGATCCGGGTATGGATCTGGCGTACAAAGAATTACTGTCCGTTCTTTCAAGTCAGGGAGTTGAACGAATGGACGTGGTCGGTAAGCCATTTGATCCGACAGATATGGACTGTACGGAAGTAGTAAGCGGCAAGGATAATGAAGTTGTGGAAGAAGTGATGCCCGGATATCGCTTCCATGGTAAGGTGTTGCGGGTCGCCCGGGTAAAAGTCGGAGCAGTTGGCGCCAAAAATAATTAATTCTTTCAAGAAAGGAGAACTATATGGCAAAAATTATTGGCATTGATCTCGGAACAACAAATTCATGTGTGGCGGTTATGGAGGGAGGAGCTCCCAAAGTAATTCATTCGGCCGAAGGGCGCAATGTGATCCCTTCTGTTGTCGACCCGATAAAAAATATCGTCGGTGACGTCGCGAAGCGACAAACAGTCTTGAAGCCGAAGTCGACGGTATTTTCGGTCAAACGTCTTGTCGGGCGTAAATATTCGGATGCGTCGGTCCAAACGGACGCCAAGTGGCTTCCATACACTATAAAATCCGGTAAAAATGATATGGCAGTTGTTGAGGTGGAAGGCAAATCATTTACGCCTCAGGAGATTTCTGCCAAGATTCTGTCCAAAATAAAAGCGGATGCAGAAAAATATCTCGGAGAACCGGTGAAGCAGGCTGTGATTACCGTTCCCGCTTATTTTGATGACTCTGAACGTCAGGCGACCAAGCAGGCAGGAGAGATTGCCGGACTTGAAGTGCTTCGGATCTTAAACGAGCCGACCGCGGCAGCGCTTGCGTACGGATTGGACAAGAAAAATGTCCATACGATTGCGGTGTACGATTTGGGAGGAGGGACATTCGATATCTCCATTTTGGAATTAGGTGAGGGAGTATACGAAGTGAAGGCAACAAACGGAGATACACACCTCGGAGGAGATGACTTTGACAAAAAGATTCTTGATTATCTTGCTGACGAGTTTAAGAAAGAGCACGGCGTTGATTTAAGAAAGGACAATCAGGCGTTGCAGCGGCTTCGTGATGCGGCAGAGAAAGCAAAAATTGAACTGTCGAGCTCTCTTGAAGCAGAAGTAAATTTGCCGTTTATCACACAGGGCAAAGACGGACCTCTTCATCTTGTCGTCAAAATGACCCGAGCCAAGCTGGAATCGATCGTGTCGGATCTTATCCAGAAATCGATCGATCCGGTCAAAAAATGTCTGACCGACGCGAAACTCAAGGTGTCCGATATAAATGAGGTTGTTATGGTCGGGGGAATGACCCGTATGCCCAAGGTGGTAGAAGTCGTCAAAGAATTTTTTGGCAAGGAACCCAATGCCTCGGTTAATCCCGATGAAGTTGTGGCTATCGGAGCAGCAGTACAAGCAGGAGTGCTCTCGGGAGAGGTAAAAGACGTTGTGTTGCTGGATGTCACGCCGCTTACCCTAAGTGTCGAGACGTTGGGAGGAGTTTCGACCCCGATGATTACCAGAAATACCACGGTGCCGACTTCCAAAACGGAAATTTACTCGACTGCTGCAGATAATCAGACGTCGGTAGAAATAAATGTCTTACAGGGAGAGCGGCCCATGGCAGCCGACAACAAATCGCTTGGACGATTTGTGCTTTCAGGCATCCCGCCGGCGCCTCGGGGAGTGCCTCAGGTAGAGGTGACGTTTGATATAGACGCAAGCGGCATATTGTCTGTAGCCGCCAAAGACAAAGCCAGCGGCAAGGCGAGCTCGATAAAAATTACGGGTTCAACCGGTTTGTCCAAAGAGGAAGTCGAAAAAATGCGGGCTGAGGCAGAGGCGCATGCGGCAGAGGACACCGAAAAGAAAGACAAGATCGAAGCGCATAACAAGGCCGACAATATGATCTATCTTGCCGAGAAAACCTTAAAAGACGCAGGCGACAAAGTAAAACCGGAAGACAAAACCGCCGTCGAGGAAAAGATGAAAGCGCTCAAAGATATTCTCGAAACCGGATCCAAAGCAGATCTGGAGACGAAAACCGGGGAACTTTCGGATCTCGTCCAGAAAGTAGGAGCCGCCATGTATCAGCAGCCGCCAGCCGGTGGAGCAGAGGGTGCTCCCGCTGATGCAGCCGGGGCAGGGCAAGCAGGGGAAGAAAACGGTGAAAAGAAAGCAGGTGACAAAGGAAAAGCAGAAGAAGGGGAAGTGGTAAGTTAATGCATGAGCGAGGGAATCCATGGCAACGGGAAGAGGATCTTCTGGACGACGAGGCGGCACTTTACCGGAAAATATTCGCGCTCAAAGGTGAGGCAAATCTGCATCAACTTGTTGCCGATATATTACGGCATATCGAAGGGGAGAAGGCGGATGTCAGCCGCGGGCGGATTAGGAACTTTATAAAGGAATCCAAAAAGCGCGAAAAAAACGGCGGACTTTGATACAATAATGATATATACGACGTAAAAATCCCCCGGTCACACGGGGATTTTTACTATTACGGTAAACCTATGGCAACTAAACGCGACTATTACGAGGTTTTGGGGGTAAATAAATCTGCATCTGCTGCTGAGGTGAAGTCGGCGTACCGCAAACTTGCCCTGGAGTGGCATCCGGACAGGAATAAGAAACCGGAAGCCAATGATAAATTTAAGGAAATAAACGAAGCGTACGCGGTATTGTCGGATCCCAAAAAGAAAGAAACATACGATCAGTTCGGTCATGCCGCATTTCAGCCGGGAGCAGGAGGCGCGGGGGGTCAGGGTCCGTTCGGCGGGGGCGGGTTCCGGCAGGGACCGTTTCAATATTATTATTCCACATCGGGAGGCACGCAGGGCGGAAATCCTTTCGGTGGATTTGGCGGTGATTTCGTCGATCCGTTTGAGATCTTTGAGCAGTTTTTTGGGGGAGGATTTTCCCAGGGTAGGGGGAGCCGCCGTCCTCATCCGGCGTACGAAGTGAGCATCGATTTTATGGACGCGGTAAAGGGGGTGACCCGTGAACTTCACGTGCCCCGCGGAGGAGCAGGAGAGGGATCAGTCAAGAAAACAATAAAGATTCCGGCAGGAGTAGACAACGGTTCACGCATTCGTTTTGACGAATTTGATCTCGTGCTGTCGGTGCGTCCGGACAAACGGTTTGCCCGGGAAGGCGACGATATAGTGTTAGAAGAAGAAATTCCTTTTTCTATGGCGGCGTTAGGCGGAGTTTTAGAAGTTCCGACGATTGATGATCCAGTAAAAATTCGCATTCAGCCCGGTACGCAGCCAGGTACACTTATCCGCCTTCGTGGAAAGGGAGTGCCGCATGTGCGGGGGGCTGGCCGTGGCGACCAGTACGTCAAGGTCCAGCTTAAAGTACCGACGCATCTGTCGCGCCGGCAGCGGGAGTTGTTAGAGGAATTGGAATCGGTTTAGTCGAGGAGAAACAGGCGATCAAGAAATATCGCAAACGCCGCCCTTGTCGCGGGATTTTCCGGACAAAACCGGATTGGATTTAACGAACACCCGACTGTTATCGCGTCTCGATAGAATGCTTCGATGTAATCGGCAAACATCGTTGTCGGACGCACATCAGTAAATACATCCCCTGTAGCAGTAGGCGGCTGGAATTCCCCGCCGTTTTGCAGCCGGATCAGCATCGTTGCCGCTGCGCCTCTGGTTAACGGATCGTCAGGGCAAAACTTGAGCGGATTTTGGCTGCATCCGGCCGTAATTTTATCCCGATATAGTTGTTGAATGTATCCGTAAAACGGATGAGTCGCCGGCACGTCTGCAAAAAACGGTCCTTCAGGAGACGGCGGAGGTGTGTACGTCGCGCCGTTTTTTCCGCGGAGCATAAGCACAGTAGCAGCGCCCCGAGTCATTACGTCATCCGGACAGTATTTTTTGGGCGACTGGGAACAGCCGGCGGTAATACCCTCCCGCGCGATACGCTGAATAGATGAAAACGCCCAATAATTCACCGGGACGTCGGCAAACAACGGCGGCCGATCGATTAACCGTTCCAGCATAATCGCCATATCTGCTCTTGTTGCCGCTAGGTACGGGCAAAATGAAAGTTTTACCCCCGAACAGTTAATGTTTGATTCGTTATTTCCCGGCCAGATAACCGTTGCCATTCCGTCTGTGCGCAGCTGCTCAATATAAGTGGAAAACGGCGTTTGCATCGTTACGTCCTGAAATACCGAACCTGTAGCCGGAGGAGGAGTGAAGCTTGTCCCGTGCAGGGCACGTACGAGAAAGACTGCCATGGCACGACGGGAAAGTGCTTCGTCAGGGCAATACATGCGCGGATTTTCATTGCAGCCTGCTGTCAGATGTTCCGTGTACATTTTTTCTATGAATGCCCGGAACGGGTGAGATTCAGGGACGTCAGTAAATATTGGTTGTGCAGCAGGCGGGATGGGAGCCGATCCGAATAGTGCTCGGACAATAAATACGGCAGCTTCACCACGGGTAACCGGATTATTAGGGCAGAACTTAAGAGGGTTCTGGCTGCATCCTGCGGTTAGTCCAAGTCGGTAAATCCGTTCGATTGCACTGAAAGCGTAGCTGTTTTTGGGAACGTCCGCAAATATGCTTTTTTCCATACGCAGTGCCGAAGCACGTGATCGTTGCTCCGTGCTCGTCGTATTAATGCGGTAGGCTGCGACGGCAAATACGACGAGAACTATAACGGCGGCGATTACTTTGAAAATGAAATGCAGATTGTATGTGGATTTCCTCATATATACATCATTATGATATTGCCTTGTTGTTGTCAACAGTACCGTTGCCGTCGTGCTAAAGAGTAATGTGACGGAAATACCTGTAGACACGGTGTTTGACGCGGAGCCCGTGAGCCTATATAATAGGAAGCGTTGTAAGAGATAAAGGTGGGGTGACCCCGCCTTTTTTAATAACATAAGGAGTAAATCATGCCAGCAGTCGTAAGAAGCGAATTCGCATTAGCATTAAACCAGGTTGCCACAGAACGAGGGATAGATCCCAACGTAGTGTTGGAGACGATAAAGGCCGCGATATTGGCCGCGTATCGTAAGGATTACGGAACCGATGAACTGATTACCCTTACGGTAGATTTAAACCCTGATAGTGGAGAAGCCCGCGTGCTTCAGGACGGTAAGGACGTCACGCCTCCCGGATTTGGTCGTATAGCCGCCCAGACCGCCAAACAAGTAATCCTCCAGCGTATCCGTGAAGCGGAAAAACAAGCGGTACTTTCTGATTATCAGGAAAAAATCGGCGCTATTGCTCCCGGAATGATTCTTAGGTTTGACGGTCCGAATGTTGTTGTGGATATCGGGCGTACTCAGGCGGTCATGCCGGTATCAGAGCAAAATCCCGCAGAGCGTTATCATCTGAACCAGCGGCTGACGTTTTATATCGAAGGAATCAGGGAAACGATGCGGGGTAATGAAATTATCGTTTCTCGGGCACACAAAGGCCTGGTAGAAGGGTTATTCAAGCGTGAAGTGCCGGAAGTAGCCCAGGGATCAGTTGAGCTTCGTGTAGTTGCGCGGGAGGCAGGAAACAGGACGAAAGTCGCTGTCTATTCGACGGCTCCCGGTGTTGATCCCGTGGGATCATGCGTCGGACAAAAGGGCGTACGCGTACAGGCGGTTATTACTGAGCTTGGCGGCAATGAAAAAGTCGATATTATCCAGTGGAGTGACGACATGAAGCTGTTTATCATGTCCGCGCTCGCACCTGCCAAAGATATGGATGTAATTCTCCATGAGAAAAAGCAGGCGGCGGAAGTAGCTGTTCCCGACGATCAGCTCTCGCTCGCTATCGGCCGCGACGGCGGGAATGTCCGTTTAGCCGCCAAATTGACAGGTTGGAAAATTGACATCAAAGGAAAAGGTCTTCCTGAGGGAGCGGCTGCGCCTGTGAAGGCCGAAGAAATGCCGGCAGGAGAGTCACCAAAAGAAGCGACACCTACGCCGAAAGAACCAAAAGAAGAAGTTCCGCAGCCGACAACTGAAGCGGAAAAGCCGCCAGAGCAGCAAGGTGAGCAGGTGGCAGAGGTTCAAAAGTCACAAGAGGGAAAAGACTCGACTGATACCAATACGTCTAGCTAGTATGAGACGAGCCTTCGGTTCATTACAGTATGGCAAAAAAGACTACGATAGCTCAGAGTGTATCCTCGCACCTCATGGGGCATGCTTCACGTCCTCCCGTGGTTGCCGTATTGGGTCACGTTGATCACGGCAAAACAACTCTTCTTGATTATATCCGGAAAGCCAATGTCGCAAGTGGCGAACACGGAGGAATAACCCAGCATATCGGGGCTTACCAAATTTCCTATAAAACCAAAAGTCATGAAGATCGGCTTATTACATTTATTGATACCCCGGGACACGAAGCATTCGGAAAGATTCGCTCCAGAGGGGCAAACGCGGCTGATATCGCCATACTTGTCGTGGCGGCAAACGATAGCGTTAAACCGCAGACCATTGAATCTATTTCCCAAATACAATCCGCCGGGATTCCATTGATCGTTGCGATCAACAAAATTGACCTTCCCGGTGTCATCATCGATAAAGTGAAATCCGACCTTGCCAAGCACGGAGTGCAGGTTGAAGGATTCGGTGGCGACGTGCCTTGCGTGTTGGTATCTGCCAAAGAAGGAAAAGGAATATCGGATCTTCTGGAGCTTATTTTGCTCATGGCCGATATGAAGGAACTTGCGGGAGACCAAAATGGCGCATTGAGCGCGGTAGTCATCGAGGCAAAGATCGATAAATTTCGAGGTCAGGTAGCGACATTACTCATAAAATCCGGTACCGCTCTAGTCGGAACGCTTCTTTACGAAGGAGAGAAATCCCTCGGCAAGGTGCGGGCGCTTTTTGATGAGTCCGGAACAAAAGTTGAAAAAGCCCTTCCCGGTAAGCCGGTTGAAGTGTTGGGATTTTCTTCTCTTCCTTCAATCGGAGTCATGGTTACCGGCCTCCCTGTTGCAGCGGCACCATTGACAGCGCAAAAACCGAAAGAAGCGGCAAGTGTCACGGATTTTTTGGCTGCCATGACCGCAGCAGACAAAAAGCGACTGAAATTGCTTATCAAAGCCGATACTTCAGGGTCGCTTGAGGCAGTGCTTGAAGCGCTTATAAAAATCGATATTGATATCGTAAGTGCAAGTTTGGGAGAAATTACCGAGGCAGATATTTTGGAAGCGCGGGCAAGTGGAGCTGTGGTCGTCGGATTTAACGTCAAAGTCGGTGCCGGTGTCCAAAAGCTTGCTACTCACGAAAAAGTCATTTTCCGGACCTATTCGATTATTTACGAGCTTCTTGACGAGATGAAAGATGTCGTTACCGGTATGGAGGAATTGCTGGTAACAGAGCGCGTATTAGGGACGGGAAAGGTCATTGCCGAATTTCCCTACGAAAAAGACCGTATTGCAGGCACAAAAGTTGTTTCCGGCAGGCTCGCAAAAGGAGATTCGGTGCGTATTATGAGGGAAGAAACGGAGATCGATCGTGCCCGAATCAAATCAATACGCCAGGGCAAGAACGAAGTCACCAAAGTTGAGGTGGGAGGAGAATGTGGCGTGTTGCTTGACAAAAAGGTTGATTTTACGCTCCAAGATGCTATAATAGCATTCACTACAGGATAGTTCGTTCGTTCGCAATACATGGTACTTCGTTAGTCGAAAACGCATTTTTTTGAAGTAACCAGGTAACGAATAAACGACATAACGATATATGACCTACGAAGAAGCACTCACCAAGGCAAAAGAACTTGTTGGGAAAGCCAACGATATCGTCATTGTTACGCACGCTAAGCCTACTATGGACAGTATGGGCGGCAGTCTTGCCCTGATGTTGGGGCTTATTTCCCTGGGCAAAAAAGCAACCGTGGTGTGCCCTGATCCGGTAACGGTCGGACTGTCGAGTTTCGTGGGGGTCGACCGGGTGGTTCGAGATTTCGGTAAGAAGAACTTTGTTATATCGTTAGATTATGTCGACGGGTCGATCGAAAAGGTCAGCTACAATATAGAAGGGAAAAAATTCAATCTCGTAGTTGAGCATCGTCCGGGATTTGAACTATTTAGTCCCGATAAAGTCCAATATTCCTACCAGGGTGTATCGGCTGATCTTATTATGAGCGTCGATACCCTTGATCTTACTGATTTGGGTTCGGTATACCAACACCAAAAAGACGTGATGCACGGAAAGTCCATTATTAATATCGATTTTCACGGGAATAACACCAACTACGGGGCGCTAAATCTTGTCGACCCCGGGGCTTCTTCGACGACGGAACTGGTTGCGGAGTTATTGGCGACGTTAGGCGTGAAGTTGACTACCGATATCGCTACAAATTTATTGAATGCCATATATGATGCGACCAGCAACTTCCAAAACACCAATGTCACAAGCATGGCATTCGAAGTGGCAAGTGTGTGTCTTAAGGCAGGAGCGAAGCGTTTCGGCAGTGCGTCCTCACCGCGCGGGAGTACCGAGCCCAAGGTATTTGTAAACAATCAGCCGGTGACTCCTTCAGCAGTGCCTGTTATCGAGACGCCGATCATTGAGCAGCCGCAAGAAGAACCGGCTCCAGTGGTCATTCCGACTGAATCGAAAACAGCTCCGGTTTCACCGGAGAATAAATCACCGGCGCAGCCTCCTTCGGATTGGCTGAAGCCGAAAATTTTCAAAAGCTCATCTCTCCTCTAGGCCCGGGTACTTTCTCCCACTGGTAAAATACAGAGGAATATCGTATAATAAGTGCCTTAGGAGCACGAATGAGACGCTCCTTTTTATAAGGATATGCCAGCAAAAACTACCAAAAAAGCGACAAAACCGGTGAAAGCCACCAAAGTCGCGAAAGAAGTGAAAGCCGCAAAAAAGGCACCGGCAGCCAAAGTTTCGTCAGCCACAAAACCGGTGAAAGTTACCAAGGCGACAAAAGCAGCAGCGAAAGCGAAAGCTGAAGAAACAGCGATTCCTTCTCCTGAGAAACAAGAGATTATCGCACAATTTGCAGTCAACAACGGAGATACGGGGAGTCCCGAGGTACAGGTTGCATTGCTCACCAGAAGAGTTGAGAAGCTCGTGGGGCACTTACGGAGTAACCCGCACGATAATCACTCACGCCGAGGACTATTGGGGATTGTCAGTAAGCGCCGGAGGTTGTTAAATTACCTCGAGAAAAAAGATAAGAAACGATTCACACAAATAAAAGAAAAGTTAGGTTTAACATAAATTTATAGGTCGCACGCGGCCATTGAAAGATAAAATAGAGAAGTGGTCGAGGATAGAGTATAGAAGGGGAAAATAGCACGGTTCTTCCATTTTCTATCTTCCACCCCTCTCGTGTTTTATACTTCCATATGGCTAGTAGCGGAAAGAATATGAAGATTGTCTCCAAATCTGCTGAAATAGCAGGAAAAGCGTTGACTCTTGAGGTTGGACGATTTGCCGAACAGGCATCAGCTGCCGTGCTTGCCAAATACGGCGATACCATGGTGCTTGCCACGGTGACCGCGTCGAGCAAAGAAACGACCCTTGATTATTTTCCGCTTTCCGTCGAATACGTCGAACGGCTTTACGCCGGAGGACGGATCAAAGGATCGCGTTGGGTCAAAAGGGAAGGTCGACCCACTGACGATGCAGTACTCGCGGGTCGCGTGATCGACCGGTCCATCCGGCCTCTGTTTCCCAAAAGCTACAAACATGACGTGCAGGTCATCATTACGGTGCTTAGTGTTGACGGGCAAAACGATCCGGATGTACTAGGGTTAGTTGCCACATCGGCCGCTATCGCTATTTCCCCGATACCGTGGAACGGTCCGATTGCGGGTGTACGCGTGGGATATGTCAAAGAAGCCGGAACGGAAAAAGGTGCGTACATTATAAACCCGACGATTACGGAACAGGAAACGAGTGAATTTGATTTCGTCGTGTCTTCGAGCAGGGAAAAAGTGGTCATGTTGGAAGGTGGATTTTGTGAAACGCCGGAATCCGTCGTGGCGGGAGCCGTATTGGAGGCAAAAAAAGCAAACGGCGAAATTATAGACCTTATCAATGAGCTCGTGAAAGCCGTCGGCAAGAGTAAAATCGCCGTAACGGAGGTCTCCGAAGCAGACGAGCTCAAGAAAAAAATTGAGAAGGACTACAAAAAAGAAATGACCGCTGCATTCGCCAAAAAAGCGGAAAAGGAATTTGGCGGAACCGAAGTGGCAGAACTGGCAAAAGTCATTGCTGAAAATTACGGCACAGATTACAGCGTCAAGGATATCGAAGGAGCGCTGGATGCATTGTTTAAAAAGCAGGTAAAAGAGAACGTGCTGCTTCATGGCAAGCGTTTTGACGGACGGAAGATTGATGAAGTGCGCCCGATTGAAATAGAAGTAGGAGTGTTAAGCCGCACGCACGGGAGCGCAATGTTTAAGCGCGGTCAAACACAGGCGTTGACGGTGGCGACACTGGGTACTCCCAGTCTCGAGCAACTTATCGAGAGTCCAATGGGGGAGGAGTCCAAACGATATATCCACCACTATAGTATGCCTCCATATTCTGTGGGGGAAACAGGGAGAGTCGGAACTCCGAGCAGACGCGAAATCGGTCATGGAGCTCTCGCTGAGCGTGCGCTTATGGCGGTTATTCCAACCGAAGAAGAATTTCCCTATACCATTCGGCTTGTTTCTGAAATTATGAGCAGCAACGGATCGACCTCTATGGCTTCGACATGCGGCTCTACATTAGCCCTTATGGACGCCGGCGTTCCGATCAAGGAGCCGGTTGCAGGTATCTCGGTTGGTCTTATGTCTGATAAAGACTCGTTTGTCTTGCTCACGGATATTTTAGGGATAGAGGACTTTTCCGGAGATATGGACTTTAAGGTCGCGGGAACCAAAAACGGTATTACCGCAATCCAACTGGATATCAAAATCGACGGACTCACGGATGAAATCGTGGATCAAACGCTCGAACGGGCGCGCGTGGCCCGTATGATGATATTGGACAAAATTACCGCGGTAATCGCAAGTCCAAGACAGACGGTTTCTCAATATGCGCCGAAAGTGAAAGTCATCAAAATTCCGACGGAACGCATCGGAGAAGTGATCGGTCCCGGAGGAAAAGTAATCCGCAATATCATTGCGACAACGGGAGCCACTGTCGATGTCAACGATGACGGCTCGGTATTTATTTCCGGTCCGGATGCGGACAATGTACAGAAAGCCGTTGAATGGGTAGAAGGACTCACTCACGATGTAGAGGTTGGTGAGGAGTTTGAAGGAGAGGTCAAGCGGATATTGCCGTTTGGTGCATTCGTCGAAATACTTCCGGGGAAAGAAGGCATGGTGCACGTTTCGCAAATGAGCGTGGACTTTGTGGATGATCCCGCAAAAATCGTGACGATCGGACAAGTGGTAAAAGTTCGGGTCATGGAGATTGATGATATGCACAGAATCAATCTTTCCATGCTTTTCGGTGAAGATGCCCAAAAGAAATCCCCAGAGCGTCGCGATAGTCGCGGGGGCTCGGATCGTCATGGCGGAGGCAATCGCCGGGGCGGATTTGACCGAGGACGAAGACGTTTTTAAGTGGTAGTATAGAATCATGTCCAGACTGCTCGATGAAGTAGGCGTTCTTCGCAAAAAGCTCAAAGAAGCGCACGTTCCTCCCGAAATGGAAACACGCGTGGCGGCTTCTCTCGAGGAAATAGAGCGCTTGGAACATGATATATCCGCCCGGGTTCACATCGAACAGATGCTTCGGTATATCGATTGGGTGATTAACCTCCCGTGGAACGAACGAAGTTCGGATCAACTGGATCTTGTAAACGCCCGCAAAATTCTGGAAATGCATCATTATGGGCTCCAGCCGGTCAAAGAAAGAATTCTGGAGTATCTGGCGGTTATTAAACTGAACCAGGACCGCTGGGCAAAAGAATCTTCCGATGAGGATAAGCGGGAGGCGGAGGCGAAATCCACCCATGCGATGCTTGCGCGGCGTGCGCCGATTTTATGCCTTGTGGGTCTTGTCGGTACCGGTAAGACGACGCTTGCCAAATCGATAGCTCAGGCTATGGGGCGACGGTTTGTCCGCATCGCATTCGGAGGCATGTCCGATGCTCTTGAGCTCCGTGGTCAGTCGCGGGTTCGTCCGGATGCGGAAATCGGCCTCATCCTAAAAGGACTCCGGTTTGCGGGAACCAAAAATCCGGTGGTATTGCTCGATGAAATCGACCGCGTGTCAGAACACGCACGTGGCGATATTATGGGAGTCCTGGTCGAGTTGCTGGATCCGGAGCAAAATTCCGCATTCGTCGATCACTATATGGATTATCCGTTCGACCTGTCTGAAGTATTATTTATCGCGACAAGTAACAATACGACCAATATCGCAACGGCTGTCCTTGACCGTTTGGAACCCATTCAGATGCCGTCCTATACGGATGAAGAAAAGATTAGGATTGCGAAGGATTATGTCATGCCCGCGCTTATGAAAGAATCCGGTTTGACAGCCGAGAATCTGACGATTGATGAGGCAATGTGGGCGAAGCTTGTGCGGCCGTTAGGATACGACGCCGGTATACGGAGCATTGAGCGGACGTTAAACAGTGTGTGTCGCAAAGTAGCACTGTCTATCGTCGAAGGAAAAGCAACAACCTTCCGTATTACGGAAGACAATATTAAAAATTTTATAGAAGTTTACTAAAGAACGTGATTATTATAAATCCTCGAAAACGTAAACTTGCCTCTAAAGAAAGAAGGTAAACATATGAGAAGAATGTATATACAACGCCCCCCGAAGTTTCAGGCGAAACAAGTATTCGAGGGGAGATCGTTTAGCCCAAATACCGGAAAAGACGCGGTGCGTATCGTACCGCTTGGCGGAGCGGGAAACGTTACGAAAAATATGTATCTGTATGAGTATAGATACGACGGAAAGCTCCGGGATATTCTGATAGTGGATTGCGGCATAGGGTTTCCGGATGAAGAGATGTTTGGTATCGATCTGGTGATTCCGGACGTCCGTTATCTTATGGACAAACGGGACAAAATACGCGCAATCGTATTCACTCACGGTCATGACGACCATATCGGCGGTTTGCCGTATATTTATCCCAAATTAGGAAGGGTGCCGATGTATGGGCCGACACTGGCAGCCGCGTTCGCTAACTTGAAGCTCAAGGAAACCCCGATTCGGGATCGCGTACGCCCGATGACGTTTGATAAACAGGTGACGGCTGGAGTATTTCGGGTTTCGTTTATCCGGCTTACGCATTCCGTGCCGGATACATCGCATCTGGTGATTGAAACACCTATTGGTATCTTTTATCACGGAAGTGACTTTAAATTCGATCCTACCCCGCTCGACGGGAAGCCGTCCGAACTGGAAAAAATAAACGCTGTAGGCAAAAAAGGAGTGCTTTGTATGCTTTCTGACAGCTTGGGAAGCGAGCGGCCGGGATTTACTCCTTCAGAGCAAATCATCGGTGAAACGATAGAAAAGGAGCTCAGGTTGAGTCAGGGGAAAGTGCTTTTTACGACGCAATCGAGCAATATATCCCGTATTCAGCTTGCAATCGAGCTTGCACAAAAGCATGGCCGGAAAATTGCTTTCTTAGGCAGAAGTATCGATCAGAATGTGGAGGAATCAGTCAAGTTAGGCTATATGAAGTTTCCCCGTGACGTCATCATCAACGACCGCGACCTGAAACGGCTTCCGGCCAACAAGCAATTTCTCGTTGTCGCAGGTGCCCAAGGTCAGCCATCGTCTAACCTGTTCCGTATCGCAAGCGATGCCCACAAAATGGTGAGACTGACCGACGCCGATACCGTTATTATCTCAGCCGATCCGATACCCGGAAGGGAAAACGACGTCAATAAGCTGATTGATCAGATTTACCGCCATGGAGCAAGAGTTTCCTACAGTGACATTATGGAGGATCTCCACGTATCCGGACACGGAAGCTCGGGAGACATGATGCTGCTTTTGTCCGCTGTCGGACCGAAATATGTTTGGCCCATTGGAGGGACCTATAAACACCTGATGCAGTATCGGAGACTGGCAGGAGATTTGGGGTATGACAAACGAAGCGTACTCATTCCTGAAGACGGGGAAGTAATGGAATTTAGCCAAAATAGCGCGCCAAGGGTAGTTGACCGGGTCATGCTGGAAGACATAATGATCGACGGATTAGGTATAGGCGACGTAGGTAATGTCGTGCTCAAGGACCGTCAGACCATAGCACACGAAGGGATTGTCGTCGTCGTCGTTCCCGTAGATGCATCTACCGGACGCATGACAAGTCCGCCGGAGATTATCACGAGGGGGTTTGTTTATGTAAAAGGTTCACAACAGCTCCTGAACCGGGCGTCATCAGTGGTTTCGCATGCGCTGACACTCAAAAAAGGAAGAATTACTGATTGGCTATCGGTCAAAAAGCGGATAGAGGAGGCTCTTAAGGAGTATCTTCTTAAGGAAACAGGCAGGAGTCCGCTCATCGTTCCCGTGGTATTAGAAGTGTGAACTTGACATATTCCCTATATTTACTATAGGATATAAGTAGGTTAGGGGAGTGTGTGTTCCGTTGCATTCGGCCGTGGCTGTTTCTATACTGGAGAGTACCGAAACTATGGCATTTAAATTCAAAAAGTCCAAACGCAAATATCATAAGCGCAAAGGTTTTGGTCTGAAGCTGAAAAAACAGACTGTCTATACGGTGGCGGCAATTTGGTTTTGGCTATTTGCTGCCGCAATATCCCTGTCATATTTTGGTGAAGGCGCTATGCTGTCTTCCTTAAGGAGTAGCCTTATCGAGCATTTCGGCTGGGTGATGTATCTTCTGCCCATACTGTTGGTCTCCTTAAGCACGCTGTTTTTTAAGGTAAAGAGCGAATTGGGGAATCAAAACGTTCCCATGGGGTTGGGGATTATTGTTTTCGGGCTATTGGCGCTTACCCGCTCCGGTGATATCGGAGATTTATTTTGGACCCTTACGTCCGATGCGATTGCTCCTGAAGGGTCGACGCTTTTGTTTTTGGGTGTGATATTAATCGGTGTTATCGTGCTGTTTAACACGTCGCTTGACCGGTTTATCAACTTCCTTCTCATGGGTGCGCAGACCATTTTCGAATGGATCGGATCACTAGGACAGCGTGAACGGAAAGCGGAGCTGATTATAGGAGGGGCGAAAAAAGAAGCATTGAAAATAGGGAACACAGAACAAGATAAGCCTGTATTAAAAACCCCCATGACCCCGCCTCCCGTTCCCCAAAAATCAGGAGTTGCTCCCAAAGAGAAAGAATCAGGCGGATTATCTATCGCCTCCGGTTTGACTGCGAGTCAGGACATGAAAATGTGGGAATACCCCGATGTCACATTGCTTTCTGACGGTCCCGGTGAAAAGGCTGACCGGGGGGATGTGCGGAAAAACGCGGAGATCATAGAAAAGACGCTTGACAGTTTTGGCGTACAGGCGGACGTGGTCGAGGTAAATCCCGGTCCGGCGGTTACGCAATACGCAATCAAATTGTCGCTGGGTACGAAGGTTTCCAAAATTACATCACTGGGAAGTGATATGGCACTCGCTCTTGCTGCCCCGACAGGACAGGTACGTATTGAAGCGCCGATTCCAGGGCGAGACCTGGTCGGAATTGAAATTCCCAACCGCGGACTCGAATTCGTTACCCTCAAACGGATGCTTCTTGCAGAGACAATGAAAAAAGCAAAGAGTAAGCTTTCGGTCGCATTGGGCCTCGACGTGTCCGGTAACCCCCTGGTCGGGGATATCGGTAAGATGCCGCATGTGTTGGTTGCCGGTACCACAGGATCTGGTAAATCCGTGCTTTTGAACTCATGGATCTGTAGTTTGCTATACCGTACGACTCCTGCCGAAGTACGGCTCATATTGGTTGATCCCAAGCGCGTAGAACTTGTGGGATACAACGGGGTTCCCCACTTGCTGACACCAGTTATCGTGGAGACAGACAAAATATTGTCAGCGCTTCGTTGGGCTACTCAGGAAATGGAGCGCCGATATAAGCAGTTTGCTGAAGTAGGAGTCAGAAATATCGACGGGTTTAACGAACTCTCCGGATTCCAGGCGCTTCCGTTTATCGTTATCATTATTGATGAGCTAGCAGACCTTATGGCATATGCACCGGTAGAGGTGGAGGATACGATATGCCGGATCGCACAAATGGCCAGGGCGACCGGTATCCACCTGGTGGTAGCGACGCAGCGGCCGAGCGTCGACGTCATCACCGGACTTATCAAAGCAAATATTCCGGCGCGCATCGCGTTTAACGTATCGTCTATGGTAGACTCGCGAGTCATTATCGACATGCCGGGAGCGGAAAAATTATTGGGTCGGGGAGACATGTTATACGTACCACCCGATCAGTCCAAGCCTATGCGTATCCAAGGGACGTTCGTTTCGGATAAAGAAGTCGGAAAAGTGGTCGACTTTTTCAAAAACAGGCAGGTTGAGGTTCACTATACCGAAGAGGTATTGAGTCAACCTGCAGGAGCTATGAAAAAAGGCGGAGTTGCCGGGACAAACGACGGGAGAGACCCATTGTTTGAAGATGCACTCCGGCTGGTTTGCCAATATGACAAAGCGTCTGCTTCGCTTCTCCAACGGAGACTCTCGGTGGGATATGCTCGGGCGGCAAGGATACTCGATCAATTGGAGCTGGCAGGCATTATCGGTCCTGGGGAAGGTTCAAAACCGCGCGACGTTCTGATCAAAAATCCGGAGGATTTCCTCAACCAAGAACAGACAGAAACCAAAGAAAGTTAGGTGTTCCCCATGAAGACCGTAGGAAATATGCTTCGGGAGGCGAGACTAACACGGGAACTTACCCCCGGAGATATCGAACGGGCCATAAAAATCCGCGAAAAATATATTCTGGCGATAGAAGATGATAATTTTGCCGCCCTGCCGTCCCCTTCCTATGCCAAAGGCTTTGTTCGGAATTACGCCGAATATCTCGGTCTGCCGACAGACGCTGTCATGGCATTTTTCCGAAGACAAATGACCGATGTATCCAGAGCGAGCCTGCTTCCGAAAGGGGTGTCCGAACCGCTGAATGCTTCCCTGCTTCACCTGACTCCAGGTCGGTTCGTGGCGATATTGGTTGGCATACTATTGGTGATATTTTTTTTCTACCTTGGGAATCAGTATTTCCGTATCGGGAAAGCGCCGCCGCTTACGGTCAAAAGTCCGGAAAACCAGCAGATCATATCGAGTAGCCGGGTCGTCGTGGAGGGGCAATCTGATCGTGATGCCACGGTCACGATAAACGGCATTTCAACGATTGTGCGAGATGACGGACGTTTTTATGAGCAGGTGGCGGTTTTACCCGGAGTGAACAAAATTACGGTTACAGCTACTAGCCGGTTCGGGAAGGTTACGACGATTACGCGGGAGGTTGGTTATCAGCCCTGAAGCATGCGCGAGATACAGTAAGACAGATTGACAGAAAGAGCGTTTTCGTTGATACTAGTCATATACGAGACGGTAGTCCGTAGAAAGAAATTTCTGCCCATGGATCCGGTACAACTCACTATTATCGTCATCAGTTTTATTTTGACACTTCTTTTGGTGCTTTTGGGAGTTCAGGTTTGGTATATCTTCAAAGAAATCCGCACCTCTATCATCAAGATGAATACCATGCTGGACGATGCCAAAAAAGTGACCGGCACGGTCGGAGATTCGGTTGCGAGTATGTCGGGTGTGATGAGCGGTATCAAGGCCGCATTGTCTGTTTTTAAGACGTTTCGGAAAAAAAACGATACGGAAGGAGAATAATATGTCTGATAATAACAATGACGGTAAATTTCTCTTCGGCTTTTTTGTCGGGGGTCTCATAGGCGCGTTGGTAATTTTTTTCTTGGGAACCAAAGAAGGTAAAAAGACAAGCAAGCTTATCGAAGACAAAGGCAGGGATATACTCGATGAATTAGAGGAGCGCCTGGATGAGCTGCAATCAAAAGGCAAGGAGTTGGTTCGTCAGGGTGAAGTCATGAAGGAGAAAGTACTTGAATCTATCGATGATAAAAAAGATGAAGTGACGGAGGCGGCAGCCGAAAAAATTGATATTGCACTGGCGCACATTCAGGAAATGCAACAAAAAGGCGCAGAAACTACCGCCACACTGCGGAAGCAATTTAAGAATATCCCCAAGAAGCGTTGATTATCTATTTGCGCTTATAAATGATCTGATCGTCCGTTCGAAAACTCACTTCGTATCGGGAATCTTTGGCAAGCAGGCTTTTGAGTACTTCAATCCGTACGCCAAAAAAATCGTTGAAGTTTTGCCCGTCTCGTGCGTCAATCACAAAATATTCCGGCATATAGTCTGTGTAGGAATCGCGCAGCAGCAATACATTGTGGGTGTGTATCATGTGCGGGGCGATATTGTTTTGGGTCATGACGGTGGCCCCTTTGGGAACTTTGGCTATTAACGTATCCAGAAACTGGAAATTCTTCGTATGCGCATAAAACGCGGGATTATACGCAAGTCCCAAGGGCCCATGAAGCTTGAATTGATGCAGATACAAAGGCAGGGCAATAAGCAGGAGGCAAGCCCCCGTTGATACGATATTTGACCGGAAACGGGCAAAGAGCGCGTTAAGGCTCATTATGGAGCTAAATGCCATAAGGACGGCAAGTTGTGCGCTGTAGTGAAGGCCAAGTCCCCACCGAAGCGAGAATTCTTTTTGCATGAATCGCGCTGCAATATCCTGTAGGAGTAGTGGCCATGCAGGGGGATACAACAATGGAAGAAATCCGAAGCTAACGAAACTCAAAAGCAATGTCTTTCGTTTTACCGGGTCGTCAAAGAAAGACCAGAGTATTATAAGAGGATTGGAGCTAAGTGACGGCGTATAAAAATATTTTTGGCCGTAAAAATACGGAATGATAATTTGTGTCGTGACATATCCCCAAAGAGCGGATATCGAGGCAACAAGGAGTGCGGTTTTTGCCCATCGCCGGTTATACAGATATATATACGCGGCGAGTCCGAGTCCTAGCAACGAAGAGCTTTCCTTAAAGCCCAGAGTTATGAAAAAACTTATCCAGAAGAGTTTTTTCCGGTTTGCGACTATTGCGTAAAAGACGAGCATCAACGGAAGCATCATGAACGTCACCTCATGGATATCGGCTATCAGGGCGTTTTGCGTACCGACAAATAATAGATAGGAAACCGTAACGGCAAGCGGAGCAAACGGGTTTTTCAGGATACGTTTTCCGAGCGCATATAAAACGAGTGCGCTCAGGCCTACAGCCAGCGACTGTGCAATCAGTAGGGCTTCCGGACGGCTGGTTACCCAGTATAGGGGAGACAAAAGAAACATACTCGGGCTGAAATGGTCGGCAAATATGACTTTGCCGCCGATGACAAAGTGGTCGACAATGGGAGGACGCAAATGCGCGACATTCCATATCGCAGCATCGAAGATTCCGAAGTCATAATAAAACACTTCATATTGCCAGAATCGGTGAAGCGAAACCAATACTGCTGCGAGCGTATAGACCGCCATAAAAAGGTATGCGGATAAGTCGATTGCGCGTTGTTTCATGTGAGGTAGCATCATGCGTCTATATCCTGAATTTTTCCACCAGTATTCCTGCCAGTACGATCAGTCCGCCGCCTAAAAGTTGGACCACTGTGAGGGATTCTCCTAAAACGGGGTACGCGATAAAGGAGACGAAAACCGGCGTAAACGACATGATCATCGTCATAAATGTGGCGGTGGAGTGTTTGAATCCCTGAAAAATAAGAATCGCCAATAGAAAATCTAAGAATGTAATGATCAGCACAAGTCCCATATGTTGCGGTATCGCAATCACAGTGTTAGCGAAAGCCAATAAGACAAGAGGTGCGACAGAGATTATGAAACGGCCCGAAGAAACAGTATTTGCGGGTATTCTGTTCGTCGCGAGTTTGCCTAGCACGTTTGTCCCGAAGGCTATGAGTATCGCTTCAAGTATGGTGAATATGTCTCCCCTGGTGAAATGTAAGGCTTTTCCTCCGGTAGTCAGAAAAAACGATCCCATAAGAAGGAGCATAACCAAAAGCAGTTTCTCTCTTGTAATGCGTTCCCTCAAAAAGAGATATGCAAATCCTATGGTAAATACGGTAACGGTGCGGATAAGGAACGCAAAATTGACTGCCGGGCTATAGCTGAGCGCAAATACTTCCGCAAGTCCCACTCCGACACTGCTTACCAATGCCATAGCAACCAGAAGCAGGTAATCGTTCCGGCGCAGTTTTTTGAAGTTTGCCCGTTCCCGGAAAATCATGAAAAGCCAATATGGGAGCGCAAGCACCGTTGTCCAAAAGGTGAGGTTGTAGGGATTTTCTCCTGCTTTGAGGACGACTCGGTATAGTACGATCGTTATGGCCCAAACGATCGCTCCAGATATGGCAAATACAAACCCGGTTCGAATTTTCATTGCGGTAATTTGTTTGCAATAAAGACACTGCTTACGACAATAAAGCCCCCCGCTAGCTCGGGCGTCGTTATAGTTTCGGCATAGAGAAGATACCCGAAAAGTAGTGCAAATACGTTCTCCAGTAGTAATATCTGACTCCCGAAAACGGCATCAAGATGCTCAAATGCGTATATTTCAATCGGGTTAACGATGACGTTCATGAGTCCGCCTATGGCAAGGCCAAGTATGACGTGAAGGTTGGCAAATGCGGTAAGGGAAAATGTCTCTCGTCGTATGAGCGCGAGGATAAAACCAGAAACGGCGGCTATCGCCATGACAATGACGGTGATTTCCTCCGTATTCAGGTGCTTGCTCAGTGTTTTTCTTCCGACGAAAAACCAAGCCATGGTAGCCGTGGCAAGAAGGGTAAACCATTCTCCAGCGCCAAATGTCTCAAGACGGGGAGCAAACGATTTCGTGGCTACGAAACTTATGCCGATAAGCGAAATGAGTAGTAGCCCGGTGAGTTTGACATCAAAGGATTTTTTGAGGAAGAAAAAAGCATAAAGATAAGAAAAAAAAGGGACCGACGCAAAAATGATGGCCACATTGGCGAGTTTAGCGTTAAGGGCGCCAAGGGTTACAAAGTAAACTGCCACTGAATAGCCGATAGTGCCCATGGTCAAAAGAATCCACCCGTCTCTTAAGGGGATACTTGTAATGCGAGACCAGCGTATTTTTTTGCGGAAGACTATAATGAGGGTAATAGTTGCAAGCGCGATTCGCATGTATACTTGGGTCATCGGTTGAAAACCCTCCGCAAGGAGTCGGGATCCTATGGAAAGCAACGTGTAGGCCGCGGAAACAATAACCAAAAAACCGATAGAAAGATATCGGGTGTTCACTTCGCCTAAAAACCGAATATTAGTTCCCTGCTGCTTTTTTGAGTTCATTATATAGATTTTCTTCGATGTCGATCATTCCTGATTCCATGCGTTGTTTTGTGAGTTTGTTGCCGCGTTCGCTGGGTAGCAGTATTTCTTTCACGCCAGATAGCCGCTTGGTCTCTTTTACTTTTTCGGCCAATAACGTAACGTTTTTCTTAAATTCGTTGCGATCGACTAAGAGCTCGGGATCAATTGCCATGACGAGATTGCCCCAATCTCCGCGCTCTCCGATTCCGGCGAATGCCGCTCCGACCAACGGTCCGGTAAACGCAGTCACCATAAATCCTAATCCCGACCCCTTATATCCACCGAAACTTTTGATAGCTCCATTCATGGCGGCAGCGGGATCTGTCGTCGGATTGCCCTTGTTGTCATACGCAAGTCCTTCGGCAATTGTTTTTCCCGCGGTTTTTGCCTCGATGAGTCCGTAGTAGGCCATGGCAGCCGTCGCCATGTCTAGTACGACCGGCTCAGGATCAGCGGGAACGCCGATTGCCAAAGGATTGGTCCCATAGAGTGCTTCATATGAGCCGTATGGGGCAACGGTCGGAGGGGAACCGGCGAATGCAAAACCGATAAGTCCCAGCCTGGCCATATTCGCGGCATAATACCCGAGCGCTCCTGTCGAGGAATACGTGTTGTATGTTCCTACGATGCCGAAGCCGTGCTCTTTTGCTTTTGAAACAGCCATTTCCATAGCCATTTTCATTGCGATCATGCCCATATTGTTCATGCCGTCTATCATGGCCGATAATTTCGTTTCCCTTGCTATCGTTATTGCTCCTGCTTTCGGACTTTTAGGAATACCCTTACCGATGAGTTTGACCAGCCCCTGATTATTTCCCCGGAGTTGGGCATAAAAAAGAATATCGAGAATAACTGCGGCCTGTTTATTGTCATATCCGTATTTTTTAAGTGCTTTAAGCGCTACTATTTTTATTTCAGAAATCTTTACGTTCATGTTGCCTCCTTGGGAATGGGTTCATTATATAGGATTGTTCCGTCACGTGTCATTTAAGCAGTATAACGCCTGCAAATGCGACGATGCCTGCCGCTATTTTTCGCCAGAAGTGATCCCTTTCTTTTAATATGAAAATACCACCGATGACCGTAAGTATCCCATATGTTGCTACGATCGGATTTACTCTGGAGGCTTCCGCAAGAGTCACCGCATGGATGTAAATAATATACCCGACGACGTTTAAGAGCGCGGCAAGCGCGACTTTCCAGCCGCCTATTTTTAGTTCTCGCACGAATTCTTTTTTGGATACGCGAGGAAATGCAATGATGAATAACGGGAAGCACCAGACAAGAAAACTATAAAGCGTTGCCGGCAGAGGTGACGACGCCGGTTTATCTACAAACCCGGTTGAACCGAGTGTTGCGGCACACACGAGCGTATATATGAACGCTTCGCTGAAGGTAAATTTCGGATTTTTGTAGACAAGCGATAAACTCGCGCCGATTATAAGCGCCACACCCACAACCTTTGTGATAGTCAGCGGTTCTCCAAGTACCAAGATTGCTCCGAAAAAACCAATGACCGTATTTAATTTCATTATGATTGAAAAGGTCGCCGCATCCATGCCCCGTCGTGCGAAAAATTGGCTTCGTTCGTAGATCCCATACAGAATGATTGCGGCCACAATCCAAAGATATTGTGAGAGAGTGAGGCTGGCGAGCGAAGCGAATGATCCTCCTTCGGCGATAAATAGCATAATGGCAAACACAGCTCCCCAAAGGTTAAATACGAGTGAAAAAATTCGGGGTGAATGTGTTTTGACCGATAAGACACGCATGAGGAGCTCGAGTGCGGCAAAAATAAAAGCGCTGGCGGCCGCCAGCAAAAACCATGTCATATCTAGTGACAGTATACGTCTACAGCGAGTAAATTACGAGAGTTCGCTTGTGAGCCAGGCGAGGTATTTTTTGGTTATGTGTAATATGGGGAGGGCAATTATTTCCGGATTTTCGTACGAATGGGCGCTGATAATCGTTTTTTCGAGCGAGATCCATTTGGCGTCCAGGGTTTTTATAAGCAGCAATGCTTCGGTGGCATAATCCAGTTGGTTTTTCCGGGGAGGCCAAAGAAATACGGATTCGACTGAGTGTATTACCTGAACACATGCGGCTAGCTTTTTTTTGAGCAGAAGTTCACCGATCCGTTCGGCTTGGCCACTGTCAGCGCAGGAAACCATTACTAGTATCGCACTATTCATAACGAGAGAGAGCTCCCTGCAAATCCTAACGCAACTAACCCGCCTAATGCAATGATGATGCCTGCTACTTGTTTTTTGTTGAGCGGATTCCGGAAGACAAAATACGATAACACCGCAAACAGCGTGGGATACGCCCCCCCCAAAGGAGCCACAGTTGCGGTCAGTCCCATGCTCGCCCCGACATTAAACGCAACATCTCCGCCCCGCAGCATTAGCGCATTGAAAAAAAGCGGAACCGCTACATCACGTTTGGGGAGTATAAATGCAATATGTTTCCATTTCATGTAGATTCCGATGAGCGGGAACAAAAGCATCGGTATGTAATTAGGCCAGAACCAACCCATACGACTCATGAGGATTTTATTGAACGTAAAATAAATGCCCCACACGATAAGACTGATAAGCGCCAGAATGATTCCTTTGGAGAACCCGGCATCTTTTTTTTGGCTGTGCGAAGTGGTCGTTATAAATACACCCAAAAAAACAATACAGATAAGGACTATCCGTGTCACGGAAATAGTTTCTCCGAGAAACAGATAGGAAAGCAGCACAGTAAGCGCAGCAAATGATCCTCCGATCGTACCCACGATCGGCGCACTGGAAAGGCGCAGCGCTTCGTTAAACGTGAGGTTGCCGCCCACATACATGACGCCCAGCAGCAGGTTCAGAACAAGGAGGTCAGGCGTTAGCGCGTGAAGATCACGTAGGGCAAACGGAACATAGAAGCTTCCGAGTATGGCCGCAAACGCGAATGCCCAGAAGGTGGTGATATACGGGCCGACTTTGCGGGTTGCAAATGTTCCGAATACGTCTCCGGATCCCCAGCCTAAATATGCGATCAGTCCGAAAAGATAAGCGATCATGTCCTTGAGATTAGATAAGCGATTTTATATCGGCATATGCCCGTAGTCCGTCCCACCCTCTGTCGAGCCAGACTTGGGTTTGTTTGCTCATGTCATGGTTTTTGCGCATGTTGTAGGTCATGCCGATGATATACGCTGCAAATTGCGCCCGGATTAACGTGGGAAGTGCAGCAATTTCCTCCTGAACAAGTGGTGATAACGCTCCATAAGTAGTGAGCACCAGATGGATAAGATGATTACGTTTGACTTGAGGAAGGTAGACGGAAAAATTCGCAATAAACGTCGCTATGTCGAGAATCGAGGCGTTATAGTCCATGCATCCTAGATCCAATAAGTAGAGTTTACCTTCGGTATTTTTCAATACGTTTTCTTTTTCCATGGTGCCATGGATGACGCTATGGTGAAATCGCGTGAGATCGAGCTTGCGGAATTTGGCGATGATAGGGAGGAGTTGGGTGGATTCATCGGTAAACAGGGCATCACGGTTTTTTTCAAACTCGGTAACTATGTTGGTTATTCCGAGTGTGTCATAATACCGATCTATCGTTTTGACAGTGGCATGAATACCCGCCATTGCCCTGGTGAGTATAACGATATCGTCGTCAGTGGCCGATGTATGTGTGAGTGGTTTGCCTGCGATATAGTCGAAGGCTGCGATGAATACGCGGTGCGTGTCCTTGTGGTATTCCATTATGGCTTTACCCGTCAGAGTGTGACGGAGATTGGGTAGCGGAACGCCAAGTTTCTGAAACCGGGCATATCCCCAGACGACGTCCTGAACACGTGATTTGGACTTGTCGGATGCAAATATTTTTAGGACGAAGCGTCCGTTTGTCGCGGTGACATCCAGATTGCATTCCTGATACCCGGTTTGGATAATAGAAAACGAACTGACGGATCCTAGTATAAATTCCTTCGCAGATTCTCGAACCACCTCCTCAAGTGAGAAGCGGGGATCTATGCGTGTTTTTGGGTCCATGATGATGTGCTAACGGTCAGCGATGATATGCTGTTTTTGTTTCCATGTCGGTGTACACACGATAAATATTGCCATATGGCCGTCCCAATAATATTTTTCATTTGGCTTGATCAGGATGCAATCACCGAGTTCTATGGCTGTCTTTTTTCTTTTGGTCCCGACATATCCGTTGCCGCTCAATACCAGAGCTAATTCGTGGCTTACCGTATTTACGGCGAATCCTTTTTCAGGATATCTGCCATATACGATTGCGGTAGCTCCGCTGATATGGGACTCCGACATAACATACTCTTCAACCGACGTGGTGGGGGATGCATCAACCCTTCGAGCCTTTTTTTGTTTGACAATCTGCATGTAGGCGATATTGTACCTCTTCGTGTCAGCGTTTGTCGAAAAATCCGTGGAGAAGGAGCGCGACAACTATGGTAAGTCCGCTTATGATAACCATCATGGTAAGCTGGGCGATTTTTTCGTTTGACCACCAGCTACGATCGAATTGAAGCCAACCCTTTTCCGTAGGCGTGGGAGTGGCTGTTGTGGCTGGACTAATGGTGAGTGTCGGGGTCGCAGTCGGGGCTGCACCAGTAAATATGATGAGATCGTCCTCTGTGGTGGTCGGCGCTTTGGTTGGAATAGGTGTCCTTCGCGGGGTCGGCGTCAATACATTTTCGGATACGACAACTGTATATTTGCAGTAATCCGGATAATTGGAAAATACCTGGTTGTTGTCTCGTATCCTGCAGGTGACGTTATAGGTTCCTGCCTGTGTATAGGTATAGGACGTTGTGATAGATCCAAATGTTCCGGCTGGTTTTTCTACCAGGCGTTTTTCGCTTCCGCCAAATCCAAATTCGGCTGCCGTGATGTCATTGTCGGCATCATACCCCGCACAGCTGAAGTTGACGGTCAGCGGTTTGGATCCCGCACCAGGGCTTACCGATAATCCACTACATCGGGGCGGCGAGTTTGTCGGAGTTGGCGTAAGAGTAGGTGTCAGAGTTGCTGTCGGGGTAATGGAGGGAGTGATCGGAGGAGTTGCCGAAGGCGTGATTGTCGGAGTAGTGGAGAGATCTGCTCTGCTGCGGATGTCCGTGTTCTGTGTGCCGACTGCCCAGAGGATTATGGGTAAACCAAAGAAGATTATAAGGATGATATAGAGAATCGGCAGCCGTTTCATAGAAACAATCAATCCAGAAAATAGTATATACCCTTACGATAAGGAAATGCAGTGGTGAGTATTACCCGGTGATACGCATGGTATAATCAAACCCATGCAGTCGGCTGATGTCAGGCGTAAATATATAGAGTACTTCAAAGCGTTGGGGCATGCAGAGATACCCTCGGCGCCTATCGTGCCGCTTAATGACCCGACTACGTTATTTACGAGTTCCGGTATGCAACCTCTGGTTCCTTATCTCTTGGGGCAATCGCATCCGGCGGGAACTCGGCTTGTCGACAGTCAGAAATCATTTCGGTCTCAGGATATCGAAGAGGTCGGGGACAACCGCCACACCACGTTTTTTGAAATGCTTGGCAACTGGAGTCTTGGGGATTATTTCAAAAAAGAGCAGCTGCCATGGATATTCGATTTTTTGACTCGCGAGTTGGGACTTGACCCCAAACGCCTATATGTAAGCGTATTTTCCGGCGAAGCCGGATCTGGCTCTGCCAGAGAAGGTAGTTCAGGGATTCCTAAGGATGAAGAGTCTATAGAAATATGGAAACAAATATTCCAAAAAGTCGGCATAGAGGCGAAGGTTTGGGAATCCGTCTCACCCATGGATGCCCGCATATTTACGTACAGTGCCCGTAAAAACTGGTGGAGTAGGTCGGGCGAGCCGGAAAAAATGCCGCCGGGAGAACCGGGAGGGCCGGACAGTGAGGTATTTTTTGATTTCGGAAAAGAACTGGGACTTCATGAAAAATCTTTGTACAAGCAGGAGGCGTGTCATCCAAACTGTGATTGCGGCAGATTTATGGAAATCGCCAATTCGGTGTTTATGCAATATCAGAAAATGGAAGACGGGAGTCTAAAGGAGTTGTCGCAAAAAAATGTGGATTTTGGCGGAGGATTGGAACGGATGACCGCGGCGGTAGCAGATGATCCGGATGTTTTCCGGACTGATTTGTTTGCAGGAATTATTACCAACCTCGAAACGTTTTCCGGCGTTACATACGGCAGGGATATAAAAGAAACCCAGGCGATGCGCGTGATAGCAGATCACCTCAAGGCCGCGGTGTTTATGATCAACGAAGGATTGTTTCCTGGGAATAAGCAGCAGGGATATGTGTTGCGCCGTCTCATCCGCAGAGCGGTCGTAAAAATGCATCAGCTCGGGGGGAACGGATCAAAAGCGGAGTTAGGAATGAGTGTCTACAAGGAGGTAGGGGCGATTTATCGCGGCGTGTATTTTGAACCGGACAGCCAGGAATTTTTGGATAGGGGGCAGATTCTCAAAGAAGAGATCACCCGTTTTGAAAAAGTGCTGAAAGTCGGCCTGGTACAGTTGGGAAAACATGACACGATCACCGGTACCGTTGCATTTGATCTGCTGCAAAGTTACGGATTCCCGTGGGAGCTTACGTACGAATTGGCACTTGAGAAAGGTCAGCAGGTGGATCGCGAGGAATTCCAAAGAGAATTTCGTAAACATCAGGAGCTTTCCCGTACTGCTGCTGCCGGTATGTTCAAGGGTGGTCTTGCGGACCATAGTAAAGCCACGACAGACCTCCACACGGCGCATCACCTGCTCTTGGCATCACTTCAGAAATGTGTCGATCCGACGATCAAACAGCGGGGAAGCAATATTACAGCGGAGCGTCTCCGTATTGATGTGAGCTTTTCAAAGAAATTTACTTCTCAGGAATTAGAAAAAGTCAGTGATCTCGTAAACCATGCAATACAGCAGAATCTTCCGGTAACACGGGTAGAGATGTCCAAGGAGAGTGCGGAAAAGATCGGTGCGCAAATGGAGTTCGGCGCCAAATACCCTGATCGTGTCAGCGTGTATTTCGTGGGACTTTCTGAGGGAATTGATCCTGAACGCGCAGGGAAAGGTGATTATTTTTCCGCTGAATTTTGCGGAGGGCCGCACGTCAGCTTTACAGGTGGGTTGGGTCACTTTACAATACTAAAAGAGGAAGCAAGTAGCGCAGGAGTGCGAAGAATTTACGCATCGCTTACCTAAAACTGAATGAAACTTCCACACGTGCTTACCGACTTATTGCCCAAGAAGGAAGAGGCGAAAAATTATTTTTTTTCGCTTTATCTCGATACCGATGCCGCAGCCGTCGCTACCTGGCACTTGGACGCTTCACAGACGCCCCGTATTTCCAGCTTTGCACATGCATTGGTGGCTGATGATACGTGGGAATCACGCACGCAGGTAGTGGATCGGCTGCTTTCTGCCGCCGAAGATAAGGTAGGGGTAGCGAAGGCAATCTCCAAAACCGTATTTGGCATGCCCGGCACGTATCTGACTCACGAGGGCAATATCCTCGAGGCGATACGCCCGCACCTTAAGAAACTTACCGTCATGCTTGAGCTTACGCCGGTCGGATTTGTGCCCCTGTCGCAGGCGATAGCTTTTTCACTGAAAAAAGACGAAGGCGTTCCTCCCAGCGTGATTCTTTTCGGATGTTCAGGGAAGCGTGCCCATATATCGCTTTTTCGCGTCGGTAATCTGACACACGAAGACGCAATGGACATCGATGACGATCCGGCGGCTGCACTTGAAGGGATTCTCAAAAAACACCAAGACGGTGACGTATTACCCTCGCGCATACTCCTCTATGGCGGCAACACGGCAACACTTGAGGAAGTCCGTTCAAAATTATTGAAGCATCCATGGTCGACGAGAGCGAATTTTCTGCATTTCCCCAAAATTGAAGGTATTGCACTCGAAACACTGTTAACCTCGATTTCTTTGGCGGGAGCTTCAGAGTTGTCTCAAGAAATCGGTGAAAGTCGTACGGAATCACCCGATGCAAGCGTTTCGACCGTTGCTCAACCTACTATGCCCTCTACCTCTCAGGAGTCAGCTGTCGCAACGGCATCTACTCAAGTTATCGATGAAGAAGAAGCGGAAGAGGAGGAAGATGAGTCAAGCGCATTTTCGGAGGAAGAAGAGACGGATGAGGCAGCAACCACACAAGGCGACGCACCAGACGACGAAGAAGAAACTGCGGAGGACGGAGTGGTGCGCGACGATGAGTCCGAAAAGACGCAGTCCCAAATTATTGAAATGACGGGCGGAGATGACGAACTGTCAAATGTGGAAGTGGTGAGTCCGGAGGCCCTTGGGTTTAGTCATGAAGACGTGCTGGAGCATCAGCATACCTCGTCGCAGACTCATAAAGCACCTGTGTCTGCCGGCAAAAAGTTACCCATATCGTTACCCGCGAAATTCAAGTTACCCCCATTTTCGTTCGCGGGATTTGGGTCCGTGAAGGGTATGTTGTCGAACATGCCGCGTTTCAAGGGCGGTACAATTCCCGTAATTATCGGCGTTGTCCTTTTTATCCTTGTGGCGGGAGGACTTTACTTTGCCTTGCCAAAGGTCATGGTTACCGTATTGGTTTCCAGTCAATCCGTCGATGAGTCGACCTCGGTGACGGTCAACACATCGGCCACTACTGCAGATCCGTCGACCAAGATTATCCCGGGGAAGATAGTAGAGCAGTCCGTAAGCGGAGAAAAAACAATTGCCATTACCGGTAAAAAAAACGTGGGGGATCCTGCCAAGGGCACAGTGACAATTTATAACAAGGTAACCAGTGGCAAAACATTGCCGAAAGGTACGGTGCTTTCTACAGGCGGTATTGCATTTACGCTCGACAGCGATGTTTCTGTGGCATCGGCAAGCGAAAGTATTGGCTCCATAACGTTCGGGAAGGCGGCCGCCAATGTAACCGCCCGCGATATAGGTCCAAACGGTAATGTGGGAGCAAGTTCGGAGTTTACCTTTGCCAATATGAGTGGTAATCAAATATCAGCCCGCAATGAGTCTGCCTTTACCGGAGGGACCAGTAAGCAAGTGACGGTCGTATCGCGAGCGGATCAGGATGCACTCGTTAAAGCACTGACGACAGATCTGGTGACACAGGCCAAGCAGCAACTGCTTGCCGTGGCTGGCGGTGAAAGGCTGATCGACGAGACGATCAAAACTGAGGTATCGGAAAAGGTGTTCGATGCGGAACTCGATCAGGAAGCAAATGAGCTCCACGGGAAAGTGACGGTGAAAGTGACAGGGGTGAGTATTTCCGACAGTGATATCAAGGCCGCGTTGTCGACGCTTGTTGAAGCAAAGGTGCCGGCAGGATACTCCCTGGCGCCGGAGCAGACGAACGTATCGGTTTCTCGAGTGACCGTGAAAAAGGACGGTACTATTACGTTGACTGCTAAATTGACCGCCGTTTCGCTGCCACACATCGATGAGGCCGGACTCAAGCGTGCGCTTGCCGGTAAAGACGTGGATACTGCCCTTGAGATTCTCAAAGAGACAAAAGGCGTCAGCGGGGCAGAATTCCGATTTGCGTTGTCGCCGACCAAATCCCGTTTGCCCATACAAAGCGGCAACATCTCGGTAACCGTCATGGTACAGTAATAGGTATGGCAATGTACCGATATGTAAAAGCGGTGCCCCGTCGTCCGGTTCCCCGACCGGTTGTTGTTTCGTATATCCTCATGTCGTTGGGGTTTTTTATCATTTTGTGGACGATGTGGCCCATTGTTTCGTTTTTTTTTGTGGATCAGATAGTACTGGCAAAAACAGTAAGCCCGATAGCGGATTTGGGTGGCAAGGATGCCGGAAGCCAGATAGCCTATGCTGCCGGGCAGAAGGATATAACCGATCCCAATACGTGGTTTCCGACGTCTCCGCAAAAAAAGGTATCCGCTCCCGTCAATAGTTATACCCTCTCCATTCCGACATTGGGGTTAACGGACGCAAGCGTCATCATCGCGGGTGATGATTTAGGCAAAAGCCTTATTCATTACGGAGGTACGGGGCTACCCGGTGAGTACGGAAACACGGTTATTTTCGGTCACTCCACTCTCCCGCAGTTTTTTCGGGGGACCAAGGATTATAAAACAATATTTGCGACTCTCCCGACGATCAAAATCGGCGCGAATATCAATATTACCTACGATGGATTAAGCTATAAATATATCGTGACGGACAAAGTAGTCGTAGAACCCACGGATTTGTCTCCGCTTGAACAGCGGTTTGACGACTCGTATATCACCCTGGTAACGTGCGTGCCTCCCGGAACGTATCTTTACCGGTTAAACGTCAAAGCCAAGCTCGTGAGGATATAAGCAAATATGTCTGCCAATTCACAACAAAAAGCAGTTGACGCGATCAAAAAAAAACTTGTCGGTAAGCGGCTCAATTATGACGAAATCTACTCGATTATGGATGAGATCGCCAACGAAAAACTGAGTCCGGTCCTCACGACTTATTTTGCTGCAGCGGGGTTCAAAGAAGGCTTTTCGGATGAAGAACTTTTTTCGCTGACAAAAGCAATGGTGGCGACCGGTCCAAGACTCAAATTTAAGGGGATTGTGGCGGACAAGCATTCTGCCGGAGGAGTGGCTGGAACACGGACGACGATGATAGTTGTCCCTATTATCGCGGCAGCCGGATACAAAATCCCCAAAACCTCGACACGCGCTATTACCTCCCCTGCGGGAACTGCAGATACTATGGAAGTCGTGGCTCCCGTTACCTTTACGACGGCACAGATCACCAAAATCGTGGAAAAAGTCGGCGGGTGTATCGTGTGGGGCGGACACGTAGGACTGGCTCCTGCGGACGATGCGCTTATTCAGGTTGAGCGCCCTCTTGCCTTCGAATCCTATGACAAAATCATCGTTTCCGTCATGGCCAAAAAAATTGCCTCGGGAGCCAATCATCTCGTCCTTGATTTACCGGTGGGACCGACGATGAAGATACAGCATTTTAAAGATGCGGAGCTTATGTCCCGGAAATTTATGATGCTTGGAAAACGGTTCAAAATTAAGGTTGTCGTGGATATCAACGAAACGCGGCAAAACGCAGGTCGAGGTATAGGTCCGGTACTTGAGGCACGCGACGTATTTGAAGTATTGGAGCAAACGCCGGAACGCCCCCTTGCGTTGGAAGCAAAAGCCCTTCGACTTGCGGGTAAATTATTATCTTTATGTTTTTCTGATACTCCAGGAAAAAAGGATATGGACGGTGAGGAAGTGGCGCGGGAACTGCTGGCTTCCGGCAAGGCGCTTTCCAAGATGCGCGAAATTATCAAAGCACAGGGGGGGCACCCGGATGTAACAAGCAGCAGGCTCATACCTGCCAAAGATTTCTATGAGCTCAAAGCGACAAAACATGGCATGATATCGGGAATTAATAATCAGCAAATTACCGTCATTTGCCGAATTTTGGGGTGCCCGACCGACAAAAAAGCAGGGATGTACTTGAATCGAAAACTTGAAGAGCGGGTGGACAAAGGTGATATACTAGCTACGATTTACAGTTCCGATAAATGGCGCTTGAAGGAAGCGGCGGAAACATTGAAATCAATGCCTGTGTACGCGCTGGAATAACTATGTTCAAAAATTTGTTGGGTCCGGTACAAGCATGGCTCCTTTCGCAGGGAAAATGCGTGGGGTGTGGTAAGTTCCTTCCGGTAAAGGAAGGTACTGGTCTGGTGCGTGTGGATTGTGCATGCGGACGTATATATATGTATGACCCCGCGGCGAAAAAATACCGCCGTGCGCTACTTCATGAAATCAAGTAACACGGTCATCACGAGAGTCATGGTATTGGTGCTTGTCTTGATCCTTGGCATAGGCGGGGCGTTGGCGTGGTGGTTCGATAGCACAAGGGCCGTAGACCTCAAGGATACTTCTCCTGTTTCATTTCGCGTAAACGCGGGCGACGGAGTACGGGCAATAGCAGCAAATCTCGCCGGGGACAACCTGATCCGGAGTTCTACCGCTTTCTTTGTCTTGGTCAAGCTCATGGGGATAGAGAGGAATCTGCAAGCCGGGGAATTCCGATTAAACCGCACCATGGATGCAAGGTCGCTGGCCCGCGAGCTGACGCACGGATTTGAGGATATCTGGGTTACGACCCTGGAAGGATGGCGGAATGAAGAAATCGCGACAGCGCTGGCAAAAAATTTGGATTTGCCGGAGAGCGAATTTTTGAGAGGCGCCAAAATGGGCTATATGTTTCCCGATACCTACCTTATTCCGCAGGATGCGACGGCGGGTGCGATTATCTCGATATTTACAACTGCATTCGATAAAAAAGTGACCCCCGAGATGCGTGCGGATATAAAGTCCCAAAAAAGGACGCTTGAGGATGTTGTGATACTGGCGTCAATCGTAGAGCGCGAAGGTCGCACGGATGAGGATCGGCCGATTATCGCGGGCATCCTCCTTAATCGACTCGAGGCAGGGTGGCCGCTGCAGGCGGATGCGACGCTTCAGTACGCATTGGGATATCAGTCTCAGGAAAAAACCTGGTGGAAAAAAGTGCTTTCCGAAGACGACAAAAATGTAAAATCTGTGTATAACACGTATATGAATCCGGGGTTACCGCCCGGGCCGATCAGTAACCCGGGGCTTGCTGCCCTGCGGGCGGCCGCGTATCCTAAAAAAACCGACTATATGTACTATCTCCACGACCCCGCCGGGGTGGTGCATTACGCTAAAACATTGGATGAACATAATGCCAATGTCGCAAAGTACCTCCGCTAAATGAAACGAATCATGTGGTTGTTGTTGGTCATTGCGTTCCTCACTGTCAACCCGCTGGTAGCACGGGTGTTTGCTGCCGATCCGTTTGCAGGCAGCGAGCACATCGAACACTTGGATGTTTCGATAGCGCTTCAATCCGACGGCACTGCCAAAATGAATGAACGCATTTCCTATGATTTCGGAGATCTTACCCGCCACGGTATTTACCGCGATATCAGTTTCATCAAAACAAATGATACCGGTAAGCCCTATGTTATGGATTTTTCCGATGTGACGATTACCGACGGGAAGGGAAGTCCGTATCGGTTTGAGTCCGCCACACAAGGCGATAATTTGCAATGGAAAATCGGTGATCCCGATAAGACAATAACCGGCAAACATCTTTATGATTTGTCCTATACTGCCTCGGGTATCCTGACGTATTTCCCGTCCCACGATGAGCTCTATTGGAACGCGGTGGGAACCGGTTGGCCGGTGCCTATTTCGGACGCTTCCGTAACCGTGATATTGCCAAAAGACGTGCCTGTCGAAGATATCCACGTCGCTTGTTTTACCGGAAAAGCAGGTGAGAGAGAAAAAGAGTGTGAAACCGAACATATTGATCCGCGTTCGGCAACAGTACGCATCAGTAAACCACTCTCAATGAATGAGGGACTTACGATCGTAGTGGGATTTCCCAAAGGTGTGGTCGCCGTGTTGGAGCCGAGGGAGCAAGTCCCGTTTTTTGATACATTAGCCGGTAAAATTACATTGGTGTTGTTGGCGATCGCATCCGTACTTTGGTATGTCGTGGCTCCGATTGCCGTTGTCCGCGCTTGGTGGATTGGAGGCAGGGATCCCAAGCCTGCCACAGGAGAAGCAAAAGCCTGGTTTAGTCCGCCCAAAACTCCGCATCACAGGGAACTCACGCCGGCCGAAACAGGTACGCTTGTTGACGAGCGGGCTGATTTGCGGGATATTTACGCGTCGATTGTCGACCTCGCACGCCGCGGGTATCTTAAGATCATCGAAACCCAAAAAAACGTGTTTGATTTGGAGAAAACAAAAGATTGGAAAGGGGATGTCCACGTATTGCCGTTTGAACGTGAGCTCCTCGACGGCGTATTTGCGACCGGAGAGCGAGTGAGTATCAAGACTATTGACCTTACCAGGACGCTCGAAAAGGTGAAGGGCATGCTCTATGAGTCGCTCGTCGCCGATAAGTTTTTTCCGAGCAACCCAAACACATTACGCGGGTGGTATATCGCACTTGCCGTGGTGTCGTTTCTGTTTGTAAATCCCATTTTGTTTTTGGTTTCCCTTATGTTCGGTCAGCACATGCCACGGAAAACGCTTTTTGGCGCCGAAGCGGCAGCAATGGCCAGGTCGCTTCGTAATTTCCTGACGAGTCAAGAGCGACAGCTTTCGTTTCAGGCAAAAAACCAAATGATGTTTGAGAAACTACTCCCGTTTGCTGTGGCATTCGGTGTCGAGGAAATCTGGGCGGCTCGATTCAAATCTCTGGGGATAAAAAATCCGGATTGGTACGAGTCCACCTCAGGGGGCAGATTTAACAGCGTCGTATTTGCCCATAGTCTGGGACATGGCATGAGTAGTTCATTTGCTGCCTCGATAGCAGCACATTCGTCCACCGGTCACTCTTCGGGATTTTCCGGCGGATCTTCCGGTGGTGGAGGCGGTGGCGGCGGCGGTGGAAGCTGGTGATATACTACGTATCGTATGGAAGAACAATTTACAAAACGTCCTCTCTGGCAGTGGGCGGTGCTCGCTTTTCTTGTTGGCGGTTTTATCTTCGCAGTCGGTTACTATATGACAGTCGAGAGAAAAAACGGAAATTTTTTTGAGCCGTTCGCTTCCCCCGAAACAAATGAAGAATCAGCTTCTCCGACACCTACCTCACCTCCCGAGTCAGGAACGTAAAGGATATCAAAGAGGTAGTTGGCGCTGTAATGCCGTAATTTTAGGATGACTCGTTTTTTCTTTCGCTTCTAGCGTGCCCGAGATAGCTACTTCTAATAAGTCGCTTCGTAAAATGGCATAGATGCCGTGTCCGCCAGCTGAGAGATGTCTGGCCTTCAATTTTTTGGTTTCGATCCAGCGTCGTATCGTACTGGTGTGCTTATGGAGAAACCGGGCAGCCTCTTCGACGGTTATGATGTCGTTCATCTGCGCATCGAGTATAGCATATCCGTGCTATACTGACCCGCGGGGTAAGTGGTATGCGTATGTTTTGGCGGTTTTTCCCCGGTGTAATTATTCTCACCGCTGTATTTTTTGCGGGCTGGTATCTCTACCGGGATCCGGTTGTTACGTTTCCGGATATCCTGGGCCAGGAGCAGCGGGTTGTCTCTCAATCCCCGAAAATATTTTCGGTTTCTTCTATTTCACTCGAAAGCATATTTGCAATCGACCATTCGTGGATAATGGGGTTGCCACAGGAGAAAACAGTTAGGCTGATTGCTACCGGCGATGTTATCCCAGCCCGTTCGGTAAATCACGGTATGTTGGTAAGAAAGAATTTCCGCTGGCCGTTTGAAAAAACCGCAGAGATATTGCGAGACGCTGATCTTACAGTGATTAATTTGGAAACGCCGCTTCTTGCAACATGTACTGCGACTGTCGAAGGGATGATTTTTTGCGCGGATGCCAGATCTATCGACGGATTTACCTACGCCGGCGTCGATGTCGCTACACTCGGGAATA
Source organism: uncultured Gammaproteobacteria bacterium (assembly GCA_964573695.1). Lineage (GTDB taxonomy): Bacteria > Patescibacteriota > Microgenomatia > UBA10105 > UBA927 > UBA927. The sequence continues at coordinate 96,191 of CAZNKB010000001.1, read as the reverse complement.
ACCACATAGGGAATTATTCCGAGGCAGGGATAGAAGAAACCAAGAAGCATTTGTCCGAGGCCGGCATTCTCCCTGTTTCCACCCGGGCTGAGTATAAGGAAGTGAAGGGAACTGTTTTTTCGTTTTTGGCGTATAACGATATCGGCTCCCGGGAGGCGGGCGTGCCGTGGGCAGAAGAAGCTATTATTCAGTCAGATATAAGAGCCGCCCGCCAACGTGCGGACGTGGTTATCGTTTCTTACCATTGGGGAGTTGAATACGTATCAGAACCTACAATGCGACAACGGGACCTGGCACATCTGGCGGTGGATGCGGGGGCAGACGTAGTGCTCGGGAATCATCCGCATTGGATTCAGCCTGTCGAGCTATATAAGGACAAATTTATTGTATACGCGCATGGTAATTTTGTATTCGACCAGGAGTGGAGTGAAGAAACCAAGCGAGGAGTCATAGGTAGGTATACATTCTACGAAGGGAAGTTGATAGACGTGGAATATCTCCCGATCCGGGTCATGGATTACGGACAGCCGTATTTTTTGGAGGGCGTAGTGAGCAGGGCAATACTTGATGCAATGCGATTTGACAGTGAGCGCATGCTAAAATAACCCATATGGCCCAAATGAATAAAGTGGCAGATGACTTCTCATTAGCGGATCAAAACGGTAAGGTACATACGCTTCGTGCTTATCGTGGAAAATGGGTAGTTCTTTATTTTTACCCCAAAGACGATACACCGGGGTGTACGAAAGAGGCGTGCAGTTTCCGGGATAATGCCGCTGAGCTTGAAAAGAAGAATGTGGTGGTCCTGGGAGTATCAAAGGATAGCGCGTCCTCACACAAAAAGTTTGCGGATAAATTTCACTTGAATTTCCCGTTACTCAGTGACGAGAGACTCTCGACGATTAAAGCCTACAAGGCCTGGGGAGAGAAAAAGTTTATGGGGCGAAGCCACGACGGGATTCTCAGGATTACCTACCTCATCGATCCCAAGGGTGAGGTGGCGAAGGTGTATGAAAAAGTGAACCCACTAGTTCACACGGCTCAAATACTTGCCGACCTCGACACTTACACCTCGGAGGTGTAAGTCAGAATTTCTGGTTTGATAGAGTCTAGACAGAGCTATATAATAGGCCAAACAAATGCCTACCCCAAAGGAAATCATCTCTCAGATCAAAAAAAAGCGTGGTGACTGGTTTCGGTACACGAGAAATCGTCCAGCCTCGTGGTGTATGTTGGTTGAGCACGTGGTAGTAGAAAATCTCCCTAACGCGCATTTTTGGGAGAGTTCAATACCCAGGCGAGAGCGCGACTATCGCGGCCATTATGTCGCGGTCATCGGAACGAGGAGAAATCGCGGGATTATCGTGCAGTTTTCCGGTGCTAATCCTGAGGATAATGAGATAGTATTAGGAAGTGTTGATAATATACATGATAAAGAGGAAGTGGAGGGTGTTTTAGAAAGAACAACGGGAAGATCGGGGTGGAGGCAAAGATATTAAGCGTGAAGCTTATTACGTGCTCGGATAATAAGAGATTAATATTGTCTATTTATATAATCATGAACAAGGTATTTAGTTTAGAGAGCAGAAGATATATCGGAAGTAAATTTAAGCTTATAGATTGGATATTTTCCCATATCGATAATAATTGTGAGGGGAAAATATTTGCGGATCTGTTTGCCGGTACTGGAGTGATTTCCGCGAGAGCTATTAAGGAATACAAGCATGTCATCATCAATGACTTTCTCTATTCCAACAAGGTAATTTACGATGCTTTTTTTGGTTCGGGTAAATTCCGGCCGAAAAAAATTAAAAAGTATCTTGATCTCTATAACTCAGTAAACGCGAAAGAATTAGCGCCTAATTATTTTTCCAGATATTTCGGTGGGAAGTACTTTACCCGCGAGAACGCAAAAATCATAGGATTCATACGTGAAGATATAGAAAAAAATAAAAAGAAGGTATCCAAAAGAGAATATGCAATTCTTCTCACATCACTTCTTTATGCAGTCGATAGAAATGCAAATACGGTTGGTCATTATGATGCGTATATCAAAAAACCGATACTCAATAAAAGAATCTTACTCAGGCCGATAAATACACATAAGGTAAAGAAGGTGGATATATACCGGCAGGACGCAAATGCGTTAGCAAAAAAAATTAAGGCAGACGTTGTTTATATAGACCCCCCGTATAACTCCAGACAATATAGCCGTTTTTATCATTTGCTCGAAACATTAGTGAAGTGGGATAAGCGAAAATTATCCGGAGTTGCTCTAAAGCCTCCCACGGAAAATTCCAGCCGTTATTGTACGGTCGAGGCCAAAGATGCTTTTGCCGACCTCATAAAGAATTTAAAGTGTGACTATATCGTAGTTTCGTATAATAATACCTACAACTCCCGTAGTCACTCCTCCAGAAACAAGATAACTCTCGAACAAATAGAGGAGATTCTAAATGAAAAAGGCAAAAGTATGATATTTAAAAAAAGTCACAGATTTTTTAATAGCGGAAAAACAAACTTTGATAATCACCAGGAGTGGTTATTTATTACAAAAACGTATGAGAAAAACAAGCATTAAGCGCTCGCCACTCTTTTATGTTGGAGATAAGTATAAATTATTGGCGGAAATTAAAAAACATTTCCCCGCGAAAATTATTAGGTTTATAGAGCCATTTGTTGGTGGAGGGTCCGTATTTTTAAATATAGAAGCAAAAAGTTATCTACTAAATGATATAGACAAAAATATTTGCCGCCTACATAAATTTTTAATAAGCAATTCAGATAATGGGTCTAAGTTGTTTGCGAAAGTTAATCAAATCGCAAAAAAATATAATCTTTCTCGTTCCTACTGGGAAGACGTGGTACCTAAACTGTATAGAAAAAAGTGGACTAAAACTTATTATGCAAAGTTTAATAAGCCAGGCTATCTTAAGTTAAGAAATGATTTTAATAAAGAGAAAATAAAGGACTACCTAAAATTATACATGCTTCTGATCTACGGCTTCAATCGTATTTTGAGATTTAATTCAAAAGGGAAATTTAATCTCCCCGTCGGCAACGTAGACTTTAATATAAACGTCGCTTCCGCACTAAAAAGTTATTTTTCGGCGGTGGAAGATAGAAATATTATAATTTCAACAATGGATTACATAGATTTTATTAAATCAATTAAATTTCAAAAGGGGGATTTCGTATATTTAGATCCGCCATATTTAATATCTTTTAGTGAATATAATAAACTGTGGAATTCGGATAAGGAGATGGAACTAATAAAATTACTTGATTGGTTGAACGAAAAAAAAATTAAATTTGCAGTATCAAACATAGTTTTCCATAAAAACGTGTACAACCATATATTTAAAGCTTGGATGCGTAGCTACAAGGTTTATACTATAAATAGTAATTACATAAGTTTTCACAACAATTCTAAGAAAAAAATTGACGAGGTTTTAGTTACAAACTATGACTAATAAAATATCTCCTAAATATAAACAAATGGCATTTGAAACAGCGGTAAGAAATCCTGAGCGGTACTTAGATATTTTGGTTGAGTTAGTTAATTTTGAGAACGTCATTCTTAATGACAGAAATTTATTGAAAATTATGTGCCATTTGTACCGCGTAGGAGTGGTAACAAGTAAAGGTATACTAATTTCTGATAATTTAACTGACGAAGATGTGTCGCGAGCTATAATTAAGGTTAATTCTACAAGAAGGGCAGATGGCGGTTTTCCATGCGGGTATCCTTCTCGTTTTTGGACATATATGAGAACTTTATCGGAATTAGGCATGATTTACTCACAATATAACGAGCCATTTAAAATTTCTGAAATCGCTAATAAGCTTATTAGGGGTGAAATAGATGAGCAGGAAGCTTTTTCGATACAGGCGATGAAATACAATAGAAAATCGCCTTATAGAAACGTCCTAAATGACTTCAATTTTTTCCGTTTTGCACTTGAAGTGCTACTAAAGCTAAAGGAGAAAGGAAGAGCGCTAACATACGAGCAATTTGTAATATTAACGTTTAGCCAGAATGGAGATGTTCAACAATTTATTGACGTTATTGATTCACATAAGTTTTCTGATTTCGATGGAGTTTATGATTATTTAAGACATGAGTACGGGGTTACTAACTCCATAAACACGGTAACGAAGGATTATCCAGATGTTGTAAGAAGAATTATGAATATTGCCGGTTTCATTACTACTCGCTACAGCGGAATAAAATTTATTGAGATAAACGAAAATAAACTGGAATATATATTAGATTTGCTTAGGGTTCGTTTTGAACTTGAGCCCGGCGAGAAAATTAACGCAGAAAGTTATTATAATAAATTGTCACATTTAGATAAACAGTATTTATCTTTAGTCGTTAAGTATAGACGCTTAGACAGGATAGATGGAGAAAAGTATACGAGTAAAATAATTGAGTTAATCAAAGTTTATGAAATTGACGAAAAGAAAATTCTTGAGTGCATTAAGTCTATAGATTCTAATAATATAGTCATCGAGGATTTCAGAGAAATATCGAGACCGTTAAAACTAGAGTTTTATATTGCTATATTAATTGCATTAACCTATGGCGAAAAATTTCATTTAAGGCCAAATTATAAAGCAGATCAATATGGTAAGCCCTACTCACACGCACCTGGTAATTTAGGTGATATCGATGTCTATTCTTCGGAGGTTTTTTGGCTTATTGAAGTAACATTAATTCGTAATAAGACACAGCTACTAAATAATGAAACGACGTCTGTGATAAGGCATTTGAATACTGAGGAAGAGTTTAAGAGCTATAGAAATAAATATTTATCTTTAGTTGCGCCAACTATTCATTCTGATACCAAAGATTATTTTGATGTCGCCTCCATATTAAGCTCTTCAGAGAGCAAGAAAGTAAATATCAAACCGTATAGCATAGAAAACTTCGTCGAAACTACAATTAGGCAAGAAAACTTGCAAGACATGGAAGTATATACGCAAAAAGTATTTGAGAAGTTTAGGTCAAAATTAAGCTAGTTCGCTAATAATTTTGTTTTGATTGTGTGCTACAATACCTCCAATATATGGATGCGAAGACGGTGCAGAAACGTATTGCTGCTGCGCAGGAACTTCTCCAAAAGGGAACGCTTGATGCTTCCACAATCCCGACGCTCAGGACGTTGTTATACGACATTCATCCGAAGTTAAATGCAGCCCTTGATGCGGCCGCAAAAGCGGGGACTAAATTTTCTCATTTACAAAAAGGAGAAGTCATATCCCTTGCTCTCGACTCCATTCCTGAGTTTTCCCCAGAGGACAGGAAACGGAAAAAGGCGTTTCTCCTTTTCTTAGGATACTGGAATACGCTTAAATCAGAAGTGACTCGTGTAGAAAAGGAAATCGGCAATGATTTTTCTCAAAAAACGATCGCGGACAAAGCGACATCCGCATGGAATATATTCGGAGCGGCCAAAGGGCCGCTGGGGATATTAACTCTTATCGCAGTCGGAGTAGTGGCGCTCAAAGTAACCGAAGTATCTGTCGTCATCAAAAACGTCGGATGTGCGCCATTAGAACCTGCGGCAAGTGTTGCCGTCAATATACCAGGACTCATGTTGCCCAATCAGTCTATTCCCGCAGGAGGTGAGGCAGTCGCAAAATTGCCACCGCTTCAAGTGCATGTCGATGCAACAGATCCGTCCGACATACAAGTCCAAATCTATGGGATGAGATATAATTTTCCTGGAGTTAGCCGGTCAATGCGTGTCATGTTTGATGACAAAACGATCAATGGTACTTCAGTTGATATAAACCTCGGTAGTCAGAAACACCATACGCTTCTCGTAGCGTGTAAATGATATGAAAATAGATGTCGCCAAGCAGCGGATATTACTTCTTAAGGACCAGGTAACTCAATCTGTCGCAGAAAAAAAGGCGTGGGAAAGGAAATCCAGCGCGTTTGACGCGTTGAGCAAAGTAACCGGATTTTTCTCACGCCCCAAAGACGATGACTTTGAGCTTACCTATAACGAACACCGCTACCAGCCGTTCTGGTATGTGGCGGCACAAGCGAAATATGTCTATGACCGCAATGCGACATATCAGGTAAGCACCGGTGGCAAAGAAGTGAAGTCCGTGACGGTACTCGGTACCGACTACCAGGAAACAAACGGACATATCCATATGCCGGTTACCGAGCACTGCACACAGGAAGAGCATGAGATTGTCTATGTGGACGGAGTGAGTGGAAAGAATCTTGCTGAGCTGGCCGAATACGTGAATAAGCCCTCAGATGAGGTGAAAGGAAAAATTGAGAAAATGGTAGCCAAAGATTCCATTCTCGTTCCTCCACAGGCGCGGGTATCGGCAATCATGCGCGACGCGCTTTCTAAGATGATCAAGGGAATTCAGGCGGATACCATTCTCGAAGAGCACGTCGAGGTTTCCGCAGTCGATCTGTATTACCGGCCGGTGTATGCATTTCAGTTTCACTGGAAAAGCAAAGGGAAAGACGCGATCGTGGAAATAGACGGGGTGACCGGCAATGTATCGAGCGGTAGCAGAATATTCCGCGAGTATTTGGGTAAAGTGCTGGACACGGATTTCCTCTTCGATATCGGAGCCGATGCAGCTGGTATATTTATCCCCGGCGGTAGTATCGCCGTGAAGGCCGCGCGTAAGTATATATCGTCGAAAAAGTAAGTCTTAGATTTTCGGTGTAATAAATCGGGGTAATATCGACGTCAAGAGTTCTCCAATTCCTTCCTGTGTTTTTGCTGAGGCAAAAATAAACGGTACACCATGAATGTTTGCCATGATACGATCCCGATCAGTCTCCGTGATCGAATCGGCTTTATTAAATACCAACACCTCTTTTTCTTCCGGGATGCCGAGCTGATCGAGGATACGACTTACGACATCGATTTTGTCCGCTATATCGGGGTCAGACGCATCGATGACATGGAGAACCACGTCGGCATGGGCAGACTCCATAAGCGTCGAGGCGAACGCATCGATTAAATCCGGCGGGAGATTGCTGATAAATCCGATTGTGTCAGAGACGACGACCTGTGTACGAAGCTGAGGGATGTAGATTTCTCCGACCGTGCTATCGAGGGTTGCAAACAGCGCGTTTTCGACAAGATGCTTTTTGTGTGTAAGGAGGTTAAACAATGATGTTTTGCCCGCATTGGTATATCCCACGAGGGAAATGGTTTGGAGGCCCAGATTTTTCCGGTGCTGCATCTGTCGTCGTCGATTTTCGGTGAGTTTATCGAGCGCGTCCTTCACTTTTTTTATTTCGCGTTTCCAGTGGCGCTCCATAAGTTCCGTGTTGGTTTCCCCAAGTCCCCGGGTACCGATACCTCCTCCCTGGCGGGAGAGTTCCATTCCCATGCCGAAAATCCGCGGTCCCATGTGATGCATGCGTGCGAGTTCGATTTGTAAATTGGCCTCTATTGTTTTGGCGTGGTGGGCAAAGATAGCAAGGATGAGGTCAACCCGATCCCAAACATGAATTGCGGGATTAGCAGCCCAGAATTTTTTCATTAGTTTAAATTTTTGGCTCGGCGAGGCGGTTCCGTTTATGATAATGGTATCGACCGGGTGGGACCCGAGGTAAATGAGAATTTCTTCCACTTTCCCCGTGCCTATATAGGTAGCAGGGGTGACTGCTCCATGCTGGGTGATGATGTCGACAACTGCGGCGTTCCCCAGCGTATCGACAAGTTGCCACAATTCCGTGACGTCCTTTTCCATTTCGGAGCGGCTGATTTTCGGACGGGCCAGATAGACAAATAGGATGCGGGAGGGTCGGGTAATAGTCGGCACGTCCTCATTATACGCGATGCGGCCTATTGCATGGCAGGCGTATAATATCCCCATATGGCAAGAAGAACGCAACGGGAACAGGGTGTTTCGCCGGGACATATTTCTGAACGCCGTGCACGGGGATTGTCGGATAAACCGTTTGGGTTACGCCGCCGTCTGTCTTTGTCGGAAGAAGGGGATATGCTTCTTGTGGTGGGTGACAACCGGAAAGCCATTGCAGATATGACACCCAGACAACTTCGTGAACTGGCCGATTCCGTAGCCAATCAATCAAACACGCTGCTGGGTTCGTAACCAATTACGCGTCTTCCGCGTCGGGAGGTTCCGGAGGTAAAAATTCCTCGCCGTTTGCTTTGTGTTCCACGGGATATTCTCCTGGTTTGAGCCACTGCACGTATGTGCATCCAGTGGCCTGTTTCTTTTCCCGATCCCACCCTGAGGTTGAGCATTTTTTCATTTTCTTGCCGCTTGCCGTTGTGTAGAGTACGAGTTTTTTGCCGCACTCCGGGCAATCCTCGTCGAGTGGTTCGGTGCTGCCGTTAATCCACTCCACATAATCGCAGCCTTCGGCTTTTTTCGTTTCCCGGTTCCAGGTGTTCGTCGAACATTTTTTCATTTTTTTGCCGAAACGCGTTACCATCATGACGAGCGGACTGCCGCACTTGGGGCATTTTTCATCCAGACTTTTGGGTTCGGGTACGATCCACTTCACGTAGTCGCAGCCTTCGTTCTTTTTCGTTTCCGGATTCCAGTGACCGGTGCTGCATTTCTGCATTTGTTTGCCGGATTTGGTTTCAACGATCGGACCTAAGGGATTGCCGCATTTGGGACATGTTGTATCTGTCATATGCAGCAACTATACCGAGTGCATGCACTTCATGCAAGCAGTTGATTTTCCTGAAGCTCATGGATACCGGGTGTTATAATTCTGGAATATGAGTCAGGTTGCCAACCTACGTGCACATATCGATTTTGCCCGAAGGCTCACCCAGGTCATGGACCTGCGGTTCAATGTTTTTGGCATCCGTTTTGGTATCGACCCGATGCTCGATATCATCCCGGGCTTTGGGAATTTGCTGGCAACTGCGACATCGTTTTATTTGTTTTGGATAGCTTACCAGCTGCGAGTGCCGGCATGGGTGTATGTTCGGATGCTTTGGAACATCGGGATCGATTCGGCGTTCGGCATTATTCCGTATGTCGGTATCGTCTTCGATATCTTTTTTCGGTCCAATGTAAAAAATTTTTCATTGCTTGAAAAATTTTTTGATCCCGATATTTTGGTGGGTGAAGTTGTCTCGGATTTCGGGTAATATAGAGTTCTTCTATGAAGCAAACGTATCTCTGGGTAACAGTTGTCGCAGTCTTATTGTGCGCAGCCGTGATCTATGTGCGTATGCCGAAAGGAAAATCTATGACAGACCAACAGATACTACAGCCTACACAACAACCGATTGATCGTCCGGCTGCACCAGATATGGAAATAGACGTTGCAAAAAAATATACTGCGACGCTGGAAACAACTGCCGGCAAGATCGTCATTGCACTTACCGCCAAGGATACGCCCAAGACCGTAAATAATTTCGTGTACCTTGCCCGCAAGGGGTTTTATGACAACACACCGTTTCATCGAGTGATACCAGGGTTCATGATCCAGGGCGGGGATCCCAAAGGCAACGGTACCGGAGGACCGGGATATAAATTTGACGATGAACCATTTAGCGGGTCGTATGTCCGGGGTGTAGTGGCTATGGCAAACTCAGGACCCAACACAAACGGCAGTCAGTTTTTTATCATGCATGCCGAAACCAATTTGCCGCACGATTACGTCATCTTCGGAAAAGTGATCGAAGGTATGGGAGTTGTTGATGCCATTGCATCAGCCCCCACCATAGAGGACGGAAGAGAAAATTCTAAACCGGTGAATCCGGTACGTATTACAACCGTTCTCATTGTAGAGAACGATTAGTGTTTTTTGTTTTCCTTCTGGATCGTCTTCCAGTGGTAGAGATAGAGTGGAAGCCCGACTGCAATCATGGCGATTGCTCCGCTGAATTCGCGCTGCCGGTTACGGGTCTGTTCACGAGCCGCTTGTTCTTTCATCGCCTGTTCGTCTACTGCATCACCAGTATCATCCAGAGGTTTCACGGCGGAGTATTCATAACGATCGGCGTCCTTGAACACGAGCACTTTAAGTCCCAGGTCTACCATGCGGACTGAGCCGATGACGACCGTAAACAAGCCGACAAAGGAAAACAAATAAAGATAAATCATGCGGATATTTATATTCATTCTTCTATCGTAGCATGTGTGAGTTTGTTAACAAAATATCTGCTTCAGGTGTGCATATAATATATATATGAAAGGATATGTCGGCAAGATAGAGCAACTGGCGCTTGCAAATATCAACTTCCGCACGGTGCTATATACGGGTAAACACAGTCAGTTGGTGCTGATGAGCCTAAAACCCGGTGAAGAAATCGGAGAAGAGATCCATGAAGACAATGATCAGTTTTTCCGATTTGAAAAAGGTAGAGGAATAGTGATCATTGACGGCGTGCGTCATGACGTACTCGACGGGACTGCCGTGGTCATTCCGGCGGGAGCAAAACACAATGTGATCAACACGTCTCAAACCGAAGAGCTCAAGCTCTATACGCTCTATAGTCCGGCTCATCATGCGGACGGTATCGTACACAGAACCCGGGATGAAGCCGTCGCCGACGATGAGCATTTTGAAGGAGTTACCTCAGAGTAACCCTTATGCTATTGCTTCTTGCGTTCTTACTTGCCGTTTGACTATACTCACGCCATTATGGCGGGAAGGCAAGAGCGATCAAAAAGATTTAGACGCAGAAGCGCGCTTCGAAGTCACCCATTAACTGAAGAGCGTAAACTAGCTGACCGTATCGCGCGAGGGTTAGTTGCAGAAGAAGATGTACGTGTCGTCATTGACGTCGACCCGCAGGGAAATCCGGTGTACGCAAATGCTTCATCCAACGAGCTGGTTGATCTTATGATGACGTTACCTATTCGCTCCAAAAAAAGACCCAGAACGCGCCTTGGCGTATAAATAATTTGGTATGCTATATGGAGTATGTGTATCCCAGGTAGTAGCAATAAATTGTATAATCACGCCTCGAAAATTCGTTTAAAGTAAGCCGCGAAACATGAGTCAATAGAAGGGCAACTTATGTTGTGATACAGTAATAAGATGAAACGCCGCAGCCCGCGCCTGAATTCGTCGAAACGTATGCCCGTTCGTTGGGTGGATTTGATTAGTTGGATTGCGTTTTGCGAATCTGCGGGCATTATCGGGGCGCTATTTACCGTTTCTTCTATCCCCACATGGTATACCGCGATCACGAAGCCTTCGTTTAATCCTCCTAGCTGGATTTTTAGCCCGGTATGGATTGTGCTCTACGCGCTCATGGGTATAGCGGCATATCGGGTCAGCAGGTTAGGGATGAAAAATAAGCCGGTGCGAAACGCCGTATTTCTTTTCCTTATTCATTTGGTGTTCAACACATTGTGGTCTATTATTTTTTTCGGCGGGCGTAATATCCCGTTGGGATTTGTGGATATCTCCATTATCTGGGTGCTGGTTATTTTCCTTACCTTACGATTTCATGATCTCGACCGGGTAAGCTCGTATCTCATGCTTCCGTATTTGGCATGGGTATCGTTTGCTACGGTACTCAATTATAATATTTGGCTTCTGAATCCGTAAGGAGCTTTATACCCACAGCGTGAGGATGATACTCATGACTGCTATGGATGCGAGCTGATACCCGCTGTTGATAAAAAATAATCCCCACGGCATTTTCTGGAAGAGGACGCCCGTTACCATAGTCGTTGCGACAAATCCAAGCCACACGAGGACCGCCAGTATAAATCCCTCTAGAAGGGAGGCAACCAGCATCGTATTGAGTAGGGTAGCCAAAACATACGCCGTGATGAGTGCCGCCACGAAAGAGATGCTGTATGTTTTTGTCATGTGTTTTTGCGCGGCCTTCAGTTTCTTCTCATCCAGGTCGGAAAATTTCATCCAGGGTTTTGCAAAAAGAAGAGGCGAGTACCAGACGAATCCTACGACCATGCTGGCAGCGGCAGCGGCTATGATAGCGAGATAATTCACCGGGGTAAAAAACATACTATATTCCTCCTTTACTATATATTAAGTATCAATACTACGGAGTCTCCTGTCAACCACATGCGTTACTCCCGCTTGACAAACTTCTAATCCTGGTTATAATTATGGTTACTTGAATAGCCTTAAGGAGGCGAACGTTCATTGTTCGCTTCTTTTTGTCGTTCTTTACAACATACAAACCGGCGGTATTTTATAAGGAATTATAGATGGCATCAAAAGCTTCCAACTATAAGAGGGATTTTTGGGGAACCCAGTATCCGGATCTTCCGAAAATCGATCTTACTCTCGTGCAGCGTGAATCATATCAATGGTTCCTCGAGCACGGTATCAAAGAACTACTTTCCGAAGTCACGCCGATGACGGATTTCACCGGAAAAAACTGGGAACTTGCTTTTGGCGATTATTATTTCGGACGACCCCGACTCACCCCGGAAGTTGCTCAGCAAAAAGGCCTCACGTTCGACATGCCCCTCAAAGTAAAAGCCACACTTACCAACAAACAAACAGGACACCAACTCACACAGGAAGTATTTTTGGGAGATATCCCTGCGATGACCGAACGGGGTACGTTTGTCATCAATGGAATCGAACGCTGCGTCGTCAATCAGCTTGTTCGTTCGCCGGGTATATATCTTACCGGAGAGGTGGATCCTTCGACAGGCCGCACGCTTTATAGTGCCGAAATCAGACCGATGCACGGTAGCTGGCTCGAATTTTTTGTAACCCGCAACGACGTGCTTATGGTACGTATAGACCGCAGGCGCAAATTCGTCGCTTCCACATTTCTTCGGGCCGTCGGATTCGGTTCCAACGAAGAAATTGAGCGGTTATTTAAAGATGTCGATACCAATCCGGAACACACGTTCATAAAGGCGACGCTAGCCAAAGATACGACCACGGATTCCAATGAGGCCGTGTTGGAACTCTACCGTAAGCTACGCCCAGGCGAGCCGATCGTTTTGGATAACGCACAGGAATTGCTGCGTACTATGTTTTTTGATTATCGTCGGTATTCTCTTGAGCGCGTCGGGCGATACAAGATGAACAAGAAATTAGGGCTTAGTGTCGCAAATTCCAAAGAGAACTGGGTGCTGACAAAAGACGATATTATCGGAGGAATCAAATACCTGATTACGCTTGCCAACGGCAAAGGGGATGTGGATGATATCGACCACCTTGGTAACCGCCGGGTACGCCGAGTTGGTGAGCTCGTCGCGACCAACGCATTCCGTGTTGGAGTACTCCGGCTTGAGCGTTCTATCCGAGAAAAGATGAGTTTGGCTGGTCCCAACGCAGAGGATCTTACGCCGACGCATTTGGTCAATGCCCGTCCGATTATCGCGTCTATCAATGATTTTTTCCGTACAAGTCAGCTTTCTACTATATTGGATCAAACCAATCCGCTTGCAGAAATCGATAACCTTCGCAGGCTTACCGTTATGGGAGTCGGTGGTATTTCCCGGGAACGTGCAAGTTTCTCTATCCGTGACATTAATGCATCCCAATACGGCCGTGTTGATCCCGTGCGTAGCCCAGAGGGACCGAATATCGGTTTAGTGACCTATATGGCACTGTACGCCCGCGTCAATGAATACGGATTTTTGGAAAGTCCGTATCGAAAAGTAGAGAAAGTGACACACGGAGATAAGACCAAAATCCGAGCTACCGGAGAAATCGTCTATCTCGATGCCAACGACGAGATGCATCATTATATTACGCATGCAGAATTACCCAAAGACAAAGACGGATTCGTGATCGCCGAGCGTGTTCCGGTCCGGTATAAGGGTGATTATATGGAAACCGATGTCGCCAATATCGAATACATCGATATAGTGCCGCGGCAGGTTGTAGGGGCTCCTGCCTCACTCATTCCGTTCCTGGCACATGACGAGGCGAACCGCGCACTTATGGGTACCCACATGCAGTGTCAGGCCGTGCCGCTACTTATCCCGCAGTCTCCGATTGTCGGAACGGGTATGGAAGGCGCCGTCGTTGAATCCATGGGCAGACTCATAAAAGCCGTCGATGACGGTGAAGTCATTTATGCAGATGCAGGACTCGTCAAAATGAAGTACAAAAACGGCGATATCACGTCGTACGAACCGCAGAAGTTCAAGCGGACATCTCAGTCTACCTGCTACAACCAAAAAGTGCTGGTCGGTATGGGCGACAAGGTGCAAAAAGGCGATGTGTTAATCGAGGCGCCGGCCTCAGAAAACGGAGAATTGGCATTGGGATCCAACCTCACGATCGCATACATGAGTTATGAGGGATTGGGTTACGAAGACGCTATCGTGATCTCTTCCCGTTTGGTGCGAGAGGATTTGCTTACCAGTGTGCATATCGAAGAACACGAATGCAGTGTCGTGGATACGAAGCTGGGTCCGGAAGAAACGACCCGCGATATCCCGAACGTCGGTGAAGAAGCACTCCGTAATCTTGATGAAAGCGGTGTCGTCGTTGTAGGCGCTGATGTCGGTCCTAACGATATTTTAGTCGGAAAAATCGCACCGAAGGGTGAAACGGAGCTCACTGCAGAAGAGCGCCTGCTCCGGGCTATTTTCGGTGAGAAGGCCCGTGAAGTTCGCGATACGTCGCTGCGGTTGCCACACGGGGAGCGCGGAACGGTTATTGACGTGGTCATTTTGGACAAGGAAAAAGGCGATGAGTTGGAACCGGGTACAAACCGAAAAATCATCGTAAAAGTTGCCCAGATGCGTAAAGTAGTCGTCGGAGACAAGCTTGCCGGACGCCACGGGAACAAAGGTGTCATCAGTAAGATTGTCAAAGAAGCAGATATGCCGTATCTCTCTGACGGAACCGTCATCGACATTATCATCTCGCCGCTTTCTGTATTGTCCCGTATGAACTTGGGCCAACTGCTCGAAGCTCACCTGGGGCTCGCTGAATCCAAAGTAAACGTCAAAGTTGCGCTTCCTGTATTTGAACACGTTTCAGAAGAGCGTATGACCGGACAAATGGAAAAGGTAGGGCTTCCGCTTTCCGGCAAAAGCACCGTCTATGACGGAAAAACCGGCGAACCGTATGCAGAACCGATTGTGGTCGGTATCGGATACATCCTCAAGCTGATCCATATGGTAGAAGACAAGACCCACGCTCGGAGTACCGGTCCGTACTCGCTCGTCACCCAGCAGCCGCTAGGGGGTAAGGCACAAATGGGAGGGCAGCGGTTGGGAGAAATGGAAGTTTGGGCGCTGGAATCCCATAGGGCTGCTCATATCTTGCAGGAGATGCTGACGATTAAATCCGACGATGTGGTAGGGCGTGCCAAGGCGTTCGAGGCAATAGTCAAGGGAACCGATATCCCGGCGTCGACCGTACCGGAATCGTTTAAAGTTCTGGTGAAGGAACTGCAGGCATTAGGCTTGAATGTTATCCCGACCGGGGTCGTTACTGCCAAGCCGCCTGTTATTTCTGACACAGTCAAAGATGAAGTTGTCGAAAAAACCGCCAAGGAACTGGCAGAAGTGAGTGGTCAGGAGACCGTATCAGAAGGAGACGAAGCTAAATCAGCCGAAAGAACGCCGTCTACAGAAGGAGAATAACATGGACAAAAAAGGAAATTTTGCAAATATAGTCGATTTTACCGGGTTACTTATCAAACTCGCGAGCCCTGATGAGGTCAAAGCCTGGTCATACGGTGAGGTCATCAAACCCGAAACGATCAACTATCGTACACTCAAACCCGAAAAAGACGGGCTTTTCGACGAGCGTATTTTCGGACCGACCAAGGATTGGGAATGTTACTGCGGCAAATACAAAAGGATCCGGTACCGCGGTATTGTCTGCGACAAGTGCGGTGTCGAGGTTACCCAAAGCAAAGTCCGACGAGAGCGTATGGGACATATTACGTTGGCGGCCCCGGTGGCGCACGTATGGTTTTTCAAAGGCGCTCCGAGCAAATTATCGTTGCTTTTGGATATTTCTCCCAGAGCACTTGAAGGGGTAATTTATTTTGCACAATATCTGGTGGTAGCAGTCGATGACGACGAGAAGAAAAAAGTGCTTACCGGACTTGCCGAGCAGGGTGAAAAGCGGATTGCTGATTTGGCTGCCAGGGTAAATATTGAGCGCGAAAAACGCAAAAAAGAAGTGGCAAAGGAGAAATCCGACGTAACCTCATCCGTCCAGGGCAAAGAAGCCCAGGATCTGGCGATTTCTGAGCTTACGCTTCGTGAGCGACAGGAATTGGCAACGCTTGATGATCAAGTCGAGAAAGAATCCGAAAAAATCAAACAAGTTATCGAAAACATCACGGCAATCGTCAAAAGTATCAAACCCAGAGTGACGATTACAGAAGACGAGTATTTGCGGCTTTTGGACTATGACGCCGCGTCGTTTTTGAAGGTCGGTATGGGAGCAGAAGCGATGCTCGAAGTGGTTAAAAAGATCGATCTCGATAAGCTTGCGGCCGAACTCCGAGAAGAGATCCAGAATTCCAGCGGACAGCGCCATGTCAAAGCAACGAAACGGCTGCGTGTCGTCGACGGTATGCGTAAATCCATGATCAATCCGGCCTGGATGGTCATGCACACGTTGCCTGTTATTCCTCCGGATCTGCGCCCTATGGTACAACTCACCGGCGGTCGGTTTGCAACCAGCGACTTAAACGATTTATACCGCCGCGTCATCAACCGCAACAACCGCTTGAAGCATCTTATGGATTTGGGGGCGCCGGAAATTATTCTGCGCAACGAAAAACGCATGCTGCAGGAAGCGGTAGACAGCTTGATCGATGCAACACAGCGGCCTTCCAGTCGCACGGTGATACAGCCGCTCCGTTCACTCTCCGATATGCTTCGGGGTAAGCAGGGACGGTTCCGTCAGAACTTATTGGGTAAGCGTGTAGACTATTCAGGACGATCCGTTATCGTCGTTGGTCCCGAACTTAAACTCAATCAATGCGGACTTCCGAAAGAAATGGCGCTTGAGATGTTCAAGCCATTTGTCCTTCGTGAGCTGATCGTGCGGGGTATTGCTCCCAACGTCAAAAATGCCAAGAATGTCCTGGAGCGTAGAACTCCTGAGGTATATGACATTTTGGAAGAAATCACCAAAAATCATCCGGTTATGTTAAATCGGGCCCCGACACTTCATAAACTCGGGTTCCAGGCGTTTTACCCGGTGCTTATCGAGGGAGCTGCTATCCGGATTCATCCGTGTGTGTGTGCCGGTTATAACGCCGACTTTGACGGAGATCAAATGGCCGTGCATATCCCGCTTTCAGGAGCTGCTCAGCAGGAAGCGATTGATCTCATGTTGCCGACGCATAATTTGTTGAAGCCCGCTGACGGATCACCGATTACCGTGCCGAATAAGGAAATGGTTATCGGGTGTTACTATCTCACGACTGTCGACCCGTCGAAAGAAGGAGCAGATGAAAAAACGCTCCATATATTCTCAGATATTTCAGAAGCAATTTATGCCCACCAGACGGGTAAGGTGGCGCTCCGGACCCCGATCAAAATTATAGTAAACGGGGTCATGACGGTCACGACAGTCGGTAAGCTCATGTTCAACGAGGTGTTGCCGGAAGGGCTTCGATATATCAACACACCGGTAAAGGCAGCGACGATTAAGCAGCTTATTACCAAGGCGTTCGGTATGTATTCTAAAGAGGAAGTAACCCACCTTATCGATGCGATTAAAGATATCGGATTTTACGGGGCGACACTGTGCGGCGGATTATCCGTTTCGGTATTTGACAACAAATCCATAGCGGAAAAGAAAGATATCATCGCCGATGCAGATACGAAAGCCAAAGAAATCGACCAGAATTTCCAAATGGGTCTTATCACCGTGGAAGAAAAGAAACGCCTATCCAACGAAGTCTGGATAGAGGTGACGGAGCGTATCGCAGACCTTACCTGGGAACGATTGACGGCGGATAATCCGGTCAAAATGATTATCGATTCGGGAGGAGCCCGCGCAAGTAAAGATCAGCTTAAACAGCTGTGTGCCATTAAAGGGTTGGTCGTCGATCCGCTAGGTAAAATCGTGGAACTACCGACAAAGAGCAATTACCGCGAAGGACTTTCTATTTTCGAATACGTGACCAGTACCCGCGGATCACGGAAAGGCCTTACCGATTCGGCGTTAAAGACTGCAGACGCAGGATATCTGACGCGTCGATTGGTCGATGTGGCCCATGATGTGATTATCCGTTTGCAGGACTGTGGAACGGACGAAGGCTGGCTCCTTTCAAGAAAAGACGGACGTCAGATACCGTTTGCTAATCGCCTTGCCGGACGGTTCAGCGCGGAAGATATTCTGGTTCCGGGAAGCAAGAAAATCATCGTCAAGAAGGGTGAGGAGATTACGGAAGAAACGGGGCGCCAAATAGACGAAGCTAATGTGGAATCCGTATTGGTCCGGTCTCCTATTGCATGTGCGGCAAAAATCGGTATCTGTGCAACATGTTACGGACGAGATTATGCGACGACCAAATTGGTCGAGCTTGGTACACCCGTTGGCGTCATGGCTGCTCAATCTATCGGAGAGCCGGGAACACAACTTACCATGCGGGTCCGTCACGCAGGAGGTATCGTGGGATTGGACGTTACCCAGGGGTTGCCTCGTGTGGAAGAATTGTTCGAGGCCCGAACGCCGAGAAATCTTTCTCCTGTAGCAGAGATAGCAGGGAAGGCAGAGGTAACGGAGACACCGCAAGGATACAAGGTCAAAATAACCAATACGACCATGAAGCCGCCGGAAGAACGGGAATACCTCGTTCCGTTGACCAGTGAAATCAACGTAAAGACCGGTGATCTGGTCGCCGCAGGAGATCAGCTTGGGAGTGGATATCTTGACGTCAAAGAAGTATTACAGGTGCGTGGACTGATCGGCGCTCAGTACTACCTTATCGGCGAGGTGCAAAAAGTCTATGAATCCCAGGGTATTTCCATTCACGACAAGCATTTTGAGGCCATTGTCCGCAAAATGAGTGATAAGGTCCGGATTGATACGTCTGGAGACACGATGTTGCTTCCTGGCGAACTGGTCGACAAAAACAGATTCCGTGAGGAAAATGCCCGCATACTTGCAGAAGGTGGCGAACCGGCGACGGCACACATTGTCGTTTTGGGAATCACCAGGGCTGCCCTTTATACAGAAAGCTGGTTGTCCGCAGCGTCATTCCAGGAAACGACCAATGTTTTGACCGATGCTGCGCTTGCCACAAAGGAAGATAAGTTGTTAGGACTTAAGGAAAACGTTATAATCGGACGACTTATTCCGGTTTCCGCTGAGCGCGCTATGATTCAGGAGTAATATTTATGCCAACAGTAAATCAATTAGTCAGACACGGACGACACAGACAAGCCAAGAAGGTCAAGGCGACAGCACTTCGCAAGTTTTTTAATGCGAAAGACGGTGTCACCAAATCACTTCCGGCTCCGTTTAAACGGGGAGTGGTGACCCTGGTCAAAACAATGACGCCGAAAAAGCCAAACTCAGCTCTTCGGAAAGTAGCGAGAGTAAGACTGTCTAATAAGCAGGAAGTGACGGCCTATATTCCGGGTATCGGACATGAGCTGACGGAACACGCAATAGTGCTTATCCGCGGAGGTCGTGTACCGGATTTACCAGGAGTCAAATATCATGTCGTGCGTGGTAAGTTTGATACGACCGGCGTTGTGACACGACGTCAGGGTCGCAGCCGATACGGAACCAAAAAAACAAATGACGGACCGGTTCCTGCCAAGGCGTCATAAACGTATTTACCTATGAGAACAAGTAAAACATATCATAAACTCCTTCCTGCGGATCCCATATACGGAAACAGGTTGGTGACCCGCTTCGTGAACCGAGTGATGTTGAGCGGCAAAAAAACGGTGGCGGAAGCGCTTGTGTACAAGGCTCTCGATATCATCAAAGACAAAGGAGAGGATCCGATCAAAGTATTTGAAACAGCGATCAATACGGTAGGGCCCAAAACAGAGGTCAAAGCCCGCCGAGTAGGAGGAGCCTCATATCAGGTTCCTATGGAAGTGCGGGGGGATCGTCGGGTCGCTCTTGCTATCCGTTGGATCGTCGAATTCGCCAAAAAACGATCGAATCGGGAATTCCATTCATTTGCAGAAAAGCTAGCAGTCGAGCTTCTTGACGCGTCCAAAGGCTTGGGTGAAGCGATCAAGAAACGCGATACCGTGCATCGTATGGCTGATGCAAACAAGGCGTTTGCCCACTTTAAGTGGTAAAGCATAACCCTTTCTCCTATGCCGGTCGAACTGGTTACTATCGATCGCGTACCCACGATTTTTCCTGGATTTACTGCTTTGGTTGAGTGCATACGATTCGGATGCGTAGCGGCCGATTCAGCACTCGAGCAATATTATCCGTCTGACTAGTATATGTACGATCGTACACGTATCCAAAAGCATTTGCGTTCCCGGGATCCAAGACTGGAGCCTATTCTTCACCACGTCAGAAAAGAAGCAATTGTGCTTTCCCGCACGCCGTTTAAGGATTTGGCTGAAGCGATCATAAATCAACAGTTGTCCGAGAAGGCGGGCAGGACGATTTTTACGCGGTTTTGCTCGCTTTTCCCTCGTTCGTCCGTGACTCCAGAAAAACTTCTGGCAGTTCCTGACCAGAAACTTCGGGATATGGGCGTCTCATGGTCAAAGGTCGCGTACCTTAAATCGCTTGCCAGGGCTGTTGCGGACGGGAGTGTTATATTTGGTAGTTTGACAGCGCAAACAGACGAGGAAGTGATACAGCAGCTGACCCGAGTAAAAGGGATAGGTCGCTGGACGGCTGAAATGTTCCTTATGTTTTCTTTAGGAAGAGAAGACGTATTTTCATTTGGGGATTTGGGATTACGAAAGGCGATCCAGTCGCTTTATAAGCTCAAAAAAGAGCCAACCGATGCATATATGAAGCGATTAACGAGTAAATGGAAGCCATATCGTACATACGTCGCTCTTGCGTTGTGGGCCTTTAAGGACCAATAATAGAAATAGATTTGAAAGTTGCCATTACACTCATCGTATTTATTGGCGTCGTCATTTTTTCCTTTTTCTCATTTGCGCTCCGATTGCGTGAGGTTTCGTGTAACGTACAATTTGAGGATTCCTTAGACACCATAGCAGCCCAATCGCAGACAGTACTCTCTGACTGGTCTAGTGCCTGTACCAGATCATATGGTGTTTTGACGGATTGGGACATGTGCCTTATGCAGGCAGAACAAAAATCTCCACGTCAGATCCTCCCCTGGATCCGCCCGGTCGTAAATACCTATATGATGTTTTTCCGGGAAAAAAAGAAAGATATGAGTGTCCTCAAGCGCGAACATGATGATCGCTGTAAGGACTATACGGGGTTGATATTTTACCCACCTGAGGATGAGTAAGCAGAGGATATGCATACAAGTTTGAACAAAATTTGGGTGCACAAATCACAAACCAAACGCCTGTTTCTCGCTATTCCACTGGGGCCTATCTGGCAGGAGGCATTCGTCACGTATCAGAAGAAAGTCATGCGTGCAGAGGTAACCGGCAAGGTTCCCACGTACTGGACGCGACAGGCGAATTTCCATATCACGGTACGGTTTATTGGGAATGTTGAAAAACGGCATATACCAAAGCTTATCGAATTCCTTCGGCAGCTTTTGGATACGTTTCCTTCCATGAAATTGCCGTTTCTAAGATTTGAAGTCGCCACTCCGTCAGACCCGAAAATGATCTGGGCAAGGTTTGCGGGCACTCCCGAGTTTCGGGCGCTGGTTTCTCTTATTACTCGCAAAGTAGCGGCATTTCTCAAAAAGGAATGTGGAGGGGTGGTTCTCAAAAACGGTCATCACGTTCTCCCGCATGTGACACTCGCAAGACTCAAAGGTACTCTGTCACAGACGCGTATTCGTTCGTTTGCGGAGTATATTCCGGTGACACTGTCTGTTGAGTCCATTGTGCTTAATGAATCGAGGACATATCCTACCGGTACGGTATACCAAACGCTAGCGGCATTCCGTTTACATACCGAAACCGGTACACTTTATATATGAAGGTCAGGATAGCTATCTTCCTAGCACTACTGGGCATTATCGTTTATGGCGGGTGGTTCGGGTATAGGAATCTGCGTGGTTGGAGACCAGCGTTCGGGCCAATCCCATCAGCTATACAAGCTCCGGCGTTTACAGGGGCGCCGCGTCAGAAATTTACGAACACCACGGGATTGCCCCTGACGTTGCCGGAGGGATTTTCCCTTTCATACTTTGCCAAAGACCTCGTAAGTCCGCGCGTGTTGATCTGGGATCCTCGGGGGACGCTTCTTGCGAGTGTTCCGTCGCAGGGCAAGGTTGTGGCGCTGCCTGACTCAAATAACGACGGTGTGTCCGATGAGACGATCACGGTAATAGACGGGCTCAATCTGCCGCACGGGTTAGCATTTTACGAGGGCAAGCTTTATATTGCCGAAACGAATCAGATTGCAGCATACGATTATAATGTCGGGACCAGAAAAGCAACAAATAAAAAGAAACTGCTGGACCTGCCTGCCGGCGGCAATCATTTTTCCCGTTCGATAGGATTCGGCCCGGACGGAAAATTGTACGTTTCCATAGGATCCAGTTGTAACGTTTGTGTGGAAAAAGATCCACGGCGGGCAAAAATATACGTAAGTAATCCTGACGGGAAGGATTTTCGCGAGTATGCGTCGGGACTCCGTAACAGCGTGTTTTTTATCTGGCACCCGGTAAGCCGCGATATGTGGGCGACTGACATGGGGCGTGATCTGTTGGGGGACAATACACCTTTCGAGGAAGTAAATATTGTCCGTAGCGGAGGGTTTTACGGGTGGCCGTATTGTTATAATAACAACGTTCATGACCGGTCGTTTGACTCGTCCGATGCGGCTCAAAAAAAATGTGCAGAAAGTATACCGCCGCATATCACCTTTCAGGCGCATTCAGCGCCTTTGGGGCTCGCCGTGATTCCGGATAGCTGGCCCAAAGAATATCGGGGGGATCTGCTTGTGTCGTATCACGGATCATGGAACCGCAGTGAGCCAACGGGATATAAAGTAGTGCGTTTTGATCTCGATGCGTCGCTTAACAAAACCGGGGAATCGGATTTTATTAGCGGGTTCCTGCAGGAGGGAGGAGCTATTGGTAGGCCCGTAGATGTGCTGTTTGATGACAAAGGAACGCTGTATGTTTCTGATGATAAGTCCGGTGTGATTTACCGGATTGTTATTTCTCCATAACCTGCGGTGCGGGGATACGTTTGACAAGTGTATTCTCCGGGGCTATACTTCGGCCAAATTCCATGCAGCAACGATTTATAAATCTTCGGAAAGAACTTGCTTCACATATGCCGTGGGCAGTCCATGAGCTGACGGTCGACAGTGAAGCGGCAAATTTTGCCTTTGTCGTTATGGGTTCCGCGGGCAGCGACTATAGAAATGGGAATTGAGAGCGCGCATATTCCCAATATGACAGCGTGAGCCGAGTACTTAAAGAGTCCGGTTTAGATACGCTTTACGAAGCGCGGTGGTCTGAGGTCAACCCGCCGGAGTTGAGACCGAAGCGTGAAGTTCGTAACGTGAAAGAAGTATTTCCTCCCAGGAGCGGAAGCTTTTCTACGTTCCGGTATCAGAGAAGATTGTTTGGCTTCCTTTAGCCAAACGTAAACGCGTAGAGCTCTGCGTTGCTGTCCAAGAATTCCAGTTTCAGTATGTGGGGGCCGATTGCCGGCAGCTTGATAAGTTTGTAGAGCCGGTCACTATCCACCGTTACCATTCCGTTTGTTACATCACTTCCTGCAAATTCACTCACGTCTTTTTCATCCAGGGTGATTTTTATCTTTGCCACAGCGCCGGGTGTTTTTGGTCGCATGACAAGGAATAGCTCAGTGGCGTCGAAGTGATACGTAAGTACAGCTCCTGTGGCGGGCATAGCTCGCTGTGCTCCGATAGTCCAGGTGCCACTCATCGCAAACGTGTTGCGTTTGATCGTTACAGGTGCCGTAAATGTTGTTGTTTTGTTGGGAACCACGCGCTCCGGGGAAACAAGTCCTGTCATGCGTTCGTACCCTAAATATGTTTCCGGCGTTCTGGTTTGTACCTGGTATGTCGGATTTGCCACTGCTTCGTTTACCGGGGATCCTGCTTCTGAGAGTAATTTCTGTATCATAGTTTCCGTTTCGTCATAATCTCCCTCGCCGAAATGGGTGTACCGGATTTTGCCGTCCTTGTCGATCAAATATTTCGCCGGCCAATAGTGGTTGGCATACGCCTGCCACGTCGCATAGTCATTGTCCTGTACGACCGGGTAGGTGAGACCAAAATCTTTGAGCGCCCTTTGGACGTTCTCGGGATTTTTTTCAAATTCAAACTCGGGCGTATGCACGCCGACAATAACCAATCCCTTATCCTTATATTTTTCGTGCCATGCCTTGATATAGGGGAGTGTTCGGATGCAGTTGATGCAGGTATATGTCCAAAAGTCGACTAGTACGACCTTGCCGCGCAACGCGCTCATCGTAAGCGGCTCACTGTTAAACCACTGTCCACCCGCGATAAAATCCGGCGCATTGCCGTAATTAGCATTGAATGATGTGGGTGTCATAGATCCTCCTTTTTTGAATAATTGCAATTGGGATTTTACGAGTGCATTATCTTCGAGTTTGGTAAGTCCCGTGCCGTAACTTGGAAATTTTTCCAGGACATAGGTCTGGAATTGCCTGTCCCAGGAGTTATAAATCGCGAGAGCAGTCAGAAGCATAAGCATGCCGAATCCTTTCTGAATCCGTGCGGTATTTGCAAGTAACCAGGGGTGGCGATTAAGCAGATTTCTCCCCCCTGCGGTAATGGCAAGAAGCGGTATGGCAGTGCCGATCGCGTATGCGAGTGTGATAAGGACAGCAGAAAATCCGACACTGCTGGTTGCCGCAAGTGTGATAATCGAAGCTAAAATCGGGCCGACACACGGAGTCCAGATGAGTCCAAGACTCAAACCTACCAGGATACCGGATATAAATCCGTTATTTGTGTTTTGTTTCGGCGCCCATTGGATAAGACGGGAAAATAGTTTTTCTATGGCGACTTGAAGTGAGGGAACAAGCAGGCTTATACCAAAAAACGAGATGACCGCGACCGCCACCAACCGGAGCGCGTCGGCAGAGAGTCCGGTCGCGCGGACTATAGCGGAAAGAAATAAAGTAAAAAACGTAAAGCTTAGGATAAATCCGGTTACCACTCCCATAGGGCGCCGTTTGCCTCCCGTGATGCTTCCCGACAGCACGACTGGCAAAATAGGTAGGATGCAGGGAGAAAGTATGGTAATAAGTCCTCCAAGAAAAGCGAAAAGAATAAGGATTATCATAAACGTTATCTAATATTTGCCGTTAATTCCGCTATCGCGCCCCCGTTCCACCTTGTCACTTCGCGGCCATTCTCATCAACCTGAATAAATGTATGCTGGTAGGTAACGGCATACTGCTTTTTCAGCTCTGCCGACGTATCGTAGTCCGTCTTAAACAGGACGACGTTTTCCGGAATAAGCGCGGCGTCTTTTTGGAAAGCTGCGTCAGCCGGTCTGCAGGTGGGGCACCACGGCGCATGAAAAAAGTATATCCGCTTCTTCCCCTTGGCCGTCTCAAAAGCCGTTTTGGAATACACGACATACCGTGATTCGTTTTTCATCATTGTTCCTTCGTCTTTGTTTGTTGAACCACTCGGTGTTACAGTTTTTTCCACCATGCCACGGGTCGGCTCTGTTGTAGCGTTTTCTGTTTTTTCCATGGCTCCCGTGGGTTTCGGCACAATTTGGTTATTGTTGTTTGAATGCTGGCTTCGGATATATACCCCCCCAAGGGTACCAATAACGACAACACCCACGATGATAAGTAGTTTGTTATTCATACATCCTCCTTGAAAGGAAAATATTTGTTACTTATCTTACAATAAGGTTATCTTAGGGGAATGTCAAGTGGACTTAACATACATGGATGTTAGTGGGTTATCTGCGTATAGATCCTGACAATAATTTTCGTAAGCAGCATAGCACCCAGCGCTCCCACCAGCCACGGATCAATATTATGGGTAAGTGCCTGACCAATAATACCTAGAGTAAGGATAGATGAGCCTACAAAAAAAGAAATTCTTCCCGCAGTGAGTTGATGCGCGTGTTCACGTTCATCAACTGCCGTTTCTTTCCATATAAATCCCAAGTATACAAAAAACGAGAGGACAAAGATGACCAGAAAAATCATTTCTGAAGACTTTGGCATGAGAAGTCCTGGTGGGCTCACAAATGCTGCAAGAAGCAGCATGAGAAATATGGCGGTGATAATTTCTCCTGAATAATGCTGGGTTATTTTTTGCATAATTCAAATATAGATTCTACAGGTTTCCTAAAATACTGTGCAATGTTAAATGCTAACAGTAGTGAGGGAATATACGATCCCTTTTCTATAGCGATAATTGTTTGTCGCGTTACCCCGACAGCGACTGCCAGCTGTTCCTGAGTAATTTTTGCTTTTGTGCGGAGTTTATATACGGAATTTTCTATTGTCTCCATATCTGCTGGTGATTATACCTTACAGTGTCGTGTATATGTAGCACGGTAGCTTCGCACATCGGTGATGTGAAGTTGAAACGTTTGTATTTACTTTACAACGGAAATTTAATGGAGTAATGTACCATTTTGAATGGCAACCCGAACGGTTCAGGCAGACGGGAACACAATAACGCTTCATTTGAGTAGAGAAGCGGGTGCGGGTTATTGCACCTGTACGCATCCTTGTCCATGGAAAGATGTCACAAGCGAGCGGAGTTACCGCCGGATCCGTTCGGAAGACGGTGCCACTGTCTGCACGAGAGTCGCTCCTCCGAACCATCTAAACCAATTCCACTCAATTTTCACCGATTCGCTACAATGTAAGAGTCCCGGCAGAATCACGTTTGCGGCATTGCTGCATATGGTGTTGCCTGGTGCCAAATGAAAATAAATCCCCTTATCGTCATTCCCGGGGTGGGTAAACGTATAGCTGCTGATTTAAACGCCATACATATCCATAAGGTGGAAGACTTGATCGGAAAAGATCCTGAAAAGCTTTATGAAGAACTCAATAAGAATCAGGGGGTTATTCTCGACCGATGTATGCTTTATGTTATGCGGTGCGCCGTGTATTTTGCTTCCAACAAGACTCACGACCCCGAACTCCTTAAATGGTGGAAGTGGAAGGATCGTCAAAATCCCTAGACAGGCGGTAGAAAATCCTGTACAATTGTTACGTTGAATTGTTGAAGCAGTTTTGCTTCCCAAGTCGGGGAGCTTTTTTTATTTGATACAATAGACCTATGGCAAACCCACAGACAACCGTAACAGAAAACCGCGATGTGCCACTCGATAAAGTACGCAACATCGGCATCATTGCGCATATCGATGCAGGCAAAACCACAACCACAGAGCGTATCCTCTATTACACAGGAAGAAGTTACAAAATCGGTGATATCGATGAAGGTACGACCCAAATGGACTGGATGGAGCAGGAGAAAGAGCGGGGCATCACCATTGTATCCGCCGCTACGACCACTTTTTGGAAGGGGTACCGCTTTAACATTATCGATACGCCCGGACATGTGGATTTTACTGCTGAAGTGGAACGTTCTCTTCGCGTGCTCGACGGCGGCATTACCGTTTTGGATGCGGAAGAAGGCGTGCAGAGTCAATCCGAAACCGTGTGGCATCAGGCAGATAAGTACAAAGTGCCGCGTATCTGTTTTGTCAACAAAATGGACAAAATCGGCGCAGATTTCCGACATACCATACAGCAGATTGAACAGCGTCTGGGAGCCCGAACCGCCGTCATGGTCGTACCGATCGGCAGGGAACAGACCTATAAAGGTATTGTCGATTTGCTCACGCTTAAAGCGTATGTGTGGAATACCGATGATCTTGGCGCACACCCCGACGAACTCCCCGAAATTCCTGCGGATTTGAAGGAAGAAGTGACCAAATCCCGAAACGACTTGATTGAGCGTATTTCCGAAACAGACGACGCATTGCTGGAGAAATTCCTCGCGGGTACCGAGCCTACGGTAGAGGAGCTAAAAGCAGCACTTCGTCGGGCAGTTATCGCTTACAAGCTCGTACCTATCTATTGCGGCACGAGTCTTCGCAACAAAGGCGTTCAGCCGCTTCTCGACGCAGTCGTTGATTATTTACCGTCTCCATTGGATCTTCCGGAAGTAAGCGGTATTCATCCTAAGACCGAAGAGCATGTGACGCGGAAGCGCGTGAGCGATGATCATTTTTCCGGGCTCGCGTTCAAAATTCAGATTGATCCGCATGTAGGAAAGCTGACCTACGTCCGTATCTATTCGGGGAAATTGGAGTCAGGCTCTTATACGTATAACTCGAGCAAGGGTGCCGAAGAACGTGTAGGACGGTTACTTCTTATGCACGCGAACCAACGGGAAGAAATCCGCGAAGCGTTTGCAGGAGAAATCGTCGCAGTCGTGGGGCTTAAAGATACGATCACCGGAGATACCCTCTGTGACAAAACAAACCCGATCGTACTGGAAAAAATCACGTTTCCCGATCCGGTCATCTCGCTTGCTATTGAGCCCAAAACCAAAAATGATCAGGAGAAAATGGGATATGCATTGCAGCGTTTGTCCGAAGAAGATCCGACATTCAAAATCAAAAGCAATCAAGAAACCAACCAGACAATTATTTGGGGCATGGGAGAGTTACACTTGGAGATTTTGGTTGACCGCATGAAGCGTGAATTCAAGGTGGAGGCAAATGTCGGAGCACCTCAAGTCGCATACAAGGAAACGATCAAGAAGCTTGCTGAAGGAGAAGGGAAATATATCCGACAGACCGGAGGTAGAGGTCAATACGGTCATGCGATGATTACTATAGAGCCGAAGGCTCGTGGAGAAGGATTTGAATTTATTGATGCAATCAAAGGGGGAAGTGTTCCGAACGAGTTTATTCCTCCGATTGAGAAGGGTATCGTCGAGGCCATGGAAAATGGTGTGCTTGCCGGTTATCCGCTGGTCGATATGTCGGCCACACTCTATGACGGAAGTTATCACGACGTCGACTCGTCAGAAATGGCATTTAAGATTGCAGGAAGTATGGCGCTTCAGGATGCGGTAAAACACGCAGATCCCACAATACTCGAGCCGATCATGAAGGTGGAAGTGACCACTCCCGATGAATACATGGGAGACTGTATTGGCGATCTTTCCGCTAGACGTGCACAGATTATGGGGAGTGAGCAGCGGGGAACAGTTACGGTTATTCTGGCTATGGTGCCGCTTGCCGAACTGTCAGGGTATGCTACAGTGCTTCGGAGTTTGTCCAAAGGCCGGGCTACATATTATATGGAGCCGAGTCACTACGAAGAAGTTCCCAAAAATATTCAGGAAAAGATTATTGCGAAGAATGTCTAAGATGTGCTAAAATGTCAAAAGCGACTTATATTTTAAGGTCGATTAATTATTTTTATAAACATAATTTTGTTCTGTAAGGAGGTAGTATGGCAGACGTAGCTAAATTTGTTCGCAGCAAACCACATTTGAATATTGGAACCATAGGTCACGTTGACCATGGCAAGACCACCCTTACTTCTGCTATCACGCACGTGTTGGCCAAATCGGGTATGGCCAAGGCCTTAAAGTATGAAGAGATCGATAACGCTCCGGAAGAGAAGGCCAGAGGGGTCACCATAAACATCCACCACTCCGAATACGAAACAGCCAAACGCCACTATGCACACATTGATGCGCCGGGACATGCCGATTATGTCAAAAACATGATCACGGGAGCCGCGCAGATGGACGGTGCAATCTTAGTCGTTTCAGCACCCGACGGTCCGATGCCGCAAACCCGCGAGCACATCCTGCTTGCCGGTCAGGTGAACGTTCCTGCGATCGTCGTATTCATGAACAAATGCGATATGGTACAGGACAAAGAGCTTCTGGATCTTGTTGAAATGGAAGTCCGTGAGTTACTTACCAAATATAAGTATCCGGGAGACAAGATTCCGGTCATCCGAGGATCAGCCCTCAAAGCCCTCCAAGGAGACGCGGAAGCAGAAAAAGCAATCGAAGAGCTTATGAAGACCGTCGACGAATACGTGCCGGATCCGGTGCGTGAACTCGACAAACCGTTCCTTATGCCGGTAGAGGATGTCTTCTCTATCAAAGGCCGGGGAACTGTGGTTACCGGACGCGTATCCCGCGGCAAGGTGAAGGTTGGAGAAACCATTGAAATCGTTGGTATCAAACCCACACAGTCGACTGTTGTGACCGGCGTCGAAATGTTTAGAAAAACACTCGATGAAGGGCTAGCAGGAGATAACATCGGAGTATTACTCCGCGGTGTCGAGAAAGAGCAAGTAGAGCGCGGACAAGTGCTTGCCGCCGTAGGATCCGTGAAGCCACACACCGAATTTGAGGCAGAAGTGTACGTACTGACCAAAGAAGAGGGTGGACGACACACTCCGTTCTTTACGGGATACAGACCGCAATTCTATATCCAGACGACAGACGTCACCGGAGAGTGTGCGTTGCCGCAGGGAGTGGAAATGGTCATGCCCGGAGACAGTACCAAGATGAATGTCAAATTAATCGTGCCGGTGGCACTTGAAGAAGGTCTTCGGTTCGCTATCCGCGAGGGTGGTCACACAGTGGGAGCAGGGGTTGTTACAAAAATTGTCGCTTAAGACTGCTGTAGCAGTACGGTTGTCAAGGCACATTAACACACAATGCCGAAAGGTCGTATACGAGTCAGACTAAAAGCGTATGACAGCAGGATCATTGATGACTGCTGCCAGAAAATCTTGGACACCGCAGTGCGCACAGGTGCGCGCGTGGTGGGCCCTGTGCCGCTTCCGACCGATAAAACGCACTTTAATGTAGCCAGAGCTACATTTATCGACCGAAACAGTCGGGAAGACTTTATGATCAAAGTCCATAAACGACTGATAGACATTGTGGAACCGACAGACAAGACGATAGATCAACTCATGCATCTTGACCTCCCCGCAGGGGTGGATGTCGAGATTAAAATGTGACATGCCAATGTCATCCCGAGGGTATCCGAGGGATCTTATTGGTATTTGAGTTAACAGAGATACTTTGGTATACTTACGCTTCCTGATATGACGCGACAAAGCGTGTGTGTTTCAGGGGTAACCAAAAGTCTCGGATGAGCGTAAATCCTGGTGTTACCGGGAATGAACGACCTCAACCGAGGTCGTTTTTTGTGGAGAGCACGTATGATGCAAGCATTACTTGGAATCAAACTTGGACAATCGCAAGCCTTCGATGAATCGGGGAAGCGAATTCCCGTCACGGAAATTTTGGCCGGTCCCAACTGGATTACTGAGGTCGAAAATCAGGAGCACTTCAAGAGTATTCAACTAGGATTCGGAACCACCAAAAATTTAAACAAAGCAGAAGTAGGACATCTTAAAAAAGCGGGGCTCGACATAAAGCTCCGTTTTTTGCGGAGTTTTACGGTTTCTCACATCGAAGAAACGGAAAAAGCAGGTTCACAGATCGCCGTTGATTCCGTATTTGCGGCTGGTGACACGATTCGGGTTACCGGAATAAGCAAAGGAAAAGGATTTGCAGGAGTGGTTAAGCGACACAATTTTCGTGGGGGCCCAAGAACACACGGTCAATCAGATCGGGAACGTGCTCCGGGC
The DNA here is from genome assembly GCA_964573695.1 of uncultured Gammaproteobacteria bacterium. Taxonomy (GTDB): domain Bacteria; phylum Patescibacteriota; class Microgenomatia; order UBA10105; family UBA927; genus UBA927. The sequence goes on along the minus strand of CAZNKB010000001.1, from coordinate 64,532 downwards.
TCTATCGGGCAAACTACAACGCCGGGAAGAGTCTATAAGGGTAAAAAAATGGCAGGACGCATGGGAAGCGACACAGTTACGATCCGTAATCTCAAAGTCGTCGCAGTTGATCCGGCCACACACCACTTGACGATCAAAGGATTAGTACCAGGAGCCATTAACGGGCTCCTTATTATTTCCAAAGAGCCAGTACGGGGAAAGAAAGCGTAAACTATGGCAATCAAAAAAACAGCACCAGTCAAAAAAACAGCGCCAAAAACAAAAGCAGTGAGTAGTTCGCCTGTGAAGGAAGCGGGAACCAAGAAGGAAGTGGCACTTTCCGTATCTGTCTATGGCGTTGACGGCAAAGCAGGGGGAAAGGTGACGCTGCCCAAAGAATTATTCGGGAGCGAAGTAAACAAAAATCTTCTCGCCCAATCAGTCCGCGTATATCTTGCAAATCAGCGGGAAGGCGGCGCGCACGCGAAGACGCGCGGCGAGGTAGAAGGTTCTTCACGCAAAATTTATAAGCAAAAAGGCACCGGTAAGGCACGACATGGTTCAATCCGGGCACCCATTTTTGTGGGCGGAGGTGTCGTTTTCGGACCAGTTACCCGTGATTATCACTTGAAAATGAGCAAGAGCATGAGGAGCCGAGCTCTAATATCTGCTTTAAGCGCTAAGCTTGCCGATACGCTGGTTATGGACGGTTTGGAATCATTGGGACCCAAGACGAAAAACGTGGTGAACGCGTTAACGGCAGCAGGAGTCACGAGCAACGCGTTGCTGGTCGTAGCAAAGGATTCAGTATCTCTTGTTCGTTCAGCACGAAATATCGATTACGTGACCATTCAAAACGCCAAAGATCTTAATCCTTATATGCTTTTGACTCACAAAAAGATAGTGTTTACCAAGAGCGCCCTGGAAGAGAGCAAGGCGCATTTTACTCCGATAAAACCGGGGCTTACGAAATAATATGAAATCAACTCGTCCGCTCATTACCGAAAAATCTATGGCACTTGCCCAGAGTGGCTGGTATACGTTTGCAGTCGGGGCATTTGTCCGGAAAGAATTTATTGCCAAAGAGATAGGTCGACTTTATAATGTGTCGGTTGTGGACGTCCGGACGATCCGCCGAGTCGGCAAGATGCACCGTACCGGGAAAAAAATGATCATGAAGCGGCACACGGATTGGAAAAAGGCAATGGTTCGTCTCAAGACCGGTCAGAAAATCGCGGTTTTTGATATCGGTGAACAAGCAGCAAAAGCCTAAACAGCGCGGATTATGAAAAAACTTTTTATACGATCACTAGTTGAAATATTACCCAAAAATTCCGGGCGGGACGCGTTTGGGCACGTGTCGGTGCGTCATCAGGGAGGCCGACAGAAACGCTACTTCCGGATTATTGACTGGAAACGGGATAAAGACGGTGTGCCGGCAACGGTTAAAGAGATCATCTATGATCCGAACCGTTCAAGCGATATCGCGCTTTTGGTCTACCGCGATGGGGAAAAACGGTATATACTAGCCCCCCTGGGTCTTAAAGTAAACGACAGCGTGCTTTCGGGGGCTAATATAGATGCGAATGTCGGTAATTGTTTGCCTCTCGGGAGTATTCCCGTTGGCACCCTGGTACACAATTTGGAAATCAAGCCGGGTCGTGGCGCACAAATGGTGAGATCCGCGGGGAATTCAGCTGTAGTACTTGCCAAAGACGGCCAGTTGATCCAGGTCAAGCTCCCCAGCGGGGAAACGCGCGTATTTGATGCAGCCGCCAAAGCAACGGTCGGGCAGGTAGGAAATGAAGATCGCAAAAACCGCGTGATTGGTACAGCAGGACGTTCAAGGCATATGGGAATTCGCCCCACGGTTCGGGGAGTAGCGATGAATCCAAGATCGCACCCGCACGGCGGAGGAGAAGGCAGAAGCGGCATAGGTATGAAGTCTCCGAAAAGCCCATGGGGCAAGCGGACACTCGGCAAGAAAACTCGGAAATTACGCAAATATAGTGACCGGTTTATCGTCGGTCGGAGGAAATAATATATGAGTAGAAGCAGCAAAAAAGGACCATATATCGATCCGCGCTTGTTAGCGAAAATTAACAAACAAAAAGCAGGGGGAGATCATACACCGATCAAGACGTGGGCACGGGCAAGTCAAATAAGTCCGGATTTCGTCGGGGTGACATTTGCCGTGCATAACGGGCGGGTATTTACGGAAGTATTTGTGACGGAAAATATGGTTGGTCATCACCTGGGCGAATTTGCCCCGACACGAACTTTCCGGGGACACGGACAGGTGACGAAACGCGTATTGGACAAGACATAAACGCATATGGAATACACAGCAACTGCAAAATATATACGGACGAGCCCGCGCAAAGTGCGGTTGGTGGCGCGTGCTATTTCCGGCAAAAAGGTCGGCGTGGCACTTTCTGCCTTAGGTTCGGTTCCGAAGCAAGCGTCCGAGCCGCTTAAAAAGCTAATTGATTCGGCAGTTGCAAATGCAGTACAGAAAAAAGCGATAGTCGCAAATCTTGTAATAGCGGCAATCGATGTCATGGGGGGACCCGTGCTCAAACGTTGGCACGCAGCTAGCCGCGGCATGGCACATTCCTACAAGAAACGAATGACACACGTAAAAGTCGTATTAAAAGATGAGGAGAAAGGTGCATAAGTATGGGACAAAAAATTCATCCATATGGATTCCGGCTTGGGCCATTGTATACCTGGGTATCACGGTGGTTTGCTGACGATGCGCGATATGCAGATTTGCTTTTGCAGGACGTATTGCTTCGCGAATCATTGACAAAACGCTTGAAGCCGGCAGGTCTGGCACAGGCTGAAATCGAACGGTCGATAAACAAAATTCGCGTCGTCCTTCATGTTTCCCGACCGGGTCTTGTCATTGGGCGCGGAGGCACAGGACTTGAAGAGATCAAAAAGTTTATCGAAGGGGAGCTACGCCGCATCGCGAAAGAAAAAAAGCTTGGCAAGGCGTCCTTTGATAATCAGAAAACGAAAGTGGAAGTGGTTGTAGAGCCGGTGAAAGAACCGAATTTGAGTGCACAAATCGTAGCGACCAATATCGCAGACCAATTGATCAAGCGTATGCCGCATAAGCGGATTTGCATGCAGACGGTTGAACGCGTGATGACCAGCGGCGCGCGCGGCGTCAAAATTAAATTGGCAGGACGTATCGCAGGAGCAGAAATTGCCCGTCGCGAGACCTATAAGGCGGGGACCATACCGCTCTCCACTATTCGGGAAGAAGTGGATTACGCGGAAGTGCCGTCACTTACGAAATCAGGATATGTCGGAGTAAAAGTATGGATTTGTAAGAAAGTCATGAGCAATTGACCGTTAAGCAGTTAACAGTCAAAAGCAAAATTTAGAAGTATGTTAGCACCAAAACGAGCAAAACATAGAAAAGTATTCCGGGGCAAGCGCCGGGGATTGTCGTTCCGGGGTTCAGCGCTGTCTTTCGGAGATTACGGACTTAAGGCAATGGAATCCGGTTGGGTTTCCAGTCGCCAGATAGAAGCGTCGCGACGCGCGCTTACGCATCACATCCGCCGCGGAGGAAGAGTGTGGATTAGGATATTTCCGGATAAGCCAATCACAAAAAAACCTCCGGAAACCCGTATGGGAAGCGGAAAAGGTGATGTCGCTGAATATGTCTGTGTCGTACGGCCAGGACGGGTATTATTTGAAATGGCCGGAGTTGATGTAGAACTCGCCGCACAGGCGATGAGACTTGCCGGAATCAAATTACCGATCAAGAGCAAATTTATTACACGGGAGAAGACAGTATGAAAAAGCGAGACAAAGACGAATTACGCGGCATGGGAGTGAAGGATTTGGACAAGAAAGCAAAAGAAATACGTAAGCAAATTCGTGACGTAGGACAGACCATGCTGACGAAAGAAGTAAAAAACCGTCGGGAAGCGAAAGAATTGCGGCGAAAACTCGCAGTGACACTTTCATTCAGACGCGAAAAAGAACTGTCGCAACAGAAAGAAGGTCATGTATGAAACAACACAAAGAATTTACCGGTGTGGTGATTTCGACAAGTATGAAAGATACCGCGGTTGTGGAAGTCATTCGGCTTTCAAAACATCCGTTGTATAGAAAAACGATCAAACGCACCAAGCATTTCGTGGCACACGTAACCGGAGTGGATATTGCCGTAGGGGATAAAGTCACTATCGTAGAAACCAAGCCGATCAGCAAAACCAAACATTTTATCGTAGTGAGTAAATTAACGAAATAATATGATACAACGACGTACAAAAGTTACAGTTGCCGATAATTCAGGCGCTCAGGAGATGGTGGTCATCCACATCTACGGAGGCGGGCAGAAAATGACGGCGACGCTAGGCGATGTCGTCCAGTGCGTCGTAAAAAAAGCTGATCCGCTGGGGATAGTGAAAGACGATGAGTTGGTTCACGTGGTCATCGTAAGGACTCGGAAAGAATATCATCGGGCAGACGGTTCATACATACGATTCGATGACAATGCAGGAGTGGTCGTTGATGACACCCCCGATCAGAATCCGAGAGGGACTCGGGTGTTCGGACCAGTAGCCCGTGAGACGAAAGAAAAAGGCTTTGATAAAATCGCGAGTTTGGCAGTAGAGGTTTATTAATATGAAATTCAAAAAAGGCGACACAATTATCGTGACGGTCGGCAAAGATAAGGGTCACAAAGGAAAAATCGAAAAAGTGAATCCTGAAGATGTAACGGTGGTTGTCCCGGGAGTGAATGTCTCCAAGCGACATATGAAGCGAAAAGACGATAAAAACCCCGGAGGGATCATCGACATTGTCAAGCCGATCAATGTGTCCAAATTGGCTTTGATTTGTCCGTCATGCGGAAAGCCTACCCGCATCGGTATATTGGTTTCGAAAAATGAAAAAGTGCGGATTTGTAGAAAGTGCGGTAAAAAGATATGAACGGCTTACAAGACACCTATAAAAAAGAATTAATTTCCAAACTCATGACTGAGTTGGGGATAAAGAATCTCATGGCAGTGCCCAAGCTTATCAAAGTGGTCATTAACTGTGGAATCGGAGCGGAAGCGCAAAAAGACAAAAAGGTAATTGACAAGGCCCGCGAACAGTTGGGGATTATTACCGGACAACGTCCGCATATTACCAGAGCCAAGCAGGCGATATCGACGTTTAAGCTCCGCGCAGGAGATCCGGTGGGATTACGTGTTACACTTCGCGGAATACGGATGTATGATTTTGTCACCCGTCTTACGGTGGTCGCGTTGCCCCGCGTGCGTGATTTTCGCGGTATTCCTATCCGTGGATTTGACGGAAGGGGAAATTATACGCTGGGGCTTAACGAGCAGTCGATATTTCCGGAGTTAGAATATAGTCTTATCGACAAAGCGAGAGGGTTTGAAATAACATTTGTGACGAGCGCAGGAAATGACACTGCCGGACGAGCGTTGCTGGCGGCTTTGGGTCTGCCGTTTGCAAAGGAGAAATAATATGGCAAAAACATCAGATGTTGTGAAATTCGAGCACAAACAAAAATTCAGTGTCAGACACAGAAACCGCTGTATGCTTTGTGGAAGAAGTCGGGCATATATGCGGAAGTTTAAATTGTGCCGTATCTGTTTCCGTAAGCTCGCCCACAAAGGCGAACTTCCGGGAGTGGTGAAAGCGTCGTGGTAAAGGAGATACCGTTATGATGATAAGCGATCCAATCGGAGACATGTTAACCCGCATAAGAAATGCGGCTTTAGCGCACAAGAAAAGTGTGGAATTGCCCAGTAGCAAGTTAAAGGTTGCCGTGGCCAAACTATTGGCACGTGAGGGGTATCTTTCTCATGTGGAAGAGGCAAAGGGCGCTCATGGAGCCCTACTTCGGTTGGAACTTACGTATGAAGGAAAAGAGCCATTGTTAACCGGTGTTAAGCGGGTAAGTAAGCCAGGACTGCGGTGGTATATCAACAAAAAGAAGATCCCTATGGTTATGGGGGGGCAAGGGGTTGCCATTATATCTACTCCCAATGGGGTAATGAGTGGTAAAGAAGCGAGAAAACAAGGAGTCGGCGGAGAATTATTGTGTGAAGTTTGGTAAGGAGTGCTTGTATGTCACGAATTGGAAACACACCAGTAGAAGTTGCAAAAGACGTTACGGTTACGGTAACCCCCCGATCCGTGGTGTTTAAAGGATCAAAAGGGGAATTGACCGTTGTTATCCCGGACGGTATCGCCGTGGCACAGGAGGGTGGGACGATCGTCGCATCGAGAACACGAAATGACCGAAAAACCAAAGCTCAGCACGGTACGGTAGTTGCCCTTATGAAAAATTCCATAACCGGCGTGACCAAGGGTTGGTCGAAGCAACTGGAGCTTTCCGGGGTAGGATACCGCGCGGCACTAAACGGTGCCGACCTCGCGCTTTCCGTCGGGTTTTCCCATACGGTTACGTTAACCCCTCCTCAGGGAATTACGTTTGCCGTGACGGAAGGAAAAATCATGGTTACGGGAATCGACAAATATTTGGTGGGTCAAGTGGCAGCCTCTGTAAGAGGGGTGAAGCCTCCTGAGCCATACAAAGGTAAAGGCATCAAATACACAGGTGAACATATCCGCAAAAAAGCAGGGAAGTCAGCTAAAGCAGTCGGAGGAGCTCCCGGAGCTAAATAATTATGAAAACGAAAAAAGAAATGAGACTCAAGCGTAAATTGTCGATCCGCCGCAAACTAAGCGGAACGCAAGAGCGACCCAGACTTGCCATATTCCGCTCGAATATGCGCATGGTGGCACAGCTTATTGACGATGGTAAAGCCGTGACGATAGTGTCCGCGTGGATCAAAGGCAAGAATATCAGTGCAGCAGTGTCTTTGGGGAAAACAATTGCAGATATGGCAAAGGCCAAAAAAATTACGAAAGTTGTATTTGACCGCTCGGGTTACCGATATCATGGCGCAGTGAAAGCTCTTGCTGATGCAGTCCGAGAAGGAGGATTAGAAGTATGATGAATTACGGAAACAACAGACGTCCTGACCGGGGGATTCCGAGCGAGTTTGAAGAAAAAGTCGTTCAGGTGAACCGTGTCTCCAAAAAAACCAAAGGCGGCAACAAAATCGGATTTTCCGTGCTTGTCGTAGTCGGCGACAAAAAAGGTCGTGTCGGCGCCGGTTTAGGCGGGGCACCCGATGTGTCTGCAGCCGTCAAAAAGGCAGTACTTTATGCACGGAAGCATCTTATTACGATCCCACTTAACAAAACAACGATTCCACACGTGGTTTTTGTAAAACTCGGAGCCGCTAGGATCATGTTAAAGCCGGCACCGGCAGGAACAGGAGTCATAGCCGGAGGTCCGGTACGCGCAGTGGTTGAAGCGGCGGGAATCCGCGATATTGTTTCCAAGATATTGGGCACAAGCAACAAAGCATCCAATGTCTATGCTACTATGGAAGCGCTCAAGCAGCTCAAGGCGAAGAAAAAATCATAAATTACGCTATATATTATGATACATACATTACATAAAACAGTCGAACGAAGCAAAAAACGATTGGGACGTGGTCACGGATCCGGTCGGGGCAAGACTGCCGGTCGCGGGACGAAAGGTCAAAAAGCCCGAGGCACGATCCCTCCTCATTTTGAGGGAGGGCAGTTGTCCGTCATGAAGCGGTTGCCGTTTTTGAGGGGCAAACAGCGCAATAAGTCACGGCAATCTAAGCCAGTCACGATAACGACAGGTATGCTTTCGGTATTTGAGGCGGGATCCGCGGTTACCCTGGCATCTCTTAAAAAACTACAGATAGTTAACGAGAATGTAGCGGAGGTCAAGATACTTTCCGGTGGCGTCCTGTCTGTCGCGCTTAACGTGTCCGTTCCCTGTTCCGAAAGTGCTCGCAAGTCGATTGAAAAAGCAGGTGGAAACATCGCCTGATATAATCCAAATTGTTGAGCCGATATCATCGGGATCATCAAAACATGAATACAATATTGACTGCCCTGGTCAACAGTTGGAAATCGCCTGAATTACGGCGTAAAATATTGCTTACTGCTTTGATTTTTGTCATTTTTCGTGTTTTCGCCCACGTACCTATTCCCGGAATAGACCGCACGAAGTTGGCGTTACTTTTTTCCCAGAACCAATTTTTAGGACTTTTGGATATTTTTTCGGGCGGAACGCTTGTCAATTTTTCAGTCCTTGCTTTGGGACTTAATCCGTATATCAATGCGTCGATCATCTTACAACTCCTGACGATAGTATTCCCAAAGCTCGAAGAATTGCAGAAAGAAGGAGAGTTCGGCCGAGAGAAAATTAACCAATACACGCGGTTTATTACCGTGCCGCTAGCAGCTATGCAGTCTATTGGTATGTACATGTTGCTTAGGAATCAGGGGATTGTCGGCAATATGGATCCGCTTACGCTGGTTGCCGTCGTTTTGACGATGACTGCGGGGACGCTTTTCGTTATGTGGTTGGGTGAGCTTATCACTGAGTACGGCGTCGGTAACGGTATCTCACTTCTTATTTTTGCCGGAATAGTCGGACGGCTTCCTGTAGTTATGTTTCAGACGGCCAGCGTATTTCAGCCGGAACAACTTACGAACGTCGCGTTGTTTGGTTTTGTGGCCCTCGTAGTAATTGCCGGCACAGTGTTTATGAATGAAGCTGTGCGGAGGATCCCTGTGCATTATGCACGGCGTATTCGGGGGAACAAAATGTACGGAGGTAATACGTCATACCTGCCGCTGCGCGTCAATCAGGCGGGAGTTATTCCGATTATCTTCGCCGTTTCGCTGGTATTGTTGCCGTCGCTTTTGGGCGGATTTTTGCAGCAGCTTGCCAATCCCGCGCTGGCCGGTCTCGGCAGATTTTTGACAGCGGCATTTAATCCCAATGGCCTTTCGTATAATTTGATTTATTTTTTCCTAGTTATCGGATTTACCTATTTTTATACGGCTATTACGTTTAACCCGCAAAAAATAGCCGGAGAAATCCAAAAATACGGCGGATTTATCCCTGGGATCAGACCGGGGAGCCCGACGGCGAATTACTTAAACTACATATTGACGCGTATCACTCTTGCAGGCGCGTTGTTTTTGGGAATTTTGGCAGTATTTCCGTCTCTCGCGCGCGGTGTATCCGGGCTTTCGACATTGCTTATCGGCGGCACGGGAGTGCTTATCGTCGTATCGGTAGTGTTGGAAACGGTTAAAGCGCTGGAAGCACAGTTGGTTATGCGTAATTACGAAGGATTCATGGAATAGTCCCGCAAGCGGGACAAGAAAGGACTCATGTGGTTATGAAGCTTATTCTTGTGGGAATTCAGGGTTCTGGTAAATCAACTCAGGGCAATATATTAAGTGAGCGACTCAATATCCCATATCTTTCCAGCGGACACATTTTTCGGCAGATGTCCCAGGAGAAAACATCGTGGGGAAGGTATGTCAAGGAGACGCTCAATGCGGGGTATTTAATTCCGGATGAAAAAGCGATTCCGATTATCGAGGAATATTTGGCGAAACCGGAATACAAGAATGGATATATTCTCGATGGATTTCCGAGGACTTCGAAACAGGCAGAGGACTTTACCAACGGAGTTGAGCGCGTGATATACCTTAAGGTAACGGATAAGGAAGCCCTATGGAGGTTAAGCGGAAGATTTGAAGACGGTATACGTGAGGATAACACCCTGCAGGCTATACGCAAACGTATCCAGTTGTTCCATGACGTGACCGAGCCGGTGCTTGAGTATTACCGTAAACAAAGCAGATTACTCGAAGTAGACGGTGAAAAGACAATCGAAGAAGTCACGCAGCAGATATTGAAGGGGTTAGGGGTTGAATGAAATCGGGGTTGCAAATAGCAATTGACGGTCCGGTGGGTTCCGGAAAAACGGATATCTCCGCAAAACTCGCACAGGCATTGGGACTCGTATTTATCTATACAGGAGCCATGTATCGGGCACTCGCCCTTATTTGTAAGCGAAAAGGCGTCTCATCGAAAGATTCCGCCTCAGTTCTTTCCTCGCTGTCGGATTCTCTTATAGATTTAGTACCCCCGCTTGGGGGGGACAACCGGCCATACCGTGTCCTCGTGAACGGGGAAGACGTCACCGGATTGTTATTTACCCCTGATATAGATATCGGGGCATCTGATGTCGGTGTTATTCCGGAAGTCAGGAAGTATATGGTAAAGCGTCAGCAGGAGCTGGCGCAGGGAAAATCGGTGGTTATGGAAGGTAGGGATATCGGGCTTCGAGTGCTTCCGAATGCTGATATAAAGATTTATTTAACGGCCGACCCGTATGAGCGGGCGAAGCGCCGCCTCGAGCAATACAAGAAAGCAGGAAAGGATATGAGGTTAGAGGACATGATTGAGGATACGAAGCGGCGGGATGAACAGGATACTTCACGGGTCGCAGATCCGTTACAAAAGTTACCGGATGCCTGGGAACTCGACACGACCGGAATAACCCAGGAGAAGGTTGTCGCATTAATTATCGCGGAGCTTACAAAACGAAATCTGCTATGAACCAAAAAGACACCCAAAAAATTGCAGCGATGACGGAAGGAGGAAAAGTATTGGCTTCTGTGTTGCGCGAAGTATTGGATTTTTCTGTCCCCGGGGTAACCCTTCTGGAGATTGAAGCGCTTGCCCAAAAACGCATAAAGGAAGCCGGAATGAAACCGTCGTTTTCGACAGTCGCCGATTACAAATGGGCAACATGTCTTTGTGTAAACGATGTTATCGTCCATGGAATTCCTACCGGATACAAACTAAAGGAAGGGGATCTCCTGACGATCGATATAGGACTGATCAATAAAACATATCACTCGGATACGGCCTGGACCAAGGTGATTTGTGATTCCAATAGTTCCTACGAAATACCTTCTGATGTCGTGACGTTCCTGGCCGCGGGTCAGACAGCTCTCCAAAAAGCGGTAGCCAAGGTTACGAACGGCGTTCGAGTGGGGCTTATCTCAAAAACCATACAGGAAATTGTAGAAGGGGCGGGATACGGAATAGCCAAATCATTGGTTGGTCACGGCATCGGAACGACCCTCCACGAACCGCCGCAGATTCCGGGATTTCTCAAGGGGAGTATCGATAAAACACCACGTTTGACGGCCGGTATGACAGTGGCGATCGAAGTGATTTATACGAAAGGGAGTCCGACATTGTGCTATCTGGATGACGGCTGGTCGATAGCGACAAAGGATCATTCGTTGTCTGCAGTTTTTGAGATGTCGGTCGCCGTTTGCGACGGAGCGCCTCTCATTCTCACGCCGCTTCCACTGCGGTAAGTATTCTTGACTCGCCCATACAAAAGTACTACGCTTTGCCTTATGAAGAAATTATTTTTTCTCGTTCTCGTTCTCGTGTTTGCAGCAGGTTTTGTCTACTCGAAGCGAAATGCCCCCGCCAGACAACATGTAAAACTCTATTGGTTTATCCCGGACGGTATGCGTGCTGAACCGGATCTTTTCAATATTTTCGCCTGGGCCAAAGAAGGTAAATTGCCGAATATCAAAAAACTTATGGATCGGGGAACATACGGGTATTCTTACCCGAATTTTCCAAGTCATACACCGACCAATTTTGCCACACTCCTTACCGGTTCCATGCCGGAGGTGCACGGAGTCGATGACGGTCCCATGCGTGAGGTAGGTAAGCCGCTTGACGCAGTTGCTGTTCCGGGCTTCCGTTCGACTGCCAAAAAGGTCGCTCCGATATGGAAAACGTTAGAAGAAGCAGGTATGAAAGTGGCGATTCTGTCCGTTCCCGGCTCTACTCCCCCCGAAGTACAGAAAGGGGTTGTGATCCGTGGGCGCTGGGGAGGCTGGGGAGCTGATTTTGCATCGCTTAACTTCGAGACGCTTGGCGATCTGACACGGCGGAAAATGCAAGGGCGCGGAACGAAGCTGTTTTTTTTCGGCCCGCAGCTTACGCAATACTTAGACGGAGTGAAGCCGGAGGGTTGGGAGGCTCCTCCCATGAGTTTTTCCGATGCGCTTGAAGTCAAGCTGGTCGGGTGGGGTACGCCGGTTTTTGCATATATTTATGACAGTACCAACGACGAAAAAAAGACTCCTGATCGCGTTATGTTTTCATTGGATAAAAAATCAAAACTCGGGGATATCGCCGTTGGCGACTGGACCGACTGGCAGCCGATTACTCTGGTTTGGAAAACGGCAGACGCTTCCGTCAATGTGGCGTCCCATATGAAGGCCGGAGTGATCAAGCTTGGAGATAACGGTTTCTTTAGGATACGCATCCTCTACGATGCGTTAAACAGAAATATTACTTTCCCGGAAGCGGCTGCCGACGCGTTGGAAAAATCCGTGGGTCCAATGGTGGACTTTGCGGATAATTTCCCCGCGCAGCTTGTTTACTATCCTGAAGATAAAAAAGCTTTCATGGACGAGGCAAAACTTTCATTCGACTGGCATACCAAAGCCGTGGGTGCCATGGTGAAAGAATTTTCGCCTGACGTGGTCATTCATGATATTTATACGCCCAATCAGATGCTGACAAGCAAGTGGTGGATGAGTGGTGTGGATCCTAAAAGTGTGAATTATGCCGCCAAAACACCGGAAGAGCGGGAACAGTTATGGACAGAGGTGCAGGATATGTACAAACGATTGGACGGCATGGTCGGCGAGATATTGAAGGTTGCTGATAATAATACTTATATCGTTTTAAGCAGTGATCACGGAGCGGTTCCGCTTGATCGGAGCGTGAATCTCAATAACGTATTTGCCAAAAAGGGTTGGCTTAAATTTACGATTGATGCCAAAACCGGGGAGCCAATTATTGACTGGAAGCAATCAAAGGTCATGTATTTGAAAATGGCACACGTGTATATCAATCCCAATGGATTGGCCGGTAAATACGTACGCGCCTCAGGGCCTGCTTATGAAGCGCTTCGCAGTGAAGTCACCAGGACGCTTAAGGATCTAAAGGATGAAAATGGGGTAGCGCCGGTGGTCGAGGTTGTAAAATGGGAAGATGCAAAATCCTATATGCAACTCGATCCGGACAGAATCGGGGACCTCGTGATCGCAAATACCCCGGGATACGGTTGGAACGAAGAGATGACAGCTGACCTGGCTCCGTTTGCTGCTCCTTACGTGTCAGGATACAAACAGGCGATAAAGGCTGCCGATGTACCTGGTATGTGGACGCCGTTTGTCATGGCCGGGCCGGGGGTGAAGAAGAATAATTTCCTGGGTGATAAGCCGTTTTCCCTTATCCAACAATATCCGACAATCATGAAGGCGCTTGGAGTAAAGCAGCCGGATTTTGTTCAGGGGAAGGCGCTGGAGATTTTTACACGGTGAGTTACTTGGCACACGCGAGCGTACGCATCTGACCCATGAGCTCATTTTCGTTGGAGTCAAAATCCGCTGTTGGGGCGATAAGCTCTAAACGGATCAATAATGACCGCTTAGGACAATAGGTGAGTGCAAGAATTCCACGATACACCGCCTGATCTTGCGAGCAGGATCCAAAGGTCATGCGATTGTTGAGGTATCCTGTAAATAGTGCCGTGCGTCGGGAGTCCTGATTAATTTCTTCGTACGTCGGGATAAACCGTGGATCACAGACTATGGCATCGGAAATTTCTCCCGGGTAGGGCGCCGGCGCTTTTTCGTACATGGCTTTTACTTTTGTAACCGCGGCATCCAATTCCTCTTGGGCGGATCCGGGTGTGGCATGTTGCACTTCTATGCGTATAAAGCGGTTCGCTTGAGTATACAAAGCGCGATAGGTTTGTTCGGTGTTGCTGTAAATATCCTTTTCCTGAAAGCCTGAAATATTTTTCATCCGTATACATGAAAGGCTTTCGCATACCGTTGCCGGCCGGGATTGCCGCCATAGTATTGCCAAAACGACCGCGAAAGAGGCAAAAAAAATCAAAAGCAGGTTTCGTTTACTGGTCATATGCTGACTCATGTATTATAGTTGATTATTATGATCCTTGGGAAATCAGTAAGGATATATATTCTTATCGGTATAGTGATAGCGGCAGCAGCTATATGGGGAATGAAGCGATACGCACCTCTCGCCCCAACGGTTTCCTGCAAAGATTGCAATGTCGTGCTGATAGCGCTTGATCCTCTTCGCGCAGACGCGCTGTCGTCGTACGGTAACTCAAGGCCTACAACGCCGAATATAGATGCACTTGCGCGCAAGGGTTTCCTTTTTTCCGATGCATTTGCCGTAGCGCCTTGGACATTGCCGTCGGCGATGAGTCTCATGACCGGCGTGTATCCTTCGGTTCACCATATTGTCAATAAAGAACTGATTTCTCCAGACAAACAACAGAAGTTGGTACCTGCCCGCTTATCCGAAACGGCTCCAAATATCAAAACCATGGCTTCATTTTTAAAATCGCGGGGATACGTGACTGGGGGATTTGCCGGGGGCGCCGCTCTTGCCGCTTCGTATGGATTTGATACCGGGTTTGACCAATACATAAGCGGGGATTCCTTTGACGGTTTGCCACTCGTGATCCCGCACGCTCTCGAATTTATCAAGAAGCATAGTAAGGAAAAAATGTTCCTATTTATCCACGCCTTTGATGTGCATGGCCAATATATGCCAAGTGGAGGGTACGACCGTCGATATGTAAGCGCTTCTTATACAGGTTCACTGACAGGCGCAACTGAAGAGCAGAAGTCTCTTCGTGAGGAAGGTGTTATGGGTGGGAGGATATATCTTACTCCCCAAGACGTCGCATTCCTTCGGAGTATATACGACGAAAAGGTAGCTCGTGCCGATGAGGCAATTTATCAGATAATCAAACAAATAGAAGACCTTTCCTTGTCAGAAAAAACAATCGTAATATTTACATCCAATCACGGAGATGAGTTTTATGAGCATGGCAGGATCGACCATGGTATGACGCTGTATGACGAAGTTCTCCATATCCCGCTTATTATGGTGATTCCGGGGCAAGCCGGGAACAAGAAAATCACTTCACAAGTACGTAATATCGACATTATGCCTACCATATTCGATCTTGTAGGGGAGGCTCCTGATAAGGATTTCGCCAGTCAACTAAACGGTGTGAGTTTGTTGCCGGTACTTACAGGAAGAGACATAAATCTTGATCTGTATGCAGAAACCGACTATCGATATGCCACGTTCAAAAAATCTATCCGCTCATTCGATAAGTGGAAACTTATTGCAGACGAAGAAAATCAATCGAAGCAACTTTATCATATCGCCGAAGATCCTCGGGAAACCCGCGAAGTGTTTGGTCAGGGTGAAAAAAAAGAGGCAGAACTTATAGATAAGCTACTGCAATTTTCTACGGAAATTACCGGAAAGGAATGATGCGACAATCATCGGGTAATGATTCAGCTAGGTCTACGAAAAGATTTAGATTGCGCCAATTGTTCAGCGTGATTGTGAGCCTTGTCGCCGTCTTTGGCGTGCTCTCCATAGTTCCCAAAGGCATCCGAACCCTGAGAAATGAGGTGTTTACCAGACTTCCGTTTTCCCTACCGGGAATGCCGGTATGTCCTGATTGCAATATCATCCTGGTAAATTTGGATACTATGAGGGCGGACGAGATGCCTTGTTATGGATACGAACGCAACACCACTCCTAATCTATGCTCGTTTGCAGACAAGAACATATTGTTTTCGCGTTTTTATACGCAGTCGTCATTTACGCTTGATAGCCACATGTCTATTTTTACCGGACTGTATCCTTCAACGCATCATGTCTTGGAAGCCCTCAAGGATAAGCTAAATCCTGATATTCCCTCGTTCGTCAGTTTGCTGAGAAACAATGGGTACCGGACTGTATGGGCGGGAGGAATGGATGATGTCAATTTACCGTTAGACAAAGGAATAGAGCAGGGGTTTACGGAATTTCATCAAATAGACGGCACGCTTCCTAATTGGCCGGCGAAATATGAAAAATTATTGCCATTGTTTCTTGGTACCAAACCGACATTTATGTTTCTGCATACGTATGCGCCGCATTCTCCGTATTTACCCGGAGAAGGCCCATGGCAATTTACCAAGGCGCGGACCTTTCCCATTGTTCCGGTTACTGCGGAAGAATTTCATGTAAACACTCTTCCGTTTTATGTGTACGCACTTACTGAGTTTCAGAAGCGTCTCGCGCTCAGTCTGACGCCGGAAAGCGTGCAGCGGAACAAGCGCATCGTTTCCGAGTTGCAGTCTGCAGTAACACATGGCGATTTGACGAAAGCGCAACGGGTGTTCTGGACGTTCCCGATGTACGAGCAGTACGATTTATATATAGGGTGGTACTGGAGAATAGTAGACAAAGGGAATCCGGAAATGATTGCCTATATGCAAGGCATGTATGATGAGCGGCTTTTCCAGGTGGATCGGGATATGAAAGCGCTCTTGGATTTTGTGAACCGCCCCGAAATTAAACGGAAAACCATAGTGATCATTTTTTCTGATAATGGTGAGGATTTGTTGGAGCATGGAGAATTCGATCACGGGTGGAATATATACAACACATCGACGCACGCGCCGTTTATAATGTCGGTGCCAAGGGTAGCCACAGGGGTGTTTCATGAGCTTATCCAAGCTGTCGATATTTATCCGACACTTCTTGCTCTTGTCGGGATTCCGCAAATCTCCCCGGTTGAAGGATTGAGTATGGTGCCTGTGCTTCAAGGCCGCGGAGAGCAGTTTGTAGGCGAGCGGTATCTTATCGGACAGCATCGCGGGAATCAGATTACGTCTATCCGTAACAACCGTTGGAAAATGTATAAAAATAACTCTCTCGTGAAGCGTTATGTTGAGCTGTACGATCTCATGACGGATCCGTTAGAGCAGAATAATATTCTCGGTAATCATCTGGATATTGCGGGCAGGCTTGATAATGCGCTGACGCGAATACTCAGTGCGTCTCCCAAATACGCTTCGGTAAGCGCAGAATTTCCCGTTTGGGTAGATGATGAAAAGCGCCAGGAAATCATAAATAGCGGATATTTTTGAGGCTAAATTATCCAAAGAGCGACGGTTGACCAAAGCCTTCGGATGCGGTACAATAAGGCTCTTAACAATTTCCCTCTCTAACTAAGAGGGAAGTTTGTTGTTATTTTATGGCACATCAGGGAAATATAGAGATAGACGGTGAAGTATCGGAGTGTTTGCCAAATACGTTGTTCCGGGTGAAGTTGCCAAACGGTCATATAGTACTTTGTCATCTGTCCGGTAAAATGCGTTTGCATTTTATCCGAATTATGCCGGGTGACCGGGTAAAAATTGAGATGACGCCATATGATCCGACCAAGGGAAGGATCACCTATCGGATGAAATAGAGGGATTATGAAAGTTCGTGCGAGTATCAAACCAATGTGCAGGAAATGTACTGTTGTCCGTCGACGGGGACGGGTGTATGTCATTTGCGAAAACCCGAAGCATAAACAGCGGCAAGGATGATAGTAAATGGTTCATGGTTCATAGCCTGATAACTATGAACAATGGACTGTGAACAATGAACTAACATGGCACGTATATCAGGAGTAGATTTACCAAACGAAAAGCGTTTAGATATTGCCCTTACATATTTGTATGGTATTGGCAGGTCTAACGTCGTCGGAATACTCAAAAAAGCCGAACTCGACGGATCACGCAGATTTAAAACGTTAACCGACGATGAGGTGAGCAAATTGACTAAAATCATAGAGAAAGAAGCTATGGTAGAGGGAGACTTGCGCAGGGCCGTCGGTAACAACATTAAACGATTGATCGATATTAAATCCTACCGCGGAATGCGGCACTCCCGCAGACTTCCGAGTCGCGGTCAACGAACACGGACAAATGCCCGTACCAAGCGAGGAAAGCGTATGACCGTTGGGGCACTCAAGAAAGAAGATCGCGCAAAACAGGAGACACCAGCAGCAGAAAGCAAATAACCTATGGCAACAAAAGTCACCAAAACCATTCCGACAAAAGGCAGAGTCTATATTACGGCTACGTTTAATAATACGCTGGTCACCATAACGGATGAGCACGGAAATTCGCTCTATTGGGGTTCTTCAGGACTTGTGGGATTTAAGGGAGCCAGGCGGGCTACTCCCTATGCCGCAACGACTGCAGTTGAGGGTGTTGCTCGCAAAGCTATGGATGCAGGGCTTCGTGAAGTGGAAGTCTATATCAAAGGGCCGGGCGCAGGCCGAGATGCCGCACTTCGCGCGCTTAAAGCCGTGGGATTGGGGATTTCGTTAATTGCCGATGTGACGCCGATTCCGCACAACGGAGTCAGACCAAAGAAAAAACGGAGAGTATAATATGGCACGATATACAGGACCAAAAAATAGATTAGCACGAAAAGAAGGCATTGACTTGGGCCTTAAGACAATTGGTACCAAAAGTCATGCCGGATTGCAGCGTCGGCTTAATGTTCCGCCGGGACAACACGGTCAAAAAATGCGGAGAAAGCTTTCCGGATACGGAGTTCAACTTCGCGAAAAACAGAAGGTGAAGCGCCTGTATGGAGTAATGGAGCGACAGTTCAGGAGATACTACGCCATGGCACGGAAATGGCGGGGAAACACCGGTGATATGCTCGTGCAGTTTTTGGAACGCAGGCTCGATAACACGCTGTTCCGCCTGGGACTTGCACCAACCCGTACATCTGCCCGTCAGTTCGTGTCCCATGGTCACGTGTTCGTCAACGGGAAAAAGGTCAATATCCCGTCGTATTTGGTTGCCAAAGATGAAGTGATTACGCTTAAATCTAAATCAGCCAATATACCGGCTATCAAAAAAATGCTCGACGATAAGACATTTGTTCCCGCTGGTTGGCTGCTTCGTCAGTCTGGCACGGGAAAGGTAACCAGGTTACCGGAACGTGACGACGTGAAAGAAGACATTAATACACAATTGGTTATCGAGTATTATTCTCGTTAAGGAGGTAGGGCAAACGCAGTGACGGCTTAAACGCTTAAGTCATCTCTGCATTACGCTCTAAGCATATATTTATGATAGACCCAAATTTCGTCATAAAAACAGAAGTAGAAAAACCAGGCTATGGCATGTTTGTCATAGAGCCGCTCGAACAAGGATATGGTCATACACTGGGCAATAGCCTTCGCCGCGTATTGCTTTCGTCTTTGCCGGGAGCCGCCATTACTTCTATCAAAGTGAGTGGAGTGGCGCATCAGTTTAGTACCCTTGCAGGACTCAAAGAGGATGTTGTTGAACTTATTTTGAATCTCAAAAAAGTCCGTTTGTCTATGGCCGACGGGGACTCTGCAGTGTTGAAGCTCACCAAAAAAGGACCGGGAGCTGTCACAGCAGAAGATTTTGAAGTTCCGGCCGGGATTTCGATCGCAAACCCGAATCTGCATATTGCTACCCTTACGGACAAAAAGGCAGAACTAGATTTGGAAGCTACCGTAGAAAAAGGATATGGGTATATTCAGGCAGACGAACGGCATCTTAATGAAGTAGGACGGATTCCTATGGATTCACTATATAGCCCTGTGGTCCGGGTGAATTATCGTGTGGATGCTACCCGCGTGGGAAGAATGACAAACTTGGATAAATTAGTGATGGAGATCTGGACGGATGAAACAATAGGTCCGCTCGATGCTCTTCGCAGCGCATCTAAAGTGCTGGTGTCATATTTTTTGCAGGTGTTTGAGCCGAAAGCCAAAGTTTCGGATGACGCGGTGGCAGTGACACCGTCAATTTCTGACGAAGTGCTTAAAATGCGTATTGAGGAGCTTGATATTCCAACCCGCATCGTCAATGCGTTGGCACGGGGCAGTATAGAAACGATAGGTCAACTATTGGGAACCCCGCGAGTTGAACTCATGAAGATTAAGAATCTTGGAGCAAAATCTCTTTCCATAGTGGAAGAGAAACTTCGGGAAAAGGGAGTAGCACTTACTGTCTAAACGAGTATGAAACACGGGTATTTTGGACGCAAATTAGGTAGGAACAAGGATGAACGGAAGCAATTATTCCGGAATCTTTCGCGTGAATTAATCATGCACGGAAGAATTCGCACGACGTTTGCGAAAGCCAAATCGATCCAACCCATGGTCGAAAAGCTTATCACCCAGGTGAAGAAGGCCACCAGTGGTGCCGTGCGCGAGGCGCACAAAACGCTTTCCGATAGGATTGCCCTTACGACCCTTACCGAAATGACCAAGACTAGGTTTGGTTCTCGAACAAGCGGATATACACGGGTTGTGAAATTGGGTACCCGCAAGGGCGATGCGTCCGAAATGGTATACCTAGAATTCGTCGACGCTGCCCCTGTCCAAGAAGCAGTTAAAGTACCCAAGACTACCAAGGTATCGAAAAAGGTACCGGCAGTTGTAGAAGCTGAAGTGGTACAGGAAGAACAGTCCAAACAAAAAGCAAAGGCCAGGAAAACAACGACCAAATAATAGTATGAACGCAACAAAATCAACCAATGCCACAAAAGCAAGCGAAATATCCCGTTCCTGGGTGCTTATTGACGCGAAAGATAAGGTACTGGGCCGGGTCGCCGTAGAAATTGCCGCTAAGCTGATCGGTAAATCCAAGCCGTACTTCGTGCGGAATTTAGACTGCGGGGATTATGTCGTAGTGATCAATGCAAAGCACATTAAAGTGACCGGTCACAAAGAGAAAGAAAAGATGTATACTCGGTATTCCGGATATCCGGGAGGACTTAAGACAAAAGCACTATGGCAGTTGCGGGTCGATCGGCCGCAGGACATTATTCGGGCAGCGGTCATGGGAATGCTTCCGAAAAACAGATTGCGCCATGGTATGATCGCCCGTCTTCATGTCAATCCTGAGGATACGCATAAATTCGGCAGCAAATTTACAAAATAAATACTATGACAGATGAACTGATAGATTCAAAGGTTTCTTATTACGAAGCGGTAGGCCGGAGAAAAAATGCAACAGCTCGGGTTCGGCTGTACGTCGCCAAAGAGGAAAGCGTTGTTGTTCGAGGGGTCACTGTAGCAAAAGGCGAATTTATCATAAACGGTAAGCCCGCCGAAACATATTTCCCCGGAGAGGTCGCGAAGAAGGTATACTTGGAACCATTCCGGACGACCAACACGATTGGAAGATTTGTCACCAGTATAATATTGACCGGTGGAGGACATGCGGGACAATTGGGAGCCGTGGTCCACGGCATTGCACGGGCTCTCGAGAAAACCGACAAGGAAAAATTCCGACCGATTCTCAAAAAACGTGGCTTTATGACTCGTGATCCGCGTAAGAAAGAACGCCGCAAGGCAGGATTCGCCGGAAAAGCCCGTGCACGCAAACAATCCCCGAAGCGCTAAGCTCGTTTCGAGACAAATGCTGTGGTTTTTCTCGACGCAGCTTCGGTCAAAGCCCGAATAAACCGTTGCTGCTCTTTTCCCTATAGAAGATTTCTAAAAAGATTACTTTTTGGCGCGTTCCAAAAAGTCTTTAAGAAGTTTTTGCTGATCCTTTTTTCCTAATACGAATGTGGAGCCGGAAAACATTCGGTGTTTGGTAATTTCCCAGAGTGTAATAGCTGTCGCGACGGAAACGTTGAGGCTTTGGACAAATCCCAACATGGGGATTTTTAGCACGATATCGGCATGCTGCAGCATTTCTTCTGACACCCCGTCGTGCTCGTTTCCTACCACCAGCGCAATCTTTTTTTCCACAAACTGATGAGCAAGCAGTGACGATGCATTTGGCGTAAGGGATGTTGCTATTATGGCGTACCCTTGTTTTTTGAGCGCCCTGATGCAAGAAGAGGTGGATGAGAATATCTCAATGTCAATCCACTTATTTGCGGAAGAACTGGTTGCTTTTCCGATCCGTTTAGGATTATATTTTGTTTCTTTTTCAAAGATGAACCAGATGTTTTGTATTCCGAGGGCGTCGCAGGTACGCAAAATAGCAGCAGCATTATGCGGATCGTGGATATCTTCCAACACGACGATCATACCTTGCTGGCGGTTTTCTACCACGCGTGTTATTCGTTCCAGGCGCTTGGATTGCATCACAACGAGTATACTACGAGTGAAGGTCAATTTTGCGTCGCATTTCAGGTACAAAGGTTCATGTCAATTCGCGAGAGATAGATATTTGTCTATGGATAAAGCGAAGATATTTTTTCATATGTATAGAGCGCATATAAAAAGAGGTATTCACGGTTTTATATTCTTTTGTATTGCCGTTCTCATGTGGCTTTTGACGTTAGAATTGCTGCTTCGGCTTTGGGGATTTGCGGTGATTTACGCGAATCGGGATAATCAGATAACGACGTCAAAAGATTTTGTAATTCTGACGCTAGGCGAGTCCACAACAGCCGGAAAGAATCCTGACACCTGGCCCAGACAACTCGAAAAAATATTACAGCTAACTTACCCCGACCGCTCCATACACGTTATCAACCAGGCTGTTCCGGGAACTAACACAAGTATAATAGCGGGCAATCTGAAAAAGCAGATTATCCAGTTTCAGCCGGATGTCGTTGTAAGCATGATAGGGATAAATGATAGTCGTGTGGACTCGTTTCGTTTTTTTCCTACTGACATAAGTGAACCCCCGGGTGTGTTTCTCAGTTTACAGTTCTTTCGTCGTGTGCTAGATAGTGCAAAAAATTTGTTTGTATATATGCGGGATATGTATGTGGATCATGATGCTCATAAGCTTAACCAAAAAGGTGAACAGTTCCGTATATTTGGTCAATACGGGCAGGCGGAAAAATATTTTCTTCGGTGTATCACGATAGACCCGGCAAACGCCGGCCATTATGTGCATCTGGCATTACTGTACAGGGATGTTTCGAGAAACCTGGAAGCGGAACGTATGTTACTAAAGGCAAAGGAAGTGAACCCTAAATCAGAAGGTGTATACACAGAGCTTGGAAATTTTTACCGGGACAACGGTCAGACCGTCTTGGCAGGAGAAATGTATGAGATCGCCTTACGGCTAAATCCGCAGTATTGGCTTGCCTACTCAGAGTACGGGACGCTCAATTCCTGGTTCTTGAACGATGATGAAAAAGCGTCAGTGTTGTATCGAAGTGCTATACAATATAATCCGAAATTTTTGGCACCGTATTTTGAGCTTGCCGAGATATATCGTAAGCGAAATAGGTTAGACATAGCTGTCGGGCTTTTTGAGAAGGTGTTGGAGATTGACTCTAATAATGCGAATGCGATGGCGAGTTTAGCTGTCATAGAACAAAACAACCGCGCTTCTTCCGCTTCAGGAGTTCTGTCGTTGGGCGTGTTACCGGTTTCAGATGATTTACATCCGATGACAAAATTCAACTACAGAAGAATTATCGATATAGCCGGCGAGTATCATATACCGGTCATTGCGGTGCAATACCCGCTTCAGTCCGCTTTACCGCTCACGGAGTTGTTTGCCAAGGATATGAGAGAACAACCTGCTAGTATATTTGTGGTAGAAAATAAGAAGAATTTTCAGGATGCGTTACGTGGTATGAGGTATCAGGATTTATTTACTGATTATTTCGGGGGAAATTTCGGTCATGCAACCCGTGAAGGAAACAAGCTTATCGCACAACAGATAGGACCCGTTATCGATAAGTTGATAATACTGCAACATATATCTCCGTAGCCTCATTTTGTCGGGGCGACACGATTTGAACGTGCGACCACACGACCCCCAGCCGTGTGCTCCCGCCTCTTTCGGCGGGTCGCCGATTGAGGCGACTACCAATCCCGAAGAATCTTTGTAAATTTGGTCGGGGTGACAGGATTTGAACCTGCGACCACACGACCCCCAGCCGTGTGCTCTACCAACTGAGCTACACCCCGGCCAAATTTACATTAGATATGCGGGATCCCGCGTTGTATTTCCGATAATAATCGGAAACAATCTGTGGGACTGAGCTACGCCCCGCTTAATCCTTGTATTCTACCATTTATTATGCAAAAATGGGTAAGATCCTGCGATGAAGTGTCGTAGGTCTGCCCCAACATTCTTCCCACAGGAGGTACTTTATGGCACAAGACCAAAAACTTCAGGCAATCAGACTCGCAATGGAACAGATAGAGAAGCAGTACGGAAAAGGTTCCATTATGAAACTGGGAGAAAAGGCAAATATCCGAGATGCGATTGATGTGGTTTCCTCCGGTATTTTACCGCTCGATCTGGCTCTTGGAGTCGGAGGGGTTCCCCGGGGAAGAATTGTAGAAATTTACGGACCGGAGGCTTCCGGAAAAACGACCGTGTGTCTTTCTATTATTGCGGAGGCTCAGAAAAACGGTGGCGTCGCGGCGTTTATCGATGCGGAACACGCACTGGATCCGCAATGGGCGGAAATTCTGGGCGTCAAGCTCGATGATCTTCTGATTTCACAGCCGGATACGGGAGAGCAGGCGCTCGAGATAGCTGAAACACTTATCAGAAGCGGTGGGGTTGATATCATCGTCATCGATTCTGTGGCAGCATTGGTTCCTCGTGCCGAAATTGAGGGTGAAATGGGCGACAGCATGATGGGAGTACATGCAAGGCTTATGTCTCAGGCGCTTCGTAAGCTGACTGCAGTCATATCAAAATCCAAAGCAGTGGTTATATTTACCAATCAATTGCGCCAAAAAATCGGCGTGATGTTTGGAAATCCCGAAACGACGACGGGTGGTATGGCACTCAAGTTTTATGCGAGTATCCGCATGGACTCTCGTAAAACAGAAACGCTCAAAGACGGCGATAAAGTAATCGGCAGCAGGCACCGCGTGCGGGTGGTGAAAAACAAGGTATCCCCGCCATTCAGGATTGCGGAATTTGATGTCATGCATGACGGCGTTTCTAAGGAAGGATGTTTGCTTGACGTCGGAGTGGAATTTAATATTATTTCCAAATCAGGAGCGTTCCTAAAGTACGGGACGCAAATGCTCGGCCAGGGTAAAGAGGCGGCAAAACTGTATCTTAAAGAAAACGGAAAAATCACCAAAGAGATAACAGAGGCCATTTGGAAAGCCGTCAAATCCGGCCACGCCACACCGAAAATAGCACCTCCCACAGAAGAGTAGGCTGGTGGTTATTTTTTCTTAAACCCTTCGATCGCGTGCAGGATTTCTAACGGTACGGTAAATACGACCGTGTTGGATTGGTCTGAGGAAATGTCATTAATAGAATTGAGTGTTCGAAGATGAAGCGCTCCCGGTGTGTGGGCCATGGTTTCGGCAGCGATAGCAAGATTTTTGGATGCGATCACTTCTCCTTCGGAGTTGATAATCGTCGCGCGTTTTTCCCGCTCTGCTTCTGCCTGTTTCGCCATGGTACGCACCATGGATTCGGGGAGCTTGATGTCTTTTAATTCCACACTCGATACATCCAAGCCCCATTGCCCTGCGGATTTTTCGACGATATCGCGTATTTTGAGAGCTAATTCATGCCGTTGGGTAAGGAGTTGATCCAGTGTGACCTCTCCTATGACGTTGCGCATTGTGGTCTGAGCAAGTTGCGAAACTGCCCAATAAAAATTTTCCACCTCCAAAATTGTTTTTTTGGCGTCGATGATTTTGTAGTAAATAACAGCGGTTATCTTGGTGCTGACATTGTCTTTGGTAATGGCTTCCTGGTCGGGTTCTTCTACTACTTTTGTGCGGACATCGACTTTTTGCCACGTCTGAACGATAGGAAGAACTATGCGCCAACCAGGCTCCATAACCCCGGAAAAGCGTCCAAAAGTAAACTGCACGCCGCGTTCGTATTCGTTTACCTGTTTTAGAGACGAAAGAATAGCTACTAATACGATAATAATCACCGGGGTCATGCCTGCAAAGAGTAGTTCCATAATTTCCTCCGTGCTTGTAGTATATACTGCAGGGAATACTTCCGACAAGGGATATGACAGACGTGACAAATTCAGATGTGTATGAACGGCTTATCGGGGCATGTATCCGGTTTGTATCGTACCGCCCGAGAAGTGGTAAAGAAATAGATGATTTTATCAGAAAAAAGCTTGCCGACAGTCACACGACGGCCCCGCTGGTAACCAATAAAGTGGTGAGTCGTTTGATAGAGTTAGGATATGTTGACGACCGCGCATTTGCTACGTGGTGGGTGAGTCAGCGGACCGGCAGGAAGTCAAAAGGGGCCAGAGCGATACGTCGGGAACTGGAACAAAAAGGAATAGCTCCTGAGATCATTGAAGATGCTATTTTTACTATCATGAAAGATGATCGGTCTGAGCTGATGCTCGCAAGGGCGGCCTTGGAAAAAAAGCGTTTTGTGTGGGGTACTTCTTCGAAGGCACAGCGGAAGCAGAAACTTGCTCAGTACCTGCTTCGCAGGGGATTTGCCTCAGAAATTGTCTGGAGAGTCGTTGACGAGATAGTGGGAAACGTGTAAAATAGCTAAGTAATCAGGTGTATAGCCTGTAGTGTAAGCGATTTATAAAGATCAGCAAAAAACTGGAATTTTGTAGGATTATGAGTCACACATATACCGTATTTTCTCCTACACGCGTCACCGCATAACTAGCGGGTTTTTTGCTGGGTTTTTTCACTTCGCTTCTTTAAGAAAGGAATTTTTATGTTCGATGTACTCAAAACCTTGTCGGGGTTAGTAAAACCCAAAAGCGTATCCACTGCACATCAGACGAAAGTAAAGCCCGAGCCTGTGATTATGCAGCCTGTCGTACCCGCAGAGACAGCCAAGAAAGCGAAAAAAACTCAGGCAGTGCAAGTGCCGGTTGTGGATTTTTCTGCCGAACGAAAACTAGCAGAGGCGCAAGCCAGGGAAATTATCCTTGAAGCAAAAGATGAAGCGCTTCGGATCCGCAAAGATGCAGAGATGGAAGTGAGGAGACTTGAGGAAAGCGTACGCCAGAGAGAGATAGCCGCAGACCGCAAGGATGCGGGGTTAGAGATCCGCGAGAAGCGGATACTTGAGGGCGAGGAATCAATTGTCAAAAAGCACGAGGCGATAGACGATCTTCACAAGCAAACAATTGCCAAATTAGAAAAGATTGCCCACCTTACCCGTGATGAAGCAAAAGAGCTTATGTTAAGTGAGCTTCGAAACGAGCTTGATGCGGATATGGCACGGGAAATCAGGGAGGCTGAGGCAAAGGCAAAAGAAGAAGCGGAAGTGAAAGCTCGGGAAATTCTTGTAGATGCCATGAAGCACGGTGCTACTGATTATGTTACGGAATACACGGTTTCCGTTATCAAAGTTACAGATGAAGACGTAAAAGGAAGGATTATCGGAAAAGAAGGGCGCAATATTCGGGCCTTTGAGACTGCTACGGGAGTCGATGTGGATCTGGATGAAGAAGGGGTCATTCGTCTCTCGAGTTTTGACCCGGTGAGAAGGGAAATAGCGCGAGTAACTCTGGAGCGTCTTCTTCGTGACGGACGTGTGCAGCCAGGGCGTATCGAAGAACTTATCGAGCAGGTGAAAAAAGAAACAGAACGGATCATGTTTGAAGAAGGTCAGAAATTGTGCCACTCGGTGGGCGTATATAATTTGCCGCCGCCACTTATTGCGATGCTCGGAAGGTTTAAATACCGGTATTCATTCGGCCAGAATATGATTGCGCACACCATGGAAGAGACGAAGATAGGTGTTGCAATTGCGCAGGAAATCGGGGCAGATGTCAACGTCGTGCGTTTGGGATGCTTGCTTCATGATATTGGGAAAATCGTTGCTGACAAAGAAGGGAACCACGTGGAGCTTGGTGTCGAATTGTGCAAAAAATTCGGCCTTCCCCAAAAAGTCGTGGACTGTGTTGCCCAACATCACGAAGACACCCAGTTCACCAGTGCGGAATCCATGCTTGTGTATATAGCGGATGCGATATCCGGCAGTCGCCCCGGTGCGCGGTATGAAAACTACGATGAGTATGTCAAGCGCCTGAAGGATCTGGAAGAAATAGCCAAATCCCACAAAGGAGTAACAGAGAGTTTTGCCTTTCAAGCGGGGAGGGAAATTCGCGTCATCGTGGACCCCGGCACCGTTTCGGACGCCGTAACCGCCATTTTGGCAAAGGAGATCCGTGACGAAATCGCCAAAAAGGTGATTGTTCCCGGCTCTGTCAAGGTTACCGTCATACGGGAACTTCGGGCTACGGAAATCGTTAAATGATACGTCATAGAGTCGTCGAGTATTTCAAAGGGTTCTGATTGGGCGCTTCTTCGTAAATTTGTTGCAATGACAATCCAAATTGTATATCTGTTTGGATTTAGATTGTTATAGTGCGATGTATTAAAATCTATATTGACAGGACGCGCTATATCTTTTACAGTGCCTCATAGATCCCGCCAGGGCGGGACAAATATTTTTTCGTCTTGTCAGAACCTTCTGCCCAAAAGGAGGTGAATTACTTCATGACAAAAGCAGATCTCGTTGATGTCGTTGCAAAAAAGGCTAATCTTACCGCCAAAGCCGCCCGCGAAGCAGTCGCGGCAGTATTTGGTGCCGTCACCGATGCACTCAAAAAAGGTGACAAGGTGGTGGTGACCGGTTTCGGAACATTCATGGTACGAAGCCGCAAAGCACGCACAGGTCGCAACCCCCAAACCGGGGCAGCGATCAATATCCCGGCACGCAAGACTCCAGGGTTTACCGCTGGGAAGGCGCTTAAAAAAGTCGTTCGTTAATAGAAAAGGCTTTTTCCAAATAAGAGGCTCGCTCATAATAAAAAGCGGGTCTCTTTTGGTATATACTACAAAAGACAAATGGTAATTGAAGTTTCTCATCTTTCAAAACACTACTCGGTCTATAAAAAGAGGCCCGGATTTTGGGGTTCGGTCGAGTCGTTGTATCGGCGCAACACAGAAATAGTTGCAGCAGTTGACGATATTTCATTTACGATTGAAGAGGGTGAACTTGTCGGATTCATCGGTCCCAACGGAGCGGGGAAGACGACGACGCTCAAGTGTCTTTCGGGGCTGCTGTATCCAACGACAGGGAAAGTGTCTGTCTTAGGATTTACCCCGTTTAATCGTGATCATGCGTACCTAGGGCGCATCGCGCTTGTCATGGGTCAGAAGAATCAATTATGGTGGGACCTGCCTGCCCAGGAAACATTTCTTCTCAATAAAGAAATCTATGGTATATCCGACCACGCGTATAAGCAGCACCTTGGCGAGCTCGTGTCTCTTTTGGAAGTAGAAGAAATGATCAAAGTACCGGTCCGGAAATTGTCATTGGGTGAACGAATGAAAATGGAGCTTATTGCGGCGCTTATCCATGCACCAGAGGTGCTTTTTTTGGACGAGCCAACCATAGGACTTGATGTTGTCATGCAGAAAAAGATGCGGGATTTTGTCGCCGAATATAACACGCTTCACAAATCGACAATTCTTCTCACCTCACATTATATGGAGGACGTACGACAGTTGGCGCGCAGAGTGATTATCATTGACCACGGAAAAATTATGTATGACGGTAAGCTTGAGCAACTCGTCAAACGGTTTGCGAAGCATAAACTCCTGTCTGTTGTATTGGAGACGTACGTCCCTCCGGATAAATTACAAATGATAGGGGAGTTGGTGACATATGAGTTTCCGAAAGCGGTTATTCGGGTAGAAAGGAATGCTTCAAATATCGCTGCGGCGGAACTGCTTCAGCATTTTCCGGTCGACGACTTAAATATCGAAGAGCCGGATATAGAAGACGTGATCCGTGACGTATTCACCAAAAAAGCCCAAAAAACATGAAGCGGTACGCAACGATATTTTCTCTTTACGCGCAGCATGCGCTGGAGTATAAAGCGCGTTCATTGGTTTGGTTCGGCATAATCCTCATGGATGTTTTTGTCTATATTCTCTATTGGCGCGGGGTGCTTGTTTCCGGATCATCCAATACATTCTGGTCGTTTTCCGAGGCGGTATCGTACTATCTCTTGCTGTTGGTTGCCGGCAACTTACTGCAGGTGCATATAGAAGAGGAAGTCGCATTTGAGGATATACAATACGGGCGGCTTTCCCAATATCTGTTGCGTCCGTTTTCGTACGTTCGGTTCAAATTCTTTCAGGAGTTACCGTGGCGTCTCATTCAGGGAGGATTCGGATTGGTTACGCTTATTTTTGTAGGTGTATTTATTAGTCGCATCCAAGTCGTGAGTGATATATATTCTGTGTTCCTCGTGTTTGCGATTGCCGTGAGTGCATACATGCTGTGCTTTATATATAAGATGATTATCGGAATTATTGCCTTCTGGACGATTGATTATACAGGGCTCCAGAATATACAAATAATCCTTTATATGCTGTTAAGCGGTCTTATGATCCCTTTGCACCTGTTACCCGAGGGAATACGGGGGTTTGCCCTTATGCAGCCGATTGCATACACGTTATATTATCCGGTGCGTGCGGTGCAGGGTGTATTTACCTACAGCCAGCTTTGGCAGGTGTTAGCTACGCAATGGTTCTGGATTTTTCTCCTTTATATCCTTTACCGGTTTGTTTGGCACAGGGGCCTCCGGGTCTTTACGGCCGTCGGGCAATAGAACGAAGACAGTATGAAACGATATTTGCGGATTTACAGACAGCTTCTCAGGCTTAATTTAGCGTCGCTCCTGACGTATCGGGTGAATTTTGTAAATAATGTCATAGCGAGCATCGGCTGGGGAGCGATGTCGCTTTTCACCGTTATTCTTTTGACGTCGCGCATCAGTGACGCCTACGGGTGGAAGCGTGAGGAGCTTCTGCTTCTCAATGGCATTTACGGGGTGATTGTCGGAATTTTCCATATGTTTTTGAGTATCAATATGGGAAGAATGTCCCGTGTTATCCATATGGGGGAACTCGACGGAATATTGATCAAGCCGATAGACTCGCAGTTTGCTATCAGTCTTTGGTGGGTAAATTTTTCGACGGTATTTCGAATTCTTATGGCGCTTGGATACACCATATGGATCACGCAGAGCATGCATATCGCCATTACGCCCGTTTCCGTTCTTCTCTCGTTGGGCGTCGCTTTCATATCTCTTATATTGTTGTATTCGTTGTGGTTTCTTATCTTAACGAACCTTGTATGGTTTACCAATATGTCCAATCTGGTGCTTTTTATGTATTCATTTGAGAGTATGGCGCGTTTTCCGAAAGAAATGCTCATGCAGCTTGTCAGTTTTATCTTTTACGCCATGTTGCCTCTGGCGTTGGTTATAAACACTCCCGCGCGCATTTTGATGCAAAAAGCAACGGTTTGGGATACGGGAATTCTTTGCTTATTCTCTCTTCTGTTGTGGGTAGCTGCAAGGAAATATTGGTTGTTTGCGCTCCGGCACTATACCAGCGCGAGTAGTTAACGTTGTCAGACTTGCGGGAGAAGATTTAAATCATTATACTCAATATATATGCCACCCAAAGCCAAAAAGAAACGGGCATCATTGAAGCTTGATGAAGTAAGCGGACAGATCGAAGAAGCTGCCGCTGAAGATAAAGAAATGCCTGTCGAGAAGGAATCCACGGTGCGCCAGGTCGTGGAAGTAGTGGAAGAAGGCACTGTCCCGGAAGCAATCGAAACGATCAAAAAAGACGCAGAAGAAATTGAAGAAGCCGTCGAAGCAATAGAAGAAGAAGTCGCCGAGGAGACACAAACAAGCACGAGTCAACCACAGAGCGCCCCCCCTGTTACCGAGGAAGAAATACAAGGAGATCCTAAGGGTGTCGGGTCACTTTTCATGAAAACTGAATCAAGTGTGCATCCGGAAATTACCGTTGTCGGAAAGCGGGGCCCTTCTATCGGCGTATGGGTAGGGGCAATGCTCGGAGTAGCTCTTGCTATTGGCGTCTCATTGATACTACTCGTGAAGGGACCTCAAACATTGCCATTTATGTTTGCAAAGCCCACGCCAACTCCAACTCCTACAGTTGCTCCCACGCCCAGCCCGGTGGCAGTAGCCCGAGGTGACATAAAAGTACGCGTCATAAATGGCGGCGGAACACCCGGAGCAGGAAGCAAAATGAAGACGTTTCTGGAAGAAAAAGGATATTCAGTCGTCAGTGTTTCCAATGCAGACGATTATACGTATACACAAACCGAAATTTCAGTTAAATCAGGGAAAACTGATTACAAACAACTGTTGACCGATGATTTGAAGGCGGATTACACCCTCGGGACCGCCTCAGCTCAGGTAGAGGAAAGCGCTTCTTATGACGCAGAGGTCATAGTCGGTAAAGAGGAATGAAGTACAAAGCCCTCTTTCTTGACGTTGACGGTACGACAGTCGTTCACGGTGTCGACAATATCCCCAGTCCGCGAGTGACTCAAATGGTGAAGCGTGCGATGCAGGCGGGAATTTCCGTAAGTCTCGCGACAAGCCGACCTCCGAGATCCGTGATTTATGTCATAGAGCATCTTGGACTAAACGGGATATGCGTGCTTTCAAGCGGTGCACAAATTTACGACCCGAAATCAAAAAAAGTCATCATAAAAAAGGAGTTCCCGCTGTCTGCCCTTCGGGAGATTGTCGACGCCGCAAAGACACATAGCGCACAGTTGAGTATCTACGACGGGGAAAAGGAATTTATCTACGACGGCAACAACCTCCCTAAAGAAGTGCTCGGGATGTATTTCCCGAAATTAGAGCCGGATGTGTTGCAGGACGTCACCAGGGAGCTTGCTGGCGTATCGGGAATAGCGCTTCACAGAATGGAAGCTTGGGAAAAAGGATTCGAGTGTCTGGATATAGTGAATGCGGAGGCGTCAAAACTTCATGGTGTTGTGGAGGTGTCGCGTATTACTGGAATCAAAACCCATGAGATTATCGGCGTTGGCGACGGGTACAATGATTTCCCCCTCCTTCTGGCGTGCGGACTCAAAGTTGCCATGGGTAATGCGGTTCCGGAGCTTAAGGAAATTGCCGATTTTGTCGCGCCACCTGTTACCCAAGACGGCGTGGCGACGGTCATCGAAAAATATATTCTTTCGTGATTATTGACTGGGCGCCGTATGCGTAACAGCTCCATGCCAAATTTCTTTCGATAGGTTGAGATGATACAATACGCATCGCATGAAATACTTCATCAAAACATTCGGCTGTGCCGCCAACGAGGCGGACAGTGAGCGTATCGCCGCGCTATATGAGTCCCGTGGATATACCCGTTCGAAAAGCATGAGGCAGGCAGATGATGTCGTTGTGAATACCTGTATGATACGGGCATCTGCGGAACATCGGGTATACGGTATTGTCCATAACCTGGGAGAAGAGAAAAAGAAAGGACGCAAGGTAAAAATCGTCGTCACCGGTTGTATGGTAGGAATGGCTGCCCGGGAGAAAAGCGGCAAGATGTTATCCCAGTTGGCGAAAAAGATGCCAGCCGTTGATGAGTTTCTCCCGATAGAAGAAGTGGGTTTTGATTTTGCCGCGATTCGTACCGATCCTCATCACGCCTGGGTGCCTATTTCCAACGGTTGTAATAACTTCTGTACGTTTTGCGTGGTACCGTTCACTCGGGGTCGTGAGATAAGTAGGCCGTATAACGACGTTGTAGCCGAATGTCAGGAGCTGGCAGGAAGGGGAATAGCGCATGTGACATTGGTTGGGCAAAATGTTAATTCCTACGGAGCAGATCTTCTTGTGGGTGAACACAATATCCAGGTGATGCGGGATCTGCCTGATAAAACGTATTTCCAGATACCTGGTACGACAAAATCAAAACCGACAAATTATATCCTCAACGGGAAGAAAGTGAAGCCGACATATGTGAAACACTTGGGAAGGCTGAGGATTCCGACATTGTTTCCTCAACTGCTTCGGGATGTTTGTGCCATAGAAGGCATACGCGTGGTTGATTTTATTTCAAGTAATCCTTGGGATTTTTCCGATGACCTCATAACTGTTATGGCTGAAAATGAAAAAATATCCCGTGATATTCATCTTGCTTTGCAATCGGGGGATAACGAGATGCTCAAGCGCATGAACCGGTGGTATACGCGTGAAGAGTTTTTGGCGTTAGTCGGCAAAATAAAAAAGGCGATGCCGACAGCAAGAATTTCTACTGATATCATCGTCGGATTTTGCGGTGAGACGATAGAGCAATTCGAACAGACCGTTGATTTGGCAAAGAAGGTCGGATTTTCCAAAGCATACGTGGCGATGTATTCTGATCGGCCTATGACAGCGGCTCATAAGGCATTTGCCGATGACGTACCGCACGAAGAAAAGAAACGCCGATGGCAAATTCTGGAAGAGCTTATCAATAAAACAAATTTACGAAACGGGACCTATGCCAAAAGTATCCGCTACGCCTAATCATCCGCTGCGGATCGTTGTGATTTGCGGATCTACTGCAACAGGAAAAACTAAGCTTGCTGTGTCACTCGCGCGTCGCTTCAACGGCGAGATCATTAACGCCGATTCGCGACAAATGTACGCAGGGCTCACGGTTATTTCAGGAAAAGATACCGAGCCTGGTAGCGTCCCTGTTGATCGGCAAACACGTATGTTTAGGGGTAAAAAATTTCCACTCGTCACATATGAGATCAATGCGGTGCCAATCTGGTTGTATGACATAACGCAGGCGGGTAACGCCCTGAGCGTTTCTCATTTTGTATTACTCGCATCCTCCGTGATAGAGGACATAGCACGGCGGGGGAAACTTCCGATCCTCGTGGGGGGGACGGGTTTTTACCTTTCTTCACTTTTGGGTAACGTCGAAACCCTTCAGGTGCCGCAAAATAAACAACTCCGGGAAAAATTAGCGAAGATGACGGTAACAAGCCTGCAGCAGGTGCTAGCGATTGGGGATGTAGTCCGTTGGCAGCATATGAACGTATCCGACCGCAATAATCCCAGGAGGCTTATTCGCGCTATAGAGGTAGCCGAGTGGAAAAAAAATCATAAACCCCGTGTGACCAAGCAGGGTTTATATCATGCGTTTTGGGCGGGTCTTTCTCTGGGGGACGAAGCGCTTTCCCAAAGGATTCGTGACAGGGTAGACAAACGGTATGCCACCGGGGCGTTGCAAGAAGCTCGATCTTTACAGCACTTCGCTCATGATTTGCCGGCTATGTCCGCGATCGGGCTGCCCATACTGATCCGTGAAAATAACGGAGAGATTTCCCACGAGGACGCGCGCTCGCTTTGGGTTCGCAAGGAACTCCAATACGCTAAACGACAAAAGACGTGGTTTATCCGACAGGAGGAAATCCGTTGGTACGACGCTTTGGATGATTCACTTGACACTAAGGTAGAGAAGGACGTTCGTCAGTGGTATACTGGTAAAGTAAAAGACTATGCCGACTAAGATAGAAATTTCTCACAGGACTATTATTTTTACCCTCGTGCTGCTCGTGGCAGTTTGGTTTGTGCTTGAAATACGCGATATTTTATTCCTGTTATTTATCTCGTTTATCCTCATGTCTGCGCTCCGGCCGATTGTCGATGGGTTGGAGCGAATTCGTATACCCCGAGTTCTTTCCATTTTGTTGTTGTATGGGTTGGTGTTTGGCGGATTAGGTGCAGGAATTGCCAGTATGGTACCAACGCTTGCGGTACAGTCGGGAAAATTATTTATGCAATTACCTGATGTACTGGCAAAAGTATTTCCCTATATTTCATCGGATGTCCGCAGTTTGGTTCAGCAGGCTGCTCCGGTTGGTGAAAATCTTGTTCGGGTTACGGTTGGAGTGTTTTCCAATGTGCTTGCCGTGTTGACGGTGATGACATTTACGTTTTATTTCCTGTTGGAGCGGAGACATCTTCAGGATTTCCTGTCTGCATTGCTCGGTACAGAAACCGGGACGCGGGTGTTTGGGGTACTGCTTCAAATAGAGAAGCGGTTGGGTTCATGGGTGTTGGGGGAGTTGTGTCTTATGGCGTTTGTTGGGCTGCTTGTATATGGCGGGCTATTTTTCCTGCGTGTGGAGTATGCCCTGCCGCTTGCTATTTTGGCCGGACTTCTCGAAATTGTTCCAACCATAGGTCCTACTGTTTCGGCCTTGCCTGCTATTTTGGTCGCGATAAGCAGCTCGCCGATTTTGGCGTTATCGGTGGCCGCTCTCTATATTATCGTGCAACAAATAGAAAACAACCTTCTTGTTCCGATCGTTATGAAGCGGAGTGTTGGGTTGCCGCCGGTGTTAACCATATTGGCGCTTATGATTGGCGGACGCTTCGGTGGGGTAACCGGCGCAGTGCTCGCCGTGCCAGTGTTGTTAGCGATTCAGGAAGTGGTCAATTCATTCCCCGGCACGCAGAAGATGAAGAAGACGTAAATTTCTACAAACAAAATCCATGATAACTCATGGATTTTGTTTGCGCCTCGGGATCCTCGTAAGCCAGATTCTGTTTCTCCCGATGAATCGGGATAGACTCTCATTTCTCTAATGCCCGTAAACTTCGATCCTCCCGAATGCGTGGTGATAACGGATCTGTCGCCGGTTGCAGCGGGTGGGATTGCCAACGTTTCACCCATCTTCCGAGCCGAATTTCGGCTGACGGCTGATGATCGTCTCTGTGGCTCTCTCAATCCCGCTAAGCGGGATTTCGTTTCCGTTTCCTTTCGGAAGCAGAACACCAGCAGTTACCTGTAATGACTTGCGTCAGTTCCCCTCGCATTCTGCTGTCTGGACTTTCCTCCCGCGATTCCGGCAAGCCGGGATCGGGGCGAGAATCCGGGTTCCCAAAGCGCACCCGTATTATACTCCCTGTATTGTAATCTAGTCCACATCGCCACAGGCGCAATTGCATTATGGTAATAGGGAATGCTCGCAAAAATTTTTTCCGGGGCAGTCGTCGGGCTAGAGGCTGTTCCGGTCACGGTAGAAGTCGATATTTCATCACAGAGCCTGCCGTCGTTTACGATAGTCGGCCTTCCGGATAAAGCCGTCGAGGAAAGCAAGGAGCGGGTTCGCTCCGCTATCAAAAACAGCGGCGCGGAATTTCCTAATCATAGGATTACCGTCAACTTAGCTCCAGCAGATTTGCCCAAAGCGGGGCCGGCGTATGATTTACCTATTGCCGTGGGTATGTTGGTGGCGTCCGGGCAGCTTCCTGTTTCAGAAAGTTCTGCTCTATTTGTGGGTGAGTTGTCGCTTGACGGAGGATTGAGACACACCAACGGCATATTGTCGCTTGCCATGATGATACGTGATCATTCGAAATCGCATGTCATATTCGTGCCAGCTGAGGACGCAAAAGAAGCAGCTGTCATTCATGGAATTTCCGTCATACCGGTTCGGTCGCTTCTTGAGTTATACCGTCATCTGACCGGTGCCCAACTGATACCTGTTCATCCGCATGTCGCTTTTGGCTCGTTGGGCGTTTCCAGCGGGTTTGCCTTTGATATGTCCGATGTCGCGGGTCAGGACCATGTCAAACGTGCGCTTGAGATAGCCGCCGCCGGAGCGCATAACGTATTTATGCAGGGGCCTCCTGGAGCCGGTAAGACCATGCTTGCACGCACGTTGCCTTCCATATTGCCGGCCATGACGGAGGAGGAGGCGCTGGATGTGACGAAAATATATTCGGTAACGGGTAATTTGCCAGCCGGGGAGTCGATTATCAAATTCCGCCCATTTCGAAGTCCTCACCACACGACCTCCCGCATCGGTCTTATCGGCGGAGGGTCGCGTCCTACGCCCGGAGAGATATCATTAGCGCATCGTGGCGTGTTGTTTCTGGATGAGTTTCCTGAATACCCCCGTCATGTGCTTGAAGCGCTTCGTCAGCCTATTGAGGACGGCGTGGTGACAATATCCCGGGCTTCGGGATCGGTTCGATATCCTGCGAAGTTTATGCTCGTTGCCGCAGCCAATCCCTGTCCTTGTGGTAATTTTCGTTCGGCGGTAAAGCCGTGTACGTGTTTACCTGGTATGGTGACGCGGTACCAAAAGCGTATTTCAGGACCTATTATCGATAGGATTGATCTTCATGTTCATGTGCCCGCGGTACCAATGGAAAAACTAACAGGGAAAGTGGCCGGCAGGGAATCATCAGAGCGTATCAGAGAGCGCGTACAACGTGCGCGCGACACGCAAGTGAAACGACTCAGCGTGTACCACATGGCAGCCAATGCAGAAATGACTACCCGCATGGTGAAAGAGCACTGCGTGTTGCTACAGGAAGCCCAAGCGCTGATTACCCAGGCTGCAACACGGTTTTCTTTGTCGGCCAGAAGTTACTACCGGATTATAAAAATTGCACGCACTATAGCAGACCTGGCTCAGGTCAAAGAGATAGCACCGTCACATATAGCAGAAGCGCTCCAGTATCGGCCGGACGATCAATGAAATTCATCCCGGCTACGGCTCGCAATGTAACGCCGCGGTTATCTGTTTGAGTGAATAAACAACCAAAACCCCCCACCAGAGGCGGGGGGTGTTTTGATAAAACGTCTTACCAGAAAGAAAATTAGCCACCGATTTTGTACATTCCGGTGCCACAAACTGGACACTTGCCTTTCATAGCCGGTTTGCCGTTTTTCATTGTGACTTTGACAGCCTTTGGGTCATCGCGCTTCGCGCGGCATTTTACACAATACATTGTTGCCATAGTAATTTTTCACCTCCTTTCATCACTTTCGTCATTATTGAGGCAGCGACTTTGCGAGCAGGAATTCACTAATAAGTATGGCTACGGTAAGTATTACGGTTTTTATAAGATCGCGTTTCATGACTGTAAATTCATGCGCGGAGGATAAGCCAAGTCCGGTTGGCTGCTGTGTGCGTTTGGGAAGTGAAAATGTGATCCGAGTATCAGTCGTTGCGGGGAGAGTGTCCGACTCAGGTGCTCTGCGAGTCACCACGGAAGCGACGTGCGATCTATGCTGTTGGGCAAGCAGTTTTTCCTTCTTAGTTTTTTTAGGCATACCGCGTTAGGGTCGTGGGCATGAGCGTAGCACAGCTCGGCTTCCGATGTCAAATGAATTAGCTTCATGTTGAAGCTAATAACCTGCGATGTGTCCCAAAAATAACATAAATCGTGATTGACAAAAACAAAAATAGAATCGTAATATGGTGAATACGAATGGTGTTCAATAGTACATTGCTTATCGTGGGTATTGCCATAGGATTTTTGGTGTGGCTTGGGATCATTTCGGCTTTGCTAATTCGGATGATTTCCCATTATAATAGGTTAAGTAAGGGAATTACGAAGCCGGGGTTGCTGGAAGCACTTGAAGCAGTATTAACCACGCTTCAGGATGTAAAGAGCCGAGCATCAGCTCTTGAAAAAGCGACACAGGTATTGGAAAACGAGGGTAGTCTGCATGTTCAAAGAATCGGTATAGTCCGGTTTAACCCGTTTGCAGATACAGGAGGAGCGCAGAGTTTTTCGATAGCGCTTCTTAACGGAAGGAATTCGGGGATTATGCTGACGTCGCTTTACGCACGGAGTGGAAATAGGTGGTATATCAAAGACATAATCGCAGGAAAGGGAAAAGACGTTGCATTATCTAAAGAAGAAGAGGCGGCGATTGATAAGGCCAAGCATATAGGAGGATGATCATGAACAAACAGAAACTTATTGTCACGTCGATTATGGGACTAGCCCTATATCTTGTCGCTACCGGACTTTCGTTCGCCGGGTTTTCATACTTCGGAAAATCAAAGGTATCCACGCCGATCACACAAAAAAACGGAACCCAGGAGCATTTTGTTATCGATCCTTCTATTCCGCGGACTGAGCCGTGTCCGATAAACGGCAAATTATATACAAAACAGGAGAAAGACGTTTGGGTGACGAGACGACCATTGGCAGTTATGATAGAAAACCATGCCGATAGCCGTCCGCAATCAGGTTTATCCAGTGCTGACGTGGTATACGAAGCAGTCGCTGAAGGTGGTATTACGCGGTTTATGGGAGTTTTCTACTGTGGTATAGCTGCACAGACCGTCAATTTGGCTCCAGTGAGAAGCGCCCGCGAACATTATTTGGGTTGGGTCATGGAGTATGACGCACTTTATAATCACGTCGGAGGAGCAGGGCTTTGCAACGATCCCACGGTTGACGATCGGGCCAAAGCACTATGCCACATACAACAATACAAAATAAAGGATATGGATCAGTTCGGTATCTCCTTCCCGACCTGTTACCGTAATTATGATCGTTTGGACCACCCTGTCGCTACAGAACATACTATGGTATGTGTGACGGACAAACTGATTGCTTTGGCTAAACAACGCGGATGGACCAATGTTGATGCAGCAGGAGTCTCATGGGATAAAGGGTTCCAGCCGTGGAAATTTAAAGACGATGCAAAAGAAAACGAACGTGGAGCTGCCACGTCTATCAGTTTTGCCGCCTGGAAAGGGTATGAGACTGAGTACGGCGTCCGTTGGGAGTATGACAAGACCGCTAATATCTATAAACGCTTTAATGGGGGAGTAGCTCACATAGATTTGGAAACAAAGGCGCAGTTGTCTGCCAAGGCCGTGGCCATACTCTTTGCCAAAGAAACCGGTCCGGTAGATGAACACGCACATCTTCTTTATGCAAACACCGGTAGCGGCGAAGCGATCGTTTTCCA
The DNA here is from genome assembly GCA_964573695.1 of uncultured Gammaproteobacteria bacterium. GTDB lineage: Bacteria > Patescibacteriota > Microgenomatia > UBA10105 > UBA927 > UBA927. The sequence goes on along the minus strand of CAZNKB010000001.1, from coordinate 24,162 downwards.
GGACGGTAAGGTGACAAAAGCGGTTTGGAAAAAGGAAATCAAAAGTTCACGGACTAAATTTTTTGATTCTGCCACGAATAAAGAAATTGAGTTTACGCGTGGCCAGATATGGATCGAAATGCTGCCCACCGGGACTGCTGTCACATACTAAACCTCTGCCCGAGAAAATGGAGGACGTATGCTTCTTGAAGATCTGATTATCTCTCGAGTCAGGGTTAAGATGCTCGCGTTATTTTTAAATAACCCGACCATGATTTATCACGTACGCGAAATCGTGCGCCAGGTCGGAGAGGAAATCAACGCGGTGAGACGTGAGCTTGCGCATCTGGAGAAAGCAGGTATGCTCTCAAAAGAGCAGCGAGCAAACAGGCTTTTTTACCGCTTCCGCAAAGAATATCCGCTATATTTTGAGCTCATGGAGCTTATGGGTAAGACGACCGGTTTAGGCTGGGATATCGTCAAAAACAGAGCGAAACTCGGCAAAATTAAATTCGCAATGCTATCGGGAAGATATTTACGCGGATTACCCCACAAAGGAGGCAGCGACGTGGATCTGCTCATTGTCGGATCTGTCGTGCTTGCTGAACTTGGAAGTTTTGTCCGGGCCGAAGAGGTGAAGCGCGAACGTGAGCTAAATTATACGGTTATGTCCGACGAAGAGTTCACCTTTCGCAAAAGGCGTCGCGACCCGTTTGTGTTAGAAATACTCAGCGGCTCGCGCGTCATGCTTATCGGTGACGAAGAGGAATTGGTAAGTTGATATTCCCATTTTTATCTCGAGTCTTTCGAGGGATCTCGTTTGGTATTATAATAATCGGATCGCCACGCTAGCGCTCGCGATGACAATTATGTTCAAAAATCCCAGAAGGGTATTTTTTTTGTTATTTCTTCTATCGATAGCACTTGTTGTTATCGATCTTCCCGAAAATTATCGGCTCAAGTTTACGGTGTTTGGTCGCACGGTTGACCGGGTCATTAACCCGCCGACAATTCGTCTGTTCGGCTGGACTAAGCCTCTCAAGACATCACTGGGTTTGGATTTGGCCGGGGGGAGTCATGTTGTGCTGGAAGCGGACATGAAAGATATACGCCCTGCTGATCGATTGTCCGCGTTAGAGTCTGCTAAGGAAGTCATAGACCGGAGGGTGAATTTTTTCGGTGTTTCGGAGCCGATCGTGCAAACGGCAGTGACGGAAAATTCCTACCGTATTATTGTTGAGCTGCCAGGAGTAAATGATGTAGATCGTGCAGTTTCCCTCATCGGCCAGACGGCGCTTTTGGATTTTCGTGAATTCACCAATCCGGACGAGGCTACTACTGGCGCCTTTGTCATCCCGTCACTTCTCAATACGAAGCCGGTCGGCATAACAGGTAAGGATTTGTCCAAAGCCGGTTTATCATTTAGCCAACAGACCGGTTCTCCTGAGGTGGCTATAGAATTTACTCCAGAAGGATCCAAAAAATTCGGAGATGCGACGAGTCGTTTGATTGGCAAGCAACTCGCCATATTTTTGGACGATGTGCCTCTTACGGCGCCTGTCGTACAAACAGCGATAACCGACGGCAGGGCAGTGGTGACGGGAAATTTCACCCGCGATAATGCACGTACCCTCGCGCTGCAACTCAATGCAGGAGCGCTTCCTGTCCCGGTGCGTCCTGTGGAGGAGCGGACGGTAGAGGCAACACTGGGAGCGGAGTCCGTCGCAAAAAGCATACGCGCGGGAAGCATAGGATTGGGGTTCGTCGCATTATTCATGATCTTTCAGTATGGTAGGCTCGGACTTATCGCGGATGCAGCACTCATTTTATATGGCTTATTGTCGTTTGGCGTATTTCGTTTATTTGGGATTACCCTTACTCTGCCGGGAATCGCAGGATTTTTACTGTCGATCGGTATGGCCGTAGATAGTAATATCCTCATATTCGAAAGATACAAAGAAGAGGTTCGCGCCGGTAAACCCTGGGGAATCGCTATGGAACAGGCATTCGGAAAGGCGTGGGATAGTATAAGAGATGCGAATTTCACTACGATCATTACCTCGCTTATTCTTTATAATCCGGGCAATTGGAACATGCTTCCTTCGAGCGGTTTAGTCCGCGGATTTGCAGCAACTCTGCTTATCGGAGTGGTGATGAGCTTGTTCACTGGTATTGTCGCAAGCAGGACTTACATCCGCGTGTTTTACAAAGAGAAAGGCACACAAGTATGATCAGGTTTAGTAAGTATCTTTGGCTTTACGCATGTATTTCAGCGTTTGTGCTCGTGCCCGGAATATATTCCCTTATCCGATTTGGGTTTAAGCAGTCCATAGATTTTGCCGGGGGAACGCTTGTCGAATATCGTACAAGCGCATCTTTACCTCTATCACAAGTTACACAGATTGCTCATACTTCGGGCGTGGACGTTGTGAGTGCCGTGCAGTCGGGAGATCGGACATTTATTATCAGAATGAAGCAGGCAACTCGTCAGGATATTGCCCTGCTCACCGATCGTATACAGAAAGAGTCTTCGGTAAGTGCGGTGACACTGAGAAATGAAACCGTAGGACCCGTCTTGGGGCGCGAGCTTTTATCCAAGGCATTATTTGCTGCATTACTGGCAGTATCGGCGATATTGCTCTATGTCGCTTGGGCGTTTAAAAATATACGTTTCGGTGTGGCGGCGGTTGTAGCCCTGCTTCACGATTTACTGGTCGTTTTGGGAAGTTTTTCGTTGTTTGGGCATTTTTTCGGTATCGAGGTAGATACACTGTTTGTCACGGCATTTTTGACTACCATGAGTTTTTCCGTACACGATACGATCGTAGTTTTTGACCGGATCAGAGAATATACGAAGCGCGACCGCACAAGATCGTTTGAAGAGATAAGCGATGTTGCTTTGACGGAAACCATGAACAGATCTATAACAAATTCATTCACCATTATTTTTATGTTGGTGGCCCTTATACTCATGGGTGGCGAAACAGTGAAGTGGTTTGTTGTGGCTCTCCTTATCGGCACGGTGTCGGGAACCTATTCTTCGCCGTTTGTCGCGACTCCCGTTTTATTATTGTGGCACCGTTTAGAACAGAAAAAACACAGACCTTAGCTGATAGTCCCTTTAAGCTCATTCATTTTTGTTAGCAGGATTTCGCGCTCGTTGGGGAGTGTGCCGGCTTCTACCTCGGCAAAGAGCGCATCAAGGACTTTTCCGATAACCGGACCGGGACGCGTGTTAAAGATTTTCATAACGTCGTGACCGTCGACATGGAGGTCTGCTACGGTGAATGGTTGTTGTTGGACTTCTTCCAGCCGTTTTTTATAAAGCTCCAGTCTCCATGATGTTTCTGTGGCCCCTCCTCCCAGGCGGTCTCCGATACGTAAGTCGAGTATGTGAGGAAGGTTTTCTTTTCCGACTCTTCGGATAAATCTGCGAAGTGCGGCATCGGTTTGGCGCTCGTCGACACTAAATTGATGCCAGCGGATAAGAGTGAAGAGTAATTCCGCCTGTTTGTTCGAAAGCCTTAGCCTTTGGCTTACGGTTTTGGCTATCCGGGCTCCTACCACTTCATGGTTATAAAATGTAATAAGCCCGTCAGGCATTTGTCGAAATGTCTTGGGTTTGCCCAAATCATGGATAAGTGTCGCAAGCCGCACGACCGGGTCTTGGGAAGGACAATGTTTAAGCGCCATTACGGAGTGCGTCCCGACGTCATATATATGGTGCCGTTTCGGACTTTTTTGCGGAGTGTCAAATGCGACCTCCAATTCCGGTAATATAAAGTGAAGTAGCCCGAGATTTTTGAGAACGAGTACCGCATCCGCTGCGTGGGTGGCGGTCAGGATTTTAAAAAATTCGTCGCGGATCCGCTCCGACGATATTTTTTCAATGAGCGGGGCATTGTCCCGTATCGCGTCGGCGGTATCGGTATCCAGTACAAATCCAAATCTGGCGGCGAACCGCACAGCTCGCAACATACGGAGCGCGTCTTCCGAAAATCGGTCTGTGGCTTTACCAACGGTTTTGATCCGCTTATGTTCGATATCGTCCCTGCCGTTGTATGGGTCGACGATCGTGATGCCGTCAAAGGCAATTGCATTCATAGTGAAATCCCGCCTGGAGAGGTCTTCGATGAGTGTTTTGCCCCAGGTTATTTTGTCCGGATGCCGATGATCTTTATAACCTTCCTCGCTTCTATAGGTGGTGATTTCGTATATGTCTTCGATGTCGGCTTTTTCCTCGTTTTCTTGAGCCTTTTCTTTCCGGACCTTGATGCCGACGGTACCAAACTGGTTATCGTAAAAGCTATCAGGAAAGAGTTTGAGAATTTCCTCTGGTACGGCATTCGTGGTGAAGTCCCAGCCTTTCGTTTCAATTCCCATGATAAGATCACGGACCGAGCCGCCAACTGCGAACGCCTCGAAGTCAGCCGACTTGAGGGTCTCCAGTATGGTGCGTGCCGATTGAGGTAGGGCAATCATACCTGTTATTATACCCTCTATGGGATTAAAGTGGCACATAAAGAACCAGGTAGCAGTCACGTCGGACAACAAACAAGCGGTTTCAGAGGAGATAATTCACGAAATTTTGAAAGACCGTGGCATCAGGACAAAAGCCGCCCAGGAAGAGTTTTTACACCCGCCTGATCCCCACTTGCTTTCGGATGCTGACGTAGGAATAAATTCAGCAGATTTGAAAAAAGCGATAACCCGTATACAAAAAGCGATAAAGGATAAGGAGTCCGTGGTGGTTTATGCGGATTACGACGCTGACGGGATTACCGCAGGAGCTATCATGTGGGAGACGCTTTGGCATTTGGGTGCTCGGGTCATGCCGTATATTCCCCACAGGGTTGACGAAGGATACGGATTATCGGAAAAAGGGATAGACGCTGTGCGTGCCCAATATGATCCGGCGCTTATCATAACGGTAGATCACGGGATTACGGCGGCCAAGCAGGTGGATTATGCGGCGTCGCTTGGTATGGAAGTGATCATTACCGATCATCATGTCAAGCCGGAGAAGCTTCCACGCGCAACAACCGTTCATACGACCAAACTTTCCGGTTCCGGGGTGTCGTGGTATGTGGCTATGCGACTGATGAAATTGCTAGGTCGGGGAAATACAGAGCATGAAGGGGAGCTGACAGCGTTGGCAACAATAGGAACGATCGCTGATTTGCTGCCTCTCGTAGGAATCAACAGATCTATCGTCAAGTTCGGACTCGCGACACTTCGAAAAACCAAACGCACAGGTTTGAATGCTCTCATAACCGAGGCCGGGATAGAGAAAAAAACGATCGATACGTACTCGGTGTCCCACATGTTGGCCCCCAGGCTTAACGCCATGGGAAGATTAGACCATGCGATTAATGCTCTTCGGTTGCTCTGCACGACCGACGAGGGCAAGGCGAAGGTGCTCGCCCAGAAATTGGGGATCACCAATAAGGAACGGCAACAACTGACGATAGACACTGTCACTCACGCAAAGGATTTGGTCCCCAAAACACTCAAGAATCTTATTTTTATCTCCCATGAATCATATAACCCCGGGGTCATCGGATTGGTCGCGGGAAGACTCGTTGAAGAGTATTGGCGGCCTGCTATCGTGCTTGCGGTCGGAGATGATTTCTCCAAAGCATCGGCAAGGAGTATTCCCGGATTTAATATCGTTGAGGCCATTCGGACCTGCAGCGACATCCTGGTTGACGTCGGTGGGCATCCTATGGCTGCCGGATTTACCGTGGAGACAAAGAATCTAAACAAGCTTAAAGAACGGCTGGAATCCTTCGCACAAAAGGAATTGGACGAAGAGAAGCTTAAGCGGGTACTTCATATCGACGCACAAATTCCTTTGGAGTTCGCTACCCAGGGGCTATGGCTCGCGGCCCAGGATTTAGCACCATTCGGCTTCGGAAATTATGAGCCTTTATTTGCATCCCGCGGGGTTTATATCAGAGAAGCTCGTATTATCGGCGCAACCCGCAAGCATCTCAAGTTGAAAATCCGTTCGAAAGACGAAACTTGGGAAGCCGTGGCGTTTAATATGTCCGATATGTATGGCAAGATTTCGTCGGAGCAGCCTGTCGACATTGCATATACTGTCGACATGAATGAATGGAACGGAAAACGAACCCTGCAGCTTAAGATTAAAGATATCGTCGTGCCTACAACATAAAGTGTCCACAATGGTTTGCGCTTCGCAGTCCGCTTCGCGGGGCAAACCATATTTGGCAGTAATCCCTGATTACAGGGAAACTGCCAAATAAAAAATCCCCGCGTTCAGTTCGGCGCTAGTGCCGTTGAACACGGGGATTAATAATATATATTCCTCATAAACGCTTGGATTGAAACAGTGAAGCCGTATGGTTTCACTCCTTCAGAAAAAGCGTTTATGAAGACAAAAATGTCGAAGTGGGTGTATAGGAATACAAAATAAATGGGAAGCAGCAATTTGCTTATATTTATTCTTTGCCTATAGCGGCCCAAATATAAAGGGGTGGAGACCCCAGGAAATGAGGTCTCCACGTGACGACGACGGCTCTTCAATGACGGCGGGTCCGCTGAGGTTTCGGCTCAGTGGTTCTGTCATCGTGATTTTGATGCACGTGACCTTTTTCGCATCTGGCACAAATCTTGTTGGGTCTCCCTGGTGTAGGGGCTCCGCAGGTTTTGCGACCTCGACGGCGATGAGACTTGTCTGTGCATTGGCATCCATCGTTTGACTGACTACGTGGTAACAACGACATAACGCTTTGCACTGCGCGTTTTAGGTTAACAGGTTGTGCTTTTTTGGTTGACATACGATACTCCTCTTAATAGTGTGGTTTTTGGTCGGGTGAGTGGTGGTTCATTAAATAAACTTATACGCGGTAGATCTCCTTTGGTTGAGCGGATATAGAACAAAGAAAAAGACAGAAAGGACAGGGGTTTCTGTCTTCATCGTCGGTCAATAACGTCGTCGCTATGTACTTGTAAAAGTGCAACATTCACTATGCTTACTCTTGTTTTTCCTCAATCTCATTTGTGCTTCGGTTTTGCTCCGGTATCTCCGAAGTTACAGGAAACACGACCGTAACCGACTGGTGTTCGTCGGTTACTGACGCAATTTTCCATATCACCGGAGTCCGTGGAACGGTCGGTCGGTTCGTCTCGGTTGGTCCTGATAATTCGTTCATATAGTTTCCTTTGCATCCACCGCATTAATGGTTTCGCATGGAGCAATTTGCGCTCAGCGCGAAACCATATTTGGCTGATAAGCTCGTAAATATGAATTTACTTGCTAACAGTCAAATAAAAACCCTCCGGTCTGGAGGGTTCGTGTGGTGCTTATTTTTTAAAAAAAAGTTATGCGCGCATCACACGACCCCCTCGACCTTTCGGAGGGAAATAAGGGTCATAAAGTGATACCACGCTTGGCTTTTCATAACGAAATCCTATTATACATACTGCTTTTTTGACTTGTCAACCGGTAAAGAGTGATTTATAATCAGTTTGAAACAAGCGCAGACGGCCTGACACGCCGGAGCTGTTCGACAAAATCGAATCGGGTAAGCCCGTTATAGCAGTAATGAGACCCGTGCAGAACGGAACATAAGGTGGTACCCTCGCCAATTTGGCGGGCCTTATACATAAATGGTGCCTTTTTTTGTGGTAATTAATGCTAACATGGAGGTTGTATGCGTTCTTTAGCGAGTGAAACACCGGGAATGATCGGAGAGACGGTAACCATGAAGGGGTGGGTTTTGGCACGGCGAGATCACGGCAAGATTATGTTTTTGGATCTCCGCGACCGTTCCGGAGTCGTGCAAACGGTCGGCGCCAAATCCATGGGAGACGCCAGGGCGGAAGATGTGGTAGAGGTTGTGGGCCTCGTCAAAAAGCGCCCGGAGGCGATGATAAACCCTAAAATCACCACAGGGGAGATAGAAGTAGAGCTCCGAGAGCTTCGTGTTATTTCCAAAGCAAAGGAATTGCCGTTTCCGATTGACTCCTCCGGTTATGAGATAAATGAAGAGATCAGAACAAAATACCGATATCTTGATTTGCGTCGCCCCCGTATGGCACACAATATAAGGTTGCGCAGTAAAGTGGTGGGATTTATCCGTAACTTTTTACTTGAGAAAGATTTTGTAGAAATAGAGACGCCGGTGTTAACGAAAACGACTCCCGAAGGGGCGAGAGATTTTCTTGTTCCCTCCCGGCTACAGCAAGGGAAGTTTTATGCTTTGCCACAATCGCCTCAGCAGTACAAACAACTGCTTATGGTTGCGGGTATGGAGCGATATTTTCAGATTGCACGGTGTTTCCGCGATGAGGATCCCCGACGGGATCGCGCATACGGGGAATTTACACAGCTCGATATGGAAATGTCGTTTGTGACACAAGATGATATTATCCTGCTGGCCGAAGAGCTTTTCACCGCAGTCGTAAAAGACCTTTTCCCGAATAAACACATGACACAGTCGCCGTGGCCGCGGATTTCGCATAAAGAAGTCATGGAGAAGTATGGCACGGATAAGCCGGATTTGCGCAAGGATAAAAACGATCCTGATGAGCTAGCGTTTAGCTGGACAATTGATTTTCCTCTGTTTAACGAGCAGAAGGATGATGATTTCTTTTTTGGGTCGGGCAAGGCTAAATTTGCACCTTCCCACCATATGTTTACCGCTCCTCATCCTGACGACATACCCCTTTTGGATACCGATCCTATGAAGGTACGCGGCCTTCAGCATGACTTGGTCCTTAATGGTTTTGAAGTCGGAGGAGGAAGTGTGCGTATCCACCAGCCGGAGGTACAATCGAAGGTATTTGACCTTATCGGATTTAGTGATGCGCAAAAAGAGGAATTTGCCCATATGCTTACCGCATTCGGGTTCGGCGTGCCCCCGCACGGGGGAATTGCACCTGGCATAGACCGGTTTCTTATGGCGGTTTTGGGTGAGCCAAGCGTGCGTGAAGTTATGGCTTTTCCCACATCAGCCTCAGGTACTACCTCGGTTATGGATGCGCCGAGTAGTGCCGCGCCGGAACAATTAACAGAGCTAGGCATTGCCGTTAAATCGGTTCACAAAGCCAAACCCGCAGACGGGAACGCAGTATATGCGCGTATCGCTGATGAGATCAAATCCGCAGGAATAGATTTCGAGCCATACACCCATGAGGCAGTGCATACATCCGAAGAGGCGGCAAAAGTAAGAAATACCCCTCTTTCAGAGGGTGCGAAAGCGCTGCTTCTCTTTGCGGACGGAAAGCCTATTATGGTCGTGATTCCGGGAAATCGGAAATTGGACATGAAATCATTTAAATCCCTTTATCATATTCGGGATTTGCGTATGGCAACCCCGGAAGAGGTAGAGTCGGTGACCGGGGTAACTATAGGAGCAGTCCCGCCGTTCGGGAAAATATTCGGTATACCCTTATATATGGATACATCGGTGCGGCATAATTCACACGTGTCGTTTAATGCCGGTCTTCATACCCATTCCATGCGGATGAGTGAGTCGGGATATGAAAAAGTAGCGAACCCGGTCGCGGGGGAATTTTCCAAAGATGCCTAACTCAATCATAAACCGGTTTCGTACATCCTGGATCGTTCGTCAGTGGGATAAGCTCCTTTTTCTTTTGATATTCAGTGTTTGGTTCGTATTTTCCCCGGGCAGTCAGATCTATACGAAAATGTCAGCGGTAGGCAGTCCCATACATCGGTTGTTGCCGTTTCCGTTTCCGACTCCGACACAGGCTCCATACCCGATAAACAAATCAGGTGTGTACCCGGGTTTGGAAATATCAGCAACGGGAGTTGTCGTGTACGACCTGGTAAGCGGGGTCACGCTGTTTGGACGCAATACTGAAGTTTCACTCTTTCCGGCGTCGACGACCAAGATCATGACAGCCCTGGTGGCTCTTGATCATTATAATCTGGATGAAATCGTAAAGGTCGCTACAGTGGCAAATAGCGGGGCGGTTATGGGGCTTGTTCCGGGAGAAGAAATTACGGTAGAGAATTTACTTTACGGTGCACTGGTGCAGTCGGGTAATGACGCCGCATGGGCACTGGCGGAGCATTTTCCGGGTGGAGTACCCGCCTTCGTTACGGCAATGAACGAGAAGGCAAAAAATTTGCATCTGACAAACTCGTTTTTTACTAACCCTGTTGGATTCGATGATCCTAACCACGTGATGACAGCTATCGACCTTACCCGATTAGCAGCCTTTGCGCTGACCAACAAAACGATTGCAAAAATCGTGGCTATTCCTCAAATAACCATATCGGATGTTACCCATACGCGTTTTCATCCGCTTACGAACGTGAACACATTATTGGGTAAAATACCCGGTGTGGCGGGCATCAAAACCGGTTGGACGGAGGAAGCAGGAGAAAATTTGGTGACGCTCGTTGAGCGCAACGGACACAGAGTCGTTATCGTGGTACTCAAGAGTCAGAATCGATTTGTAGATACCGAAATGCTCATCAATTGGGTATTTGCAACTTACGAATGGCAGTCGTTTTCTCCTCCGTCGTAATAATCACTCGATGAATTCCGGGCTGACCGCCGATACATACGCGATAAATCCGTCGTCCCCCTCAAAGACGAACACCGGTTGCAGATATGTTTGGGGAGCCACCGAATCATAGTATGCCAGATAGACGTTTCGTACCGTCACGAGCGGAGTTTTCGGAAGCTGAAGTATAAATCCGCCGCCTACCTGTAATTCCTGCCATGCCTGGGTGCTGGTTTTCAGGGCATATGTCGCTACCGTACTGTAATCAATCGGCCAATACGCATAAGAAAACTGAAGGACGCGTTTTTTGGCATTTCCTGATCCCGACAATACGATTGATATCGGCCCTTCCGAGAGTGTTCCCGTGACGACTCGGGTACTTGCGATATTCGGACGATAAAAATCGACCCTGACTGCATCGGCTTGTGACTGGCTGGAGACCGGAACGAGTGAATTTTCCGCGACTTTATAGTACGTGACGCGTACGTCTCCACCGTTAAAGTCTTCCGGATATAATCCATAGGTCTGAAGCATGTTTTTGGCTTCCGATTTGGCTTCAACCGCAGAGGGAACTTTACTGTTGAGGAATAGTCCTGCATCCTGCTGAAAATCATACCGGATGATAAAGTTCGTGGAAACGATATCGTACCAGAGATGTCGCAATGGGTTACTCAGGTCGTCAAATCGATATATATTTTTGTTCGACGGTTCCGGCACGGGCGTCGTCGTAAAGCCGAGACGTTTTGCAAACGCCTGAGCTGTCGAAAGCGCCAGTAAGTTCGATCCTTTCTTGGGCATAAAGTAAATATTTGCGGATACCGAAGCTACAGGCACGGAGCCTTCAATAGTTTGAAGTTGGAAGATAAGTTGGGCCGAAGGAGATGCTTGCTTCGGCGGGAAGATAACAGCGGGTAGACTGCCGAATGCATGGTTTGGAGGGGGAGGTTTCGGCGGAAATATGGTGAGATAGACCGTCACCACGAGGCCCCAAAAGATCCGCAAGAGAACATAGCCGATGATCCCGATGATCGTCCAGTTGATCGTCCTTCTGGTATAGAAAGCTGTTTCAGTAAGTGAACCCATAGGCAGTATGGTACCACAAGAGGTGAGTACCCCTACATTGAGTATATGGATATGACTTGATAGAATCAATCGTATGACCGTGAGAACCCGAATTGCGCCGTCTCCGACCGGCCAAGATCTCCATATCGGTAATGCCTACACAGCGCTCGTAAATTACGTCGTGGCTAAAAAGGCCGGAGGTCAGTTTATTATCCGCATCGAGGATACCGATCGGACGAGACTGGTGGAAGGGTCAGAGATGCGGATATTGGCATCGCTTGACTGGTTGGGTATTCCTCATGACGAGGGTCCCGATATCGGTGGCCCTTATGCCCCATACCGCCAATCGGATCGCCTGGAAAGCTATAGAAAATACGCAGAAGAACTCATTGACAAAGGTCATGCATATTATTGTTTCTGCACGTCAGAGCGTCTGGAAGAAATGCGCAAGAAGCAGGAGGTAGCGCATAAGCCGCCGATGTACGACGGTTTGTGCAAGGTAATCGATCCCGACGAGGCCAAAAGCCGAGTAGAAAAAGGAGAGCGCCATGTCATCCGCATGAGTGTACCGGATGAGGGAGTCACGACGTTTACAGATCTTATCCGCGGAGAAGTTTCGTTTGAAAATGCGCTGATAGACGATCAGGTAATTCTCAAATCCGATAATTTTCCGACGTATCATCTCGGTGTGGTTGTTGATGATCATGAGATGAAAATTTCCCATATCATCCGCGGGGAGGAGTGGATATCATCAACACCTAAGCACATTCTGTTGTATCAGTTTTTCGGGTGGGATATTCCCAATATCGCGCATGTTTCGGTACTGCGAAATCCTGATAGAAGCAAATTAAGCAAGAGAAAAAATCCCGTCTGGGTTTCTGACTATAAGGCAAAAGGATATTTGCCGGAGGCAATACTGAATTACCTCGCGAGTCTGGCTTGGTCGTATCCGGACGGACGGGATGTGTTTTCGGTGCATGAGATGAGAGACGTGTTTGAAATATCCCAGCTTAAAACATCGGCACCCATTTTTGATGTGGAAAAACTGCGATGGATGAATGGGGAATATATACGCCAGATGAGTGATGGAGAGCTTATGGAGAAATTGTATGCATTTGACTCCAAGATTCCACATGATGATATAACGATGAAACAAATACTCCCGCTCGTGAAAGAGCGTATGAAAACTCTTGCTGAATTTTGGTCACTGGCAGGCTTTTTCTACGCGGAGCCGTCCGTTTATGAAAAAGAGGTTAATCCTGCTTTGCTAAGCACCGCCACAACAGCATTGAAATCAGTAGAAAACAACTGGACGCATGACGCAATGGAAAAAGCCATTCGGGAAGAGGCGGAAAAGAACAATCAGAAAGCGAAGGACGTGTTTATGGACGTGCGCGTTAAAATCACAGGGAAGTCCGTTGGACCGCCACTATTGGAATCTCTGGAAGTATTGAGGTCTGGGCCGACGATTTCAAGGCTCAAATTAGATAAATAGGGTTACACATAATCGATCCAGTGAGGATCGGTTTCTACCGTCAGTTCCAGATACACCTTTTTGTTTGCAGCAACCTCAAGTTCTTTGCGTGCGGCCATGCTAATTTCTTTTATCATGTCGCCGTTTTTTCCGATGATCATGCCTTTATACCGGTCGGCGGAAGTGAGAAGCCTTGCTTTGATGAAGGTGACCCCGTTATCCCGCTCCTCTATATCGTCAACGACTGCGGTGATTGCATAAGGAATTTCACGTCGTAGGTTTAAAAATGCTTTTTCACGGATGATTTCCGAAATAAACATTTTGCTGTCCAGGTTGAGCCCGGGTTGGATCATGTCGTGAGTATCAACAATCGGTTTCCCCTCGGGGAGATATTCGAATATCGCATCCAAAAGAAGCGGGATGTGCTTATTGTTGAGTGCTGATATCGACACGACTTTATCGAATTCTTCTTCCATGAAGCGATACTGCACGATGTGTGAAGGGGATGTGATATCGGTTTTATTTATGACAAGAATTTTGGGTGTTTTGACCTTTCTTACAATACCGAGCACCCGGTTCTCTTCCTCTGCCCGTTCTCTCGTATGGTCCACCATGTAGACGATAACGTCGACGCCCCGGTCAATAGTTTCTTCCGTCCGTAAGTTTATCCGGGCGGCAACCTGATCTTTCACTTTGGAGAAGACTCCGGGAGTGTCCATGAAAACGATTTGCCCGCGTTCTTCCTCATATACTGCCTGAATAGAAAACCTGGTTGTCTGCGGTTTTGGAGACGTGATAGAGACCTTCTGTCCTAAAAGAGTATTAAGAAGGGTGGATTTTCCTACATTGGGGCGTCCTACAAGGGCGACAACACCGGCTTTCATGATCGTATTGTACTATAATTGGGAGCACGTATGCACAAAGAGAGCGATGAGTCGTTGTTACGTGCGGTAAAGGAAGGAAGTGTGTCGGCCTTTGAACAGCTTGTTTTGAGATACCAAAACAAATTATATTCTTTTGTCACCTACCTCATTCGCGACTCTATTATGGCCCAGGATGTGGTTCAGGACACATTCATAAGTCTTTACAAAACGATAGATAACGTTGACGACACCAGGAAGTTTTCGACGTATGTGTATTCCATAGCACGGAATAAATCAATTTCTTACTTGCGAAGCCGCTTGAGACATGTTCCCCTTGAAACAGCTGAACATATATCCGACTCCGAGCAGCCGGACGAGACACTCATGAGAAACGACGAAAAACAGCGAATAGCTCGGGCATTAGAGGCGATAGACGCAAAATATAAGAAGGTAATTACTCTTTACTATTTCGAAGATTTGTCGTATGAACAAATGAGCAAGAAGATGCACCTTCCGGTAAACACAGTACGGACGCATTTGCGCAGGGCAAAAACCGCGCTCCGGAGGCTTTTGGCATATGAAGCAACGTGATATTTCCCATGCGGTAATGGATAAAGTTGCCCGTTTCGAGCACGAACGCTCGACACGGTGGATTACTATTTTTACCGCGACAATACTACTACTAGCCGGAGGCATCGGCATATTCGCGTATAGGGTGTATGCCATTATGGCAGAGAGGCAAACGTGGGACGTGCTAGAGATCCTCTATGAGGACAAAGAAATTATTTCTGAATTTTGGCAGGATACGCTGTCAGTTGCATTACAGGAAGTGCCCGAGCGAGCAACCCTTGCTGTATTCGTATTGACATGCTTACTTCTAGGTATATGGGCTGTGACGAGGCATAGGAGGCGCGTGGTTAAACGGCGTCTCGCAGAGCTTGCAAAGAGGAAAAAAAACAGTAACAATACATAAGGAGGGCCACTATGCAAAAATATATTCCCCTTATAGCGGGTGTGGTAGTTATCATAGGAGCTGCTGTTGTTGTGCGCCCTATCATGACAAGACAGACGGGGTCATCTCCGGTGGACACGGCAGTCCCTTCGGACACCTCCCAGGTAACAATTACTCCCTCAAAGGCAGAAACAACTAAAGATGCTCTTGTGTTGTCGTCTGGCATTACGCTTTCGGTAAGTTTGCCTGTAAATAACAGCACGGTTTCAAATAGTTCACTCACTGTAAAAGGTAAAACGGTTGCAGGAGCAGAGGTGTTTATAAACGATACCGAGACAAAGGCAGATACTGTGGGGAATTTTTCGGCAACGATTACCCTGGAAGAAGGAGATAATTATATTCTGGTTGTAGCAAACGACGCAGCAGGAAACTATTCTGAGAAAGAGCTCAGTGTTACCTATACCCCTTAGGATTTGCATCCAAGTGAAACTTTTTGCGTCACTGCTGCGTACTACAGTATAGAAAGGTAGTATACGTATGATGTTAAGCCAAAAAATAGCCACGGTAGCATTGGTAATGTCCTTTGGTTTGGTGTCACCCGGCATTGTATCCGCAGAATCCGTACAGGAAGCCCGGCAGAATCTTCGGGAAGCCCGTCAGGAAGTGCGTGAAGAACGAAAAAACCTCATGGAACAGATCCGGGACCGCGTGAGTTCCAAGACCGGTGAGATGAAGCAGTTTTTGGGTTTCGGTCGTGCTGCAATCGGCAGCGGTAAAATTACGGCCAAATCCGATACGACACTCACGATAGAAAAGGACGGCAAAAGCTACACAGTGAATTTCGACAGCAAAACGCAATTGAGGCGAAGATTTTGGGGCAAAGCCGAGCTTTCGGAGTTTAGCGTCGGAAACATAGTGAATGTCATCGGTCAATGGACTGACGATACGCATACGGCCATAAACGCCAAACTCATTCGAAACGTATCGATCCAAAAGAGATTCGGAGTATTTTTCGGCGAGGTGAAGTCGATCCTGTCAGGCGGTTGGGTCATGAGTACCAAGAGCGAAAACCGGGCGGACCAAACAGTTACCGTTTCGGCAGCCACCAAGTTTGAGAATCGCAAGGGCGAGACGATGACACAGGCGGAGGTAAAAGCTGGCCACAAGGTTCGGGTGCGAGGACTTTGGGACAGGACGCTAAATACAGTCACCGAAGTGACGCATGTAAAAGATTTTAGTGTCCCGGCTCCTTCGGCAGCGGTTACAGCCACCCCGAATCCCTAACTCACTCGGTATTTTAGATTGTTAACAAGCTCCAGCCTTTTTTTTAGGGCTGGATTTTGTGTGATAGAATGAACCACATGAAACTGTCTAGGCAAAAGGTGCGCGCGTTTGAGACGCATATCTTTGCCTGGTGGAGCGAAAACAGACGCGATTTACCATGGAGACATACGCGTGATCCATATAAGATTCTGGTTTCGGAAGTGATGCTGCAACAAACGCAGGTAATTCGGGTAATCCCGAAGTATACGGAGTTCATCGAAGCGTTTCCCGATATCCGCGTACTAGCAAAAGCCAGTCCGGCGCGTGTCCTCAAAATTTGGAAAGGCATGGGGTATAACCGCAGGGCCTTGTACCTCAGGAAGACCGCGGAAGTAGTCGTAGCTTCCTATCATGATAAATTTCCAAAAGATGAAGTATTGCTTACCAAACTCCCGGGTGTGGGGACATATACTGCTCGAGCACTTATGGTATTCGCTTATGGCATGAATGTCGCCATGGTGGACACGAACATACGCCAGATAATTACTCACTTTTTCTTTTCTGGTAGGACACAGAAGGAAAAAACGATTCAAACAGTGGCAGATCAGCTCGTGCCCAAGGGTAAGTCCTGGGAGTGGCACCAAGCACTTATGGATTACGGTGCGCTCGCGATGACAAAACAAAAGAAAACCATGCGCCTGGTCAAAAAGCAAAAACCGTTTAAGGATTCCGATAGGTACTATAGGGGCAGAATAGTCGATTTGCTGCGATTGGGTAGGCTAAATGAGAAAAAACTGATAACGGACTTTATGAATCAGTATAGCAAGGAGCGCGTTTTTTTCGCAGGAATTGTCGAAGGCCTTATCCGGGATGGGCTTGTTGAGCGTCGTAACGGTTATGTTTCGCTACCTGATTAGTATTACCGGTTGTCGCCTTCACCGGAGAGCACACCCCGTGATTTCCGGTCCTCCACCTTTTTAGCGTTCTGGGTTGCGACCTCTTCGAGGTCAACGCCCAGTTCGCTTGCACACGCAGTCAGATACCACAAGACATCCCCCAGTTCTTTGATCATTTCTTTCTTTTTGTCGGGGGTCAGTATTCCCTCATCATCACGAATCAGTTTTTTCACTTTGTCTGCTACTTCACCGGCTTCTCCCGCGAGTCCCAGCGTCACATAGGCCACATTGTTTCCCTGATGAGGATATATGGAGGTTTTCTTCACGATTTTCTGAAAGTCTTCAAAGTTCATATTGTTGTCGTCGGTGTGTATTCCTGTCTTGAAGCGTCAGGGAAGTTGATTTCATCAAACAACACATAGAGAGTCGGGATGACCCTGTAGCAGGAATGACCGTCTTTATGGGAAATGATCGCATTCATGCGTTCCTGTGGCATACCAAATCGTTTTGCGTAAAGTTCCATGGCGTTGGTTAGTTGGGCCGGATCAGTTATTTCATTAGCTGTTCCCTCAAATTGGATGCCGCGGACTTTGTCTCCCGGCGTATGAGGCAGCACTATGGTGCCAGCAACTTTTTTATTTTTTGCTAACTCTCGCGAGTGCCGTCTGTCCGGTTTGGACAACCAATAGAGGTTCATAGCGTGGTCTGGTGCAAAGTACACGCTGCACGCCCACGGCTGATCATTGTTTGTTGTGGCGACCTGCATGAGTGTTGCCTGTTTGAGATAGTCGTCGATAAGTTGCTTAAGGTTCATGGTATGCGATTATTTTTCCGTGTTGGGTAATATATACAGATCCTGTCCATACGTATTGATGCCGACGTGTATCGCTTTGCCCGCGAGTACCGCTTCGTATGGCCTGCAGGCGCGGCATTCTCCCTCTCGGCACTTGAAGTGTCCAAGTTTACGGGCGAGCGCCACTTTTCTGGCGAGATCGAGAATTTTCTTTTCCGAAGTTTGCACATCCGGTAACTGCATGTCGATTGGAGCATCGTCACGATCAAGATACCAGTAACTTATAGCTGATATAGGTTTTGTTTGGGTGTGGCTCGTAAGCAAGTAATAGATAGGCAGTTGTAGTGAATCCGGATCTTCGTCGAATTTTCCTGTTTTGAAATCGATGATGCGGACACTGTCGGAGTCGTCCTTGTATTCCAGCCAGTCTACCTTGCCGCAGAGAATAATGTTATCTTCTTCGGATAACCAGTAGTAGGGGAGTTCCTGGCGGATTTTTATGGCTTTTTCTTTGAGCGGACCCGGATGAGCGATAATACGGGTGATCATATCCCTGGCGCGCGATTTAAATTTTTCTTCCTGCTCGTCGTCGGTAAACCCACCTTTCTGGCCGTGTACGTTTTCCCATATTTTTTCAAATGTCTCCATGAGTGGAGTAGTAAACCGTTGGTCTACCGGGAGCTTGGATAGAGTATCTATGGTGTCGTGAACTGCCTGACCAAGGGCGAGGGGAGGTTCCATGACGGATATTTTTCTGTTGGTTTTAGGATCTCTGTAAACGTTACGCAAAAAATATGCCCGAGGACATTTGAGATAGTCGCTTATGGATGAGTGGGATACCCACACGGCAGAATATTTATCTTTCATATCATTTGATAAGCATGATACCGATCGTTGTGAGTATAGCACCTAGTATTTTTTTGCCAATATGCAAGCGTTCCTTGAGAAATATCATGGCGAGTATCACAGTCAAAATTATGGAAACGCGCCCGATAGAGCTCATTTGTGAGACCAGTATGCCCTGGCTAATAGGATAATAAAAAGATATGGCTCCGATGACATAGAGGAATGTAAAGATACGCAAATTACTATTTACCGTGCGCAGGTCGACGAAAAATTTGGATATTTTATTGGGATGTATGACGAGGACGACAATTCCGGTGAGAGTCGATATAACAGGAATAAACGACAGCGCATCATAAAACCGCAAAATGTACGCATCAAACGTGACACCGAGCCCGTAACAAAATGCTCCGACCAGAGCCCATATGACGCCGGAATTAAATTTTATACCCGTCCGTTCGTACGAAACAATCGTTACGCCGGTAAGTATAAACGCGGCCCCCAACCATTGGGGAGTCGATAGTCGCTCACCCAGGAAGAAAAATGAAATGAGGATGGTGACTATGGTACCAAAGCTGCCAAGTACCGTGAGTTCGGACGCTTCGAGGATCTGCGCGGCGCGAAAAAAACTCGTTGTTCCTATCGCATATAGAATTGATGAGAAAATGAAATAAACGAATAATTCCGACGGCGGCAAGTGAAATCCTGAGATAAGAGCGGCGACACCCCCAAACAGGGCAAAAAGGAATTGGAAAATTGCCGTAGAGGTGACCGGATCGCTTTTCTCGTTTTTCATTGCCAGTTTTTGGAAAAGCGAAGATACCGATATGGCAACGACGTTTATCGCGGAAAAAATGAGCCAGTGCATGAGTGTATTATACAGTCCTTAAAGTGAAAAATGATCGAATATGGAAAGTAAGCCGTTTTCATCGACGTGCCCACCGATGTATCCGGCTTTCTGTTTCTCACGAACCAGATTTTTGAGCGGGTCCTGCCCGTTTGCAAGCGTAGCGACAAATCCACACAGCCCCATGAATTTCCAATCGCTCGTGCTATCACCGACGCTTAATGTGTTGGCCGGATCAATGCCGAGGTGTGAAAGGACATTTAGGGCGGCCTGACCTTTGGAGACTCCTGCCGGGGCGACGTTACAAAATTGATGTGGATTGGCGATCGGGTGGATGCTCCAAGCTATGTCTATTGTGTTTGTGTATGGGGCGAATGCCTTGTTGACCGTGTCTATGCCGGATTCATTCGGAACTACCGGCAGGATTTTGTAGATATGTTCTTCTTTCGCAATGGGGTCCAGTGTGTCAAGGAGCACGGGCTCTTGCTGCAGGATGTGCGTGTGTACGTCTGTAAGCGCTGATCGCTGTGATCGGAGTATGTAGTAAGCGCTTAGCGTATATACTTCGGTATAAAAATTATGCTGGATACATGTGGTGATGACGTCTTCTGCAGTTTGTTTGGGCAGCGGATGGGATTCGACGATAGTGTTTTGTAGAGGATCGATGATCACGCCTCCGGCAAATGTGATATGCGGGTTGGTGAGGTGGGCGGATTTAATGATCGGTGTTATCGAGTAATGTGGTTTGGCAGTGCAAAGAATGATTGGAATCCCTCCCGTACGGATACTCGAGAGACGGCTGATGACATCTTTGTGCGGGTATGGCGAGTTATATCCTATTTTTTCACCGACCATGACACCGTCTATATCGAGGATAAGCGCTTGTATCATTGGTTCATTATAGCAAACGCCCTACGTATGAAAGAAAGGTATTTTACAAACGGTCAAATAGTAGTATAGTGATACAAACCTGCCCCAGGATAATAACGATGAGAGAAAGATCAATAGTTGCTGAGAACAAAGAAGTAGAACCGAACCCCAGATTTCAAATAACAATCATTGGTGCTGCGTGTTCCGGTAAATCAACGCTTCTGGGCGCCCTTCAGGATAAAGGATTTTCCGTGCACACCGAGCCCGACAATCCGGTATTTCCCCTGTTTTTGGAAAATCCTAAGAAATTCGCCTTTCAAAATCAGCTCCACAAAACGACACAGCTCATGCAGTTAGAGATTCTAGATACAAAAGCCGAAGGTCTTACTGATCCGCACTTTCGGGAAAGCGGCGTATTGGCAACAGATATATACAATAGATATCTTCATGATCAGGGCTTGATCAGCGATGATCAGTTCACGTATCTCCAGTGGTTATATGACCACCATTTGTCTACATTTCCCAAGCCGGATTTGGTCGTATATCTGTATGCGAACGACGACACGATCAAAAACCGCGCCATGAAGCGTGACGGGCTTGTGGCGCACGATCCACATGAACTGCAGCCGTACTGGGATAGGTTGCTTGCCGACTTGGAAAGCCGCGGCATAGAAGTATTTAGACTCAACACTGGAGACCATGAGGTAAACGAATCGCAAAGGCTGATACTGGAGGAAGTAGCACGGCAAAAAGATTATGGAAGCAGGGAAGAGTCGCCGGAAAATTTCGATGAAGAAGATCCTGTTATCGGAACGATTACCTACCGGAAAATCCGATTAGAAGTGGCCATTCCCCAGTAAGCTACAGCGACACGTCTTTGTTATCGTGATGAAATACCAACCGATAAAATAACAAAGGGGAGAGTAGCAAGAGGTGTGCTACGATCATAGCCGTTCTGGGGTCGTAGTAGTCAGCAATAGCTCCCATAATCCAGGCAAAAAATCCGAACGCGATGCTCCCTGCAAAAGATGCCAACGAGCTCATTGTCGCGCGCTGATTCTGGGTAAATTCTCGTTGCAACAATGCGTTCATCGCGACGGATCCGACTCCGTACGTTAATGAACTGAGGGACATAAGCGCCGGTGACACAACTGTGGGGAAAAGGAGGGCTACAAAATTGATAGTCCGGTTAAAGAGTATTTCGAAATTCAGTACCCGCAACGGTTTATGTTTGTCTATGACGCGTCCGCTGTAATAGTAGCTAAGTGCACCGCTTATATGGGAAAACGAATAAGAAATGCCGATCGCCCAGATCGGCCATAGACCATTGATAAACGTCGACCGGAGGAAAAACGTTGACTCCCCTAGTCCGAAACGCAATACCGACGCGGTTGTCAGCAATCGGAGTTTGTAATTCTTCCGGAATTCACCAAGCGACTCCCTGAGGTGCCGGTAAATATTTGTATTTCGGGGGGAGGCAACGGAAGGCTCGTAAAGTTGGAACGCGATGATAAGCGCTATGAGTTGTGGAAGTACGGATGCCCACATCACGAGTGTAAATGAATTCGCCGCCATAATACTGCCGGTTGTAGCAGCGATCGCCAGCGCTACCTGAAACATGGCGCTAGTGCGCCCCAGGTATTCGTGATACTTGTGTTCGTTTCCCGATTCTTTCAATGTATCGTGAAGAAGCGCATCGTTGTTCCCGCTATAAAACGATCGGGAAATTCCCTGCATAAGCGCTCCAAGGGCAAGCATCCAGAAGTTGTTGGCGAGCGCATAAAGGATAACGCACGCACATGAGGCAAGGGCTCCCGAAATAACTGTTTTTTTGCGGCCGATGATGTCAGATATGATGCCCGTCGGTACTTCAAAGGCCGCAGACGATAGATACGCGATAGAAAAAACACTCATGCCGACGGCATACGAGCCGGTGATTTGCGCAAAATAAATAATCGCTACCGGAGCGAAAAATACGAAATCGGTAAAAAAATTAAACCAGGAAAGTAATCTGATATTTTTATGCATACCTGAATAATTGGATTATAACGTAATCGTGAAGATCACGATCATGATATAGTATCCCTATGAAATACGTCGCGTTGCTGCGGGGGATTAATGTCGGAGGCAAAAGCCTTATAAAAATGGCAAACCTTGCCCTTGCCATAGAAAAAGCAGGGTTCCAAAAAGTATCTACGTTTATCGCAAGCGGGAATGTTCTGTTTGAATCAGTCACAATTGACCAGAGGAAAATGGCAAAAATTATTGAGGAAACAATCCTCAAAACATTTCACATAACGTCACGCGTTGTCGTCCTTTCCCTGAAAGAAATGCAGGAGGTGGTAAATGATTCTCCGGCTGTTTGGAAAGACGGTGGGGAGGTAAGGAAATACGTGGCTTTTGTTATTCCCCCTATGACAGCTACCGCGGCAGCCGAAGAAGTGCCGGTGAAGCCAGGTGTGGATGCTCTTCACGTCGGCCGTAACGTGCTATATATGTCGACGAGTATATCCGCTCTTACCAAGAGCGGGTTTACGAAGATGATCGGCAAGAAAATCTATCAGGACATGACGATGCGAAACTATAATACGACACAAAAAATCTTGGCCCTCATGGAAAAATAGAAGCATGTGCCCCCTCGCCCTCGAGTGAGTTGTTTTTCGTTGTATAATTCCAGGCAATTATGATTACAGAGGTAATTCCCGATGTCGCTACTCAAATAAAGCATATACGCCAATCCCCTGGACGGTTGTCCCGGGTAGGCGCACCGTATTTCGAAATTACCCTGCCGTACGATTGCGGCATACGAGGCGTCGTGTCGAGATACGGAAAGAGACGCGAGGCATTTGTAGAGAGCTTCAGTGTCGCCGACACACTCCGAAGAAACGGCATAGGGCGCCGGTTGTTTTCTTTGTTTGTCGTTGCAGCAAAAATGGAGGAAGCCACGGATCTGTATGGCGATGTTTTGTCCGTATCCATGCTCAAAACTATGGGCAGCGTATTGGGGAAAGAAACCCTTTCATTTGCCGAAATACCCAGACGCTATCCCAATGGCAGATCAAAAAGGATTCTGCTGCCGTTTGATGTGGTAGCGAATGAATTCGCGCCGCTTCGGGTGCATGCGCGTATCACACATGTTGATGTTCTCGATTGGGAGCGGCCGATTGAGTAGATTATGAGATATCTACAACCGTATAAGTTTTTGCCCCAGAGGGAGCAATTACTTCTATCACGTCGTTTTTCTTTTTGCCCATGAGAGCTTTTCCAAGCGGGGAGATATGGGAAATAGTCTTTTGCGCCGGATCGGATTCGTACCCGCCTACGAGGGTATATTCATATTCGTTATCAGCGTCTTTGAGTTTGACCGTGCTTCCTATTTGTACTGTGCCGTCACTCACAGATGTGACGATTTTGGCGAGCTTAATAAGCCGTGTTATCCGGCGCAATCTGCCGTCGATAAAATTTAGCTGTTGCCGGGAGGCTTTGTAATATCCGTTTTCGGATAAGTCGCCCATCTCACGCGATTTTTTGAGGTGGTCAACGGCTTCCGGCCGTTTGGCTTCCAGTTGTGCCTTTTCCGCGACTATCTTGTCGTAGCCGGCCTGGGTAAACGGAATGCGGGGTTCTTTGCGGTTAAGTAAGAATTTTGCGATCTGTACCATGATGATGCTATTGTACCAGTAATAGCCGTGGATCATCTATTCCTGAGTCTGTTCTTATGGGGTATAATAGGCTCACTTGCGGGATCGTATAACGGTAGTACGCATCCCTCTGGAGGATGTTATCTTGGTTCGAATCCAAGTCCCGCAGCATA